>NZ_JBSNCR010000009.1:0-26964 GCF_053764385.1 Flavobacterium pedocola | reverse complement strand
TACACCTAAAAGCATTCTCCCTAGCCCCGATCGTAGCAGTCTCGTCTTTTGGGACGAGATAGCGCGAAGAGCGGGTATGGCGTATCAAAAAATGCCGGAAGTCTCGCTTCCAACACTAAATCTATTGCTTTTGGGCTTTCTCCTTGGCCAAACGCTCCTGTTTTTGCTGACGTGCAACATTCACGCGCTCTTTCCAGGTTGCAGAAAGTTCTGCTAAATCGATTGGTTTTGCCGGATCCTGTTTCTGAAGTTTGTTACTACCGAACGATTTGATAAGAATCCCTTCAATATAAAAGTCCTCCAATTCGGTAAACGGCTTGTATTCGGCTTTCATATTAAGGTCGAAAAGTTTTGCGGTATTGTTCGACCAGAATGCCTTCCAGCCGCTTTTCAGGTTTTTAACCAGACTAAAAGTCGTTTCCCCGGTTTGACGGTTGATCAGCTTAATTAAGATCTGACCGTCTTTGCGTGAAAATTTCTTAAGTCTTTCCCCGAATTCGTTTTCAAGATAGTTCTCTACTATTTTAAAATATTTCTTTTTTTCACGCTCGGTTTTTAATTTAGCCATGTTAGCATTAAGAATAACAAGATTCTCGGCCGTTAACTTCGCATAAGGATACACCTTCAACACTCTACGCTCAAGAATTTTTATTTTGCGCATTTCTTCTTCCAATGCTTTATCCTTAGTGATAAACATCTCCTCCATTTCGGTATTAAAAACAATTGCGCTATCGTTAAGTGTTTCCACAGAGTCTTTAACCACAACCTGTGCCTGGAGTGTTACATTGAAAAATAAGGCTGCAAATAAAAAGGCTGATATTCTCATTCTGATAAAGTGTTTAGGTCAAATTTATACAAAAAATGGAGTGCAATTATAATACCAAATCATTATTTTAGCGAAAAATAATTTTATGGCAAGTAAATCTATATTATCCAAATCCTCAATTTCATTTCTTGAGAAATATTTAAATAACGCATCTCCAACCGGTTACGAAGAAAGTGGCCAGAAAATATGGATGGAGTATTTGAAACCATACGTAGATACTTTTATTACCGATACCTACGGAACTGCTGTAGGGGTTATCAATCCGGACGCTAAATATAAAGTAGTCATTGAAGGTCATGCCGATGAAATTTCTTGGTATGTTAATTATATCACCGATGACGGTCTTATCTATGTAATCCGAAACGGAGGTTCCGATCATATGATTGCGCCTTCCAAAAGAGTAAACATCCATACCAAGAAAGGAATTGTTAAAGGTGTATTCGGATGGCCGGCGATTCATACCAGAGGAAGAAGCGGAAAAGAAGAACCTGCCAAAATCGAGAACATCTTTATCGACTGCGGTTGTTCCAAGAAAGAAGAAGTTGAAAAATTAGGCGTTCACGTTGGCTGCGTTATTACGTACCCGGATGAATTCCTGATTCTGAACAATGACAAATTCGTTTGCCGTGCCATCGATAACCGTATGGGTGGTTTTATGATTGCCGAAGTAGCACGTCTATTAAAGGAGAATAAAAAGAAATTACCGTTTGGCTTGTATGTCGTGAATTCGGTTCAGGAAGAAATCGGATTGCGTGGTGCGGAAATGATTACCCAAACCATCAAACCGAATGTTGCTATTGTAACCGATGTATGCCACGATACCACTACCCCAATGATTGACAAAAAAATCGAAGGTGATTTAAAAATGGGTAAAGGGCCGGTTATCGCATATGCGCCTGCTGTACAAAACAAGCTTCGTGAACTGATCGTGGATACTGCCGAGGAAAACAAAATCCCTTTCCAGCGTCATGCTACTTCCAGAGTTACCGGAACCGATACGGATGCTTTTGCCTACAGTAACGGCGGCGTGGCTTCGGCTTTGATTTCCTTACCGCTGCGTTATATGCATACGACCGTGGAAATGGTTCATAAAGAAGATGTGGAAAACGTAATCAAACTGATTTACGAAAGTTTGCTGAAAATCGAGAACAACGAAACTTTTTCGTATTTCAAATAATTTACCATACGCCACGAATACACGAATTAAGCAATTCTTTTTGGTGTATTCGTGGCTAAATAAACATAGTTTATGATTTTATTCCGCAACAGACTTCTCTATTCAATTTTCGCCTTGACTATTGTTTTAAGCATCAACAGTTGTGGATCGTCCGGTTCTAAAGTCCGAACAACTAACCATTCGGAATCGGCCAAAAAAGGAAAACTTTATAAAAGCAGAGGTGTTGCTTCTTATTATCATGACAAATTCAACGGCAGAAAAACAGCCAGCGGCGAACGATTTGATAATTCCGATTATACCGCAGCGCACCGTCAACTCGAATTCGGAACTAAGATTCGTGTAACCAATCTGGCCAATGATAAATCTGTTATAGTTAAGGTAAACGATCGCGGGCCGTTCAGTCGCGGGCGTGAAATCGATTTATCCAAAAAAGCATTCATGGAAATCACCGACAGCAAAAACCATGGTGAATTATATGTAAAAATTGAAATTTTAAAATAGTAATGGTTTTTAATCGCAAGTACATATTCATTTTTATCTTTCTGTTCCAGATTTTGGGTCACGCTCAAAGCGGGAATAAAACAAAAGTCGAATACAACTCGCGAAAAGGTATAGACAAACTAACATTTTACGAAAACCTAAACCTGAATCAAAAGAGAGCTTACAGGGATTTCTTCTATCAAAATTTCCCTAAACTTGCTGCTGATGATGACATACTCTCAAATAAAAAAAATCAGATTCGTTACAAATTCTCTTTAGCGGAAGTCTATAATATTAAAGGTGACGAATTAAAATCGATCGAAATATTAAAGGAAATTCAGAATGATAAAGAATACCAGCTTTCCCAAACGGAACTGATGAATGTCCTGGTCAGTCTTCAGAAATCCTATCTGAATCTCAACTTATATTCCAATGTTTTCAAGATTAACTCTGATATCGCTGCCTTACGAAAAAAAGGTGCCGATTTTCCGGTGTGGAGTTACAATTTCAAAAGTAATCTTTACGCACGGTTACAACTTTATGATAAGGCCATCATTCAATTAAAATCGGAAATTAAGGATTTGGTAAAAAATCCTAAACGGGATTCACTGATAGTTGCTTCCGCTTATAACGATTTGGGGTTTTATTATTCTGTATGCAACAAGAAAGACAGCGCTTATCATTATTACAACCTAGCGCTGATCAAAGCAGAAAAATCCATCAGGTTAGTAGATTTTGAAACCTATCAACGGTTAAAAGGTGTAATCAAGGGTAACATGGGGCTTTTGAAAATAAATGAACACAATTATAAGGCCGCAATTCCTCTATTGGAAGAAGATGCCGGTATTGGTTTGAAAAATAATGATGAACCCAACGGAATATCCGGAACTTTGCTTTTAATAGCCGATTGCTATGCTAAATTAGGAAATTATACCAAAGCAGAAGAAAATATTGCTTTAGTGGAACGCCTTTTCAACTCAGACACTTATCCCGAAACAAAAGTTAATTATTACAGAACAAAGGCCGAGCTTTTAAAAAAACTCAATCAAAATGAAGAAGCTTATACTTATTATCAAAAGGCTTTCAGGCTTGTAGATTCCATAAACAAACAAAAACAAAAGTTGCTTTTAGCCGGTAATGACATTTTATACCAACTGGAAGAAAAAGACAATCTGATCGAAAAACAACAGGCAAACATCGATGCCACGCAACGAAGAATTCTTTCCATTTTAGCACTTTGCCTCGGAATTATTTTGGTAACCACATTGTTTTACCTTTACAATTCCAAAAAGAAACGCAGGGAAATTGAACAGAAAAATGCCGAAATCTCAGCAAAAAGCAATACCATCAGGGAATCTCTGGAAGAAAAAGAAATGCTTCTGAAAGAAATCCACCATCGTGTAAAAAACAATCTCCAGATCATTTCCGGAATTCTTGAGCTTCAGAATTTAAATGTAGAAGATGAAAATGCAAAGGTTATTTTAAAGGAAGGCCAGGCCCGAATTCAGTCCATTGCTCTGATTCACAAAACACTTTACCAATCTGAAAATTTCAGTAAAGTCCGTTTTCACAATTACCTGAGCGAATTGATCCAGGCGATAAAGGCCACTTACAGAAACAATCATACTAAAATTAAAATCAAAGTAAACGCCAATGATATTGAATTAGGTATTAATACAGCTATTCCTTTGAGTTTGATTATTAATGAAATTATAACAAATTGTTTCAAACACGCTTTTACAGATAGGGAAAAAGGAAAAATTACCATACATTTGACTCAGGAAAAAGATTTTTATCAGTTGGTTGTCACTGATGACGGAAAAGGTCTTCCGGAGGATTTCAGTCCTTTCCGATTGCATTCGGTAGGTTTTGATTTAATCAAAGGATTGACCCGACAACTGGATGGAAATTTTAATTTTGAGAGCAAAAACGGAACAATAATTACAATAAATTTCAAAGAAACTAGAAACTGATCATGAGCAGTCCGCTAAAAATATTGGTTGTAGAAGACGAATACATTACACAGAAAACCATAACCGTAAACCTTACGGAAATGGGATACGACGTTGTGGGCACTGCCATGAGCTCGGAAGAAGCCATTGAAATTTTACAGACAAAAAACGTGGAATTCGCATTATTGGACATCACTATTCAGGGCGGAAAAAACGGAATCTGGCTGGCAGATTACATTAAGGAGAATTACTCCCTGCCACATGTTTTCCTTACTGCTTATTCCGATAATGATACCATTAAAAAAGCAATCGCCACCAATCCATACGGATATCTCATAAAGCCTTTCCAGAAAGCGGAATTGTTTTCTGCCATAGAAGTAGCCGTTTCGAATTTCAACCAGAATGTTCTTGCCAAAGCAAAAGCGACTGACGATTTTATTTTTATCAAACACAATGAGGTTTTTGAAAAGGTGTATTTTGATGAAATTGAATATGTAGAATCCCAGAAAAATTACCTGTTAATTGTGACCCCCGAAAAAAAATACCGTCACAGGTCTACTATTTCGGATTTTTTAAACCGCTTACCGGAAAATTTTATTAAAACACATAAAGGTTTTATCATCAATCTAAAAAAAGTAACCAGTTACGGTAACAATTTGATAACAATAGGTTCTTGTAAGATTCCGATTTCAAAAACATATAAAGACGAGGTTGCAGATAAGCTAAATAGCTTTATTTCAAAAAGATAGTTTATTTTCATCCCAAAATCCTTCTCATTTATCCCACTTATTTCTTAACGAATAGACTTTTTCTAATTTTTGTCATGCTTAACAATAACACAACAAAAAACAATGAAAAAGTTACTATTACTATTAATGTTTTCATTTACCGGATTTGCACAGGTGGGTATCAATACTACCACGCCTAATGCAAGTTCCATATTGGATATTACCGCAACAGACAAAGGAGTACTGATCCCGCGTGTATCCATTGCTAATTTAAATGCCGCTGCTCCGGTAACCTCTCCGGCAACTAGTTTATTGGTTTACAACACAAATGCCGCAACAGGAATAGGGTTTTATTATTGGGATGGCTCAAAATGGAACCCGCTGGGCAGTGGCACTAATTATTGGACAAAAACCGGAAACGACATATACAACAACAATACAGGAAATGTAGGTGTAGGTACCGCCTCCCCTACGAATAAACTTCATATTGAAAATGCCGGAAGTGCAACAAGTTTACTGAACCAGGATTTTGAAAGTAATTCAATTGCACCGCTAACAGCTGGAGGAAGTGCAAACTGGGCGACACAAACTGCACAAAAATTCGCAGGAACTTACGCTGCAAAATCCGGAACGATAACGCACAGTCAGTTATCCTTTATGAGTCATACCGTTAATGTTCCCGCTGGTGGTGCAACCCTGAGTTTCTATTACAGAGTGAGCAGTGAATCCGGTTTTGACTTTCTTAAGTTTTATATCGATGGTGTGCAGCAAAACCAATGGACCGGAACAGTGGGATGGACGCAACAGACCTATCTTCTTGCACCCGGATCAAGAACATTACGTTGGGAATATTCTAAGGACAGCTCGGTGTCAGCCGGAGAAGATGCCGGTTACATTGATAATGCAAGCATTACAGCAGCAGCACCAGCGGCAATAAGAATTGTAGACGGAAACCAGGGAATAGGAAAAGCTTTAGTTTCGGATGCCAATGGTAATGCAACCTGGCAGCAATTAAGTGCTAGCAATATTTCCATACCGGATATGGTTACCGTTCAGGATTTGGATATTCCGGCTTGTAATTTTAATGCGATTGGAGCCACCGGAAGTATTGTACGAAACATTAAAGGAGTAAGTACTACTATTACCTGGACCGTTTTAGAAAAACAGACAACTGCAGGTTCCACTGCTGTAGTAGGTGGTTACACAGTATTATTAGCTCCGGCCTATAATGAAAAATTACAGGTACGCTATGATTTTTCCCCACAACTGCCTTTCCCCCCTACAGGAATTATGTTTTCTCCCTATAACACCAGTGAGTATCCGGACACCTTTACTATAAACTACGCCGCAAAATCGCAATCCTCAATGACTGTTAACATAACCAGAGTGGATACTTTAGGGGATACATCATCGAATTGCTGGGAGGGACAATTTTATTTTGACGCCATTATAATAAACTAAAAAATTTACAACAACTAAATACCACAACTAAAACAACTTAATTTGAAACCAAAAACCACGCTTGCGCGTGGTTTTTTTTTTTATAACTAACTACTCTATAAAATTATTTTCTGGGAACAGATTTTAAAACTTCAATTACTTTCTCAGCTTTTCCAGCTTCTGCATGCTGAAGTGCGGTGAAACCGTTTAAATCTTTTTCCCAAACTTTTGCTCCCTTTTCAATCAGTAATTTTGCGATTTCCGGTTGGTTGTAACGGGCTGCGAACATTAATGGTGTCATTCCGTTTTTGGTTTCGTTGATATTCATTCCGTATTCAATGAATTTCTTAACCGTAGTTAAATCTCCTTTACTGATGGCAACGCAAAGCGGAGATACATCATATTTTACAATTGCTACATTTTTTAATGTGGCACTTTCAACATTCGAAGCCAAAGCAACATTGGTACTCGCTGCAATAGCTAAAGCTAATAAACTGATCGTTTTTCTCATGATAAATGATTTTGATTAATGATTATTGATTAAATTTTTGTTATTGATTACTGATTAACTTCTTACCTTTTTCTTTTTACCCAAATTCAAGGAGGTAACATTACTAACGATAGCGTTTTCGATTATCTGACTGTCGTCAAAGATTACTTGTTCAATTGTTTTTTTGGAATAAAGAGGACAAGCTTCCATTGCAATGATGCTTTCAATTACTTGACTTTCGTCGGAAGTAGGTTCATTTGATGTTTTTTCGACACATGGAGTTGCCGGTTGTTCTGAAAGGGAATTCTCGATGATCTGATTATCTTCAGCGATAATTTCCTGAACAGTTTTTTGGTAGGGTTTATAAAAAATGGCTTCAGAATTGCCAATTTGCGGATCTCCTCCGTCTTTGCTTACCACTGCCAGGCGATTACCCTTAGTGGCTGCTTCTAAAGATTCGAAAGATTGTTTTGTTTGTGTCGAACCGGTTTCTTCTTTAACAGAGGATTGTTGACAGTTAATAGCTAAAGTGACATTTGCAAAAGCCACTGAAGCGATTCCTAAAAAGATGATTGATTTTTTCATGATGATGATTTTTTCCGCTACGCTCCAAACAGTTCGGCAACGCCTCGGGTGATTGATGATGATTTATGTGAATAGACGCTTAAAACACCCTTGCGTTACTTGAAAAACCCCATTATAACATAACTTTAACAAAACAATGCTGATAATCTGGTTTTCGATGTAGTTCATCGATGTTTTTAACATTTCTTTAATTCACCACAAAGAACAAAAAAACCACGCTGGGCGTGGTTAGTATAAGTTTAAGATTGGATTATCTTATTATTTATTCAGAAAAGCTAAAACGTTTTTCTCAATACGTTCGTTGATGCTGGAAATATCTGCTTTTACAAATCCTTCTCCTAAAATATTTTCGAATAATTCGATATATCTTTCAGAAACCGTTGCGATATATTCATCTGTCATTTCAGGAATTTGCTGTCCATCTTTCCCTTGGAAACCATTAGCAATTAACCACTGGCGCACGAATTCTTTAGACAATTGTTTTTGCGCTTCGTTGTTATCCTGTCTTTGCTGATAACCTTCTGCGTAAAAGTAACGGGAAGAATCCGGTGTGTGAATTTCATCAATCAAAACGATTTTGCCGTCTTTGGTTTTCCCGAATTCGTATTTGGTATCTACTAAAATCAATCCGCGTGATGCTGCAATTTCAGTTCCTCTCTGGAATAAAGCTCTCGTATATTGTTCCAAAACGATGTAATCTTCTTCGGAAACAATCCCTTTTGCTAAAATCTCTTCTCTTGAAATGTCTTCGTCATGTTCCCCATTATCCGCTTTTGTGGAAGGCGTGATGATTGGAGTCGGGAATTTATCGTTTTCTTTTAATCCTTCCGGCAAGGCTACACCGCATAACATTCTTTTTCCTGCAGCGTATTCACGGGCGGCATGTCCGGATAAATAACCACGGATTACCATTTCCACTTTAAAAGGGTCGCACAAATGACCAACAGCAACGTTTGGATCCGGAGTCGCGATCAACCAGTTCGGAACGATGTCTTGCGTTAACTGCATGAATTTAGTAGCAATCTGGTTCAGGATTTGACCTTTGTAAGGGATTCCTTTTGGCATCACTACGTCGAACGCGGAAAGACGGTCTGTAGCCACCATTACCAAAAGCTCGTCGTTGATGTTGTAAACTTCTCTTACTTTACCGCGATAAACGGATTTCTGACCCGGAAAGTTAAAATTGGTCGTTGTGATTGTATTCATTTGTGTTATGTTGTTGTTTTTTGTGTTGTGTTGTTGTTTTTTGTGTTGCAAAAGTAATTCTTTCACAACGATTCACAAAAAAGATTGCAAAAATTCAATACGCCTCCCTTTATAGCCCCGGTTGCAGCAGAATTCTTTTTATTTGCTTATCGGTAAATAAAAAAATGGAGCGGAAGACGGGAATAACGTATCTTAAAACTCCCAAGCCTTTCGCTCCAAAAACATTAAACAATAGCTGTCCAATGTGTCTTATTTAAATCGGATATTATAGGTTACACCCAAACCGACACTTTGCAGGTTGAAATTATTTTCAGTAAACGTATTTTGAAAATATCCGTAAACATTCCAATCATGGTTGTGGTACCCTATTTGCGGGTTAACATATAAACCGCCACTGTTATTGTCAGTATTAGTCAAGAAACCATAACCTAAATCCGAACCGAAAAACAATCCTTTTGGCATGAAATAATAGCGGATATAACCTGCCAACGGAATCATCCCGAAATCATCAAAATCATCTTTAGCAAAATAATGATTGTATCCTGATGCAAGACCGAGCCCTACATTTGGCGTAATCATATATTGTGCACGAACATCCAAACCTGTATTGAATGAGGCAAAATCATCTGCATCACCAATAGGCACACCGGCAGTCAAACCAAGTTTAAACCATGAATTAGCAGGTGTGATCTTTACATCTTCAACTTCCTGGGCATTAATCGACATAATCGACCATAACCCGATTCCGATAAATAAAAACAGCTTTTTCATAACATCATATTTTTAATTAACACTACAAAGTACTAACATGTTAACAAAAAAGAGATTACACTATTTTCACTGTTTTTTACAGAATTTCCATCAGGGTATTACTTAATCATGGTTTTCAATACTCTTATAAGCATCGATGATTTTCTTCACTAAACGGTGACGCACGATGTCTTTGTCGTCCAGATAAATGATACCGATACCGTCTACATCCTTCAAAACCAACAAGGCTTCTTTTAATCCCGAAATGGTTCTTCGCGGTAAATCCACCTGCCCCGGATCGCCCGTGATGATGAATTTGGCATTTTTACCCATACGTGTTAAAAACATTTTCATTTGGGAATGCGTGGTATTCTGAGCTTCATCAAGGATTACGAAAGCATTGTCAAGCGTACGTCCGCGCATGAAAGCCAACGGTGCTATCTGGATGATACCTTTTAAAATGTAATCTTCCAGAGTTTGCGGCGGCAACATATCGCGCAACGCATCGTATAACGGTTGCATGTACGGATCCAGTTTTTCTTTCATATCACCCGGAAGGAAACCTAAGTTCTCCCCTGCTTCTACAGCCGGACGGGTTAATATGATTCGTTTCACCTGTTTCTCTTTCAATGCTTTAACGGCCAACGCAACGCCGGTATACGTTTTACCTGTTCCTGCAGGTCCTACGGCAAAAACCATGTCGTTTTTCTGTACGTAATCTACCAGTTTCTGTTGGTTAGGCGTCATGGCTTTGATAAGCTTTCCACCAATACCGTGTACTAATATTTTATCGTGGTCAGGCATTCGCTGTTCATCCTGACTGTTAGTTTGGACAATACGTTCAATCACATTGTCATCAATGGAATTAAAACGCGTGAAGTGGGTCATCAAGCGGTTGAAGCGTACTTCAAACTCATCCAAAATTTCCTTCTCTCCGTAGGCTTTCACCAACGTGCCACGGGCTACAATCTTTAATTTTGGGTATAATTTTTTAATTAGCTCTAAATGAGCATCTTGCGTACCCCAAAAATCTTTTGGAGTAATGTCTGTCAATTCAATGGTTCTTTCGTTCAAAAGCAACAAGGATTTAATTAAAAAATAAGTTAGCTTTGCATTATCTCAAATCTAATGAATTTTAGAAAATCTTTCTGTAATAGTTATAAACAAAATGATGTCAATAATTACGCTAACTACCGATTTTGGCTTGAAAGACCACTTTGTGGGAGCGCTGAAAGGTAAAATTATTACAGAACATCCTCAGGCACAGATTATTGACATTTCACACCATATCGACCTGTTTAATATTTCAGAAGCGAGTTACATTATCAATGCTGCTTATAACAGTTTTCCGAAAGGCTCTGTACACTTAATTGGTGTGGATTCCGAACGTACTTTTGAGAACAAACACATCGCCATGCAATGGAACGATCATTATTTCATTTGTGCCGATAACGGAATCCTAAGCATCTTAACCCAGAAAATTGTCCCACAGCAGATTGTCGAAATCAACATTCATGACCGTTTGCCGGAAGGTTCTTCGGATATGGATGTGTTCGTGAAAGTAGCGTGTCATTTGGCCAAAGGCGGAACCTTGAGTGTAATCGGGAAAGAAACGTCACAGATTAAAGAGATGAGCGAATTGCAGCCCACAGCCGCTTCAGATTCCGGTTCAATCAAAGGCTATGTGGTTTACATTGATCATTTTGGAAACTGCGTAACCAACATCTCCAAAAAAATGATTTCAGAGATAGGTAAAGGGCGTGGCTTCGAAATTAAATTCGGTACCAAAACCATCCGAAGTGTACACAAAGGCTATTCCGATTTCAAAGTCTCAGAGAAATTCACACTGAAAGATTACGAAGGCGAACGATTGGCACTTTTCAACGAAGCGGATTTACTGGAGATTGCCATTTACAAAAGCAATCCGTCCACAGTTGGTTCAGCCACCTCGCTATTAGGTTTGAAATTCAGGGATTTGGTAACTATTCAGTTTTTTTAACAGACTTTGAAGAAACAAGAAACAAGAAGCAAGAACAAAGAATGGAATAACCGAATTCCAAATAACCAAAATAAACGAATAACCAAATAACCAAAAAATTGTATGTTTGTACGCATTGTAAAACTGAGTTTTCACGAAGAAAATATTCCGGCATTTCTGGAAAATTTCGAACTGATGAAGGAAAAAATCCGAAATGCGCCGGGAAACCGTTTTCTTGAATTGTATCAGGATAAAAACAATCCGTGTATTTTTTTTACCTACAGTTATTGGGAAACCGAGCAGGATCTGGAAAATTACCGCAATTCGGAACTGTTTTACGACGTTTGGACGTTCACTAAAAAACTGTTCAACGATAAGCCGGAAGCTTGGAGTGTTGACAAATTGGCAACTTTAGAGTAATCAGTCGCAGTCACAGTTTACAGATAAAACACTAAAACAAGGGATTCGAATAACCGAATTACCGGATAAACAAATAAACACAAAGAATGAAAGCATTATTACTAAGAGAAATCAAATCGTTTTTCGGTTCGCCGATCGGGTATTTGGTTATCGCTATTTTTCTTTTGCTCAACGGGCTTTTCCTTTGGGTTTTTGAAGGAGAATTCAATATTTTAAAAAGCGGATTTGCCGATTTGAGCCCTTTCTTCACTTTGGCGCCATGGATTTTACTTTTCCTGATTCCGTCGGTAACCATGCGTAGTTTCTCCGATGAGAAAAAACAAGGTACCATAGAGTTGATGCTTACCAAACCGCTAAGCACCTGGGAAATCGTAAACGGAAAATTCTTCGGGGCCTTCTTATTGATTGTAATTGCTATCATTCCTACTTTAATTTATGTTTTCGCGATCTCCGATTTAGGAAATCCGGTCGGAAACCTGGACATGGGAAGCACTATGGGTTCTTATTTCGGGCTTTTGTTTTTAATTGCGGCTTATTCTGCAATCGGGATCTTCACTTCTACGCTTTCTGATAACCAGATTGTATCCTTTATCATTGCGGTGTTTTTGTGCTTTGTATTCTACTACGGATTTGAAGGAATGGCAAGTTTCATGGGCAGTTTTGGGGATTTATTTTCCAGCTTCGGTTTTGAATACCACTTTAAAAGTATGAGCCGCGGGGTTTTGGACACTCGTGATATTTTATATTTCGTTAGCGTTACCATTGCTTTTTTAGCAGGAACGGTTTATCAACTTAAATCTTTGAAATGGTAATGATGACAGAAGCTAAACAACAAGGATTAAAGCAATTAGGAATTTTAATCGTAGGATTGATTGCCCTAAATATTTTCGGAAATTACTTTTTCAAGCGTTTCGACTTAACCGCCGACAAACGTTATACGTTATCGGAAACTTCCCTGAACCTGATCAAACAGGTGGACAGTCCGTTGTATATCGATGTCTATCTGGAAGGACAATTTCCGGCAGAATTCAAGCGTCTGCAAAGTGAAACCCGTCAGACGTTAGAAGAATTTAAAGCCTATAACTCCAACATAATTTTCCAGTTTGTAAACCCTTTAGAGAAAGAAGAAGAGCGTGAGGCCAACATGAAAATGCTGTACCAGCGCGGTTTAACCCCAATCAGCATTACTGTTGATGACAAAGGAAAGCAATCACAGGAAGTGGTTTTCCCTTGGGCAGTTGCTACTTACAACGGTAAAGTGACCAAAGTTCAGTTACTGAAAAACATGATGGGGGCTTCCACGGAAGAAAAAGTAGTGAGTTCCGTGCAGCATTTGGAGTATGCCTTTGCCGATGCTTTTAACAAAATCACAAAACAGAAAGAAAAGAAAATAGCCGTTATCAAAGGTATTGGAGAGCTTCACGATTTACAGATTGCTGATTTCCTGAAGTCCGTTCGTGAAAGCTATTACATCGGTCCGTTCACCATGGATTCCGTTGCTAAAAGCCCGAAGCGTTCTCTGGAAGCCTTGAAAAAATACGATTTGGCCATTATCACCAAACCATCCAAACGCTTTACTGAAGAAGAAAAAGAAGTATTGGACCAATTCATAATCAACGGTGGAAAAACACTTTGGTTAGTAGATAATGTTCAGGCGGAAATGGACAGTCTGTATAACGAAACCGGTTCTATCCTTGCTTATCCGAAGGATTTGAACTTAACAGACATGTTCTTCAAATACGGCGTCCGTATCAACCCTTTATTGGTAAAAGACGAGCAGGCCACTCCTATCAAATTAGCTTCAGGAGATCCGGGAAGCCAAACGCAGTACGAACAATATCCGTGGAAATATTCGCCTTTTGTGTATCCGCAGTCCGAACATCCGATTGTAAAAAATATTGAAGGCGTAAAATTCGAATTCGCCAGCCCGATCGAATTGCTGAAAAACGATATCAAAAAGACGGTTTTAATGGAATCATCCCAATATTCCAAAGCAATCGGAACACCAACACAGGTGAATCTGGATATGGTAACCGAAGAAAGCACTCCGAAGGATTATCCGGGAGGAGGACGTTTTGCAATGTCGGTATTGCTGGAAGGTAAGTTTCATTCGATGTACGAAAACCGTGTGTTGCCTTTTCAGGATTCAGCTTATAAAACTGTTGGTAAAAACAACAAAATGATTATCATTTCTGACGGTGATGTGGTAAAAAATCAATTAGACCAAGCTTACCAACCCTTAGAATTAGGATACGACAAATGGACCAATAACCTATTCGGTAACAAGGAATTCATGCTGAACTGTGTGAATTATTTACTGGACGACAACGGACTTATTAACATTCGCAGCAAAGACGTGGATCTGCCTTTACTGGACAAAGAAAAAGTTTATGAGAATTATACGTTTACACAAATCCTAACTGTCGGATTACCAATAGTTGTATTAGCGATATTCGGATTCCTGTTCACCTTCCTGAGAAAACGTAAATATGCCCGCTAGTTGTTAATAAATTTGTTTTTGACGTTAATTAGATTAGAATATATTTGTGAATTGTAAAATATAAATGCAATTTTACACACCTTAAAAAGAAAGATGATGAAATTTATAGTATCCAGTTCGTATTTGTTAAAACAATTGCAAGTATTAGGTAGCGTGATCAACAGCAGCAACACCTTGCCTATTTTGGATAATTTCTTATTTGAATTAGATAACAACCAGTTAACCGTTTCAGCTTCTGATTTGGAGACTACCATGTCTTCCACTTTGGAAATTGATTCTACCAGCAAAGGAAGTGTTGCGGTTCCGGCAAAATTATTGTTGGAAATCCTAAAAACCTTTCCTGAGCAGCCATTAACGTTCACGGTTGAAGACAATAACACCATCGAAATCAGTTCAAACTCCGGTAAATATGCCTTGGCGTATGCTCCGGGTGAAGAGTTCCCTAAAGCAGTGGTTTTAGATGAACCTTCTTCAACTTTGGTTCCTGCCGAAGTATTGGCAACAGCTATCAGCAAAACCATCTTCGCTGCCGGTAACGATGATTTACGTCCGGTGATGTCGGGTGTATTTTTCCAGTTCTCCACAGAAGGTTTGATTTTCGTGGCTACTGATGCTCACAAATTGGTAAAATATGCGAGAACTGATGTAAAAGCATCACAAGCTGCAGATTTCATCATGCCTAAGAAACCTTTAAACATCTTAAAAGGTATTTTAGGAACTTCCGATGCAGAAGTAAAAATTGAATACAACGATTCGAATGCTACTTTTACGTTTGATAATTATACGTTAACCTGTCGTTTGATTGACGGTAAATATCCAAACTACGAAGCGGTAATCCCGAAAGAAAACCCTAATAAGTTGTTGATGGACAGAAGCCAGTTCTTAAGTTCTGTACGTCGTGTGGCGATCTTCGCAAACAAAACAACACACCAGATCCGTTTAAAAATCGCAGGTGCCGAATTGAACATTTCTGCAGAAGATATCGATTACTCAAACAAAGCAGAAGAACGTCTGACTTGTGATTACCAAGGTGATGACATGCAAATCGGATTCAACTCGCGTTTCCTTACTGAGATGTTGACCAACTTGCAATCAGACGAAATCCAATTGGAAATGTCCTTACCAAACAGAGCTGGAATCCTTACTCCTGTTGACGGATTAGACGAAGGCGAAACTGTTACCATGCTGGTAATGCCGGTAATGCTTAATAATTAGTAAGCAGTCGCAGTTGACAGTCACAGAAAAAACAGTTGCAGAAAACTGAGACTGAAGACTTTAAAAAGCTATAACCAACCCTTTTATACCAAGAAACCGCAAGACCTTTATTGGAATTGCGGTTTTTTATTTCTTGCTATTTGACTTTTGTCAACAATGAGATTAAAAACTGAGACTGCGACTGAAAACTGCGACTGAAAAATTAATCTTCATGAAAAGCCAAAATAGGGGTTTCAATATGATACGATAATTTCTGGGTTAAACTGTGGGTGAATAATTCTTCAAAGAAATTTCGCTTATGGGTTACCATGGCGAGCATATCGATCTGTTGGCTATCAACAAAATCCATAATAGTATCTTTTACATTATCGTTTGGAATAATGAAAAATTCAACCGGTTCGTTTTTAAACTCTGATTTCCAATATTCAACACCTTCGTTCGTTACTTTGAAACTGTCTGTTTTCACAGCCAAACACTTAACATTGGCATGGAATTTTTTAGCTATTGAAATGACTCTGTGCAATGCTACCTGATCATAATCGTTGAATGTGGTGGTAAAACCGATATGTTTGATTCGTTCAAATTTTGCCTGATTCGGAATACTTAAAAGTGTTACCGGAACATTCACAATGGCATTACCTGTATTCGAACCTAAAAACAGTTCCTGTAAGCCGGAAGCTCCATTGGTTCCCATGACAATCATGTCAATCTTTTCTTCGATACACATGTCTTTCATAATGCGTACCAAATCACCGTGACGAAGCACATGACTCATTTTCACATTATCCAGCTGGTATTTTTCTGCAATCTTTCTTAAATGCGGGATCTGATCTTTAAAATTTTCGAAATTATTAAGTTCGATGGAATCGTATATTTCCACTAAAGTTACGGGAACTTCACCGAAAGAAACCGATGGCAAATCATAGACATGAAGTACAATTACTTCCGCATCAATGGATTTTGCCATTTCTAAAGCGTAAACAAAGGCATTGTTTGCCGTTTCAGAAAAATCTGTTGGAAAGAGTATCTTTTTCATGACTACTGATTTTCAAAATCTCACATAAAGTTACTAAATGTAAAGCAGATAAAACATGATAACTATCAGTTTTACAATTATTTAACCTGAATAACCTTAAGCTAAAAGCTAAAAGCTGTTAGCTAACAACCAAAAACTTCGTAACTTTGCAACTTCGTAACTTTTGCAACTCGAGAATGATTCCAAACGATACCATTGTGGCTTTGGCTACACCCTCCGGAGCAGGAGCTATTGCAGTAATCCGTATTTCAGGAAAAGACGCTATTGCAATAGCTGCGCAAGTATTTCAATCAATTTCCGGGAAGGATTTAACCAAGCAGCGCACCCATACCCTTCATTTAGGGCATATAACAGACAATGGTAAAGTAATCGACCAGGTGTTGGTTTCCCTTTTTAAAGGAACAAATTCGTATACCGGCGAAAATACGGTGGAGATTTCCTGCCATGGTTCAACCTATATCCAACAGCAGATTATCCAGTTACTGCTTCGTAGAGGATGCCGAATGGCTCAGGCGGGTGAATTTACCTTACGCTCCTTTTTAAACGGTAAAATGGATTTATCCCAAGCCGAAGCCGTAGCCGATTTGATCGCGTCCGATAACGAGGCCAGTCATCAGATTGCGATACAGCAGATGCGCGGAGGTTTCAGTAACGAAATTGCCAAACTGCGTGAAGAATTACTAAACTTCGCTTCCCTTATAGAATTGGAATTAGACTTCGCGGAAGAAGATGTGGAATTCGCCGACAGAACCCAATTTTATGAATTGCTCAACCGTATCGAATTTGTTCTGAAGCGTTTGATTGATTCGTTTGCCGTTGGAAATGTGATCAAAAATGGTATTCCTGTGGCGATTGTCGGAGAACCTAATGTTGGAAAATCAACGCTTTTAAACTCACTTTTAAACGAAGAAAGAGCGATTGTATCCGATATTGCCGGAACCACACGCGATACTATTGAAGACGAACTGGTTATCGACGGTATAGGTTTCCGTTTTATTGATACAGCCGGAATTCGCGAAACAAAAGATGTGGTGGAAAGCATCGGAATCAAAAAAACCTTTGAGAAAATCGAATCGTCTCAGGTAGTAATTTACCTGTTCGACAGTATGCACTTTAAGGACGAAGGCGAAAAATTTAAAGTCGAAATCGAGAAAATCAAAAACCAATTTCCTTTAAAACCGTTAATCGTAATAGCAAACAAAAAAGATTTGCTGAGCCAGGGCGAAATTGACATGTTGAAGTCGCAAATTGATCATATTCTATTACTCTCGGCTAAAAAACACGAAGGCGTTGATGAACTGAAAAAGCAGCTGTTGTCCTTCGTAAATACAGGTGCACTTCGCAACAACGAAACTATTGTAACCAACACCCGTCATTATGATTCGTTGTTAAAAGCGCTGGAAGAAATCCAAAAAGTCCAATGGGGACTAAAAGGCGGATTACCAGCAGATTTAATGGCGATTGATATCCGTCAGGCGTTATATTATTTCGGTGAGATAACCGGTCAGGTAACTAACGATGAATTACTTGGTAATATTTTCGCCAATTTCTGTATCGGAAAGTAATCCATCCTTTTCAAACCAAAAGCACTTTAAAAACATCATAATAGAGGATCATAACTTCACTGTTGAGATTTCTTTATTATGCATCACTCCTGTTTTGTTTAACCATTTCTTAATTTCGGTTTAAACCCTCTTTTCTCCAACCTGTTAAGTTTGCTACTTTTTTATGCAGACTTCCGGACAAATTTTCTCCTTTTTTTTAAATCAGAACGCCTTCTTTTCCTGTCTATTCATCAATATTTGGAAACAATTCACACCTCTCAATTCCACAGATGTATCATGTTACCTTGTTTTATTAACTTTTTGAAAATCAATATTATTGTTAATTTTTTAACAATAAAATAAACAGATAATACTTACTTTTTTGTAATTTTTCCACTCATTTAACTAAACAACCAAAAATCAAAAATAAATGAAAAAATTATTAACCGTATTACTAGTCTCGAGTACTTATCTCGGCACAAGTCAAACCACATTTAATCCAAGTAACTGGACAGGGATACTGTCAGGATACTGGAATTTCGACAACAGTGCCAATCTTGTTCAGGCACAGGTAGGTACCAATCTTGTTGCACAGGGAACTTTTACACAGGTTGCAGGGCCAACTGCTTCAAATTTCGCCGTAAGAAAAACTATCGGGAATTATTTTAAATGTACACATGGCGTACCGAATTACGGGCAAACCTATCCTAACAAGTACTCGGTTATGATTGACTTTAAAATACCGTCAACCGGGCAGTATTACAGCTTCATGCAAACAAATCAAGGGAATGCAAACGACGGTGATTTGTTTATTAATCCAGCCGGAAAAATTGGGGTTACTGCTTTAACATATTCCAGCTCGACGGTTTTGCCTAACGAATGGTACCGAATGGTAATAACTGCTGATGTAGGTAATGAAATTAAAATGTATATCGACGGCCAGTTATGGAATCCGGGGCTTCCAAACACCTTAAACGGACGTTATGCTTTAGATCCGCTATTATTGCTGTTAGCCGATGATAATGGTGAAGACAATCAAATGGATGTTGCGGCAATTGGAGTATTCAACAGAAACCTTACCGCTGCGGAAGTGGCAACAATTGGGGGTTATGGTCATTCACCAGCACCTGTTTCAAATGGCATGAATCCTTATTTACAAACCGCTACACCAACCTCTACTTATATTTCCTGGCATTCAACCAACACGGCTCAAAATCCAACAGTAAAATTTGGAACCAGCAGTACCAATTTAAATCAAACCACAACCGGAACCTGGGAAAGAATTAATGCTACCGCAAATTACTATTGGCATACAGTACAGTTAACAGGATTACAGCCGGACACTGAATATTTCTACCAGTGCTATAACGGCACAACAGCTTCTGCGGTTAATGCATTCAGAACACCTGCTTTAAGAAGTGCTCCAAATCAGCATATCCGAATGGTACTCTTAGGTGATAACAGAACTGATATTGCTAAAACAACTCAAAACGTACTGCAAATCAAGAATAAACTAACGGAACTTTATGGTCCAAACCTTCACAATTCTGTCGATTTGATTTTGAATTGTGGTGACGTGGTTTCAACCGGATCTGTGGTGAGCCAATATACTGATGAATATTTCACTCCTTTTGCTCCGCTTACAGCTTCCATCCCTTCAATGATCAGTATTGGTAACCATGAAGGAGACTCGTCAAATTATTTTAAGTATGTAAAGTATCATGAATTGACAAACGGCTATCCGGTAGGTCATTCGTACAATGAGAAATTCTACAATTACATCTATGGTAACACCCAAATTTTAGCGGTTAATGCAAATTCAGGCTACAAAGTAAGCGATCAGATTAACTGGATTGATGCCAGATTACAAGAGTCAAACGCAAATGCGGATATTGATTTTGTATTCTCATTCCTGCACCATCCGGGACATAGCGAAATATGGCCTGACGGAAATGAAGTTTACGTTCAGAACAGCATCCTTCCTAAATTGAAACAATACCCTAAAAATGCATTACTGGCTTACGGACATTCTCATAATTATGAAAGAGGTGTAACAGATATTACTTCCGGAACTCATGACATGTATTTAGAATTGTCTGGAGGAGCCGGATCAGCATTGGATCGTTGGGGAATGTATGCCAACCAAACGGATTATCCGGAAATTAAAGTAAGTAAAGACATTTACTGCTGGACGTTGGTGGATATTGATGTGGACAATAAATCGTTCACTGCCAAAACCTTCAGCTTCGGAAACAGCAACAGGCCGGTTGTAAACGAACTGGTAGATGAATTCCATTTAAACCTAAACCAAGCCAAACCACAAACACCTACGGCTATCGGAATTGAAAACCTAACTACTTTAGTGGCTTCACCAATGGTAGGCGTTGATGTACCTCAAACCTGTCACTTTCAGGTTACAGCTACTTCAGGAAATTATGCAACTTTGTTAATCAACAAAGAACAGGATAAGTACAATATCTATGACGATACCCGTGCACCAAACTATACGCCAATCAACAGAAATGCCAATTTGGATATTTCAAGATTGAATGCATCTACTTACGGACTTGTAACCGGACAAACGTACTATTACAAAGTCCGTTACCGAGATGAAAACTTAAAATGGAGCGATTGGTCTGCAGAGAAAGCATTTGTTTATAACACTACGTTACGCACAGAACCGCATAATGCCGTTAATGAAGGTAAAAACAAATTGAAAGTTTACCCGAATCCGGTAGTGGCTAACACGAAAATTTCCTTTGAATTGCCTACAGCATCAGAGAATGTAAAAGTTGAATTAGCGGACATGTCCGGAAAAATCGTGGAAACCATTTATAAAGGAAGTTTAGGTTCTGGTTTTCAGGAACTTCCTTGGAATGTCGGTAACAAATTAAGCTCTGGAGTGTATTTTGTGAAATTGTCCTATAACAATACCAGCGAAACGTTTCAGGTAGTTAGATAATTTTTAATAAACAGATTAACCACGGGAACCTTTATGCGAACTGCAATAAGGTGTTCTTGTGGTTCTCTTTTAATTCAAAATGAAATTATGATAAAAATAAAAGGAATAGTTTTAGGAGCAATATTACTTTGTGCTACTGCAATTTCAGCTCAGACAAATAATATGACTTTGCAAAAAGAGGAAATAAGTACCTACTTTTTTGAAGGCACAAAAACAATAAGTTCAAAAGGTCGTACAGTAAACGGAATGAAAGAAGGGCTTTGGGTTTCTTATTATCCAAGCAGCAAAAAGGCATCCGAAGGAAATTATCTGAACGACAAACTGCATGGCGCTTATGTTTCGTGGTTTGAAAACGGCAACAAATGCACGGAAGGCAGTTATGACAACAACAAGGAAAACGGAATCTTCAAAAATTATTATGAAAACGGGATACTCATGTCTGAAAAGAATTTCGACTATGGCATTCTATACGGTAAAGCCGTTGAATATTATCCGAACGGAAAGCCATTCAGGGAAGAATTCCACAAAGAATATACAAAGGTAGGACATTGGAAAAAATGGTATGAAACCGGCGAATTGTTCTTTGAAGTAAATTATGTAAACGATATGCAACAAGGCGAAGCCCTTACCTACTACCCCAACGGCCAGATTAAAGAAAAAGGAACTTTCGAACGCGATATGAAAATCGGTGCCTGGTATTTTTACGATGAAAACGGAAAAATACTGGCAGAACAATTTTATAAAGGCGGAATGAAAACAGGCTTATGGAAATCATATTATAATAACGGGAATTTAAAGGAAGTGGCGAATTATATGGATGACGAAAAGCAAGGCGACTATGCTTATTATTTTGAAAATGGTAATCTTGCTTCCGAAGGTGTTTTCGAGAAAGATCTGGCCAACAGCAAATGGGTTGTTTATTTTGAAAACGGAAGAAAAAAAGAAAAAGGGACTTATTATATGGGTCAAAAATCAGGGCTGTGGAAATTTTATAATGAAGACGGAAAACTGAGCGCAAAGAAAGAATTCGAAAAGCCGACAAATGTACTTCAGTATTAATATTTTCAGAATGAAGAATCGCTCTTAATTTTGCGTAACAATTATCCTATACAACAATTTGACTTTCATTAAAACTTGTAAACAAAACACATATATGTGTTCTTTTTGAAAGAATTTTCCTTGTTAAACGTTTTTTTATGCTTTTAAAGGATAAAATACTACAGGAAATAGTATATCAAAGTAATTTTATCATCCGTAACAATTAAAAGTTATAGCATATTCTGGAAACAGGTTAATGGATAAACCGAGTTTTTAAGGAGTATTCAAGTAAAAATTTTAATTGTATGAAATCTAAGATTACTTTAGTATTACTGACGTTCTTCACGATTGTCTGTAATTTGATTTCCTATTCGCATGAAAAAGGAAACCATAAAAACAGGACAGAAGCTTTGAGTAATGGCACCATTCAATGCAATACTGAACAACCTGTTCCCGTAGCCGCAAATACTTTTGACAACTTAACGCCCACATTCTCGACAACAGGAATATGTCTGTTAGGTTGTGGGGTGTCCAACATCACCAGGTTAACGGATTCAAATTTAACGAATTATGCCACTGTAACAACAAGCATTGGTATTGGTGTAAACCATCGATTAAGAGTAACTGACAGCAATGATTTTTTTGCGGCGGGCTCTTTTGCAGGTTTTAGGATCAATCCGAATGGGGGGCTTTTATCACTAGATTTGATCAACAGCATATCTGTGAGAACTTATTTGGGAGGTACCTTACGGGAAACCTATAACGGTTCCGCTCTTATTAGCCTAAACTTACTATCGGCTCCTGGAAACTATATTGTCGGTTTTAATACAACCCAAACGTTCGATGCCATAGAGATTTCCTTCGACAGCTTAGTTTCAGCCACAACCTCTACAAACGTATACTATGCAGTGATTAGAAATTACTGTGCCGGCCCTGAATTAACCTGTAATGCGCCAACAGCCATTAATCTTCCAAATTATCCTGCTGCGATTCAGAACAATCATACAGGGATATCCGGTGTAGGCGTCGGGAATGTTGCAAACCCTGAAAACGCAATATCCGCAAGTTCAACCGATTATGCCGACCTTAACTTAATAGCAGGTGTTCTTGGGTCTGTAAGTCTGGCTGTCAAAGACCAGATTACCGATTATCCCGCAGGCACTTATGCAGGTTTTGAAGTTGAAAATGTAACCCTTTTAAATGCTTCAGCACTCAGTAATGTTCAGGTAAAAACTTATCTCAACGGTGCTTTTAGAGAGCAATTTTCGGGAAATAATTTACTGGTTAACGGAGGGCTTCTTTCAGTAAACGGCCGCTATAAATTAGGTTTTGTAGCGACTATGTCTTTTGATGAAGTCCAGATATCAGTAAATCAAGTTGCAGGTTTAAACATGGGACAGACCAGAGTATACGGTGCAATATTCCAGAAATTCTGTGCCGGACCACCATTAGCTTGTAACACCCAAACAATCATCAGTGCACCAACCTATCCTGTTTACATCGATGGTGACCGAACCGGAATAGACGGTTTGGTGTGTGCGCTTTGTTCGGTTAGCAATACTGAAAATCTAATAGATACCAATGCTTCTAATTATGCGCTTATCGATTTGACAGCCAGTGTCGGAACAAGTGGCAAAATAGCAGTAAAAGAACAAATTACCGATTATCCGGCGGGTACATTTGCCGGTTTTGACATTGAAAGCATCGCGCTGTTAAATGCCAATGTTTTTGATGCCATCCGTGTTACTACTTTCCTGAATGGTGTCCAACAGGAAACCAAATCCGGAAATGGTGCCTTAATTTCGGTCAATACAATTCTATTGGTTGGAACCGGAAGACAGACGGTCGGCTTTGTGGCCACGATGCCTTTCGATGAAGTACAGATAAAATTTACGAATCTGGCTACGGTAACGTTGGGCACTGTAAAAGTTTATGGTACCGTACTGGAAAAATTCTGTCCGGCTACTGTTGAATGTAATCAAACATATCCGCTAACGAATCCAACCTTCCCGGTATACATAAATGGCGCTCATTCCGGAATTGATGGTGTGGTATGTGCCGCTTGTGCCGTAAATGATACTAACAATGTCTTAACAGCAAGTACTACGGATTATGCCAGAATTACGTTAACTGCCAGTACGCTTGCAACAGGCTCCATTGCGGTTACCGATCAGTTGTTTACGTATCCTCCGGGAACAATTGCCGGATTTACTATTAAGGATCTCAACAATCTTATTGAATTGGATTTGTTCCAGACCTTAACCATTTCAACTTATAACAACGGACAGTTCCGTGAATCGAGAACCGGAGGACAACTGCTTAGTTTGTCTTTACTTACACCGATATTTGGAAGCGGTCCCGGTTTTTATAATGTAGGATTTAAAGCGACTTTATCTTTTGATGAAATACAAATCAGAGTTGGTTCTCTGGCCAGCGCTATCAGCAATCTGAATGTTTACGGGGCTTTTGTGAATACGAAAGACAGTAACGACGGAGGTGGCCCGCTCTACTGTATCGCATCCGATTTAGGCGTTGTGAAAACTGTTAGCAATGCTACTCCAGCAGTTGGCTCTACAATTCAATTCACAATTGTAGCTTCCAATGGAGGCCCAAGAGATGCAGACGGTGTTGTTGTAAATGACATCCTTCCATCCGGATATACTTATATCAGTCACACCGCATCTACCGGAACTTATAACAATGGTACCGGTGTCTGGAATATCGGTAATCTGAATTCAGGTGCCAATGCAACGCTGGTTCTAACCGTTACTGTCAATGCAACCGGAAACTACGTCAATACTGCTACCATAACAGGTAATCAGCCGGATCCGGATCCTGGTAACAATACGTCAACGTCCACGACATCACCGGTTAATGTAATCATAGCTCAGGACGACACTATAAACGGCGGAAACGGTACATCAGGAAATCCTAATGCTGGAAACGTACTGAACAATAACGGAAATGGAGCTGACACCATTAATGGGAACAATGTAGCCATTTCACAAGTGAATCTGACCGTTACCACACCAGCTACTCCTATTGGAAACAATCCTGTACCGGTTATCAGTACTACTACGGGACAAGTATCCGTACCACCGGGAACACCTGCGGGAACTTATACGTTAGTGTATCAGATTTGCGAGAAAATCAACCCTACCAATTGTGATCCGGCAACCGTAACCGTAACAGTTACTCCACCAGCTATTATAGCTCAGGACGACACTATTAACGGCGGAAACGGAACAACCGGTAATCCAAATGCAGGAAACGTACTGAATAACAACGGAAACGGTTTTGATACTTTAAACGGAAGTAATGTAGCTATTTCACAGGTGAATTTAACCGTTACAACTCCGGCAACACCAATTGGAAACAATCCGGTGCCGATTATCAGTACTACTACTGGGCAAGTATCCGTACCACCGGGAACACCGGCCGGAACTTATACTTTGGTATATCAGATTTGTGAGAAACTAAATCCGACAAATTGTGATCCGGCAACCGTAACCGTAACAGTTACTCCACCAGCTATTATAGCTCAGGACGACACTATCAATGGAGGAAACGGAACAACCGGTAATCCAAATGCAGGAAACGTACTGAACAACAACGGCAACGGACCTGATACCCTAAACGGAAGCCCAGTATTGATTTCACAAGTGAACCTAACGGTTACTACACCGGCTACTCCTATCGGAAACAATCCGGTGCCGGTTATCAACACTACTACAGGACAAGTATCCGTACCAGCGGGAACACCGGCCGGAACTTATACTTTGGTATATCAGATTTGCGAAAAACTAAATCCGACAAATTGTGATCCGGCAACCGTAACTGTAACGGTTACTCCTCCGGCTATTATAGCTCAGAACGACACTATAAACGGCGGAAACGGAACAACCGGAAATCCAAATGCAGGAAACGTACTGAACAACAACGGCAACGGACCTGATACCCTAAACGGAAGCCCGGTATCCATTTCACAAGTCAACCTGACTGTTACGACTCCGGCTACTCCTATCGGTAATAATCCGGTGCCAATTATCAGCACTACTACAGGACAAGTATCCGTACCAGCGGGAACGCCTGCCGGAACCTATACTTTAGTTTATCAGATTTGTGAAAAACTAAATCCGACAAATTGTGATCCGGCAACCGTAACTGTAACGGTTACTCCTCCGGCTATTATAGCTCAGAACGACACTATAAGCGGCGGAAACGGAACAACCGGTAATCCAAATGCAGGAAACGTACTGAACAACAACGGCAACGGACCTGATACCCTAAACGGAAGCCCAGTATTGATTTCACAAGTCAACCTGACTGTTACCACACCGGCTACTCCTATTGGAAACAATCCTGTACCGGTTATCAGCACTACTACAGGACAAGTATCCATACCAGCGGGAACACCGGCCGGAACTTATACTTTAGTTTATCAGATTTGTGAAAAACTAAATCCGACAAATTGTGATCCTGCAACCGTAACTGTAACGGTTACACCTCCTGCAATAATTGCCCAGGACGACACCATCAACGGCGGAAACGGAACAACAGGAAATCCTAATGCCGGAAACGTACTGAACAATAACGGAAACGGTTTTGATACTTTAAACGGAAGCAATGTGGCTATA
>NZ_JBSNCR010000008.1:0-30884 GCF_053764385.1 Flavobacterium pedocola | reverse complement strand
AACGGTAGTAACGTGGACTTTTGCGGATGGTAACGGTAACACGAGTACGGCTACACAAAACGTGATTCTTAACAATACGACTGATACGACTGTAACAGTTTCAGGAGGAACTTTAACTGCAAATGCTACAGCTGACAGTTATCAGTGGATCGATTGTAATAACGGAAATGCCTTTGTTCCGGGAGCAAACGGTCAGTCTTTTACACCATCAGTAGATGGAAACTATGCGGTTATTTTAACGGTTGGAGGCTGTGAAGCTACCTCTGTTTGTAATACTGTTCTGGGTGTTAAAGATGATGTTTGGGCTGGTATAAGCTTGTACCCTAATCCAACAATGGGGAATTTTACCATTCGTTTGCCTTATAGTTTCGACAAGGCTGAAGTTATCATAACGGATCTGCTAGGGAAGACCATCAAGCAAATCAACTTTGCCCAGCAGGAGGAATTACACTTGTCTCTTGACGGGGTAGCCAATGGGGTTTATTTTGTTCGTATTGACAGTGAAACGAAAAGTAAAACTTTTAAAGTGATTAAAAAGTAATTTTATAAAGTATAAAACGAAAAGCCTTTTCATAACGAAAAGGCTTTTTTTATTGTTATGTCCAGACGAAAGCCGTAAGGGTTCTCAAATTGTATTTTTTGTTATTAAATGGTCTTATTCATAATTCATAACGGCTACACGTTCTTAAGAGGTGCTTTGATTCACGATTGTCATTGCGAGCATAACGAAGTGAAGCGCGGCAATCTCATGTTCAATGCAGAGATTACTTCGTCGTCCCTCCTCGTAATGACAGTACAAGTTGTCATTGCAAGCGAAACTCATTCCACACGTCATTGCGAACGTAACGTAGTGGTGTGTGGCACCCGAGCGAAGCGAACTGACAAAGTAATCTCTTGATTGATGCGTTGGCTTTTATTCATGAGATTGCCGCGCTGCGTTTCACTACGCTCGCAATGACGGCTTGAGAGATCTCCGATTGCGCGGATTAGAATTTTTCATACATTATTAATACACTATCCATACACTAACCATGCATTATCCATGCCTTATTTTATAATTGAGGATTTGAAATTAAATTTTTAATATATAATTATTATTCTAAAAGGGAATTTTTTGTACCTTTATTGAACTAAACGATTGGAAGTTAACGCTTCTGATTAATGAGTCTTTAAAGAGTGTGCAATTAGTTTTGTATACTCTTTTTAGTTTTTATACTCATTGCTTTGTTATCTCAGTACTTGTTTCCGTTTTTTTATACGTTTCATGTAATTGGTGTATTTCGTCCAGCAGTTGCATTTCTTCCATGGGGATTAGTTGTAAAGCAATTTCGAGGAGGTTGCGGATGTTTATTCTGGAATTTACTATATGATTGGAATCGTAGGGTTCGTCTGCCTCTAAGGCCAGAATAGCAACTTTTATAATATCCATAACGGTAAAGATTACATCGGCATGACCGGAAAACTGTAAAGGAACGTTGTAGGATTCCTTTCGATGCTCACAGGGCTTAAGAAGGGTAAAATACCTTCTGTTCCCGATGTACTTATGGAGGTCTGTTAAGGAATGTATTTCGTTTTCTTTCATGATTATTGGTTTTAGGTTAGTTGGTTTCTTCCAGGCGTTTTATTTCGGCTTCTATTAGCAGCGTTGCTTTTTCGTGGAATTGATAACAACGTCTTTGCAGTAGTTCTGTAAGAACGAAATCTGTAGGCTTTAATTTAACGGAGCGCAGCTTACTCAGATGTTGCGATAGAAGTTGGAAAATTTTCAGTTCTTCCGGAGTATTCCTCGGGAAAATATCCTCCGGCAGTGAGCAAAAAAGTTTGCATAAATCAAAAAGATAACCCAATGAGAAATGCATCGGGCGGTAGCCCAGAAAAGTATGGATTAGCGCCAAGGTAATGTTCTCTATAGCCATATGCAGCATCGATTCCTGAATGGGTTGGGTATCAAAACCTTCTATCTGGTTTTGCGATTCTAAAAACGTCTCGGCAATGCGGTTGCGGTTGTGCCAATACGCCCTGATACTTTCGATATTGCGTTTTGGATAACGTTCTACAGTTACGACAGGAGGAACTACAGGATGCTTATACAATACACCAGATTGCATTACTTTTTGAAAGAAATAGCTTTGCTGTGCCGTTAATTGCCTTACCGCACTGGCTTTGTGCAACAAAAGCGTAATAGTATATTGCCCATTGCTTTTGGTTTTAAGTACATCTGCCAATTCGCCAACGGCATTTTCTTTAAATTCCGGGCAAAACGCCAGTATGTAAAAGTGGTAGTTACTTTGGTTAAATGCATTACCTGATAAATAACAATGCTTGGATTTAATGGTGTGCTGTACACCGAAACAATACAAACCTGAGAGTTTGAGGTTTTCTTTTAGAAAAGCAGTAACATGTTCAAGTGCCTCGTTTTGTGACACCGTGTTGGGTTGAAGGGAAGTTTGATTTGCCATAACGATATTTTTTTGGTTGAACATTCACGAAAAATCTTATATTTGCTAAGCGACTGCAAGTACGGAAGCCTTGGTTAAGTACCGAACCAAAACCATTGGTATACTACCCCTTCCCGCTTGTATTTTACCAATAAAGAACTTTTGAGGATTACGGACTAAACCTTATTTTTGAACCATGAACACAGTAGCAAAAAACCACATAGGAAGAAAGATAAGCCGCATAAGAGAATTGCGCGACATGAAACAGGAAGCGTTAGCCGCTGCCCTTGGTGTTAGCCAGCAGACAATTTCTAATATTGAGAATAGCGAGACTGTTGAAGAGGAGAAACTTCAGGAGATTGCTAAGGTTTTGGGGGTTACTGCTGAGGGGATTAAGAATTTTTCTGAGGAAGCTGTTTTTAATATTATTGGAAATACTTATCACGATAATTCATCTTCACTAAATTACAATTGCACCTTCAATCCATTAGAAAAATTAATGGAAAGTATAGATGAAAATAAGAAGCTTTATGAACGTTTGTTGCAGGTGGAAAGAGATAAGGTTACTTATTTGGAGAAGTTAGCTAAGGATAAATAAAATAAAAAGGAGACTGTAAACTGTCTCCTTTTTTGTTTGTCTAATTTTCATAACGAGGTCTAAGCCAAGAGGACTTTGTTTAGCCATGATTATAAAAGTTAAAACATTTTATAAAAAATTATCTATTGATTATAGAAAGTTCCGAAATTGTTTTTAGTTTATTGTAAATATCTCTATCCAATTTAGCTAATGGTCTTTTGTTGAAATCTTTTGTTCTATAATAATTTCTGAAATAAAATCTATAAAATTCTTCTTCTGATGTTTTTAATTTATCAATTATTTTTGAGATTGAACCGATATAGTGTGGGCTTGCTTTATCGAATTTTTTATAAATCTCCTTAATAGAATCTCCATGACTTTCGTAAATTTCTTCTAATTTAAAGACATTTATACTTCCTGAATTCTTTATTAAATTCGTTCCAAATACTCTTTCTTTTTTTTGTTTAGAAATTGATTGATGTGCAATTAGTTTTGGAATAAAACTGATTTTACTTTTGGTAGATAATTCAAAATCAAAAGTAATCTCATTATCAAATCCACCAAGATATGGATGTATATGAGTCTCTAATTTAAAATCAATATTCAATTTTAAATTACTATTACATATATAGCAACTAGGGATTAGGTTGTAGAAGCTTAAGGTCAAGAATTCATATCGATTTTTACTAAAAAAATGATCATATGTTGGTCCGATAAAACGTTTATTTTTATCAGGAATGTAAGTTATATAATTTCTATTACAGTATGGACAACATTTCAAGTCTAAAGTTTTGCCTATTTTATGGTTAATGATACTGTAATATTTGTTATAATCAAAAAAATGGTTATATATCCTTTTATTTAAATTACCCAACTCGTTTTTTAATTCTTCATTCAGATCCATTAACTCGTTAGGTTTACTTCCAAAAAGATTATTATGATTAATAAAACTTTGGAGTTTTTTAATTTGACTTTCTATTTCTGCATATTTTTTTGTTTTTCTGCATCTAGACCTTTTGTCTGTTTTTATTTTATAACTGTTTAAAGTAAAAATTAAATCAAAGGTCATTTTACCATCTCCTTTGGGGTGTTTAGAATCTAGTAAATTCTTAATTCCAGTAATAGATTTGATTGCAGAAGTCAGCCCATGTACTTTATTTTTAACCGTTTTTTCAACAATTATATTTGGTGAATTAATAAGTGACAAAACTTCTAAAACATCATCAATATTTTTCAAAAAAGATGATGTAATAGTTTTACTATATTCATTTTCTATACTATTTAAATTTGGATGCTCAATTTTTATCATTTCTCTTCTTACTTAAAAGATTATCAAGTTCTTTCTTTTTTTGAGCAATTAAAGAATCCAGATAAATTTGATTATTATATGTTTTTTTATTTTCTAAAATTTCAATTAATTTATATTTAATAAATGGCTCATCTATAATTTTTATCATTATTAAATATTTATCAAACTCCTCTTCAGAATTTAGTTTTTCAATTTTATTTATTTCTTCAATTAAGTTTATTATATACTTATTAGAAAATTTCCCTGTGAATCCATCATTTAGAAAAAAATCATTTGCTAATATATCATGAATATTAGCTCCGAAGGCATTAGAGCCATTTTTGGTTAGAGGTAATCCATCTTTTAATTTTAATACATTTGATGATGGTATGTCTGATAAAATAAATGGTGAATGTGTTAAAAATAAAATATTAAAATTTTTCATTTCATTAAGTGACTCTAAATTAATAATTGAATCAATTATATCCATGACAAAATTTTTCTGAAACTGCGGATGATAGTATAACTCTATTTCGTCTAAAATAATATTAACATCATTGTAACTTCTTATTTTAGACTCATTTTCTTTTGTTTCCTTTATAGTCTTTAAATTGTTTATATGATATGTAATTGTATTAATATTAAAAATATATTGTTGTTCTCCTGAACTCATGTTTGATAATCTAATTGGTTTATCATCTAACAAAAATTCTATATCTATATCAAAAATATTAGGAAACAAATTTAATACTATATTATCCGTGTTTGTTTCATCTGCATCATTCAAAATTTTTTCTTTGATAAAATTAATCCAAATTAAAATCTCATCATTTGTAATCGTAATTACATCATCTAAATCCCATTTTTTTATGAATTCTAAATTTTCATTGTATGATTCTAAATTTTTTAAAAAATTATAAGTTTGGAAAAGTTTTTTTGTTACATGGCTACTCTTATTCTCTTCAATAAATTTTATAGTCTTACTTTGTTGCCACTCTTGTAATTTTTCTACTCTTTCCATCAAATCATAATTTGAATTTTCGGAATAACTATAAAAGTGCTGCATGTATGTATTAGATATTCTTCTAAATTTTTTAATTAAGTATCCTAATGCATAATCTGAAATATTCTTTTCTTCATAAAAGTGGAATTTATACGGAAATTTTGAAATAAAATCCAGAAAAGTTGATTCAATTTTTAAATCAAAATCTAATTCGTTAATTGGATATCTATCTGCATCTTTAACTTTTCTCTTTAATAAAAATTTATTAAACTTGTACTTGGAAAGTAAAGTAGCCTCTTTTCCATTATTTATTTGATCAATTATATTGAAAACCAATCTATCGATTGATAGTTTAAGTTCTCGATTTATATCAATATTTCCATTTTCTCTATAAGGATTAATTACAAGGGGTGTTTGATATCCGTCATTTTTATGGAAAAGATTAAATATCCAATTCCCCATTATATTTGAGTTCAATGAATGAAGAGAGTAATTTAGAAGTATAGAATAAAAGAATTTATAATCAGGTAATTCTATTTTATCATTATATTTTTCTATACAAAACACTTTGTTCTCTTTTTCATAGAATAACTGAAAATTAAATTTTTGATTTAAATCATTTTCAAAAAGAACTTCTTCTTCATATTCCTGTTCTATTTTTTTAATTCTTTTAATAAATTTATTATTTAATTCAATAAACATTTGAAGAGGATCTGTAAATGAAAATTTACTGTTTAAAGAATGATATTCATTTCCTTCATAGCTATAACTGATTAATAATTTTATGAAATTATGTTCATCAACCTTTTTAAAAAATCTAACTTGGATTTGATAAATTGCAAATAATTCCGTAATATGATTTACTATTTTCTCTGTATACTTTTTTACATCTTTCTCAGTTAACTTATAAACGTCATCTTTAGTAATTTCAAATTCACTTTTTAAAAATGGTTTCAAAACTTCTATATACTCAACTGTTAATACAAGTAAGCCTTTTAATTTATTAAAACAGATTTGAGAAGTTAAACTAATTGTCTTAAAATTATTACTAGCTAAGTAATAACATAAAGTGTTGTAAAAATCAATAATACTACTTTTACCACTACCATTTTCTCCAACAATTGTACTTACATTGATATTGATATTTCTTGAAGAATAAATATCAATATAATCTTCAGGCTCTTTAACATGTATTTTATTTTCAAACAGATTATCATTTAATGGAGATATTTCTTTCCCTTTTTTATCTAAAAAAATGTAATCTTGATAAAATTTATAAACAACCCCAGCTGTTAAATTTTTCAAAAACCTTTCATGACATCCAGCTAAAGGTCTTATCGCAATCAATTTAAACCCACTCATGTTATATTCTAAATATTTTAAATTTCTTTTCCTGTTTGTTTTGTGTTTTATTGAAAAAAAATTTCATTACACGTCTTGAATTGCTATTAGTTGATTGAAACTTGTTACATCGAAATATCGAAAAGTTTGAGGTGGGTGAAAGTTTTTAAATTTTACTCTTAGTTCTGAAAGAGGGATGGCCTTTTCCATTTTTTTGGCATCTTTCAAAAAAATCCCAACAGCTACATCTTTTCCTTTATAATATTCAAAGTATCTTTTTTTGTCAATACCCATTTTGCCATAGTATTCATCCCAAAGTTTTGTTGGTTTAAGCGAAATAATGTTATTAACCCTACAAGTACCTATTACTGACATAACAGGACCAGTACTATATATTATTATTAAGTCGTTCTTTTTAACATTTGGAACAGATTTTCTTAATTCAATAGTTTTTGTACCATTAAAAATCTTTTCCACAAATTCAGGTTTTATTGAAATAAATAATGCTCTTTGTACTTTATAATCCTTTTCCAATTTCATAAATCTGATTAAATATTTCTTTTGACACTTCTAAAGGAGAAGTGAATGTATTTCTAGGTTTTCCATTCCTAATAAGAATCTCAGAAATTGTATTTAAACCTATTATATTCTTAAAAACTTCTGTATCGCTGAATTTAATAGCTTTTATTTCTTTATTAGAATCTTCTTCGGCTAATTTATAAATATCTTTCCATTCATAAATTCCGAAGTTTTTAAATTGCTGAAAAAGATTTTTTGCGGATCCAATGAAGACTTCATCTAAATAAGAGGTACCAATAATTCCTTTGTGTCTGCCGGTAGTTACTTTTTTCTCCGCACTAACATACCACAGAATGCGGGCAGGATATTTTTCCGAGACAGGCATTACATTTCTATAATAGACATTTTCTCTATGCCAAACCAATTCAGCTTTTGCTCCAAATAGTGTTTGGTCAGCTTGATAAAAATCAAAAAGTTGACTTGCCCAATGCCTTTTAATTGGTATTATGTAAGTAGGTATGTCCAAATCTTTTAGCTTGATTGGCCATAATTTTCTCTCTAATTGTAATTTAAGAACTCTTTTTTCTTCATTATCGACAGAATCAAGTTTTTCCTTTATAAATGATAAATCAACATTATTAGAAGTAATAGTTTCATGTTTAAATAATTGGTTTGTTTCTATTAGTCCCTTAATTGACATTTTATGGAACTGTCCTTCTTTGTGTTCAAAATCAAAACTTTCTAGAATTTCAATTTGGTAATCACTCAAATATTTATCATCTATAATGATTTTATTTAGACAGTTTTCTGAAGCATAGTTTATGATATCTGTTAATAACTGATAAAATAAAATAAATGCAATTTTACTTCTTTTAGTTCTTAATATTCTTATCGAAAATATACTGTCTTTATACGTTCCGGCAACAAAGCCCAGATATTCTGCTTTATTATCTTTAACAATTTTAAAATAAGAATTTTTGATGCTACCAATAACTGTATTTATTTTATCACTTAATTCATGTTTTTTTTCATCTGATTCTTTTGATAAAAACAAATCAGTTAAATAGTTTATATCTGAAGACTCTATAGTCTTTGTTTCATAATTTGCACCAGCAAGCCTTACTGAATTGTAATTTGCTTTATTTTTTAACTGATCAATATGTAATATGAATTCAGAAGGACTTAATACTTTTACTGAATGAAGTTCGTGTATATGATCTGAAACGTTTAAAATGTTTTTGTCGGTTGTAACAAAACAATCAATCCCCGATGCAATGCATTCTGACAGTTGTATTTTATCGGAAATATCATTATCTGATTTTCCTAAAAGAAGATTTTCTAATCCCTTGTATATAATATCTCTTTCTTCAGGAACAAATCTCGCTTCTTTATATTTATTTATAAATTGTCTTGTTAAATTTGCTCTTGCTTTATTGGAATCTCGATTAATTTCATTTAGCATTTCTTGAGCATAAAAAAAGTCAACTTCATCATCAAGCCAATCTGCATTAAGAGCTTGAATTTCATTAAATTCGTCTTCTCTGATATCCCTTAATTTGATTAAAATATTAGCATCAAGCAAGACATTAAACTTTGAATCAGAAATATGGATTGACGAAAATAAATCTTGATTTCCAAAATCGAAAAACCATTTGACAAGATATTTTTCTTCTTTGCTTCTACTTCGAACTTCCTTTGCTGCTTTAAAACCATTTTTTTCGTAGAACCGTGAGGCTTCAGTATAGTCTGTTCTACAACTAAGAGCAATTCCTCTAAATAAATGTTGGTATTTATTTTTTAAAAAATCAAGTAATTTTTTCGCAATACCTTTATTTCTATATTCAGAATCAACACAAAGATGAGCGATACTTATGATTCCTTTAGACTGAGTTATTCTAAATAAAATATAACCTAATAATTTATCATTTTCTATGGCGGCTATTATACATTTTTTCTTGGCATGATCAATGAATGCCCCTTCTGGAAACATTCCTAATGTTTTTGCATTCTTTTTACCAAGGGATACAATATCACTTAGAATGCTCTCATTGTGATTAACAATTCTCAATTCCATAAAAACAAATTATCAACAATTATAGCCACCCACATATTTAATACCTTCTCTTTAAAACTCATTTTTTTATTGGAGTGAGATTTTGTAAACTACAAAACACACTCAAAAACCCCAACAACTCTTAAACTTCTCAATCCTTCCTCAGTCAATACAATATCATCATATTTCGAATCATAGGAAAGCGGTTTTAAAGTAATAGATTGATGGCTCCATTGGTCATTATCAATATTTTTAGTACTATGATATTGTTTTACAGTATAACCCGAACCAAAATCTGTATCTTGAATATCTGTACTTTCAACTAACACTATTTTACCATCTCTTGAGCCACCAATATCTTGCTTGAATAAACAATAAGAGCCATTTGGAATTATTTTGTTCATGGAATCGCCTTCAACTTTACATACAAAATATCCTTTCTTTGGAGTAATGTGAAAAGGTAATTCAATCCAATCGAAATCAGTATGTATTTGTAAATCGCTAAAGTTTCCGGCTGCTGCGGTAATGTCTACTAAAGGAACGGCATTTACATATGGTTTTACATCTTCAAACGGCAGTATTCTAAAAGGAATTTCCTGTTTAAAAGATTCAATATTTTGCTTTAAATAATTCCGTAACCCTTCGTTACAGGCATAAATAAATGTTCCCTTAATGCCTCGGTACATTATTGTTTTGTAGATATTGATAATATAGGCTTTTAAATCGTCAATATTTTTTATTCCGTTTTTCCCGTAGGCATCAAAATACATTTTTGGGTTAACTACTATTTTTCCTGTTTTTTCATCATAGTCGATTTCCCTACCGAAAATAACACCAGTATAGTTTAAATCATACCCTTGTACCGTATGAATAGAACCTACTTCACGAAAAGCAGTAGGGGAGTTTACCCAATCTTTTTCGGTTTGATTCCATTGAAATTGCAAACCATCAATTTCTATATCAATAGCGTTTTTATCGTTCTTGGATGCCCAAGGCCAAGAGTAACCGGCTACCAATCGACTCAAGCCATGAAGTTCTTCTCTTTTTCTAAGTTCGTCGTATAAATCATTTAACGAGTCAAAAGTCATTAACTCATAATCCTGAATTTCAAAGTATTCTGTTGTTTTTCTTTTAACGTGAAGCAGTTCATCAACAAAGGAGATATAATTGTTACCTCCTTTAACCCTCATTTGAGAAGTTAATTGAAGATTTAGCGTGTTATTATCTTGCAGTAGCTTGTCAAAATAACTTTCATCAATGTCTGACGGTTTCACCGATTGAGCGGAATCGTAAAAGAAAATTTGGTTTTTACTGTTGGCTAATATCCAGTCTAACTCGTTACCGGTATCGTCTAAGCCTAATTTTTGGTTGTTCTTTTTGAAGGCTCCCATCCAGCCAATATTCTTGTATTGCCTTAATCGATGGGCTTCGTCTACAATCAACAAATCGTACTTTTCTTTTAAATTGAAGGTTTCTGATGGATTAATGATTATGGAAGGTTTCAAGCCCGGAATTTTTCTGAAAACATTTTTTAATGATTCCCGTAAGGATGTCATGGCAATAACCAACCCTATTTTTGCATTAGGGTATTTTGCTTGAAAAGACCTGATGTAGTTTATTTCTCTTAGTTCATCATCATTGTACTCTTCCAAACCTGCTTCTGTTACATCGGAATACAATAGCTTTATTAAGTAGGTGGCAAGTATGGTTTTACCAGTTCCTGCACTTCCTTTTATGAAAATTCTGTTGGTATCTTTATCGCATAAACCATTGAGAATTTGAAGTACCGAATTGTATTGGTCTTCGTTTAGTGATTTGTACGGAGAATATTTGAATAATTCGGAATTCTCAATCTCAGTAAGTGATTTAGTTACAATTTTCTTCTCAATAAGTTTATTCCAAATTTCCTTGAAAAGGTCTTTGTATAAATCCTGTTGGTAGTAATTGTGATTGATTAAACCGTAATTTCCATTTTGGAGTTGATAAGTGCCTTCGGAAGTTATGTATTGTATCAGATTTGATTCAATATCTAAAGTTGCGGACTTGTTGAATTTGTCGCTTCCAATTATAGAAATCTTATTAAGCTTACCTGCTTTTTTAGGATTTGCAAGATGATTTTTAATTCTGCTAGACGCATTGGTAGATTCGCCAACATAGGCAATTCGCTCCGTTTCATTTTGAATAAAATACACCAACGGCCATTGGTTTTTTACCCATGGATTTTGCTCTATCTTGCTTAACGAATCTTTGTTGAAATCGTATTGTTCGGAAACCTCAATCGACAATGCAAAGGATAAACTCATAACTCATTATACTTTTTGGCGGTTCCTTTTGCTTTATCAACAGGATATTTTAAGGCATTATTTTTAATCTTTTCAGAGATGATTTCAAAGACATCCAAATTATGCTTTTCGGCAAGTAAAAAGGCAAAGGAAAGAATGTCTGCAAGTTCTTCTTTTAAACGTTCTTTATTAATATTTTCAACCTCATCTCCTTTTTTCCATAAAAAAAGTTCGTTCAGTTCTGAAGCTTCAATAGAAATGGCCAACGCTAAATTTTTAGAATCGTGAAACTGTTCCCAATCTCTTTCATTCCTAAACTGAATTAATTCTTCAATTACTTTTTTATACTTATCCATAGTACTCAAATTACATTTTTCAGAATTCCCAAACATAACCATAAAAAAACACCTACACAATCACTAAATCTGGTGATTTTATAGGTGTTTAAAATTAAAATAATCTGATAAAGCTGTTTACTTCTTATAGTCTAACAGTGTTGAATTTCCTTTTCTGTGGTAACCATTGGCCCATGGGTAAAAGTTACCCTATACAGATAAAATTTCATGAAACTGTCGTACCAAACACTATCAACAGAGCCTTGACCAAAGGTAGTATGTGTTACACAATCGCCTACTTGATATTTTGCAGGTTGAATTGCCTGAATTATCTTTTTTTTCTCAAGCTTTTCAAATTGCATTTCATTCATTACATAATGGCCGTGCATGTTGTCAAATCGGATGCCTACATTGGTGGGAATTGAATTATCGGTTGCATCATACAATTTTGTAATTTCTAAAAGAGAGCCTTTTTTTACTAAGAAAATTTCATCTTCTAAATCTAAATTTTCGTTTAAAACGTATTTCTGATTTGCTTTCATAATTTCTATGGTTTATTTAATTCTGTTTTTAAAACTTCCCAAAACTCAGTTATCCTTTTTGCGGATTCTTTTATTTCGGTTTCATCTCTTTTTCCGGCAATATTTTCAAGCTGTATTTTTGTAATAAGCATCTTTTTTAATTCCGCCAGCTTTTTCTGCTTTTGTTCCAATCGATGTTTTTCAGAATTTAAGTTCGTAATCATCGAAGGCTCTTCCGGTAAAGGGTTTTCAGTTGAAGTAGTTTCCGGTGTAGTTTTAGGGCCAAGGGATATACCCTGGGTACTGGCAATAAAATTTACAGTTTGGGTTAAGCCATTGATAACGGCATTGGAAGCATCCGCGGCATCCATTCTCACGCCTTTAATCGTAAAATTATTGTTATAATCACCAGTTCGCATCTCTCTTTCAGGCGGGTTGGAACGAAGTATCATCGCGATATCCGAGTTTCCGATAAAATTGGTTGAAACGGTTTCGTTAAACACACTTTTCCAAATTGTATTGTCGCTTTTTGCATCTTTGGTTATAAAAGAAACTAATTCATCCCCTAATATTGGGAAGCGGGTTCTTTCAGTGCCGGCCTCAATAATTTCTTCTGCTTTTTTACCTTTTAAATCGACAGCAATCAATGGTTTAGTTTCGGCTATGAATACTGCTTTGGATGCATTTTTAGTATGCATTAATTTTAAATTTGATGCACTAAAGCCATACTCTTTAAGAGCCTCTCTAAATTCTTTTACTTTAGTATTAGACCTTTCAAGATATAATTGACTACGATTTAAATGATTATTTGAGTAATGGAAAAATGCAGAATCTTTTAGAACCCTTATTTCATCAATTTTATCAGAAAGACCTTGTGCATAAGCTTGTTTAACGGCATCGCTTAATGGTGCATTAAATTTATCTGTTATATATTTATAAATAACTTGTGGGTCTATATTTTGTTCCCAGCTGTCAACGAGTTCTTCAATGGCAACAATGGATTTTATGGGGTCGTTTGGCTTGTTTAATTTTACATCTTCACTTAAAACCTTATTCCTGTCTGCAACTTGAACTACGACTTTAAGTTTACAAACACATCCCGTTAAAAGAAACGGTAACAATAGGAGTATAAATCTTTTTTTCATAGTAGGGTTATTTTGAAACGGAGTTTAAATATTGATTCACGGTAGTTTTAATTTCATTTTTAGGCTTTGCATCTAAATTATCCAGATACAAATCCGTTTGAAGAATAAAGTTTTGTATATCGGAGTCTGCATCACTAATTTTATTCTGTACCTCAGTAGCTTCCATTAATTTTTCTTTTTGCGTAATTACAGCCAGCGAGTTTAATACCACCTGATTTTTGGCAATATTTCCAATCTGATCGCTAATCGCTTTAGCATTGGTTGAAAAAATAAGTACCAGTTCATTTCCGTCTTCATTTGTAACCAGTGCCTGATTTCCATTTTTTTCTTCAGTATTGAAAATTTTAGCATCCGCAGGTTGTTTTATTTCATTGAAATAAAGATCAATCGCTTCCTGATTGAAGTAGCCCGAAAGATATCTAGAACTTGATAGAAAAGAGAAGCCGCTTATATTTACTTTGTAATAATTGGAAACTAATTTTTCGTTTTTCACTGAAACAACATTGTCTTTGAAATAATGTGTTTCATGAAAAGTGGAACATGAGGCGCAAAAAAGAGCAATGAGGGGAGCACAAATAATTTTCTTTGATATCATATTTTTAGTTTTTTAATAACACAGTTAATAAAATGTAGGCCTTAGAGCTAGCATACATAAAAATTTTGACAGAAAATTACGATAACATTATTCAAAAAAGAAACAACATTGTAAGTATTTACATTAAAAACACAAAAAACAGGTATAAATACCTATATGCTTATTAAGTTGATCTTCTCGAAAAACAAAAGTTAAATCAAACCACCCCGACCTAAAAACACGTAACCGTTAAGAAAATTTAAAGTGATTCCGTTAAAAATTATCCGCTGTCTGATCTCGTTGTGTGCAACGAGAGAGTTCGGAGAATTTAGGAATCACTTTAAATTTTTAGGTGAAGTGTTCAAGTCTTGACCTTTTGTTTCTTTTAACTCACTTAATATTATTTTGTTTTGGAGTTCGTTGAACCTAAAGGTTTGTGTCAAGACAAAAGAAAAGAAGAAAAAAGAAGAAAATAGAGGTTGTCACGGATTGTAAATCCGCGCTATCGGTTTGCATCAACACAAAAGAAACCAAAAAACCAAAAAAACAAAAAAAATATCCCCAAATTAAAATCTACATTTGCCCTCCTTAAAAAAGAAAAAATATGAGTGCAACGTGGTATGAATGCAAAGTAAAATTCAGAAAAACCGATGAAACCGGACTGCAAAAAGTAACAACAGAACCTTATTTGGTAGACGCTTTATCCTATACAGAAGCCGAATCCAGAATTACCCAGGAGATGATGTCCTATGTTAGTGAAGAGTTTAAAATCACGAATATAAAGGTGGCGAACTATGCCGAGATCCATCCCTTTGAGAATGCAGACCGCTGGTTCCGATCCAAAGTTTCCTTAACAGCCTATGATGAAGAAAGCGGTAAGGAGCGCAAAACCAATATGTATTTATTAGTGCAGGCCAACGATGTAAAAGAAGCGTTTGACAATACAATGTTCGCCATGAAAAACACTATGGGCGATTACACTATACCCGCCATTTCAGAATCCCCAATTATGGACGTTTTTCCATATTTCAGTGGAGAAGAAGACGGCTTAGAGCAAATAGAAAAGTTCAATAGCCTAAAAGCCTCCAAGCCCTCAATACTAGCAGAGGCCGAGGATGAGATGGAATTTGATGAGGAAGTAGTGAGTGAAGAATTATAAATTATGAATTATAAGTTATGAATGAGGTTTAGGTAGTAACAAAGATCAAAACGTTCATCAATAACCCCTCGACCGAGAAACACGTAACCGTTAAGAAAATTTAAAGTGATTCCGTTAAAAATTATCCGCTGTCTGATCTCGTTGTGTGCAACGAGAGAGTTCGGAGAATTTAGGAAGCACTTTAAATTTTTAGGTGAAGTATTCCAGTCTTGAAACCTTTAGGTTCACGAAATCCTTAGGCTAAATAGCACCTGAGTACTTTTTGTTTCTTTTAACTCACTTAATATTATTTTGTTTTGGAGTTCGTTGAACCTAAAGGTTTGTGTCAAGACAAAAGAAAAGAAGAAAATGTGATGGCACGGATTGCACCCGAGGCTTTAGCCGAACTGACGAAGTAAATCCGCGCTATCGGTAAAGAAAAGAAAAGAAAAGAAAAGAAAAGAAAAAGGTTGTTAGAATAGTCTAACAACCTTTTTATATAAGTAAAATTATAATTAATTTAAAGTCCTCCCATCTCAACCCCTCCGGCCACTGGGCCTGTCAAGAGCTCCGTTGAAATGAACGAAAAGTTAAACAATCAAAATCAATAATAAGATAATAATAATGATCGCACCTACAGAAAGGTAAACCCCTTTATGATCGGTGGCAAGTTCTTTTTTAATAGCTTTTACCTCTTTGCGGAGCTCTTTTTTTTCGGCTCGTGTCATTTCAGACTTGTCCATGGCTCTGATTTCTTTTAATCGCTCCACTAATTGTTGTCCTCTAACATCTTCTGTTTTTGGCGTGTTGTTTGTAGTTATTGGGGCTGTACCCGTTGTGAACGGATAGGCAGATAAGGTAATACTCATGAAAATGAATAATAGTACCGTTTTTACGAATGAAGTTCTCATAATATCAGTTTTAAATTTCACTTTAGTGTTTAATTGCGCACAGCATGGCGTTGCAAACTGTTCATCCTGATTGAAAATTTGGGGCAAAAAGGATGAAATTAATACTATTTTCCCTAGCGTTACGGTTCGTTTATACGTTACGGTTTTTGTCTTACAGGGATTCGTTTTCCGATAGTATTACCGCGTTGTTGCATTTCCTGTCTTTGGTATTGAAGTTCGTTTCGTGCAGGCTGTACATTACGTTGGTCGAATGTACCGGGTTGTACCTGTTGAGTCTGATTATGAATTCGTTTGTTTTCTCTTTCACGGGCACGTTGCTCGTTGCGTTGCATTTGGCTTTCATGCTTTTTAACATTTTGCTCATAACGTTTAACATCACGCTCTTTTTGTCTGGCATCTTCCGTTGTTTTACGTTCAGTGTTATCCCTTTGTTTTACGGGTTCGTTTACACGTTTGGCAGGTTCATTCATACGTTGAGGTTGTTCTTTTGTTCGTTGCAATTGTCTTTCCTCTCTGTTAGTGTTAACTTTAGGTTCAGCTCTTTGCATATTCTTTCTTTCAGGAGCCTGTTTGGCGTTGTTTCGGTCTACCACTTTGGCAGGAACCGCTTTTTTACCGTTATCGTCCCGTTCCACACGAGGTTTGTACAATTGTAATTCGTTTCGGGAAACATTTTGACCAGGTCGGTCACGTTCTCTCACATTAACCTGAGCAATGGCAGTAGCCGATCGTTTCTCAACGTGATCACGTCTAGGTCCCGCGTTATAACCCGATTGGACGTTATTGATTACTGTTGAATTGTTGATGATGGTCGTATTGTTCGAATTGCTCACGTAATAGTTACTTAAGTTACGTCTGCACACGTCCCGTTCTCTAACGAATACCCAATAATTGGAAGGCAGTGAATAACTGTTACCGAAGGCAATGCTGATACTGATACCGGGGCCAATTGGCGCCCAGCCGTAATAACCGTCATAGTATCTCCAGGTAACCCAGGCAGGGGCCCAAACCGTATCCGGAGCCCATAACCATCCATAGTAAGGATCGTAGAACCAGCGTCCGTAATGGAAAGGCGCCCATCCCCAGGAATAATTGGATACCCATGTCCAACCATATTCAGAATACACCCAATACCCGTTGGTTCGGTAAGGGGCAAACCCAGCGCCCACACTAGGAGACCAAACATAACCGTAATTAGGGTCACTTATCCAGCTACCGTGGACGCTAAGATTATCATAAAACATCTGAAAACTCACAGCCACCTGACCTGTAGCTTTCTGCGATGTTATTCCCGTCATACCGACCAGCAGCAATAACAGGAGTATAGTTTTCTTAATCGTATTCATAATTTCAGCGTTTAAGTATGATTTCGGCTTCAAGGATTCCTCTATAAATAATAAGGAATCTACGAAGTAAAATTATTAAAACGGCTGAAGGTTAGTGTTATAAGAATTTTGTGGAAGTTTGTATAATTACCACATTTATAATTATGAATTATGAGTTACCCGATAGCGCGGATTTACACCCGAGCGTAGCGAACTGACGAAGTAATCCGTGCCCACAAAGAATATAACTTATAAATCCGCGCCATCAGTTAAGTGGGGTGTAGGGTTTTAAAAGTTTGATTATCAGTAATTTATTGGCTTTAAAACAGCTACCTTTGTAATAGCGAAGCGTTGTAAAAACGAAGCGGATTAAAAAGAATTAAAGCAAATACAAATGAACACTTCTGATGTTGAAAAAGAAAAATCTCACATTATAGTTGAAATTATTCAATACATACCTAATGCTGTTTTAAGTAAAACGATTATAAAAAAAACTACCGGAAACATCACGGCATCTTCATTTGATGCCGGTGAAGAATTGGCTGAAAAAACTTCCCCATACGATAATTATATACAAATTATAGACGGTTCGGCAGAAATTACCATTAACGAAAAAACACATTTTTTAAAATTAGGAGAAGGAATAATCATTCCCGCCCATGCAAGGCATTGTTTTAATGCGAATGTGCAATTTAAAATGATTTCTACAATCATAAAAAGTGGTTATGAAGACTAGGGAGAATGTCTTGTGTTTCCATGTTTGATACTACAATTACATACAAATGAGGCTCTACATAAAATACATGGTTAGCATTCGTTGCAAAATGGTAGTGGAATCCGAATTAGAAAAAATGGGAATTCACTATAAAAACCTCGAATTGGGTTTTGTGGAAACCATTGATGATTTGAATGCAAGTCAAGTTTTACAGCTTAAAAAAGCTTTGTTGAAATCAGGCCTTGAACTTATGGATAATAAAAAAGCCATACTGATTGAAAAAATAAAAAAAATAATTATCGAAATGGTTCATTACTCCGATGAATTTCCCAAAGTAAAATATTCCGATTACATTAGTGATAAATTAGGTCAGGATTATACACATCTGGCCAAAATTTTTTCGGAAGTTAAAGGGATCACGATCGAACATTACATCATTGCCCATAAAATTGAACGCGTGAAAGAATTGTTACTGTATGATGAACTCAATCTCACGGAAATATCATACATCCTTAATTACAGCAGTGTTTCCCACTTGTCGCAACAATTTAAAAAAGTCACCGGGCTTACACCTTCATTTTTTAAACAACTCAAATTTAAAAAGCGCATTGCTTTAGAAAACATCTGAATTATATAACTTATTTAAAAAGTTATATAATGCTTATTTACAGGAATATAACCAACTTTACTTATGATGAAAATATCATTATAGTTCGTGAAAACGCATGATAAATAAGTTTAGAAAACAACATATTAACATATAAAAGTTCGACTTTTATTAGTTTGTTATTTAATAAGGGCTATTGAAATCAATAGCCCTTATTTCTTACTTCAACGCAAACAATACAGCACTCTATTACAATACCTATATATCTAAGTATTTAAAAAAAGATTGCCTTTTGACAATAACGAAATAAAAAACACAAAAAATAAATTATGAAAACACTTAAACAAATTGCGATGCTATTCATTTTACTGAATGTATTTATAGGTTTAACACCGCAAAAAACAACTGCACAGGTATCTGTAAATTTCCAGCTGTTTTATAATGACCTGAGTCCTCACGGGTATTGGGTAAACGATCCCAATTACGGATATGTTTGGGCTCCAAATGTACAGCAGGGATTTACGCCTTACAATACTAACGGGTATTGGGTTTTTACCGATTATGGCTGGACGTGGGTATCTAATTATTCCTGGGGCTGGGCGCCTTTCCATTACGGACGATGGTTTTATGATCCGTATTATGGATGGCTATGGGCTCCGGATACAGAATGGGGACCGGCATGGGTTACCTGGAGAAGATCTGAAGGGTATTACGGCTGGGCACCAATAGGTCCGGGTATCAGTATTAACATTGCCTTTGGCAGCAGCTATAACCTGCCTTATAATCAATGGACTTTTGTTCGGGACCGTTACATCGGAAGCACCAACATTAATAATTATTATGTCAATACATCGAATAATGTTACGATAATTAATAATTCTACCGTAATTAACAATATCCAGACGAATAATTCCACGCGTTCCAAATATAATGCAGGACCGGATCGAGCCGATGTGCAAAGAAGAACCGGTGTTTCAGTTAAACAAATATCTTTAAAGGAAAGAGACCGACCGGGTCAAAGTTTAAACAAAAACGAACTGCAGCTCTACAAACCCCGTGTTGCGAAAATTGACAACGAAGGACGAAAACCTATTCCGCCTAAAGTGGTAAGTAAAGAGGATATAAAACCTATATCTGAAAGAAACAAAGACGCACGAGTTATAAAAGAAACACCAAGACCTGTAAAAGAAACGCCAAGAGTTAACGAAAACCGTGACAAACAGGTAATTAAAGAGCGTGAAATTAAAAACCAGCGCAGCGAGCCACAGGTTAGGGAACAGGATGCTCCAAAAAAACAAAACGGCCAAAATAAAGCAGTAGTTAAACCGAGGGAAACTCCCCGGGAAACTCCCAAAGAGCGAAATGAGCAGTTAAACAAACAGAAAGAGCTGCAACAAGAACGCGGTAACCAACAAAATAAGCAGCAAGAAGTGCTGGAGCAAAAGAGCGAGCAGTTAAATAAACAGAAAGATATTCAGCGAGAACGAACTGAACAACAAAACAAACAGCAAGATGCTCAGCAACAGCGAAGTGAACAGCTGAACAAGCAAAAAGAGATTCAGCAGAAACAAAGCGAAGAACTCGACAAGCAAGTTGAAATACTAAATGAACACGGTAAGCAACAAAATAAGCAACTGGATGTAAAACAAGCTGAGCTTGAAAAACAGCGAGTTGAAAAAGAGAAAAAAGAGAAAAAAGATTTTGAAGATATGCCTGCTAAATAAAGTAAATCGCATTTTCTTTTCTAAATCAAAAAATAATTGCACTGCTTTTACCGGATACTTTCTTGGATGATTATGCAAATGGATAGACAAACAAGTACTAAACAGTAAAAAATAAAAGCAGTGCAATTGCATTAAAAAATAAACATTATGAAAAATATAATCTTTTCAATCCGTTTTATAGTCCTTATCATTTTCTTCGACTCGTGTTCAGTAGGTTATGTGTCAGAACAGCCAAGATATGTTGAAGTTTCAAGGCCTCCACAACCAGGCAATACTTATGTTTGGATTGAGGGCAACTGGTATTGGAACAACAGAACCAATATGTATGTGCAAAGCGAAGGAACCTGGATGATTCCAAACCGCGGGCGTACTTATGTTCCCGGCTATTGGAAAAGAACCGGAAATGGCTATCGTTGGGTTTCCAACAAATGGCAATAATGATTACCCCCAAATATTTTGAAAGAATTCATTAGTAATAAATTAATAAATGTAATTATGAAAACAATAACTTTTAAAACAGCAGTACTTGTTATTTTGATGACAGTTTCATTAGCTTCAAATTCTAATACTATTGTATCGGACTCTACAAAAATTAACAGCACTTCGAAAATTGAAGATGACAGGGCGTTAGTTTTGGTAAACCGTTTGGAGGAAATCAGAGCAATGAAAAAATCAGATTTAACCAGGTTAGAAAAAAAAGAACTTAGAAAAGAAGTTAAGGAGATTAAAAAAGAAATGAGAAACTCAAACAGCGGAATTTACCTTTCTGTGGGAGCTATAATCATCGTTATTTTATTGTTGATTTTGCTTTTATAAGCTTTTGTTTCTCCATTGGTGTCATGAATAGTCAATGTCAATATGCTCTCTTTAAAAAGGTTAATATAAGATAAGGGCTGTTATAGTAATTAAGGGTGATTAAAAACCGGGCTTTCGTCGCTGTAAATGGACAACATCTGCACCGAAAATAAGCCCGGTTTTTAATGCGCTTCACAATTTAAAAGTATTACCGATTGCTTTTATTGCCACAATCGATTTTAAAAAAACTCAATTCGTTGCCAAAACGATTCGGTTTAATGAATGCGGTTGTTCTTCTTGTTTGTTTTCTCACAGCTTATTTCCTAAATACTTAAAATATGAAAACAATAACACAGTTTTTTTTAGTAATGATGCTGTTTACTTTTGGCTGCAACGATAAAAAAGCTACACCGCTTAAGCCGAGTATTTATACCGATAAGAATTATTCGGATTTATTGCTTGATGAAGCACTGATATCGGCGTATTTTAAGGCCAACCCTGAAAGTGAGCCCATCAAGAATGAAGTATATGAATTTTACAGGAACAGGGATTTTCAATATGCATGGTTTAATAAAGAAGGCATGACCCAGGCAGTTCCTAATTTTTACAGTCAATTGGAAAACTACAGTATCAATTTTAAAGACACGAGTTTTACAAATCCGCAACTGGACACTTTAATTACACTCATAAAAACCGATAAAACAAGTTCCAATAGGCACGAAAAAAGTAAGGAACGATTAGAATTATTACTTACAACGACCTTTTTTAAATACTCTAAAAAAGTATATTCCGGTGTCGCAGAAGACCTCCATCAGCTGGACTGGTTTATTCCCAGAAATAAGAAGAACTTTCAGGTTTTATTGGATTCACTCGTTTTAAGCGATAAAAGCCATACAGCCTATGAGCCTTTCAATCAATACTATTTAAAGCTGAAGGAGCAATTGAGGGAGTATAGAAATATCCAGAAAAATGGCGGTTTTCCGAAAATAGAAACTACTGAAAAGCTACTGTCGGTTACCGATAAAGATTCGTGCTTAGCAGGGGTGAAACAGCTTTTGTTTTTAACCGGCGACTTAAGATCAAACGATAAAACCATTGTTTTTACAGACAGTTTAGCTCTTGCCGTAACTCGTTTTCAGCAGCGTTTGGGCTTGCCTGAAAATGGAAAAATAGATCCGAAAACCTTAATCGAATTGAAACAGCCGATTGATTTCCGCATTAAACAAATTATTATCAATCTGGAACGATTGCGCTGGATTCCGGTTGAGTTTGAAGACAATTACCTGCTGGTAAATATTCCCGAATTTAAGTTGCACGTTTTTGAAAACAAAAAATTAATATGGACAACCAATGTAGTAGTTGGAAAAGAAGCGAACCGAACCAGTATTTTTAAAGGTGCTCTTTCACAAATCGTTTTAAATCCTTACTGGAATATTCCAAAGAGTATTATCAGGGAAGAAATTCTGCCGAAATTAAAGCAGGATGCCTCGTATTTGTCAAAAAATAATATGGAGGTTTTGTCGGGAAATCAAGTGGTCAATCCATTAAAAATAAAATGGAATACCTATAAGGAAAACATCCCTTTTGAAATCCGTCAAAAGCCCGGCATAAACAACTCCTTAGGGAAAATAAAATTTGTATTCCCTAACAGTTTCAGTATTTATCTGCATGATACTCCTGAAAAAAAACTCTTCAATGCAACCGAAAGGGATTTCAGCCATGGTTGTATCCGGGTGGAAAATCCTAAAAAACTGGCGCTTTATTTATTGCGCAATGATAAAAACTGGCAACTGGTACAAGTGAACAAAGTACTTGCGATTAATGATACACATGAAATTCAGGTCAATCCTACGATACCGGTTTACATAACCTATTTTACGGCCTGGGTGGACGATAAAGGACGTTTAAATTTTCGTAATGATATTTATAGCCTGGATGCGCAACTGGAAAAAGAAGTTTTTGGGAATGAACAATAAAAGACAGGTTGAATACCTGATTAAAGGATTTACACAAAACTAAAAAAGCAGGAATAATGTAAATCATTAAAATAATTATACAACAATTAGTCCCGATAATTCAGGAACTTTACTAATGGAAATCGGAATGCGTTTATAAACTTTTAGAAGAAATTGTCTGAAACATGATTCAACCGCAATTAAACAAAATCGTTGAAGTATCAGTAATGCGTCAAAAACAAAACGAAATACCTTAGTGATTAACTTGTTAGACTTGTATTTCAATTCTGTTAAGGCAGTTTCTTCTTTTTTAATGTAATAAAAGTAATCTTGTGTAAGTGTGTTATTGTAGTAAAAAAAGCATTTCGATGCATTACCTGCAACCGTAAAGTGTATTCTTGATACCCGATAAAAACATAATTGATTATTTTTTATCAACCATTAACAATATTGAATTTAGGACTATCGGATACTTCAAATTCGACGTTTTATGCTTAATTTACGGTTCTCCCAATTATTACTTTACTGCCAAAAACAAATCAAAAACAAATAGATACCGTTTTAACCCGCCAAACGCAGTTTGAATTACAAAAAAACGAATCTTAAATCTGCAACCCAACCCCAAAAAGCAAAGCAATTGAACAATAGCTATCCATGATAGTTGATTATGGTTATAGGTACATTATAACAAGTATGTTTGAAAAACAGTAAAATTAAAAATATGGAACCAGCAAAAAAAATAGGGGTTTGCATGGATGGTGCAAGTGCCCATGTAATACAATTTCTTTCGAAACCTTCTGAAATAGCAACAATACGATCCGAATTTACTAAAGAGGAAGAAGAAAATGTTCTACGCAAAGGTGAAAGTCATATGCATAACAAAGAACAGCATATGCAAAACGAATATTATAAAGAATTGGGTGATATTATCCTGAACTATAACGAAGTTATATTGTTTGGTCCAACGAATGCCAAAGCAGAACTGTTTAATATTTTAAGAGAAGATAATCGCTTTAGCAAGATTAAAATTGAAATGAAAGAAACCGACAAGATGAGTCATGATCAACAGCTTTCTTATGTTCAAAGCTATTTTTCAAAGAGTCGTCCATCGGCTTGATTTAAATTTAAGTAAAGGACATCACTTTAAAAAGCCTGGGACACCTAAAACTAGGAATATTATAAGTATTAAACGGAATGATATAACATAAAGGATATATAATTGATGACCTTTACATGACAACAATTATGTTGTATTTAAATAAAATAGTATGGAACAAAACAAAGTAATTCCAACTCCGGTTGAAACCAATTGGGTGGATAAAAAAAACAAGTTAAAAGTTCAATTTCCAACTTTAACAGATGCCGATTTGCATTTTGAAGAAGGTAAAAAAGAGGAGATGTTAACAAAAGTTCAGGCAAAATTAGGTAAAACGAAAGAAGAGTTTGATACTATAATTTCAAAACTTTAACTGCTTTTAAAACAAGAATCGTTAAGTTTTGAATTTAACGATTCATTTTTTTAAAATATTTTTCACTAGTCATAAGCTTTTAAGCACAAAGTGTAATCAATTAACCAGATTGATTAAATACTAAACATAAATATTCTTTAGAGAATCAGATTACGATTTAAGACCAAAACCGTATAATCAGTATAAAGATTATTCGTTTTTCAAGAAAGAATAAATAATATAAAAAATAATTATTATGGGTAATTTACTTTATACAATAGCTGTGATACTGCTGATTGTATGGGCAGTGGGTTTTTTCGGTTACAGAGCCGGGAACATTATTCACATACTTCTGGTCATTGCTGCCATAGCAATACTATTGAGACTGATACAAGGGAAAAAAATATAACACATACAAGATAAAATCATGGAATCAGGTAAACTTGTTTTAGGTGTATTGGGTGGCTTGGCCGCCGGCGCTCTGTTAGGCGTTTTATTTGCACCTGCAAAAGGATCAAAAACACGAAAAAGAATTTTTAAGAAAGGTAAAGGTTACGCCAATAAACTAAAAGGTAAAATTGAAGAAATTTATCAAGAAGGTGTTGCTAAATACGATGGTTTATTATCGGATGCAAAAGAAAAAATTTCTTAAAGTGAAATTTAGTATCAAGATTATTAATCACACATTTTCAACTAATTTACAGGTAATGGAAAATAAAACAACAGCAATAAACAATAGTTTATGGTAAACCGAAGGATATGTTTTCCATATCGGTTATTAGATTGACTATGTTATTGCAGTTGTTTTATCTATACAGGAACAGTCTTGTAAAGGAATCGTATTTAGTACGATTTTTTTATTGATAAGGAACCAGTAAGGGTTTTGCTATTTCAAACTGCTGTAATTTTAAATCATAAGTTCTTATAGTATTTGTTTTAAATTCTGAACCGGCATCGATCGGAAGATTCGGATAGTAGGAAAATGAAAACTGAAAAGCATTGAATACCAGATAATCATTACTTATGATAATACCTGCTCCAAGTTGTGAATACATTTTGCTATTCTTAAAACCGGTATTTTCCTGACCCAATGCTCCCATAGTAAAGCTGAGGTAAGGGTTTAACCTAAATCCCAAAACCTTCCAGGGCGAGTACCCCTGTGTTTGAAAGGTGAGTAAAAAACGTTTTGTCCCGAAAAGCGTTTCATTTTGAAATCCTCTTATTCCCGGATTTTCATTTAAGGTGAGCCGGTCTGAATTTGATTTTAAACGATTACCCCCAATGATCAGCTGGGGTTTAATAAATTGCCGGAACTTCCAATTCCCCATTTCGAATAAATTGGTAAAATACACCGAGTTGAAATTTAGAGCACTCTGTGTCGTTCTCGAATCTTTAAAAAAAGTTCCGTATTCCAGACTACTGCTTAAATAACCAAACGTATAGTACTTGCCCATTGCAAACCGGGCACCGAAATAAAATTTAAAAGCATCATTTTTTCTTTGATAACCACTGGTGATATTGTATACAATTCCTGATGCAACATCTTCTACAATATTGTAATTGAATATAAATTTATCCTGAGTGAATTTGCGTGATGAGATTCCTATGGAAACTAAATATAAATTTTCGTTTGAAAAAATGCCCAAACTGTCTGCCTTTACTTCTGGTTTGTCAAGATAGTTTTTAGTATAGTACCGGACACTGGTTGTTAAATTGGTAACTCTTTCATATTCTGTGTTTCCCCTGAAAATCCGAAAAGCATGTCCGGCCCAGAAATCCTGGGAAACGAATTTAAAGTTCTGAATTTGCGGAACTTGATTTTCGTCAAACAAAGTTTCTTTTATATATTGTTTGCCCAGGTAGACTCCGGCTCCCCAACGGGCATAGGGAGAAAAAAAAGGCCTTTCAATAGTAACATCTTTTAAATAATGATCATCAAAATCAACCTTATACCGGAATGTAGTCCTGATGAAAGTATTTGAAATATTGGGAATTGAGTAACTGGTGTTATAACCGTTTCGGCTGCTGTTATGGCTATTCGTATAAATATTTGTGAACTCGTGTCCGGTTCCTAAAAAATTCCTTTCCGTTACATCATATGTAGATTTTGATGAAGAAATTGAAAAAGTGGGAATCAAACTCCAGGAATCTAAAACACGAACGTAAACATCCACGGAATCAGAATAATCAGCAACGGGCTTAGTTGTAATTTTTACGGCTCTAACATAACGCTGACTTCTGATCAACCGCTCCGATTCTTTAGCCAACAGGGAATCCAACAGGGCATTTTCTTTTATTAACAGCAGATTTCCAATAGTCCAATTCCGGGTTTTTAAATGCAATGAATTTCCAGCTCTGGCAATATACTGTTTGGGTTGCTCTGTACTGTCAACCTCCGAATACCCAAAGGGGTCAAGAGTTGTAATTTTTATTTTCCGGATGATTTTACCTTCACTTTGAGCGTAATTATTTTTTTTTATTTTATGTTTTGAAATATTTTTAATTTCCTGTTTTGCTACTGGTTCAAAAATTAATTTGTACAAAAATTTGGTAAACTTTCTTTTTTTGGAATATTTTTCAATATCGCGGTACACTTTAGAGGAGTCTTTAGCTTTAGGATTGTCTTGAGCAAGAGTGAACTGATAACTAAAAAGTATCAAAAAAAACAATATCAGTTTATAGTTTAAAAACATTACAGTTTTAATTACCAAAATTACAAAATAAACAGGTAATTAACTGTAAATATGGTAATTATGAATTACAAACTAATCACTAACTACTAATAATACATCTTAAAGCCCATACTCGTGCATAGAGCATATTGTTTTATAAAAAGGGCTTCTGTTAGTTTTACTACATCGTCATAATCTTGACTTAGGTGGAAATAGAGGTTGTCTAAAGGAGTGCTTAATAAAGGGGAATGGTTGGAATAGCCTGAGAGGGCTTTTGCTCCGGTAACATCTAAAAAGTACTGGAAGGTTTCTTCTTCTAAATCCAATTGCATGGTATTTGCAAAATGAATGATCTTGCCTTTTAACTTGCCTTCAAAGAGTTCGGCTATTTCTTCAAAGCTATAATAGTAATTGTCAATTTTTAACTCATTGCCTCTCCCTTCAAACGCTAAATAGATAATAGCATACTCCCTGAAGGAACGGTCTACATACAATAAAGTACTGATGCTTTCTTCAAATCCCTCCAGACTATCACAGGTTTTATACACATTGGTAATGCCATACTGTGCCGCAAGTTGTTCCATAGACGAAAGGATAGCACTCTTCACAGTACTCTCCACATCCGGAACAGATTCCAGGCAATATATGTAGTGGTTGTAGGGCATTTTTATGTAAAATTACACTTTCTTTCGTCGTACTACAAACAAAACGTTGTTACTAGGCGACCTAAAAACACGTAACCGTTAAGAATTATGAGTTATGAGTTATAAGTTATGAATTATAAGTTATGAGTTATGAGTGAGGACTTGTGATGACAAAGATTAAAACGTTTATCAATGACCCTCGACCTAGAAACACGTAACCGTTAAGAAAAATAAAGCCAAGACCGTAAAGAATTATCTGCCTGTTTGACTGTAGGTTTTTAAGTTATGAATTATAAGTTATGAGTTATGAGTGAGCATAAGTGATATCAAAGATAAAACGTGATCAATGCACCCCGACCTATATCACGTAACCGTTAAGAAAAATTAGAACATTTGCGTTAAGAATTATCCGCTGTCTGATCTCGTTGTGCAACGAGAGAGTTCGGATAATTTAGCAAGTGTTCTAATTTTTTAGGTGAAGTGTTTCAGTCTTGACCTTTTGTTTCTTTTAACTCATAGGTTAATATTTTGTTTTGGTATTGCTTCGCCAGTTCGCTTACGCTCGGGTCGTTGAACCTAAAGGTTTGTGTCAAGACAAAAGAAAAGAATAATACAAATTGCACGGATTGCAAATCCGCGCTATCGGGTTTCGCCAGTTCGCTTACGCTCGGGTCGTTGAACCTTCGGTTTGTATCAAGACAAAAGAAAAAGAAAAAAAGGAGTAATAAGCTTTCTTATTACTCCTTCCCCTACAATTCATTAAAAAAGAATTAAAGTTTCAGCGCACGAACCGTTTTACGTTCAACGCCCTGAGTAACTTCAATAAAATACATTCCTCTTGCTAAATCTTCACCGAAGTAGATAGTCTCTTTGATATCAGCTTTTATCTCTTTGATGAATCTTCCGTTTACATCGGAAATACGAATCAGTACATTTTCATCGCTTGGTGATTCGATACTTAATCCGAAGTCGCTTACAGCAGGGTTAGGTGCTATAGTTACTTTCAGCTGTTTCGCAACAGTATCGCCGGTATCCGCAATTGAAGCGCTACAGTTTGGAACCAGATTGATACTGGTAGCACTGTTCGCTACAGTAGTTCCATTGATTCTGCTTTCAAAAGAATACACACAGGTAGGAGGTGCTCCGGTGTAAGGAGAGCCTACCACGGATTTCGAATCATATTTAACCGATAGTATATATCTGGTATTCGGCACCGCATTGTTGATACAAATTTGGCCTATACCCGGAGTAACCTGAACACCACTGGCAACGTTTCCGCAGCTGGCATTATACAAAGTAACCTGGTTGTTTTGCTGGATGTTGAAGTAGGCAAAATTACTGCAGGATTTTGTTTCAATGATGTCAATACAGAAACTCGCAGAAGGAGCCGTTATAGTCGTAAAATAGAAGAACTGTCCTGGTGTTACATTAGCCACTTTGTTTGAACGGGTGCTGTAACACAACTGACCAATCAATTGATTACCCGGATTACTGTTATAATTACTGCAAGTAACGCTGGTATGGTAGATGCCTGCAACATTACAACCCGTTGGTTGTTTATCAATGATTACCTGAGTATAGTTAGAAATACATCCGCTGGTGCTGTTTTTAACTGTTACTCTGTAAGTACCCGGAGCCACATTAGAGAAGGTCGTTCCAGGCTGATAATCTATACTGTTGATACTGTACAATAAATTACTGCCTAATGGCGCTGTCACCGTAATACTACCCGTTGCAGCTGTACAGCTTGGTTGTGACAGCGTTACTGTCGGTGCCGCTGGTGTTGCCGGTTGTGCATTAACCGTTACCGGACTAGAAGCTACCGAAGAACAATTACCCAAAGTAGCCGTTACCGTGTAAGTACCTGCCGGAGCTGTAACAGTGTTTCCGCTGATAGTTGCTCCTGTGTTTGAAGGACTAACCGTATATGTGTACGAACTGTTGTAATTGGTAATAGTGAAACTACCTGTTGCAGTGGTACAAGTTGGCTGTGTTACTGTACTCAACGTTGGCTGAGCCGGAGCACCAGTCGGTTGATTCACTGTCGCAGTATTAGAAGCCACCGAAGAACAATTACCCAAAGTAGCCGTTACCGTGTAAGTACCTGCCGGAGCCGTTACCGTGTTCCCGCTGATAGTTGCTCCAGTGTTTGAAGGACTAACAGTATACGTGTACGAACTGTTATAATTGGTAATGGTGAAGCTACCGTTGAGATTAGGACAGGCTGGCTGTGTTACGGCACTAAGCGTTGGTTTGGCTGGTGTTGCCGGTTGTGCATTAACAGTTGCCAAATTGGAAGCTACGGAACTACATCCGTTCAAAGTAGCCGTTACCGTGTAAGTACCTTGAGGAGCCGTTACCGTGTTTCCGCTGATAGTTGCTCCCGTGTTTGAAGGATTCACCGTATACGTGTACGAACTGTTGTAATTTGTAATAGTGAAACTACCGTTTGGATTGGTACAGGTTGGCTGTGTTACCGCACTCAACGTTGGCTGAGCCGGAGCACCAGTCGGTTGATTCACTGTCGCGGTATTAGAAGCCACCGAAGAACAATTACCCAAAGTAGCCGTTACCGTGTAAGTACCTTGAGGAGCTGTAATGGTGTTACCATTAATAGTTGCTCCAGTGTTTGAAGGACTAACGGTATACGTGTACGAACTGTTGTAATTGGTAATGGTGAAGCTACCGTTTGGATTGGTACAGGTTGGTTGTGTTACCGCACTCAATGTTGGTTTCGCCGGTGTTGCCGGTTGTTGGTTCACGTTTGCCTGATTAGAAGCCGCCGAAGTACAATTACCCAATGTAGCCGTTACGGTATAGTTTCCTTGAGGAGCTGTAATGGTGTTACCATTAATAGTTGCCCCAGCCGGACTT
>NZ_JBSNCR010000007.1:0-146592 GCF_053764385.1 Flavobacterium pedocola | reverse complement strand
AAGCATCTCGTTATCTGTAACGAGATGCTTTTTTGCTTTAAATCAAAACGGCTTCTGAAAAACGGTTCGTGAGGATAGCCCTGATGGGAGTGGCATCCTTTTTTCGGTGGCTGAGGCTCTCGAAGCCACCGAAAAAAGATACAGCGGACAGCAGGAACCGAAGGCGTGCTGAAAAACGATTGTTCTTGCTCCTAAAAAAATATTGGCATAAAAAAACCCTCAGTTGTTCCTGAAGGTTTGTGGTATGTGCTTTATTTGGATGTTTTTTCGAGTTTTAAGCGCTTTTTACAAGTTGTCCGACTGATGCCACTCTGCAAAGGAAGTTTCGGTCTCCTGAAGCTTTAACGAGTGAAGTTTAATGTTTTCCGGCAAACGCTTCTTGATTTTGTCGGCAAAATCAATAACCATATTTTCACTCGTAGGCTGGTAATCGACTAAAATCACATGATGCCCGCGGTTTTTCAGTTCGGCGGCCAATTCGATGTGCGGTGTGTTTTGGTTGAAAACGGTGGCATGATCGAAAACATCCACAATTTCTTCTTTGACGATTTTCTTCAAATCCGTAAAATCGATCACCATCCCGAATTTTACATTTGCGGTATCGGTAATAGGCTGTCCGATAACCGTCACGGATAGTTTGTAGCTGTGCCCGTGCACATTCTTGCATTTCCCGTCATAACCGTATAAGGCGTGGCCGGTTTCAAAAGTAAACTGTTTGGTGATTCGGATGTTGCTCATCGTTTTCAAATTAGAGGACAAATTTACTAAATTAAATCGAGGAACAACTTTTGTATCTTTGACGATATTTTTGTGCTATGAGTGATTTTGAAATCAACCCCCGTTACGAAGCGATTATTGAGGACCTGATGAACCGGAAATATTCGGTAGCGGATGATTTTTTTTCTTTGGAAGAAGTGGCGGTTTTGCGTAAGAACCTGTTGCGGAAATTCGAGGAAAACAATTTTAAGAAGTCGGCCATTGGGAATCAGGCCAATGAGCAGATTGTGGATGCTGTGCGTGGTGATTTTATCTTGTGGATGGACGAAGCGCAAACCGATGCCGCGGAAAAACTCTTTTTCGACCGGATCAACGATTTTGTGCAGTACCTCAACCGAACCTGTTTTTTAGGGATTCAGGATAAGGAGTTCCATTATGCTTTGTATCCGGAAGGGACTTTTTATAAGCGCCATCTGGACACCTTTCAGAACGACAGCCGCCGAAAATTATCGATGGTTTGTTACCTGAACGAAGAAGACTGGAAAGCCGATTACGGTGGCGAACTGACGATTTATCTTAACGAATCAGGTACAGAAACCGAAAAGCATATCCTTCCGAATCCCGGACGTATGGTCATTTTTGAAAGCCAGGTGCTGGAACACGAAGTAAAACCCGTAAAGCAACCGCGATTGAGTATCACAGGCTGGCTAAAAACGAGATAAAAAAATCCGGATTGTTTTGGCAATCCGGATGGTGAAGTTTATTTTTTCTTGAACTGGTTTAAGGCGTTAACCGTAAAATCCGATAAGACCAAACGACCGGAGATGGCGGCGCGTTCATACAAGAGCTTGTCCCAGTTTTCGGTGCCTTCCCAAAGTACTTTTTTCATGTCGCTTAACGCTTCCGGATTATAAGAAGCCAACTTTGAAGTGAAGCTGTTCAACTCAGTATCTAATTCTTCAAGGGTATCGAATACGTTGGCGAACAGGCCTTTTTCTTTGGCCCATTGTGCATTTTTCCATTCGTGTGCCGCTAAAGTCATTTCTGCTAAAGCACCTTTGCCGATTTTTCTTGAAACAGCCGGTTCGATCACAAAAGGACCAATCCCGATGGCCAATTCCGATAGTTTCACAGCGCTTTCTTTGGTAGCCAACGCATAATCGCAGGCTGCTGCCAATCCTACACCGCCACCCACTGCTTTTCCGTGGATACGGCCGACGATCAGTTTGGAACAGTTGCGCATCGCGTTGATCACATTGGCAAAACCGGAAAAGAATTTAGCTCCTTGTTCCAAGTTGGAAACCGCTAAGAGTTCGTCAAAGGAAGCACCGGCACAAAAAGCACCCGTTCCTTCACTTCTCAAAACGATTATCGAAACATCGCTGTTTTTACTAAGTTGATTTAACTCGTCCGTCAAACGCTGTAACTGCTCACTCGGAAACGAATTACTCGCTGGATGGCCAAAGGTTACGCTGGCAATTTTGTTTTCGATTTGTGTATGTAAAGTTCCCTGTTTCGGATTCATGTCTTAATTATCTTTTGATGGAGAAATGACTTTTAAATTCTTTTGAGCCGTTGTTTTCGATGTACTCCACTTTGAACCAATAATCGGTCGCCGGAAGCTGATTGCCGTTGAAGGTCCCGTCCCAACCGGTTCCGTCCGGATCGATCTGTTTGAGGAGTTTTCCGTAACGGTCGAAAACAAAAACCTTAGCTTCATAGGAAGCCGGAAGGTTGGCAATTCTCCAGGTATCATTGATGCCGTCACCATTAGGGGTAAAGAAATTAGGATAGCTCACCGTGTGGAATTCTTCCGAAGAAATAATCGCGCCACAACCGTTCACATCCCTTACCTGTACGATGTAGCTTCCATGGGAAAGACCTGTAAAGATACCGCTGGATTGCCAGTTGATGCCGTCGATGCTGAACTCGTATTGTCCGTAGCCGCCCACAGCCACTGCTTCGATGGCAGCTAATCCGTCATAGAAAAGAGGTGTTGTAAGGTTCACGGTAACCGAGATTGGTTCTGAAGAGCCGGTAACAGTTATCGAATCGGTATTGCTACAAGTAGTAACGGTATTCGTTACGGTTACCGAATACACACCCGGTTGAACCACTTCGAATTGCGCCAGTTCATTACCGCTGGTGTTCACATCAGGGTTTGTGGGTGTCCAGGTATACGTGTAAGTGCCCGGATTGGTCGGCGTTGCGTTGATATAGTGCGAGCCCAAACCGGTTTGAGGATTCAGACACAGTATGAAATCGTTTCCTAAGTTGATGTTTGGTAAAGGATTAACCTTTAGATTGATGTAGTTGCCCATGCCGACACAATCGTTGTTGGTGTTACTGTCAATCCTAACATAAATACGTTGGAAAGTTGCCATTGTATTTCTAAAGGGAACAGAGGTGTCGATCGGGTCGGTTTCCGCTTCTGCATCTGCCTGAGATACATAGTAGGTCACAGTAAGGTTAGTAGGGTTGGTAAATAAGGTCAGGAACGTATTTCGGGTAGCTTCCAGATCGAAAAAATCGTAGCCATTGTTGGCCGCTTCTGTAACGGTCCCCGCCGTGCTGATTTCTTCGTCACAAGCCTCCAGTAAAAGCGTTGTAAAAGTAGCCGGTACCTGTGTTGCCGATACTAACAGGTTAAATTGCCCTGTTCGGTAACAGCCAGTAATGTTATCAGTTACCCTTACCCAAATCACGCCGTTACCCGATGGATATGCTGTATCGTTGGTAATGGGCGAAAGGTTGTTTTCGGCATTGTTCTGTGTGGTGAAATAACTGAAAGTCAGATCGCTTCCGTTGTTGATCAACTCATCTGCTTCGTGCAGGTTGAAATTGGTAAAAGCATCCTGATCCAAGTCGCATTGTTTCAGGGTAATACCATTGGCTACAACCGGTTTCGGATTCACGACCAAATTAAAAGAAGTAGTGTTGAAACAATGGGTTGTGGTATTCTCAAGGCGAACATAAATCGTGCGGTTGCCGGAATAAAGGGTAGTAATCCCGTTAATGCCTGAGATGGCTTCGCTCTCCAGCACGTGATACGTTACCGTTACGTCTGTTTGTCCGTTAAGGATTTCCGTGGTTTTTGTTGTTAAGGTAAAGTCCGCCATACCGTTGCTGTCGTTTCCGTCCAGATTATCGTCACATATTTCTAAATCAGCAATCTGAACAACAGCCGGCAAAGGGTTTACGGTTACCTCAACCGTTGCGGAGACACTTTCACAAACGTCATTCCCGGGAATGGTATAGGTGTAGGTGTTGGAGGTATCTACTGCCGGATTGAACATGTTGGTACCGCTGGCTAAAGCCGGAGTCCAGGTTCCACCGGCATCGGCAGTGCCTAAAAGGGCAAACAAATCGAATTGCGCATCGTTCAGACAGCTTGCTTTTGTCGTACTCGTTCCTGCACTCAAGCCCGGTTGAATGGTAACAATCACTTTTACACTGAAGGTCGCCAAAGAAGCATTACAGTCTTTGGTAAAGGTATAGGTGTATTCCCCCGGTAGGTTGACCGCGGGGTCGAAAATATTGTTTACTATGGGAGCGCCACCCGCAGGAGGTGTCCAGGTTCCGCCAGTTCCGGGGTTCCCGATAATGGCTTCAAATAGGTTTTTTGTCTGGTTGGTACACACGGCAACGTTGGTGTCCTGAGGCGTACTTCCAAAACCGGAATAATAGCCCGCATATCCGGAGGCACTACCTGAAAAACCAAAGATTCCCACGGCTAAAGGGCCGGTAGAGGTTACATTGATATTGTTGCTGATGTTCGGAACCCTGTAGGTAACCCATTCGGTATTCCCCTGAACGCTTTGCGCCAGACTGGTATTTACCGGGACACCGTTGATCGATAGGGTAGCCGAGGCATAGGTTAGCACCATCAGGTCTGTATTGTAAGTGGTTCCACCGATCTGGTCCACATAAGGAACCGTAACCGAATTCTGAAAGAAGCAGCTCAACGGCGGAATAAAATTCAATCCGGAAGTAGCCGTGTCCGAACCTCCCCCAATCAACTGATACGCAAAAACAGCTTTTGTCGTCCTTACGTAAAGGTTGCGGTTGTTTACGCCCTGGTAAAAAGAATTGTCTATAAGAAGATATTCGCCGGCATTTAACGTGGCCTCGGGAGTGGGACTGCCGTTGATATACACTTCAGTGTTGTTTTCATGTGCCACGATTAAAGGTTTTTCCATTTGCGGCAAGCCGTTTCCTTCAATGAAAATGTATTCTTTGCCTATTTGGGAAGCCGATACGATCTGGTCCAGACAGAAATCCGCGTTGTTCACTTCGATTCCGCCAAGTGCATTTCCGGTGTTTACCGCGACAGGTTTTGTGGCTGTCAGCAAAGCACCGATGATACCGTAAATGTTCGCCGGGTTGTTGCTGTAGCCTGAAAAAACGATTGATTCCCCTGCATTCAGCGTAAACGTCTGACTGTCGTCTAAAATCTGCCCCGAGCCGGATTCGAAGACCACACCCGGATCATAACCGGACAAGGTAATGGTTGTATTGTCTTGAGTGGCCATTACACTTGATACGAAGTTTTTTCGCGGGTCGCCGGTCTCATTAATGGAACACGCCAAACGAAAGGCGGTCCCGATTCCAGGGATTCCTTTTGAAATCAAGGTCTCCGAATGGTTTTGGGCCCGCATCCTGAAACTGGCATAAAAATCTCTGGTGGAACTCAGAATCAACCCTTTGTTGCTTTCGACTGAATTCACATCCGACACATTCAAAAACATTTCCGAAGGTTGTCCGAAACCAATATTGATGGAAGTCGGACTGGATTGTGAAATAGTAAAAGGTGAACCGGTGATAGGTGTCCCGTCCCCGTAGGTTATGGTAACCTGTATCGGGGTTGTTTCCGGAGTGGAGAGGTACACATAATAATCCTCTATCTGGGAAGCGTCCCTGGCATGCAAGGGAGGAATCCAGTGTTTACTGCTTAACTGTGCTGAAACACAGGTGGTGATAAACAGTAAGAAAGCGGTTAAAAATTTCATCATTAAGTTAGTTAGGTTTAAGCAGTTGCAAAAATAGTTGAAAAAAAGCAGAGTGCTTAAAATAATGGGATAAGCTTTTGTTTTTTAGGTATAATTTTAACGTTTGGCATCCGAATAATGTATTCTTGAACTGCCTGACTATCAAAACATAAGAGGATGCCGTTAGGAATGCGTTAAATTTTTGCTGGGATTTGGTAAATAATACTATATTTGCCAAGGTTAAAACACGGGGATGTAGCTCAGTTGGCTAGAGTGCTTGACTGGCAGTCAAGAGGTCGTGGGTTCGAGCCCCATCTTCTCCACCAGTAACCAAAAGGCTTTGCAGTAATGTGAAGCCTTTTTTGTTTTTGAAAAAACTAACGAAGGTTTCTTAAAATGTCCAGTAACAATGGCTTTTCGAGATAATCGACAATGTCGGGGTGACCTATTGCCTTTTGCCGGTCGACCTGGCTAATCGAGGAAGAAAGGATGTAAATAAAAACCTGATCTTTTATGGCGCTTCCGACCTTTTCGAATTCTTCCATAAACTCCCAGCCGGTCATGGTAGGCATGTTGATGTCCAGAAAAAGGATGGTGTTTCCGGTATTGGGCTCGCTAAAATTGGCTATGATATAGTTAAGCCCTGTTTGCCCTTCGGTGAACGTAATCACATTGGCATCCTCAACACTTTTTTTGATGTTTTTTGAGCATAAAAGATTATTGATCGGATCATCATCGATAACAATAAAATGTTTATAGTCCTGGATCATAGCTGTTGCGTTTAATTGCTGTTCTTTTCGATTTCAAATTCAATTTTGAATTCCGTCCCTTCGTTTATTTTACTTTTGATGGCGATCGTCCCACCAAGGGTTTCCACCTGTGTTTTTACCATATACAGCCCCATTCCTTTTCCTTCTGCGTGGGTATGGAACCGTTTGTACAACCCGAATACCTGATCCCCTCTTTTTTCCAAGTCGATCCCAAGACCGTTGTCCTTAAAGAGAATTTCAATTTTATTTTCCTGTACGGCACTCTTTATTTCAATGACTGGGGTAGCCTCAGGGCGCCTGTATTTGATACTGTTGGAAATCAGGTTGTAAAAAATACTGTGAAGATAACTTTTGAGCGTCATTATTTCATCAACAGCGGTAAAGTCTGAACGGAAAGTGACCTCTTCTTTTTCGATCAGGTTTATGATACTCGAGCGTATGTTGTCCAGCAAATCCGAAAAGACCACGGTTTCTTTCTTCTCGCTTATTTCGCGTTTCATCTGCAGGATGTTGTTCAGGTCTTTGATCACGTCATCCAGACGCTGCACTGATTTCCGGAGCCCGCTGTTCATCTCTTCCTGTTCTTCTGCTTCCACTTCCGTGTTTTGCATATAATCGCTGATGCCGATGATGTTCGCCACCGGGGCACGGAGGTTATGGGAAACGATATAGGCGAATTGCTCCAGATCCCTGTTTCGCTGCAGCATCTCATCGAGCATTTTTTGCCGTTCGGATTCCATCCGTTTGCGCTCGGTAATGTTCTGGAACGAGCCTAAAAGGGCTTTCGTGCCTTGGTAGATGGTTTCGCCGCAATAGATATCGGCCCAAATGATGTTTCCGTCTTTTCTTTTGTATTTCAGTTCGATATGAAAATCATCGATAATGTCCTCAGCGGCTTTTTCCCGCCATTGCACAAGGGCATCGGGCACATAACCCTCGTCCAGAATCTGACGGTAATCCTCGAGGTTCAGTAATTCTTGCTGCGTATAGCCGAGGTCGTGTGCAAACTTCGGATTGACATAAGCAAACTTCGAATTTTGGATAATGTAAACCCCAACCAGTGATTTTTCCACCAGGTTTTTGAACTGTAATTCAGATTCCTTGCGCTGGGTGATATCACTTACGCTGCCAATGAGTGAAACGGGCTGTCCCTGATCGTCCTGCATCACCACAAATTCATCTTTGAGCCAAAGGTATTCGCCGTTTTTTTTGCGTTTGAAGCGGTATTCCAGCGAATTTTCCAGTCCATCCAGTTCGTTTATGGCCTTGACGATACCGTCTCTGACGCCTTGGATGTCTTCCGGATGCATCAGCTCAATCACTTCCTCCAGCGGCATGGTGTTTAATTCTTCCTGGGTATAGCCGGCAATTTTCTTAAAAACCGGGCTCAGATACTCATACGTATTGGTTTCCAGGTTGCGTTTATAGGAGGCCGATATCGAATTCTCAAGTACCTCACGGAAACGAAGGTCGCTTTCCACCAACTCTTTCTCAATTCGTTTGCGTTCGGTGATGTCCCGGATTACCGCCAAAATCAGTTGCTGGTTGTTCATCTCCAAAGTGTTGGCAGATATGGAAACCAGGATCAGTTCGCCATTTTTTTTGCGGCAGGTTAATTCGTAATCTTTCAGATACCCTTTTGCTTTGAGTTCCTCGACGATACGGGTGCGTTCTTCCGGGAAGGCATACAGATTGAGCTCGAAGGCTGTTTTGTCGAGCGCTTCTTCCCTTGTGTACCCGAAGATTTCGCAAAAACTCTCGTTCATGTCGATGATAAGGCCTTCCTGTAAGGAACCGATGTAAAAGGCATCGCGGCTGGTCATGAAAGACATCCGGAACTTTTCTTCACTCTGTTTCACCTTTTCCTGTGAAAGCCGGATCTGGGTAAGATCGGTGGCAATGATCATGATGCGCGTAACGGTCCCGTCGATGGTTATCGGGACAAAGCGGGAACGGACCCAGCGGTTGCCGGTAAGGGCATTTTCAATTTCGTTGGGGAGGCCTGTTTCGAAGCACTGTAAAATGGCTTTTGTGGAGGGCTCCCGGCTTTCTTCCGGTAAAATCGCTACGGCATTCTTACCGATCAGCTCCTCGACCTTGTAGCCGCTACCGGTAGACCGGTTGATGGTTTCGATGGTGAAATCACGGTTGATGATCAGGATGGTGTCGGGGGAATTCTCAAACTGGTATTTGAACATTTCCGTGGCTTTGCGGCTCGCCGTGATATCGATATGCGTTCCTACTGTGAGGTTGGTCGGATTCCCCTGGGCGTCGCGTAAGGTTTGGCCTCGCGACCAGATCCATACCCAGCTTCCGTTGGCGTGCAGCATGCGGAAATAGCTTTCGTACATCCCTTGGGAGCCTTTTTTTAAGTAGTCGGTAAAATGATTGACCGATCGTTCCCGGTCTTGCGGATGCAGCAGGTCGAGCCAGGCTTCTTTCAGGTTGCCCACACCCGACATATCATAATCGGATTGTTGGCGGCCGAGCATCAGAAAGTACTCGGGGCTGCACCAGACAAATCCGGTGTCGGTATGGTATTCCCATCCGCCGGTGTTGGATACGGAGATGATGGACCGGTAGCGCTCTTCATTTTCCCGGATCTTGTTTTCGGCCTCCTTGCGCTCGGTAATGTCCCGAATGATGGCAATATAGCCCATCCCTTCGACCGGACGCACGTTTACTTCGGTTGCCACGAAACTGCCGTCCTTTTTTATCAGTATCCTTTCATGCAGCGAACCACCTTCGGTGTCGATGATCTTAACCCGTGAGGCAAAGGTGCTCTGGTCCTCCGGGGTCATCAGCTCGAATATCTTCTTCTTTTGAAGCTCTTCTCTTGAATACGCAACCAGCTTGCAGGCGCTGTCGTTCATTTCAATAATGCTGTAGGCGGCATCGGTCATAAAGATGGCGTCTCCGGCATATTTCATCAGTTCCTGGAATTTGCCTTCGCTCTGTTGCACCAGATTGTTGGTCTGTTTCAGACTTTTGATCAGCTGCCTGACATTTCTAATGATGTAAGCTGCCAGTAAAACCGAAAAGGTTAGCGAAACAGTAAGCAGCAGGTAGGAGTTTCTTTTGGCTTCCCGGTAGGTTTCCTGAGAGGCCTTTATTTTTTCTTCGGAAACCCGGACAGGGTCTGCATACATGGTTTCCGCGATGTGGTTGAGCAACTTCAGTTCACTGATACCGTAGATTCCGGTGCTAAGGATCACAACCGACATGAGTGCCAGCAGCAAGTACAACATTATGGAAGTATTTGATCTAATGCCCATAACACTTTGTTTACGAGGGTTGTGCGTTATATAAATATAAGAATATTATTAACATAAAAAAAGGCTGTACAACAATGTAAAGCCTTTTTTAAAATTTCTGCGGCGCTTAGTCCTGAATATAGGTTTTGTTTCCGTTGGAATTGATGTAGTATTTTCCGCCGCGGGGCCCGGTGTATACTTTTTTCCCGTTATAAGTCCCGGTTACTTTGTCGGGTACTCTCGGCGCTTTTTCGTTGCTGGATTTTTCAACCACTTTTTTGGTAGTGCTTTTGCCTTCCTCTTTCACTTTAGCGTTTGCTTTGTTTACCACAGCTTTTGCTTTTCCGGTTCCTGATTTGGCCTCTTCTTTAACGGAAGCCGAAGTTTCTTTTACTTTAGTGGAAGCGCTCTTGGTTTCTTTCTTTGCTTTTGCCGTACTTTCCGCCGCTTTAGCCTTCGTTTCTTTTTTGGCTTTTGTTGCGCTTTCTGCTGCTTTAGCTTTGGTTTCTTTAGTCGCTGTTTCTTTTTTTACCGCTGTTTCGGCCACCTTTTTCTCGGCTTGGGTTTTGGTCTTGCGTACCGCTGTTTTCTTAACTTCGGTTTCCTGCGCGAAAATGCTTGTCGATAGCATTAAGGCAACTGCTAATAAAAAGATTTTCTTCATTTTCTTAAATTATTGGTTTTCAAGTATTAAAGTTATGAAAAAAACCTTTCAAAAAACATGCCCTTAAAAATAAGCCCGCAACTGTACACTCCCGTTATGGATGGTGTTGCTGGTTTCGCTTTTGCGTCCCTGATAGGTTACGTTGATGTCCAGGTATTGCGTAATGTTCTTCTGTACCAGCAGGCGCCAGGTAAGGTTTTGCCCAGGCTGAAGTCCTTCCAGCATCTGAAACGCCACCGGGGACAAGGTGTTGCCGTCAAAAGTATTTTGGTAAAAGGAGAATTCCCCGTTCATGGTAAACTGTTTCTGCCCCGAATAGGTAAAGGAAGTCCCCAGGCGCTGTTGCTGTAAGGTTTCCAAAGCACCAAGGCGGTTTTCCTTGTTCTGGTATTCATAAAACACATCCCAACTTGCGTTTTTGGAGAACAGGTAGGAGATTTTCTGCCCGGCCATAAAGCCTTCGATCCTGTAATTCCGGCTGGCGTAATTCTCGGTAGTAGTTTCCGAAAAAAGCGTCTTTCCGTTTAGGTCGAACAACCAGCTTTTTTTGAGCAAATGCTGATACTGCAACTGATGGGAACGGCTTGTGTTTTCTATACTTCCGGTAGAAAGCAGGTTTTTGTTGTGCGCCGTAAGGAACGTATAGGTAACGGAATGCGTCTGTTTCCCGCGGTTGTAGAACAGGTTGTTGCGGAAGGTCGAATTTAGGCCTAGCATATCGGTATCGCTGCCGGAAAAAGGGTTTAAGTCGAAATTATCGCCTTGTCGTAAGATCTTGCGGTCCATGATTACGGACGTTTGGTTGTAAAAATGGGACAGGAGTTTCTTAAAGCCTTTCTCGTTCTGCCATTGTAAAGCATTCAGGATAATGGATTGTGAGAACTTGTTTTGGTGGGTTTTGACAAAAATCTGGTTGGGCAGAAACACCCGTACATATTTGGCCTGATCCGGGAACTGAGCGATTTCGAATTCCTGCAATTCCTGGATGCCATTGCCGTTGTAGTCGTTCCACATGTAGATCCCGCGGCCCGGTTCGACTTCGAGATAGGTGAATTCCTGTTGGGCAATGGTTCCCGATGAGGTTTCAAAAGCTGTAGTAGTCTGTACAAGCTGGTTGAAAAAACGGTCGTTGTACAGCAAACGGGAATTTAAAGAAGGCTCGTCCGGTCGGGTTTTGTCCTCGAAAATCAGGTTGCGGTAATTGACGAACAGGGACAAATCGCTTTTTTCGGTCTGGATCAGTTTTGATTTTAAGTAATAGGAATGCGAGGTGTTTACTTTACGGAGGATGCCGTTTTGCAAACTGTCGTTTACGCGGTTCAGGTAGCCCAACTCGGCATAAACTTTGGTGCTGTCGCCACGGCCTACAAAAGCTCCGAATTCCCTGTAACGCTGGCTCAAGGCCGAAAATTCGTTGGTCGCTTTCAGTTTTTCTTCGTTGTTTTCCATGCGGAAACTGCCGCCTACCCAGTTTTTGCTGAAATGGTATTTGGCACGGCTCTGGCTTCGGATGAAACGCGATTCGGCATAGTCCCCGTCGCTTTTCAGGGCACTGGATTGGTTGGCAAACGTCCAGTTTCTCACTTTGAAAGCACCTTCCAGCACGTGGCGTGTGCCCGAGAAACTCTCCGAGAAATCAAGCTTTTCGAGTTGGTATTTGGCAATTCCTTTGTTCGGCAATTCGAAACGCACACCCGTAACCAGTAAACTCTGGTCGCCCAACGGATTGCTCAGGTTCCAGTCGCGGTTGAATTCGATGGTGAACAAGCGTTCGATGGTTCTAAATTCTTTTTTGATGAGCTGATGGTTGACAAAGCCGTCGATGTTCCATTTTCCGGTGAACAGGCGTTGTTTGGCATTGATTTTTGTGGCGATGCCTTTGTTGTTGTTATCGTCCAGGGAAGAAAACAGGTTGAGGTCGTTGTTGCTCAGGCCGATTTCGAAATCCACATCGGTTTTGATACTTGGGTTATAGCGCCCCAATACGGTGGCAATCTGGATTTTGGTAGGCGGGATGAGTCGGGTAATCGGTTCGTAATTCCCCTGCGGTATGCCGGAAACCGGGGCCACGTATTCATAAATCCTGCCGATGGCCTGTGTGCTGGCCAGTACGTAATTCCCCTGATTGTTGCCTACCAGCAGGAACTTCACGTTATAGAGCGTATTGTCCGGATTGTTGGAATATTCGAAGACTTCCACCCCGCCGATAAGGACTTTTTTGTAGAGGATCTTATTGTCAGAATAACTGTCTTCATAAGCCGAGGGTGCGGTCATCAGGGTTGGGTCATCTCCGGCCTGTGCCAGGACCTGTGCCTGTTCCGGGGAGAGGTTTTGTTGTAAGGGCTGGTTTTTGACATCGTTTTCGGAATAGATAAAACCGCCGATGCTCCAGGTTTCCTGCTGATGCGTTACCCCGCCATACCCTACAAAGCGCGTATAGTTGCGGTCGGAATACTGGTATTCTACGTTGATGCGCATTTCGGAAGTAATCGGGAACAGGGACGTAAAACGGATTTCCCCGGCATTGTAATCGATAATGTAGTCGTTGTTTTCCCCGCGTTCCAAAAGGATGCCGTTCACATACACGCGCTCGGAACCGGAGATGACCAGTACGAACAGTTCGCCGTTGGGGCCTTTTAGTTTGTAGGGCCCCTGGTTGCCTTCCTGCCCCACAAAGGTGCTTCGGGCGTATTGGCCACGGACTACGGCGCCTGCGGCAAAGACATCGGTTTTGTTTTCCGGTTTCCCGAAGGTAAAATGGGTGGAGAGCCCCTGTACTTTTTTGTTGAAATTGAGAAAGCGCGACTGCCGGTTTTCCAGGAACAAATCCCCGGCGCGGATGCTCCATTTGTCCGAGAAGAGTTCCACGAAAATCTGGTCAAATTCATCCAGTTTTTGCGAATAGCCGCCTTCCTGTAAGGGAATGTTGCTGTCTTGTAAGGAAGCACGAAGGCTGACTTTATCGGATATTTTACCGGTAATCTGTAAATCAAGGTTGGAGTTGACCACCGTGTTCTGGTTGTTGCCCACCGTTACACCACGGGTAATGCTTCCTGAGGTCGAGAGGCCGTCAAACGGTTTGAAAGTGCTCACCGGTTCGCGGGACACCTGAAAGAGATTGCGCCCGGCTTCATTGCTCACTACACGGCTCGGGTCGTAAATGCTGTATTTTTTGGTTAAGTACTGCGGGAGTTTCAGGTAGTAAACGGTTAGGGTATCCGCAGCCTGAAAATTGTTTTTGAAGGTAAGGGTGCCCTTTTGGTAATCGACTTTGTAAAAAGACGTGTCGATTTCGGTGCCGGATTTGTCGGTCAGTTTGAAAAACTCGCGGTTGATGCTTACGCTGTCTATGGCCACAATGGTATCGTTGGCCGTTATTTTCCGGGTATGGTACAGCTGCGGGTTGTCCTGAGCCCAAAGGCCTGTACCCAAACACATGGCAAGTAAAAAAAGGACCTTTTTCAGCATATGATACTAACTCCGAAAACTCAAAAGTAGTGTAATTAATCGAGATTTTTTAGCCGGATTACTGCAGGCTGAGCAGATAACCGAGTACGGAGCCACCCAAAACCACCCAAACGCTGTTGATTTTTTTAAAGCCGAAAGTGACGGCCAAGCTTAAAACGGCTATCAGTATGGTTCTCCAATCGGTGACGGATTCCCTGCTCATGGTAACACAAACCACTACAATCAGTGCGACGGAAGCCACATTCACGGCATCTAAAAACGCAGCGGCCAGTTCGGAACCCCGCATCTTTTTTACCAATGGATTCAGCAGTGCCACAAAAACAAAAGAAGGCAGAAAAATCCCGATAGTCGCCACCAAAGCGCCTAAGCCCCCGTTCAGCTGATAGCCGATAAAGGTTACGGAAGAAAAAACCGGGCCGGGCGTGAATTGGCCTACGGCTATGGCATCTATTAAAGTCTGGCGGGGCAAGAGGCCTTTCTGAACCAGTTCGGCCTCTAAAAAAGCAAACAGCACATAACCGCTGCCGTATAAAATCGCACCAATCTTCAGGAAAATAAAGAACAGTTTGGTGTTGCTGACGGTCATCAAGCTTAATGGCAAAACACTATTGAGTTGTTGTTTATTGCTTTGAAAATACTTCACCAATAACGCTAAACCGCCACAGCCGAAAAGCACAAGGATTTCGTTGACGCCGAGGAAAGCCGCCGCTAACGCCATCAGTCCCAAAACCACCAGAAAAGTTGATTTCAGCGAGGTCTTTGCCAGCGGATAGATTGCGGAAAGGATAATGGCAATAGTGGCAGGTTTGATGCCATAGACGAAGGGCTGTATTTCGGGTAACTGCCCGTAGTTTTTATACAAAATGGCGAAGCCCAAGGTGATGAAAACCGCCGGAAGGATAAAACACAGACCGGCTACCAAAAGCCCTTTCCAACTGCCTTTTTCTTTTCCCAAATGAATGGCCAATTCCGTGCTGTTCGGGCCAGGGATGAGGTTTGTAGCCCCTACTAAATCCATAAAATGCGCATCGGACATCCATTGGCGTTTGCGCACCACCTCATCACGCATCATGGCAATATGGGCCGCCGGGCCGCCGAAAGCGATGAAGCCCAGTTTCAGAAACAGGCGAACGAGTTCGTTCAGTTGTGTTTTTTTGGTCATCCGGATGGGTAAAGGCTCCATAAAGGTACACAAAGCGTACGGCCTTGCAAAATGATAAAGCAGATGTCGTGAAAAATCGTACTTTTATAGTCTATTTCCAAACGGTATGACTACTACGCAAAACGCTTTACAAAAGCCGGACCAGACAAAAATCCTTCACATCAACAGCAACCATCCGCTTTTGATGGAACAGTTGGAAGCCGCCGGGTTTCAGAATTTCGAAGATTTCGTTTCCACCAAGGAAGAAATTGAGGCGATTATCCATGAGTACCATGGCGTGGTGATCCGCAGCCGTTTCAACATCGACAAAACCTTTCTCGACAAAGCCACGAACCTGCAATTTATCGCACGCGTAGGGGCAGGGCTGGAAAGCATCGACTGTGCGTATGCCGAAAGCAAAGGGATAACCCTTATCGCTTCGCCGGAAGGTAACCGTAATGCGGTGGGGGAACAGGCCCTGGGGATGCTGTTGTCGCTTTTCAACAACCTGAACAGAGCCGACCGGGAGATACGCGACGGGCACTGGAACCGGGAGAAAAACCGCGGGCACGAACTGGACGGGAAAACGGTAGGGATCATCGGGTATGGCAATATGGGCAAATCCTTTGCTAAAAAACTGAGAGGTTTTGACGTTGAAGTGTTGTGTTATGATATTTTGCCGGAGGTAGGGGATGAAAACGCGCGTCAGGTGAGTTTACAGGAATTGCAGGAAAAAGCCGATGTGGTAAGCTTGCACACCCCCTGGACGCCTTTGACCAATAAAATGGTGGATGCGGATTTTATAGGTGCGTTTGCCAAGCCGTTCTGGCTGCTCAATACCGCAAGAGGGAAAAGCGTAGTGACCGCCGATTTAAACGAAGCCCTGCGAACCGGAAAAATCCTGGGCGCCGGACTGGACGTACTGGAATACGAAGAACTTTCCTTTGAAACTCTGTTTGAAGGGGAAAAACCCGAAGCGTTCGAGTACTTGCTGCAACAGGATAATGTACTGCTAAGCCCTCATATAGCAGGCTGGACCGTGGAAAGTAAGGTGAAACTGGCGCAGGTGATCGTGGATAAGATCGTGGCGATGTACAGCCAGATCTAAAATGCCCGTACCGATTTAATAAGTTGAGGTTCTATATTTTGTTTTTCAGATCCATCATTCCGTGCAGAATTCTTATAATTTCAATTTCATGCTTTGAAATTTCTTTATAGAAAATAATGTGTTCCCCACATTTATAGCCCAGTACATTTGATGCAATGATTTCGTAGGATTTTCCGAATTCAGGATTGTTTGCTAAATCCGTACACGAAGCCATTATTAAATTGTAATATTTTTCAGCTTGATTTTGTGACCATTCTTCAACGGTATAATCCCAAATAGCTGTTAAATCATCTAGCGCTTTATTGGTAAAATGATATTTGGCCATTTATTTTTTCCTTGCCTTTAAGGTTTCCAAAAACTTTTTAGCGTCAAAATCTTCTGCTATTCCACTGTCCATTCCCTCTTGTAGAGCTTTTTTTAAAGCAATAATTTTATTTTCTTCATCTTCAAGAAGCCGTAAGCCTGCGCGAACCACTTCACTTGCATTGTTAAACCTACCATTACTAATGCTGCTTTCAATAAAACTTTCAAAATGGTTTCCTAACGATATTGATGTGTTTTTTCCCATGACGTTAAAAATTTTAAGCAAGTTACCAAAATATGGTAACAGATGCAATTTTAGTGCATAATTTTCTGAATATCACATAACATATAAGAATCTGACTAAAGCATTTCGCGAGTAATCGAAATGAAGTTGCCATATTCCTCCCCTTTTTTATTTTAAAGATTTTGTTTTCAATTACTTATGACGTTTTTTTCGTACCTTTAAAGTTGCTTTTACAAAAGGAAATTTAACAGTGATTTTCCTTAAGTTGCCTCCCTCTTCCCAAAACTTAGCTGACTTTAAAGGGTATCCTATGCCTTTGGATAGTATAAAACATTTCAAATACTTCAACTGGATATAAATGAGGGAAAGCCGAAAACCAAACAGAGTAGGCGAAATTAAAATTAGAAGAAGATGAAAAAATCAATTTTGATGATGGTGTTTGCACTGGTGCTTACGGCATTCGTAGGCGTGCAAAGCGTAAATGCTCAGGAAAAGAGCGAACCATGGCCTGGAGTAACTAAAAAAGTGTTGCTCGATAACGATAAAATCAACATTTCGGAAGTGACCTTTGCTCCCGGAGCCGTTGCAGATTGGCACTCTCACGCCCGCTATTCGGTTTATGCCGTAACCGATGTGAAAATGAAGGTAGAAGTAAAAGGTAAAGACGATGCTATTCTTGAAATGAAAGCAGGCCAGGCCGGCTATTCACCCGCCGTAACCCATAAAACCACTAACATCAGTAAAAAGCCTTTTACGGCCATAGTGTCTGAAATTAAATAGAAAGGTATTCACAACCGCATAGTACTCACTAAACGCAATCCCCTAAAGTTGTTGCATGCTTTAGGGGTTTTATTATGCCGTTCCACTGCACATTGCAGATTGGACGACGCAAAGCAAAATTGATGCAGGTTGTTTTGAATTAAATTATGGAGGTGTACCATTAATTTTACCTTTTTTGGGTTGTTGTACTATTTCGTGAACTGGTTCCTAAAAATTCCGGAAAAGTAGCTGCCTGATTGGCCTTTTTGTTTTATCCTACGATGGAACACATTACTTCTTCGAAAGGCAGCCCTGTGTATTTGCAAAACTCCTGAATGGACACCAACTGATGCTCCTCCTTTTTCAGGGACTTTTTGATTTTTACTAAATACAGCCTTGCCTGTGTATAGGTTTTACCCATTATGCGTTGTACATCTTTTGGATATATGCAGACTCTTCCGTTGCCTGTTATCACTTTCTTACCCTTTTAGTACATTATCCATGCTTTTGCCATGGCTTTGCCTTTGTTAAAAACAGGTGCAAAATAGTTCAATTCTAATAAAAATGTAGTAGATGAAAATAGCCGATTATAGTTGATTATAACCGGTTATGAATGCAGTGCTTTTGAAATGTGGTTTCGTTACTGCAACCTTTGCTTTAATCATTCGGGATTTAGTTGCAACGATTGTTCGAGATGAGAAGCGAAATTTTAATTAAAAAAACATTTAAAAATTATGGCAAGACAGAAAGGCATAATAAAAATTAAAGGTACTATCGGGGATATTACCTTTTACAAATCTGAGGACGGATACTTAGTTAGGGAAAAAGGCGGTATTGACGGGAAGCGAATTGCAAACGACCCTGCTTTCCAGCGTACACGTGAAAACGGTTCTGAATTTGGAAGAGCTGGTAAATCCGGTAAAGTTTTACGGATGGCTTTTAGAGGGTTGCTTATGAATTCGGCTGACAGTAAAATGGTGAGCCGACTGACCCAGCAGATGATGAAAGTTATCCATGCAGATGTGACCAGCCCACGCGGGTTGCGAAACGTTATTGATGGGGAAGCAGAACTGTTAGCCGGTTTTGAGTTTAACATTAGAGGAAAACTAGGGACAAGTTTGTTTGCTCCTTATGTGCCTACTCTTGATAGAGTGGCGGGAGCTATTAAGGTTGACCTAGCTCCTTTTATTCCTGCTCAAATGGTTGCTGCGCCTAGTGGGACAACACATTTTAAGATCATTTCAGCTGGAGCGGAGATTGACTTTGAGAATGAAACTTTTATAGCTGCAAACTCAGAAACAACCGTTTTGCCCTGGAATTCAGTAGCTACACTGGCCATTAACCATGTGAATACTGTAACCCCTAACAGTACCCATCCTTTGTTCCTTGCATTAGGAATTGAGTTTTTTCAACAGGTGAACGGACAGATGTATTCATTGAACAACGGGGCATTCAATCCTTTAGCATTAGTGGGAGTAAACGGAGTGTAATTTTAATTTTCTAATAAAAAGTTTATGACTATACTAGAAAGGGCAAAAGCGCCCACCCCTAAGTTTTTTAAGGTTTTAAGAACCATTGGATTGTCTTTACTGGCTGTTGGAGGTACTATCGTTGCCGCTCCCGTTGCTTTACCGGCAGTTGTTGTTACTGTTGCAGGTTATGTTACTTTGGCTGGAGGTGTGCTATCGGCAGTTAGCCAAGTTACGGTTGATGATGATGCGAAGCGTGAATTTGATATCGTGAAGCGACTGCGTAAAGAAAACGTAAATACAATAAGGAATGGAATCTAATAATGGATTGCATGTTGGCACTGCAAGCGGTACGCTATTGAGCATTATTCCTATAATAACATCTGAAGATGTTTTACGGACTGTGTTTTTGGCAGTTATAGGAGCTCTAGTGAGTTTTGTGGTTTCCATTTTGTTGAAAACGATTACGCAACCTAAAAAGGAGTAAACCGTTTTTGATTAATCCTTTTATCTGAAGGATGTTAAAGCCCAATCAATTCGATTGGGCTTTTTTTATGGAGGGCTTTTATGTAAAATCTTTTGACAGATTACATAAATGGACATTACTACCCCTGAAAGGATTGTATGAGGGCTCGTATTTAATATAGCCTAATGTATGTAGTGTTTTGAGGCATTTGTGATAGGTTGCTTTTGCCTTTATTTTACTGCTGCTCATGATTTCATCGCGTGAAATACTGATTGGGTTTTTGAACCTGTTATCAATCCATGATTGGAATAAAGCTACATACAGACTGATGTGGGTTGGGTTTAGTGCTTTGTCCTGTTCTGCTTTTTTGAAAAAATCGTTTAGCTGTTTTGTGTAATTTATTTGTTCGACCATAAATTTATGTTTTGAAAAATTATGGCACGAAATTGTTGGTTGCAAATGGTATCGCATCACAAGTTGTGAAGAAAAAACCTATTTCATGAAACATTGTTGATTGTGTTTTCGTTACAGGTTTTTTTGAGTTGCTGTATGAAGTAGGTAGGTGAAATACCCGTACGGTTGTTGAAAGAACGGGTAAAGTTTTGTGTTGAGCCAAAACCTGCCTCTTCGCCTAACGCCTTATTGGTGTAATTGCGGTATTTGTTTTCGTTTTTTAGTAATTCGACAACGTAATCTGTTTTTAGATCGTTGATGTATTCGATGAATTTTTTGCCCCTATGATGGGCTATAATTTTAGACAGGTATTTTGTATTGGTGTTTAATACTGTTGCCATTTTTATTAAGCTTATGTCCTTTTCGATGTATTTTTTATTAAGCTCGAATTTTTCGAGGCTTTTTAAGATTGTGCTGACCACTTCGGGGTTAATGTCTAAATCTGGTTCTTTATTATTGTGGTTTTTGACAGGAGGATTGACAGTTTCCGGCGTACGGTTCATTAATTCTTTGAATAAGCGTTTGTTCCGATAATGCCTTTTTATCAGGACTATAATAATCAGTGTCATTGCAATGATTACCGTGATGCTAACTGCTTTATTGAAGCGCATTGCTTGTTCGATATCCGTTTTGGCCTGAAGCAGTTTTTTAGTGTCGTATTCCTTATGTATTTTAATTGATAAGTGTTTAAAGTTTTGAAGCAGGGTGCTGTCTACTTTTAATAATTTGTTGATGTAGTATAACTGAGAAGTCAGGTCCTTTTTTTGTGCATAGTAGCCAAAAAGTATTTCATAAGCTTCCTTTATATCGGGACTGGTGTAATTGTGTTTTTGAAAGGCAGCATCTACTTTTTTAAAATAGCCTATTGCTTTTTCCTTTTTGTTTAGTGACCAATATGATTTGCCAATGTATAAATAGGCCAAGGTTTCATTGGCAAAATCCTTATTGCCGCGAATAACAGGTAAAGAACCCTGAAGTTTATTGATTGCTTCCGGATACTTATGCAGGAAATATTTATTTATCCCTTCGGAATGTTCAAAGTATGGAACCATTTCGTTATTTCCCAATTCGAGACCCGTTTTGATTCCTAATGCGTTAATGCTTGATGACAGCTTGTATTTGCCTGTTTTGTTGTAGCACAAGCCCAATGAATGTAGTGTGTTGAGGTATGCCCTGTCATTTTCGTATTTGAAATACTCCAGGCATTGTTTGAACAAGGTTATAGCCTCGTTATAATAACCGAGATAATATTTTGAATGTGCAATCCCATATTTTATTTTGTATGCATTGTAACTGTCATCTGTTTGAGAGATGTATTTGTCTGCCAAGAGGTAATTGTCCAGTGCATTTTTGTGTTCTTTACGGTCGTAGTGCACAATCCCTTTTGTCATATAAGCTGCACCAATTAGTTCTAAAGATGCCCTGCGTTTAGCTGCATATATCATACTGTCCGCATATATGATTCTTTCTTTTTTTAGACCATTATGGATTAAGGCTTTGTAGGCCATCGCCATCTGACTGAAATCTTTTTCTGTTTTGGCTTTTAAAAGCCACCAATTTGAGTACAGTTTTCTTTTGACAGAATCATTTTTAGATGTGATAATTTTTTGATTAAAGTATTCAAAGCTTTTGGACTTTAGGCTGTCTGGTAATGAACGATTGATGTTTTGAGAGGCAGCGTAATTATACATTAGTATAATTAACAGTAGGTGTTTTTTTAGAGTCATTGTGGATTTGGGAAATTATTTTTAAGGAAATGGCGCATATTTTTCACGCAATAAATGTAAATAAATTCCTAAAAAATACAAAAGAATGAAAATGTAAATCCGATACTTGGGATATAAGGACATTTGTTTGAATAGTGGTGTTTTACAGGTGCTTATAGGAGTGTTTAATTCCTGAATTGAGTATTTGAGATTCCTGAATTGGGGATTTGACTGTTTGCCTGAGAAAGAGGGTGCGAGTAGTTTTGCCCCGAATTCGAAAGGCTTTGTGCCAAACCTTTGTTCAGGTTATCCCGGGAGAAATGAACTGATGAGAACAATCAGTAAAATTTTTAAAAACAATTACACAACATGAAGAATTTATATTCCTTTTTAATCCTTTTAATAGCTTTAACCTCCTGTACCCCTGATGTGGACGTAATACGAAATGAAGAAAAATTACCTGTAACAGCACTTACATACGGAAGCACGCAACGTGGTGTTGTATTTCCTGCAAATCCTGCAAATGCTTATGACAATGCCGGGCGGTTGCATAACGAATTGTTTGAGGCTTACTATTCGAACAGCCAATTGCCTACTACCACTGATTCTATTGTTGATTTGGCAGAGTCAATTGGGACTGCCAACAATGAATTTAATGCCCTTAAAGGAATAGGCTATGTGCCTGTTTCGGCTAGCCGTGTGGATTATATTGTTTCCCACCAGAGTGTAAGTATGGCCGAAATTATGGATGCTTCGCCTTTATCGAGTACAGCCAAATTAAGCCTTATAGATTTTATTAGTGACCTTACTACATTATATGCTACAGAAGACAACTATGAGACTATATATACTTTTATTGTTGCTTATGAGGCGGGTATTATCCAGAATAGCCAGTTAACACAAACTGATAGGAGGATTATGCTTACGACATCATCGATAGCGCGCTATTCTACTTATATGGGAAGAAAGAAGCCGAAGCAGAACACTGATGCCGATTGGACAATTTTTGTAGGTAATATTGTTAGTGGAACAGAAGGGGCTTGCATCGGGACTGCGGAAGCGATTATAAAAGCATTTGTTACTGGAGTGGCGGAGAATAGTTATAATTAATAGGAGTTAATTATTCTATTCTTAAAGGGACTGCAAAGCGCAGTCCCTTTTTTTATCCGTCCGTTTTGTCCATACGACCGAGCAGTTTTTCACTTAATGAACTTAGGAATTTTACCCGATCTGACTTCCTAGCTCTTATTTCCAGGAAAACCCGATGGTATTGCCCCAGGCTGATGTTGAAGGTTGTTTCGAAAAAGGCTGCTACTTCCTTTAAATCTGAAGTACCGTGATTGAAAACCCCTTCTGTTTGGAGCGCGTATATCAGTTCTATAAGGCCAGCTTTTGAGCCTGTCCAGCTTTGAGCTTTTTGGGATTTTGAAAGAAGGTGTTTTGAGCCTGTTTCCTTTTTGAGCTTTTCAATAGCTGCTTCGAGGTAGGTGGATAGCGAATTGATCGCGATTATTTTGGCTATTGTGTGATCGTGTAAGGTATTAAAACCGGAATCAGTATGGAAACAGCAATTATCGAGAAGGAAAGCTGGATTGTAATTTTCACGCAAGAAGTAAAGGCTATCCAGATGATGGTTCCCGGAATGATAGTATTTATAAAACTCTTTGTTATCTGTAACGGTTTGGTTAAGTTTGGAAAGTTCTATGAGGTAGTATTTGCGGATTGCTTTTTTGGAGCCCCGTGGTTTGTGAAGTTCTATATTCAGGATTTCGCTGTAGTATATTAGTTTGCTTACCAATTGCGGTTTTATATCCCTGAAAAATTCGACTTCCTCGGTATTGCTTTTGAACCCGTATGTAGTGACCTGTTTTTGTAATTCCTTTACGACTGGAACAATAACATTGACAGCCTTTTGTGAGTAGCTAATAAGGTTGGTGCTTTCCCCGTGAACACTTTCTATTTGAAGGTTTACATTGGCTAATAGGGATTTTGAAAACGAATTCACTTAATGAACAATTTTACATTTAGACGGTAAAAGTAATTGGCAGTTGCAGAGTAGGCAACTAACAGATTGTTTGATTCCCGAATTGAATAGTGAAATTCCTGAATTGTAAAGTTAATATGGAATATTGAATTTATTGAAGGTGTAATTTGATGTTGATTTTGTTCAGATTAGAACTGTTTTTTTATTCATGCCAAGCAATAAAGTAAGAACCATCCTTTAAGCAGTCCATTACTTCTTCTATGTCTAACGGATTTACAGCAAAACAACCCTCAGACCTGCCCGCTCTACCAGTTCCTTTATAATTGGGAACAACATAATCTGCTTCATGAATAATTATTTCACGATCTTGTGCATTTGAGTTAGTTTCCTCCTTGCCTATAATTTCTAAAGCATAACCATGGTGGTTGCTAGGAAATATGCTTAAAGTTTTATAAACTCCAAGACTTGAGCAATTAGAGCCGATTTCGTTAGAAAAATTTTCAGCATAATCATCGCCTGAGTTTTTCCCGTGGGCAACTAAAAATTTTTTAAATGTTTCATTTTCTAAATCGAATATATAAAAACGTTCTTCTGAACTATGTTTGTTAAAATCAACTACACCCCAGAAATTAGCTTTGCTGTTTTGGGCAAATTCAAATAGTTCTTTCAGCACTTTATCTTGCCCTTCTTGTGATGCTATATCTAATGCTTTTATTTTTTTAGAATCCATGATTATGTTTTATTTGAGATTAAATGTTTATTATTAAAAAAAAAACATCAATGTGATTTTGCTTGAAACTTATTTGATTTATAAACTGAATATTATTTAAAATCAATCACAAAGTAGTTGTGTGTGGTGTTGTTTTTAAGTGTCTTTCATTTTCATTTTCTAATTCTTCAACTCTTTTCTTATAAGAGAAGTCATAACTAATTTTTAATGATGCCATTTAAGATTAATGATTCAGTTGCTTCTTTATTTTCTACTGCAGCAATTTGAGTTAAACATATTGCTAAATTTTTCATATCGTGTTGTTTGATGGTATTTCCAGATGAACAGTCAATAGAGGTGTATAGTTGGTCTGCTTCTCGCCCTAAAATTCTCGCTATTTTTAATACTTCACCATTTTCAACGATACTATACCTTTCATTTGAAATGTTGTTTTTATTTTTAAAAACAGGACTTCCATTAAAAGTAAAAGCCGTTATGTTTTCTCTATTTAATGATACATGTATTGCAATCCCTCCTCCTAATGAATGTCCAGCAACAATACAATTCTGGAAATTATAACGCCTTTTAATTAAATCATAAATTTTTAAAGCATATTTGTTTTGTTCTTGCTTAAAAGGATTATTTCCAGTTTTAAAATCATTAAATGAATCAGTCCCCCTAAAGACGAGTACGTATTGATTCTCCTGTTTTTCTTTATAAAGAACAGCGAAAAAATTAATGCTTTCATTTTCGAAATTTTCAATTTTTTCAAAGTATTTATCAGTTTTAAATTGAAATGTCTTATTGTAAACATTCTTTGATAACTGCGCATATTTCCATGATTTTACAGCAATGTCCCTAATTTCTTTACACCAACCAGAAGTGTGGTCGCAATCTGATAATGGGACTTTTGTGTATGAAATACAGCTTTGAAAATTTATCGAAATTATTGTAAGCAAAGCAATAATTTTGATTAGACAAGTTGGCTTCATATGCGTTTTGTTAAATAATAGCCTTATTTTAATATTCAGAAATTTACTCTAACTCAATTCCAGTTAATTGCTGCCATATAACTCTTTTTACTTCCACAGTTTTAGGTTCACCAGATTTTAAATTCCCTACTACTTGTTTTTTTGTTGTTACGACATTTGCTTTGAATATTAAAAATTCGAAGAAAACAGGGGTCATATTCCCTTTTATTTGTAATAGGAAATTACAATTATTAACTATGCTTATTTCATATTCTCCTAATTTGACTTTTGAATTTGTGTCAATATCTAATCCTGTATTGGTTGTAATTTTTAAGCTGTCAGCAACAATTATTCTGTTAATTAACACATACACTTCTCCTGATTTTATTGGGAAAATATTTGGATCATAATATTCGATTTGTTTAAGTGGATCTTTAATCATTTTTATCCGAGAATTGACCAATTCAAATTTTACTTCTTTCTTTAATTCGCTTTTTAAATCAGCAAGTAATGTTGGGCTTATGTCTGCCGATGCATCTAAAGTAAAACCGATTTTTGTTTTATACTCTTTTAAACCTGTAACCGTGCTCTCATCAACGTTTGAGGTTTCAACATTTTTCTTTCCAAGAGGTGATATTCTTTTTATTTTTGTTCCATTCAGTTTTGTAGCATATATTTCTCCTATTTGGGCACTACGATAATTTAAATATCCTAGACTAATGTCTTTTTTTAATGTTATCTCGGATGGACAGTTAATTTTTACCGTTTGTGAATAAACGGTAGTTGATATTAATATCAATAGGTAAGTAAGTTTAGTTTTCATAACTGAATTTTTTAATTTTCCATACAGTTAAATTAAAAAATAACAGTCTTTTGCTTACATTTAATCGACAATCGGTAATTTAAATAGTTATAATGTAATAATTTTCGATCAAAATTATATGGCAACTTATAGAATTTTAAAAGTTATTGAAATTCTGTAGCATAAGATTGTAAAGAATGATACCCAAAAATGCCTTTTGCGTTCTATTTCCAACTGTCATTATAATATCTTGGATACTTTAGGCCGTCATAGACCTTGGCTTTCACCCAAACCCGGCAAACACAATTGCTATTAATCTTGAAATCTCATGCCATTTCATAACCAAAAAACAGTAAGTTAGTTAGTGTGGGTTATAGCAGATTTAAATGTTGCGTTTTGGGTAACTGTTTATCAAATTAACAACAACTCTATAGAAAAGAACATTTTATATGGTAATTTATGTTAGAAATTATAACAAATTTGAGATGCCTAGTTATCCTAGCCCTAAGAAAAAAGCGGGGCCATCATCATCAATATAATCAGGTTTTATTATGCTTCCATCTACAGGATGGATCATAAAAGTAAAAGTACCGCCATTATCTGTAGGAATATTGCAGGTTGCTAAAGCTAAATTAGCCCAATATATCCTTGGATAACGTAGTAACCAATAAAGGAATTCAACAGGAACTGGAGGTATATTGTCAATTCTTTGATAGCTCTTTAGATTATTAAATTTTATGTGTAATTTGTCTTTCTCTTTCTTCCAAGTATGTTTACAATAACATTTATATCTATCACCATCTTCTAATATTTTCCTGTTCCCACATTCTGGGCAATGAAAATATGTATCTCCACATTTCCTGCATTTACCAGCATACCAATCGAAGAACAATCCGGTTTCTTCCCTATAAAGTACACCATCACTATCCATCACTACACATTCATCGGGACATTCATAGCACATAAACCATTTATTTGGAACTATTAAATCTAGGGCTTCTTCGACAGTAAGTATTCTTAAATCTGCATTAGAGAATTGAGCTTTTTCCAATGCAGGTTCTGTCCAGCCATTGTTTGTAACAATAATAACCTTATTTGCTTTAACTGAATTTGCCAAAGCTTCAACTTCTTCTACGTCCTTAACATCGATTTTACCCTTCCGGTATTTTGCATCGATAAGAATATTTATTTGGTGACCCTCAACATTTATCTCCCACCAAACATCTATCTGCCTTTTCTGCCCAGTAACTTTATCGGGCAGGAAAATATTTTGCTTTACGGCTGCCATTGATTCCATATTCTCATAAAGTTTCCCTACAGCTAATTGATATTCTTGCCAAGTCATACAGTCTAGAATTTTAATGTTTTTGGTTAAGAAATTTAATATACTGCAATTTAGAAAAGCTACATCTATTTCTCAAGAGTCCCTAATTAATTTTTTGGAAGTCATTTGAAAACTATGTAACTTATCGTTTAAATGATAATATTATGCAAAAAAAGAATCCAAGCGGTATGTTTTTAATACTACCCCTGAGCGTTCTTTTCGTATGAGGAATATACGAAGTAAGGACACCCAGCCGGAAGTAATCCTGCGTAAGGCGCTTTGGGCATCTGGATTGCGTTATCGTTTAAATGTCAAGAAGCTTCCTGGTAAACCTGACATTGTTCTTGGAAAATACAAAATGGCAATTTTTATAGATGGTGAATTTTGGCATGGGTTTAATTGGGATGAAAAGAAATTAAGGATAAAAGCAAACAAAGATTATTGGATTCCTAAAATTGAAAAAAATATGCAAAGAGATATACAGAATACTGTTGACCTTGAAGCAAAAGGATATATTGTGCTGCGTTTCTGGGAACAGGAGATTCGTAAAAATTTAGAGGGATGCTTGTTTAAAATTAATACGATTATTATTAGTCTCAATATTTAGTTTGCTTTTTTGTATATTGACAGATTTTTATCTCAAAAAAAGTAATTCGATTTATTTCCTTTTGTATATTTTTGTATAAAAGGGAAAATATTACTATGGATATAAACAAATCCTTATATATAGATTTATTTGCAGGATGTGGAGGCCTTTCTTTAGGATTATATAATTCAGGACAATGGAAGGGTTTATTTGCAATAGAAAAAAACAAAGATGCTTTTGAAACCCTGAACCATAATTTAATTCAAAATCAAAACCATTTTGATTGGCCAACTTGGCTTCCTACCAAAGAACATGATATTAATTATGTGCTAAAAAATTTCACGTCCCAATTGAAGGATTTGCGTGGTAAGGTAGATTTAGTTGCAGGAGGACCGCCGTGCCAAGGGTTTTCTACAGCAGGAAAGAGGCTAGAGACTGATGAAAGGAATAAACTAATAAGATCCTATATCAGTTTTATTAGGCTGGTGCAACCACAAATGATTTTCTTCGAAAATGTTAAGGGTTTTACTCAAAAATTTGATAAGAACAAAAGTAAAGGAAAAGCGTATTCGGAATATGTTTTAAAGGCTTTACGGACCAAAACCAGTGATTTCCCTGGATATGATGTGTATGGAAAATTGGTGGATTTTTCTTTATATGGTGTACCCCAAAAAAGAACTAGATTTATTTTGGTAGGAATTAAGAAAGAGAGTTCGAATAAAAATAAAGCTATGTCTTTTTTCAAAGCTTTAGATGATAATAAGGATTCATTTTTGATAAATAAAAATATAGGGGTGACTACTAACCTGGAACAAGCAATATCAGATTTATTGCGTGAAGGAAAAGAAGTACAGTCGCCAGACACTAAAGGGTTTAAGGCAGGAACTTATGGTTTAGCAGAATCTAACTATCAAAAGTTGCTACGCAAGGGTGTTGACGAATCTATAATTCCTGATAGCCATAGGTTTGCAAAGCATAATGTCCCAACATTACAGAAGTTTGAGTATATATTAAACTATGCTGAGAAGAATAAAACTTTATCAGATGATATTAAAGAATTGTTTGATTTAAAAAAGAGGACAATTATTCCACTTTCAGGTCAAACACCTACAGCAACAATCACAACGCTTCCTGACGATTATATTCATTATTGTGAACCGAGAATTTTTACAGTCCGAGAATATGCACGAATCCAATCTTTTAATGATTGGTATCAATTTAAAGGTAAGTATACTACCGGTGGTAAAAGAAGGACTCAAGAGGTGCCTCGATATTCACAAATTGGAAATGCCATTCCACCTCTATTTGGAGAACAGAGTGGATTGGTTTTAAAGAAATTAATTTAAATGACTAAAGTAAGCTTCAGGACAAATGCAGAACTCAAGAGTATTATCGGTAAGGATTTAATTACCGATGATAATATTGCCGTTTTAGAACTTGTCAAGAATTCTTTTGATGCTGGTTCTAAAAAAGTTGATATTATTTTTGAAAATATAATTCGTAATACTGATTTAAAACAGTATAAGACAAGTAATAATTCCAAAATAATAATTTACGATTTAGGGAAAGGAATGTCTCAATATGATATTGAGAATAAATGGTTAAATATTGCGTATTCTGAGAAAAAAGAAAACAAAGAAGAATATGGAAGAATATTGGCAGGTAATAAAGGTGTAGGGAGATTTTCATGCGACAGATTAGGAAAGAACTTAACAATTTACACAAAGAAAAAAGGAAGTTTAGATTTTATTCAGTTAACTATTAATTGGCTTGAATTTGAAAGAAAAGACGATATTAATTTAAATATTCAAGATATTGAATTTGATCTTATTGAAATAAATAGTGACGATTTTTTTACTAAAACCGGAATTGAGCCTTTTAAATCAGGAACAGTTTTAGAAATAGCCTCATTAAGAGAAGAATGGGATTATAATAAAATACTTGAATTAAAGAGACAGCTCGAAAAATTAGTAAATCCAAACCAAAATTTTACTTCTTCAAAATTTGATATAAAGATTCAAGTTAAAGAATTACTAAATGAAGAATCAAAAAGGTCAGATTATGAAAAAATTAATGGTATTGTCAAAAACCAGATTTTTGAAAAATTAGATTTTAAAGTTACTAGCATACAATCGAAAATTACTAGTGATGGGTTATATATAATTACAATTCTTAAGGATAGGGGAAATGTTATTTTTACTTTAATCGAGAAAAACAGATTCGATTTATTAAAGAATATCAAAATCCATATTTACTATTTGAGTACTTATTCAAAAGCATATTTTACAAAACAAACAGGTATTAGGCCAAATGATTTTGGTTCAATTTCGCTTTTTATTAATGGGTTTAGAATACCCCCATATGGCGATTATGGAGATGACTGGTTAGGTATGGAGAACAGGAAAGGACAAGGTAGAACCAGATACTTAGGCACAAGGGAAGTAATTGGTCGAATTGAAGTAAAAGGTAATGATGATATTTCGATTGAAGATGAGAGTAATGTTTTTAAAATTATATCTAGCAGGTCTGGTGTTGTTAATAATGATATTTTCCAGCAGTTGACCAAAAGCACAAGTCCTTTCGGATATTATTATAAAACATTTAGAAGAATAGAGAGGTTTGTTGTTGAGGGAATTAATTGGGATAGTACAGTTGATAAAGATTATAGTAAATTAGAGAAAGAGGTTTTAAGCCCAAAATGGGATGAGTCTAAAGAAAAATATGTAGAAGATTCTTTGACCAGAAATAAAAGGGTTTATAATGTTGTTAATAATATAATTGATAGTAGAAAGGATGAGCTTGTTAAGTTATCTATAAACCAGAATTTTGTTTCAGATTTAATAGATGAACAGAAAGAAAAAATAAATAACGAGTTAGACTCTATTCTAGATAATTTAAACAATAAGAATTTATCTCAACAGGAGCTACAAGATTTTTTAAAAAAAATAAATAAATCACAACAAGAGCTGGACGACTTCGAAAAAATTGTTGGAACTAATGAAGATTTAATTAATTTAAAACTTGAGCTTGAAGACAAATTAAATATTATTGAACTTCAAAAAAATGAATTAGAGAGTAGATTAAAAGAGGCTGAAGAAATTAGAAAAGAGGCTGAAGAAAAAGCTAAAAAAATAGCGGATGAATTAGCTTTAGAAAAGGAGAAGAATACTTATTTGTTAACTTCGAAAAGGACTTTGAGTGAAGATGCTAAGGGGTTAATTCATAATGTTAAACAAACTAGTAAAAAATCTAAACAAAATGCGCAAAGTCTTTACAATGCCTTTTTAGATAATAATGTTAGAAAATCTCAGGCTCTTAAATGGTTAAGTACAATAATTTACAATTCTGACAAAGCTTTAAAAATTTCAAACTTAATTACAAGAGCTAATTTTAAAGCAAATACAGATTATCAGGATGTAAATATTGTAAAATTTATCGAACAGTATTTAGACTTGTATAATGTAATGTTTGAAGATAATGATATTACTTTTTCGATTGAATCATCCATCGAGTCTTTTTGGAAAAGAATTAGCATTTTAGATATTTCACTGGTGATTGATGATTTAATTTCAAATTCGTATAAAGCAAAGGCAAATGAAGTTAAGGTCTTTATTTCAGGAGATGAAAATTCTAATTTAAAAATATTCTTTTCTGATAATGGAATTGGACTGGATTCGAAATTTGATAATAATGAAGATATAATTTTTGACTTAGGAGTTACAACTACGGATGGATCAGGAATTGGATTAAATTACGTTAGAAATACATTAGCAAAAATGCAAGGTGAAATAAAATTTATTGGTAATAATAAATTTTTAAAAGGCGCAGCTTTTGAAGTGCTAATATCAAAATCTTATAAATAATGGCTAAAAAATTATTATTAATAGATAATGAAGATTTAACAGAATCAATTGCAACAATTGAAAAATTATCAAGGGCAAAAGGATTTAAAGTCATTTGCCATCCTTTATATGTTGGATTACCTGATGGTAATGATGTAGTTGATGAGGAGACTGGTAAAATAAAAATGTCTCTTGTTTATGATAAATTGAAAAGCCTGTACGGCAATACAAGATTTCATTTGATAGCTTCTGATTTTAATTTAAATGATGCTGAAGGTGTTGATGGAATAAAAATGTTAAGTAGTTTAGACTCTCAAGTAAATGCTAAGAATGCAAAAAGGATTCTTTATTCTTCACAGCTAATAGATATTGTTGAAGATTATTTGAAAATTTATAAAGTAGATGGAAATTTTGACGGAGCCTGGACAAAATTCAAATCATTAATAAGATTAAATATTTTAGATTTTTTATTGAGAGATGATGTGGAAAAACATATAGTAGATAAAATCGAAAAGATTATTGAAAAAGAAGACGATTTTATAATAGAAGAGTTATTATATAATTCTGATTTAACTTTTAATCCTTCAGTAGAAATTTATGAGGGCTTAACTTTTGAAGAAATTGCGGGTAAAATTTTGGAAAATGATTCACAATCAATAAATTTTAAAAAAAAACTCATTCAATTGGCAATTTCAAATATTAGTTTTTTGCAAAATGAATAATAAAAAAATTGTCATCATTCATCCAAAGGATGAAACTACTGATTTTCTTGAGGAAATTACAAGTTATTTATTGGAAAATACAGTTGTTGAGATTGTTATATTGCGATTAGCAACTAAAGATGACCATTTGTCTTTTTTCGAAACGGTACAAACCTTTAAAGAAAATGAATTAATATTATTCTTAGGCCATGGTACATCAACTGGATTAAGTGGATGTAGCACTAATGAGTGCGAGCAACAAGTATTTATTGCTGAAAAACAATTGAAAGTTTTTGAGAATAAAAATTTGATATTATTATCATGTAGGTCGAATCAATATCTAAAATCATATTTTAAAGATTGCAAATTGAAATCAGCAATAGGTTTTCCAAATTTAATTACTGATTTTGAAGAAGTTATTCATCATGATGATCCATCTAGACTTGAAGATATTACTGAAGATGATGTTGAGGCTTTCAAAATTGCATTAGTAGAAATTGTGAAATTTTCTTTAGTGGATTTTGTCAATAGTGATTTAACGGTTTTTCAAATCTTTAACAGAATAAAACTAAGATTAAATAGGAAAATAGTAAATCTTTATCAAAGGAATGTAACCAATGATAAAACTCCATTAGGCAAAATGCTTCATGATATAGCTAACGATTTGAATTATTTTAATAATCATTTAAATTAAATCATGATTTATTTAGATGTTTAATGTTTGAACATCTTATTTCAACCTTTTTAATTGTAATTTTATTTCTTAATATTTGTTCTATAAGATTTTAAAATTTACAAATCAAAATTGGGAGGTAAAAACAATACTTTAAAATATCGAAAAAACATATAATCCTTATATTGTAACACATTAGAAGAGGAGTATGATTTCTCTTTCTCGTAAGAGATAGGTTTCAAAAGAAGTTTTATAAGATATTAATTCTTAAAACAGTAATGTCTCAAGAATTTTTGGGTTCATAAGATGCCAAACCATCTATTTCTTGTAGCTGAAAATTTACTTTTTTCTATTTTTCCAACTATCGTTATAGGAGATGTTTCTTAAACTTTCACGAGCTTTGCCCCAAATAAAAACACCTGCAATAAAAAATGGAATACCTGTTACAATTTTATACCAATCCATATAATTTTTTGATTTCAAAGAAAATCTATTTTGGGAAAGTATTGTTGTCAAATAGGAAGTTTTACTTGTCGAAAAAGGTGTAAAAAAAATGCTTTTGTACACCTTTTATAAATTGATGATCTTAAAAAAATCTGATAGCTTAATGTTTCTAGCTTCACAAATTTTAATGATTGTCTCTAAGCTAATTTTGTAGTTTTCATCATTTTTAATACTTCTAACAGTCTTTTCGTCAATCCCATGATCTAAAGCAAAAGATCTTTGGGATTTAGCTTTGCTAACCCATTCATTTGCTATAAAATCAACTATTTTACGATTAATTTCTGTCATAATTTTGCAAATGAAATCTTAAATGAGAAAAATAATTCGGAGTGAAATCCGCATTTAGATATATTTTCTTATATTTGTAATGAATAACATATTTTTGCGATTCTTTAAATAAACAATATTTGAAGCTCTCGCTTTGAATCTCGCTATTGAAAACTGGTAATTTTTAAGTACACGGGACGATAAGCATGAAGCTCACGACCATGGCGTGGGCTCACTTATCTGTGTACGGGTATACCAGTGCCTCAATAGCGGATATGTTGAGTACCACGCTTTTTCATGCGCTATACTTTCCTTTTTCAAAGCAAAACTTCACTTCTGGACTCGCAAAATGCTAATCCGTAAAACAATGAGCCTATGATGTAATAATTACAGACAAAAATGGCCCTCTACCAATTTTCGACGACTGACTAGAGGACCAAGAGCCAATAAAACTTTCGTTTCATTTAACCAATCCAATACTATGAAAAATTTTTCATTTAGTAGGCATAGGCTGGAACTATTTTGCCTTATTTTTTTAGCCTTGCCGCCCGCCTTACTGGCGCAATCCCAAGACCATAAAGTAACCGGAACGGTGCATGATACTAATGGTGCTTTGCCTGGTGTGAGTGTCACTATTAAAAACACGCAAACAGTAACCCTTACAGATGGTAACGGTACTTACACTGTTGATGCTAAACCTACCGATACCTTGGTGTTTTCCTTTATGGGTTACAAAACACAGCTTATTGCTGTAAACTATCGATCAAAAATTAATGTAACCTTACAGGAAGATGCTACGCAATTACAGGAAGTAAAGGTAAACGCCGGTTACTATTCTGTTAAGGAAAAAGAGCGCACAGGCAGTATTGCCAAAATTTCCTCTAAAGACCTCGAAAAACAACCGGTAACCAATGTACTGGCAGCGATGCAGGGAAGGATGGCAGGGGTAAGTGTTACCCAAACCACAGGTGTTGCGGGTGGAGGCTTTGATATCCAGATTAGGGGGATAAACAGTTTGCGGGCCAACGGCAACCAGCCGCTATATGTAATTGATGGTGTTCCGTACAGCTCCGACCCAATTGGTACAGGTGTTACTTCTCCGGTATTACCCACACAACCCAGCCCCTTAAACAGTATTAACCCCGACCAGATTGAAAGCATCGAGATTTTAAAAGATGCGGATGCCACAGCCATCTATGGTTCCCGCGGAGCGAATGGGGTGGTGCTGATTACCACAAAAAAAGGGAAACAGGGTAAAACCCGTTTTTCGGCCAATATCTCCAGCGGTATCGGTACGGTAACCAACTTTGTCGATTTGATGAATACAGAGCAGTATCTGCAAATGCGCCATGAAGCGTTTGTGAACGATGGTATTAGTCCTTATCCATTTTATGCTTATGATGTTAATGGTACCTGGGATCAAACCCGTTACACTGACTGGCAAAAGGAATTACTAGGCAAGAATGCTAGTTTTACCAATGTTCAGGGGTCTATTTCCGGCGGTACGGCAAGTACCCAGTTTTTGGTGAGTACCAACTACAACAAACAAACTACGGTGTTCCCCGGGGATTTTGGTTATAAAAAAGGGAATGTGCATGTAAACCTTAACCATGAATCGGAAGACAAACGGTTTACCATTACTTTCTCGGCAGGCTATACTGCGCAGGATAATCTACAGCCGCGGGTTGACCCTACATTGACCGCCTTGTCTTTAGCGCCGAATGCACCGGCCTTGTATGATAGTGAAGGTAATTTGAACTGGGAGGGCAGTACGTGGAATAATCCGCTGGCGGATTTGCGTTCTGTTTACCATGCCAAGACTTCAGATTTGATAGCTACTACCGTTTTGTCATATAAGCTGATGGATAATCTGGAACTGAAATCGAGTTTTGGGTTTACGGAAACTAAGAATGATGCGAACAGTATTTCGCCTTCGACCACGTATGATCCGGCTTATGGCTTGGGAAGTGAGTATTCGGCATTGTTTATTAGCGAGGCGAACCGCAAGTCGTGGATTGTTGAGCCACAGCTGAACTGGAAGAAGGAGTTTGCTTCCGGTAAACTGGATGTATTGGTTGGGACAACGTTTCAATCCCAAAAAGGGAACCAGTTGGTGCAGTTGGGATTTGGATTTCCTAGCAACAGCTTGATTTATAATTTGGCTTCGGCATCGAATTTATACCTATTAGGTTCGGAAGAAACAGTGTATAAGTACCAGGCGTTTTTTGGGCGTGTTAATTATAATTTCAAGGAGAAATACATTGTGAATGTTACCGGTCGCCGTGATGGGTCGAGCCGTTTTGGCCCGGGTAAGCAGTTTGCCAATTTTGGGGCTGTTGGGGCGGCTTGGCTGTTTTCTAAGGAAAGGCTGCTTGAAGGTAACAAAGTGTTGAGCTTTGGAAAACTGAGAGGGAGTTATGGGATTACGGGTAACGACCAGATTGGGGATTACCAGTATTTGGATACTTATGCTTCTTCGGGGGTTATTTATCAGGGAACTATTGGATTGGAACCGACGCGGCTATTTAATCCTGATTTTGGTTGGGAGACAAATAAGAAACTGGAACTGGCTTTGGAAACAGGATTTTTTAATGACCGTTTATTTTTAACTACGGGATGGTATAGCAACCGTTCTTCGAACCAGTTGGTTGGGATTCCGCTTCCGGGCACTACGGGCTTTACTTCTTTGCAAGCCAATTTGGACGCTACAGTGCAGAACAGGGGATTGGAGTTGAGCCTTCGAACTGTGAACTTCCAGAACACGCATTTTGGATGGACTACGAATGTGAATTTTACGCAATCGCGTAATAAGTTATTGGCCTTTCCCGATTTGGAGAACTCTACTTATAGTTCGCAATACATAATTGGTCAACCCCTTAACATTAAGAAAGTATATCATTTCACGGGGATTAATCCGGTGACGGGTGTGTATGAGTTTGAGGATGTGAATGGTGATGGGGTGTTGTCAGCCCAGGATGATAAGCAGGTGATTAAGGATTTCAATCCGGAGTTTTTTGGTGGGGTACAGAACCAGTTTCGCTATAGGCAACTGCAATTGGATTTCCTGTTCCAGTTTGTGAAGCAGTTGAATTGGAGTCCGCTTGTCAATGCCAGTGTTCCCGGAACGATGTCTAATCAACCGATTGAAGTAGCAGGATCTCATCAGATTTATACTGATGGTTCCAATGGCTCGGCTGTGGATGCCTTTTACCGCTACATTGAAAGTGATGCGGCTGTTGTGGATGCTTCGTATGTCCGGCTTAAGAATATTTCGCTTTCGTGGGATGTGCCTAAACGCTTGTTGAAGAATGTTACCTGCCGTATTTACGTGCAAGGTCAGAACCTTTTGACTTTTACTAATTACAGCGGTGCTGATCCTGAGTTTAAATCGAGTGGGTATTTGCCACCGTTGAAAGTCTGGACTACGGGGATGCAGCTTAGTTTCTAACCTAAAACTACAACTATGAAAAATTATATGTACAAGCAGGATGCTGAGGTAACGCTAATGCTTAGGCGCATAGCGCTTGTTGGAGCGACAGCCGTTTTGATGGTGCTGTGTTCGTGTGAAAAATTTGTTGAAGTGGAACTTCCGAATTCACAATTAACTGCACAATCTGTTTTTGAAGACCCGGTTACTGCCAATGCGGCGATGGTGAATATTTATGCTAAGATGAGGCATGGGGGCGTGCTTACGGGTTCACCGAGTGGGCTTTCGCACTTATTGGGCAATTACAGTGACGAATTACAATTTTATGGGAACCCGCAAAACGGGGCGGTGGCATTTTATAATAATTCGCTTATTGCATCCAATGCGGACGTGAAGGGGATTTGGAACGCTACGTATAATCAAATATATAGTGCCAATGCCATAATTGAAGGAGTGGGGCAGTCTGCTGCCTTGCCTGAAGCGGTCAAGAACCAATTAAAGGGCGAAGCCTTGTTTGTTCGAGGACTGCTGCATTTTTATTTGGTCAACCTTTATGGGGATGTGCCTTATATCACTACTACGGATTACCGCCAAAACAGTATTGTGACCCGAATGCCGACTACTATAGTTTATGATAATATTATTGCTGATTTAGAGGAGGCTAAAAACTTGCTTCCGGAAGATTATAGTACTGCTGAAAGAGTCCGCCCAAACAAGTATGCTGTGCAGGCGCTTTTGGCGCGGGTGTATTTGTATAATGGGAATTGGCAGCAAGCAAAAGATGAAGCTACTGACGTGCTTTCTAATACAGCATTGTATGCATGGGAAAATAATCTTGACGATGTCTTCTTAAAGGAAAGCACGACTACGATTTGGCAGTTTGCTCCGGCAGAGAGTGGCGGGAATGCGCAGGAAGGAGGCACGTTTATTTTTGATAGTGGCCCGCCACCGCTTTCTGCTTTGACAAATAATTTTATGATAGCCTTTGAGGTTGGTGACCTTAGAAAGACACATTGGGTAAATGCTGTGACTGATGGCACTACCACTTGGCATCATCCTTATAAATACAAGCAACAGACTAATTCGGGTGCGTCGGTGGAATATTCTATTGTGCTGCGATTGGCTGAACTGTACCTTATCCGCTCGGAAGCTAATGCCCGTTTGGGTGATTTGGATGCTGCGAAAGCGGATTTGAATGTCATCCGGAACACGGCAGGACTTGGAGACACAACAGCCACTACCGAGCAGGAATTATTAGATGCCATCCTGCAGGAAAGAAGAGTAGAACTGTTTACTGAGTTAGGGCACCGCTTCTTTGATTTGAAACGGATGGGTAGGCTTGATGCTGTGCTTGCTCCTTTGAAAATTGGATGGGATACTACGGATGCCTTATTCCCGATTCCTGAAACCGAATTGTTATTGAACCCTAATCTAGCACCTCAAAATCCCGGATACTAATGAAAACAATACGACATATAACAAAAGTAATTTGGTTGAGTAGTTTGTTTGCTTTGACTTGCCCTGTAATGGGGCAGGTTGGGCAAACGCCCCAACTGGATATAGCAAATGATTCGTTGTGGAGTACGCTTGAGCACCATGACCTATCGGATAAAGGCAATTGGGTGAGTTATGCCTTAAGCTATGAATCGGGTCATGATACCTTGTTTGTCAGGAACACCTATTCTAGAAAGACGTTTTCTTTCCCGAAAGGGTACAATGGCAGGTTTACCAAGGAAGAAAATTTTAGCTTTTTAGGAGAGAATAACACTTTTCAGATACTGAATTTGAAAACGCATAAGCTTCAAAAAATTGATGCCATACAGCAATTTGACTATGGTGATGATAATAAACTATTGGCGCTTTTGTGTACGCAAGGCAGTAAAACTAAACTGGAAATTAGGGATCGAAACCTGAACTTGTTAAAGACAGTGGATTCGGTTAGCATTTATTTGCTAAATCCCGGCAAAACAGCCTTGGCCTATATCGCTGTACAAAATGATGTAAGCAAGGTGGGGTATATTGATTTGAAACAGGGTTTGCAAGAGTCTATTGTTATTACAAGTAGCGCAGAAACTTATCAAAACCTTGTGTGGCATAAAGGAGGTCAGCTACTGGTATTTGTTAACCAGGTTCCGGACGCTGCCACTTATTCCACTTCGTTGTTCTTTTTTGATGCAAAAACAAGGATTACTAAGCGTTTTGATATTGAAAAAGTACCAGATTGGCCGAAGGATATGCTTATCAGATCATATATCACTGAGGCATTGGGTGTTTCGGATGATGGTGCGGCTGTTTATTTTAGAGTTAAGCAGAAGGAAACAAAGCCAAAAGAGGAGAATCCTGTGCAAGTGTGGAATGCAGCTGACAAGGATTTGTATGAGCATAGGAGACGATCCGGAGATTTAACTTCTCAACAACGCCTTGCCGTTTGGTATCCCGATAGCAATAAGTTTGCTATTCTAAGTACTGCTTCGATGCCGTTTGCAACACTTTTACCTAATCAGAAGAAGGTCGTATTGGAGGACACGTCAGTTTATAAGCCAACGAACAAGCATACGGCAGATTCTGATTATTACTTGCTTGATGTTACCACAGGGGAGAAAACTTTTTTGCTGAAAAAGCATGAAGGTTATGGAGAGTATGTTGAATTTTCACCGAATGGGAACTATATCGTTTATGCTAAAGAGGGGCATTGGTGGCTGTATGATGTGACAATTAACAGCCATCGTAACCTCACATACAACGCAAAGACTACTTTTTTTGATGAAGACAATGATATTGTCAAAGCCGCCGCACCCTATGGTATAGCGGGTTGGACAAAAGACGAGAAGGCGTTGCTGCTTTATGATAAATATGATTTATGGCAACTGGATTTGCAAAATAATAGTGCAAAAAAGCTAACTGGTGGCAGGGAGCAAGGCCTTATTTATCGGATTGAAAAGCAATCGGCACCAGCGGCTACTGCTCCCTTTTCCGAAGCGGTGAAAACTGTAAACCTCGAAGGGGAGTTGGTAATGGAAGCCCTTATGGTTGATTTTTCCAAGTCGGGGTATTTTACTTTTAAAAAGGGTATGGGAGTACGTCCGTTGGTATTTGACAGTAAAAAGATAAACGGACTTAAGAACGCGAAACATTGTTATTTGTATTTGCAGCAGCAGTATAATGAGCCGCCTACAATAGCAATATATAGCCGAAGCACCGGGAAGGCGACTACGATTTTTCAAAGTAATCCCCAGTATCAAAAATACAATTGGGGTAAATCGGAATTAATAGCGTATAGCACTGCCAATGGGAACCATCTTAAGGGGGTGCTGTTTTACCCCTTTGATTACAACCCGAACAAGCAGTATCCCATGATAGTGAAGATATATGAGCGGCAATTACATACGCTTCATAAGTTTACTAATCCAAGCCTGTTGGATGGTGCAGGTTTTAATAAAACAAATCATACCTCAAGGGGTTACTTTGTATTGTTTCCTGATATTACCTATGAGATAGGGAAGCCTGGATTTTCGGCAGTGGATTGCGTGGTTGCCGCTACTAAAGCGGCGATGGGAAGAGCATCGATTCATCCTAAGAAAATAGGTTTAATGGGGCACTCTTTTGGGGGTTATCAAACCAATTTCATAATCACCCAAACGGACCTGTTTGCGGCGGCGGTTTCCGGTTCGGCAGTGTCTGACCTGACCAGCTGTTATTTATCGATTGGATGGAGTTATGCTAAAGACAATATTTGGCGATCTGAGCAAGACCAAACGCGTATGGGCAAATCCTTTTTTGAGGATAAGGAGGGGTTTAGGAATAATTCCCCAATTCAGCATGCTGAGAAAGTCAAGACACCGCTTTTGTCATGGACAGGAGAAAAAGATACTCAGGTGAATAATTACCAAAGTTTTGAATGGTATGAGGCTTTACGACGGATGAAGAAAGAGCAAGTTTTATTGGTTTACCCGAACGAAAACCATGCCCTTGTTAATGAGAATCATCAAAAAGACCTTTCTAAAAGGGTTATGGAATGGTTTGATTATTACCTTGGAGAGGGTAAATCACAGGGGTGGATGTTACCTCAATAAAAAAGCAGCTCCTTCACGGAGCTGCCCATTTAAAATTCCTAATTCTTAGTTAGGGATTTTGTACAATGTAACCGGACAAGTAGGTGCGCCAGGAGTTACTTTACCCCAAAGGGTATTGCTTCCCAGTTTACAAATGTCACCTTCTTCCGTTCTACACATGATTTCAGCATGACATGGGTCCTGCGCTGAAACAAAGCGATAACCAGTTTGGTTAGACAATGTTTTAGAACCACTGTTCATTGCCTGAGTGCTTAAAGCCCCGGCAACTCCAAGAGTGATGGCTGCTGCTGGCATAACCATCTTTTTGAAAATTGTTCTCATAATTACTAAATTTAATAGTTGTGATCTACTCTATTTCAGGTTTTCGATCTTTTCCCTGATACTGGCCGGTATATTTTAATGTCGTTGTTGCTTGGTTTTTATAATATCTGCGCGAAGCTGATAGCGAATTATTTTATTGCCAATCAATACAAAAACGTTTTTGCCTACTATGTAAAAGCTTCGTAATTTTTTGCCATTATCCTGATAGAGGTAGAAACTGGCTAAATATGATTTTTTGGTTAAGTCGTAAACATCAATAATGCTTGCTTGTTTCCACATTTCTGTAGTTTCGAATTGACCAGGAAGCGCTGAATTTATGTAGAGGTAATTATCGCTTGTTGCACTTGCCTTATTTACTATTAAAGGTGGTTCTGTAAATGTTTTGACTTTGTCTTTGTTTGTCGACAACTTTATCTGCGCATGGCTGACGGTGTCAATAGTATTGCCCCGGTATTCCAAGTTTAGATCATTATCTGCTACAATAAATTCATTCCTGTAGCGGTGGACGTAGATTATTTTTTTTAAGTCGGCGTTATAATGCAGGCTGCCATCGGTATCAAACACGCCGTCGATTTGTTTTTGGAGCAGATGGTTTCCGAATTGTTCCGAATTGGTTTTTAGGTTTTTTGTTCCTATTAGATTTTCCCCGGTTTTAGGTTTGATATAGCGGGTTGCTACTGTTACGGAATCGATTGGTTCCACCTGCGAGAAATACGTGCCGGATTGCGTTTGTAGTTTTCCTTTCCAATCCTGGACCGATCCTTTAAAAAAGTAAGGAACAGTTCCTTCATACAAAGAGAAATAAGGCGGATACACTTTGATATGTGGCGTTTGAAATGGCAGGTTTTTCTCTTTTAATGTAATCCGGAACAATTCCTGTTTTTGCAATGCTGTATCCACAACCATCATTTGCAATGGAGCGGTGCTATTTCCTAAATATATTTTCCCGTCTCCACTCCCTGCGAAATAATAGGAGTTGAATTTTAAGTCTATTTCATTTTGCGGGCTGGCTAAATGCTGCGGGAACCTTCGGATGAAGGTGTTGTGGTATTGTACTATGTTTTCCGAAGCAACATACAGTAAGGTAACTATTCCAGAACCTAGTATTGTGAAGAAGGGGATACGGATGTATTTATTTGCAAATTCTATTTTGGTGGGTTTCGTGGTTTCGTGGGAAAAGAGTATTGCTATTATTACTAAAAAAAGGAATGTGATATTGAATGCCATGTGTTGCTCCCATGTCATTTTTTCTAAGATCCCTCCGCAGGAACAGGGAATAAATTGACTGTAATTGAGGATGATGTAGATGTAGGTGGTGAACATTACCATTAGTAAGTAGGAAGCGTACAGGCCAATTCTTATCAGCCGGGGAAGTATCAGCAATATGGCAATAATGATTTCAATGAGTGGTATTGCTATTGCTACTTCGGTTGCAAAGGCACTTAACAATGGAGACTGACCCAATTGAATTTTGAAATTTTCGAAATCAAGCAATTTGCTTATTGCTGCGTACATGAATAAAGCTATATATAGCGAGCTTATTAAACGTACTATAATGTTCCTGAATTTTGTTTGTAGTACCATAGTTTAATTATTTATTTTCTATGGTGTAAAATTCTGACTATGTAAGGACAAACTATTGTTTAATTAGAAAATTAGCTTGTCTTAAAAGTAGTTTTTTTTTAATTTTTAATTTTCATCCTTTTCATTTCTAATAAGTTCACTAGGAGAGTAACCGTATATTCTCTTAAACGCTTTTGAAAATATTACATAATCGTTGAAACCGATCATATAGGCTATTTCTTTTAATGGAATGGTTGTTTGCTGTATTAACTGATGTCCTCTTTTTAAGCGTTCTTCGGTATATAGATTGTAGATAGAGATGTTGAAATAGCGTTTAAAGGCTGTTTTTAGTTGGTATTCACTGATGCAAAATAATATTGAGAATTCTTTAATTGTAGGTTGAGGTTCTTCAAGATGATTAAGGATATAGTCGTAGACGTCCTGCATTATAGCTGCATCTGTTTTTTTGGGTAAAATCTTTTTGACTGGAAATGTAATTTCTGAATATAAGTCCTCAAGAATAGTAGTAACTGAAGTTATTATAATGGAATCATTGTACAGTATTCTTGAAATAGTACAAAAGATAGGAACGACTTTTTTGTTTTTTGTTTGAAAGATAAGTTGAACTGTAGTGTGATAATTTTGATTTATTTCGACTTCTTTTTTGATGTTGTCCCATACCTGTCGCGATTGGGGGTTTAGCATTTCCCTGAAATTTATTTTTATGGGTTGCACCATATTATCCCCTATGATTTTTAAAGCTTCATTGTTGTAACTCGTGACAGTAGATTTTAAATCTAACAGGATAATTACCTGTGCAAGGTTTTGGTAGCTGTAATGTGGTTTTACATGCCCAGATGCAATAATAGCATCTGGTAGTTCCATGGCTACTGAATTAAGTACAAGAGCAATTTGGAGTAGACTATCATCATAATTGCTGACTTGAAGGCGATAATTAAAATTACCTGAAGCCATTTCAAAAAGCATCTGGTAAATATTTTTAATCCTGTCCTGATTTGAAGGCATGTTCATAGCTGTGTTGTTGGGGAAATTTGAAATGAGGATTGGACAAAACTATACACAATAGATTTTTGAAACTAAAAGTGTAGTGTTCAATTCCGGAATTGAATACCTTTGCCGAAGTAATTTTTTATTTAAAAAATCACCAAATTCAGTGATGCAACAATCACCTAATTTGGTGATAAAGGGATCCGATGAAACATCTTAAATTTGACCCGATTTAAAAATAACTGGCTGTAAACAAGCTTTTTTATGTTTTGAATCAGATTTTGCCCAGAATCATTTTTAACCTATACATATGCTTACTCTCACATCTATGTCCATTAGAAATTTATTTCTAACGGCATTACTATTTTGTATTTCCCCAGTCTTTTCACAAGACATCTTATGGGAGAAATCACTTGGAGGCAAACACGCCGAATATTTATTTGATGCCATTCCAACACCGGATTATGGTTTTATTCTGGCCGGAAGTTCCATATCCGGAAAGAATGGAAGTAAACAGGATTCTAACAAAGGGAATTTTGATTACTGGATTTGGAAACTGGATGAAGACGGGACGCTTAACTGGCAAAAAAGTTTCGGAGGCGATGAAAACGACATGCTGAACACCGTTCGACTAACCAAAGACGGCGGCTTTATTTTGGCGGGGACTTCTGCTTCGAACAAAGGGCAGGATAAGAAAGACAATTCTAAAGGACAAGACGATTTTTGGATAATCAAGCTGGATGCAAAAGGCAGTGAGATCTGGCAAAGAACCATTGGCGGAATGGCCCAGGAAAAATTGTTCAGTATTCTTCAAACCAAGGATGGAGGTTATATTTTAGGAGGTACTTCAGCCTCAGACAAAACCCGCGCTGATGAAAAAGGAGTAATCGATCCTTATGGCAAAAACGAAAACAGCAGAGGTAACCTTGATTATTGGGTGGAAAAACTGGATTCTGACGGAAAGATAGAATGGCAAAAGACCCTTGGTGGAAAATATAATGATGAATTAAGAAGCATCATCCAAACCGATGACAAAGGTTATGTGTTAGGGGGGTATTCCAATTCACCGGTTTCCGGTGATAAAACCGAATCTTGCTTTGGAGGTAATGACTACTGGGTTGTGAAGCTGGATGAAAAAGGAGAAACCCAATGGCAAAAAACGTATGGTGGTGATAAAGACGATATCTTGACTTCTTTAATCCTTACTAAAGACAACAATATTGTACTAGGAGGATACTCTGCCTCGGGAGCCACCAACAATAAATCCACATCGAGTGCAAACGGAACTGATATATGGTTGCTAAAAGCAGACTTGAAAGGTGATATTTTATGGCAGGAAAACCATAATTATGGTAAGCATGATATGTTGAGCTCCATTATAGAAAACCAGGATGGTACGCTGCTTATTGGCGCTTATGCACAAAGTGAGGCTACATCCCAAAAGAAATCAGGGTTACAACTAGGAAAAGGAAAACCGGCTGCCGATAAGGAAGGGGTTAACGATTACATCGCTTTAAAGACAGATGCACAAGGTAAAGAACTATGGAGTGAGGTGGTAGGCAGTAAAGGAGACGAAGTGCTTAAAAAACTACTTGAAACCCGAGACGGCGGTTACATCTTAGCCGGAACTTCCAACGGACAATTCTCAAGAAACAAGAAAACCAACAGCAACGGTTATGATTTTTGGATCGTAAAACTAAGAGACAAAGACAAACCGAAAAAACCAAAAGCCCCAATCGAGGCCATTCCAAACCCGGCGGAAACATTCACTAATGTAATTGTAGGCTTTGAATTCGACAATGGTACCGCAACGGTTTACGATTTAGCAGGACGTCAACTACAACAGTTTGAAATCCATGAGAAAACCATCCCGGTAGATTTAAGTAAATACCCGGAAGGTGTCTACATCGTAGAGGTAAGAACAAACACGCATGATAATTCAGTTAAAGTGATTAAAAGAAAATAGGGAAATGAAAATAAGTGTATTAATCAAAAAAGTAATTCCAGCTTTACTATTTGGGAATTTCATAGTTTGCAATGGACAGACGGAGAGTTTTGTTCCAGATATTAATGCCAAAACACCAGAGGTAGGGTCGCTTTTAAAGTTTATTGAGACTCCTGTGAGTTATAACACTGGTCTGGTGAACCTATCGGTGCCAATTTATGAGATAAGCGAAGGCGACATTAAATACCCTATTTCGATAGATTATAATTCATCTGGCGTTAATGTGAATGAAAGAGCCGGTTGGGTTGGAATGGGTTTTAGTATTAACCAGCCACAGGTTACCCGAAATGTAAAGGGACAGCCTGATGATTTTGGAGGCTTTATCTATGAAGATGAATATTTGTATGAAAATATTTGGTTCAAATCACTGAAATTATCATATTCTGAATGGCTCCAGGAAAATCCTAACGGGACAATTACTCAATATAATAATTATTTGGAAGAATATAATCAAACTTATGGTCACAAAAGACCTTTTAAAGAGGCTTTTGATTCGGCAGCTGGAGGCGTTATTGATTTAGAGTCCGATGAATATAGGGTTGTATTGCCTAACGGTGAAAATATTCGATTTTATTTTAACCAAGAGCGATCTACTGAGCATCCTTACGGAGAAATAGTGCAGATGCCGGTAACACCAAATATCATAACGCCTTTGTTTTCAGGTCAATCTTTTGTAGGCTGGAAGGTTGTAGATATTAGCGGTTTTACATATGAATATGGTTTAGGGAACAAGACTATCGGTACACAATCCTATTCATTGGTTGGTTCAGACCTGCCTGAACATAGAGGTAGTTCAACTATGGCGAACTATTATACTTCCTGGATGCTCAATAAAATTATAAGTCCTCAAAATAAGGTTTTAAATTTCTATTATGATAATTTTTATTATGAAGACTGTAATCTGTCAAATCAAACCAGAGAGATTGACGATTATAATGGAGATAATCAACCAGTTAATCTTAATCAGATAACAACCAATTATCAGAAAACAAAAGGGCTGAATTTTTATTTAAAATCCATTGAAGGCAGTTTTGGGAAAGTGGTTTTTACACTTGCTCCAGATGCAAGAGAGGATTATGCTTATGGAAAGAAATTAAATTCCATATCGGTATTAAATTTAAATAATCAATTGATAAGCAAGTACACGTTGTCTTATAGTTATAAAACGAGCGATGCCCCAGTTACCCCATTATATACTTGTGGGACGGTTCATGATCCTGCGGATTTAATTAAAAGAATGTTCTTGGACAAAATAACTGTATTGGGTAATTTAAATGAGGTAACAATCAATAAACCATCTTATACTTTTACTTACAATGACATTGTTTTGCCACATCGATTCTCATATGGGATAGACTGGTGGGGTTATTATAATGGAGTTTCGGATAATGTTTCGTTGGTTCCAACCGTTTTAAGAATTAATCCTGAGATGCCAAACAGGGATGTTAATCCTAATTTTGCAAAAGCCGGGATACTTACAAAAGTATGTTATCCAACGGGGGCATGTGCAGAATATGAATATGAGAGTAACAGGGGTATTCTGGATAAAGCTATTTTGAATCAAATACCGGGAAATGTAGCGCCAAAAATTGAAACGGGTGTTTGCTTAGTACCCTCTAAAAAAACAAGTCTTGTTTTTGATTTGGCAGAAAATACACCTATATCAGTTACCAATATTAATGGCGGACAATTAAAAAAATATCAAATCCCCTTATTGTTAAATACTAATATTATAGGTTATTCAAATTCCACAACTCAGGCAAATATTCAATTACCGGTTAGAATTAACCCGAATTGCAGTTCTTGTGTACTTCCGGAAAACAGCTTACCAAATAATGATGATTGCTATATCAAGTATAAAATAATTAAAAATGGTGTAGCTCTATATACCAAATATGTAACGGACACCCCGGATATATTTCTTGAAATTGAAGTAGGGGCCAATGATATTGTCGAAGCGCAAAATTTAGTTTTTGAACTAGAAATTTTTACAGGGAATCAAAATCAGGGCACGAATCTTTTCAGTATAACTGACACTGCTGTAGTTGACATGACTTGGGATATTTACGATGAAAACAGGGTTTCTAAAATTGGGATGTCTTATGATATTCCTTTGGGTGGCCAGCGAATAAAGTCTATAGAGGTTTATGATGATGAGAATTTAACATCGCATAAATCATTTTCATATAAAAATGAAGAAGGTGTCGAGTCTGGATATGTTAATTTTAAAATGTCAAATACATACGTATATTCTCATAAAGGATATAAAACCTCTGACAATTATTACCCGCTTCAATTTTTTAACGGACAACCTGTTGGTTATAGCTATGTTAAGGAGAGTTTGATAGCTGAAAACAAAATACTTCAAAATGTGTATAAGTATATTTTCATACCAAATCCTCAAAATTGTTATATGTATTACAATTCATTTGGGACTGGGATTTTTCCATGCGCAGGTGATCCTTCAAATGGGCTTTTATATGAGAACATAATAGGAAATGAGAAAAAAATAAATAATAGTTATTTTAACCCTTATCAAAATGTTCAGCCGAAATATATTAAGGGATTAAATATTTTTAATAAAGTGTCATATCTTGATGAGCCTACGCCGCCAATGTCAGATTTCGAAGCTTTTAATCGTGCTAAGTATGAAATAGCTACATTTTATTCGCAAAAATTGAATTCAACTATTTCAAAAGAGTTTTTTGATAATGGTAATGAAGAGATTGTTGCTACTTCGGTTTATGAATATGCTGATTCCAATCATCAACAACCAACGTCGCAAAAAGATTACTTAAGTAATAATGAAATCGTTGAAACTAAATATTATTATCCTCAAAGTGCTCAAGCTGTAAGCGAACCAAACAGAGCGTCTTTAATAGCCAGAAATATGATTGGAATTCCTTTGATAACTGAGACTTTTAATGGTCAGGAGAAAATTTCAGGGCGTATCACAAAATATGGGTCTTTTGATTCAGGTAACGCAAGTGAACCATTGTTTTTACCTCAATACATTTATGCTGGTAAAGGAACTACTTCGGAGAAAAAAGTTACTTACAATTACACTGATAAAGGAAATATAAAAGAGTATACGATAGAAGATAATATTCCTGTTGCAATTATCTGGGGTTATAACCAAACTTTACCAATTGCTAAAATTGAGAATGCAACGTACGCCCAGATTGAGACATATGTAGGAAATCTTCAAACACTTTCCAACGGAACAAATGAGCAAAACCTGATAATGGCCTTAAACAACTTGAGAACTAGTTTGCCTAATACCATGATTACTACCTATACTCACAAGCCTTTGATAGGAATTAGTACCGTGACTGATCCAAAAGGTTTGCAAACCACTTACGAGTATGACGAATTCAATCGTTTGAAGCAAGTGAGAGACCACGAGGGGAATATTTTAAGTGAAAATGCCTATAACTACAGACCATAAACCATAACACAGGATGAAAAAGCTATTTTATATTTTATTTATACTACCTGCTTTGGTTTTAGCGCAAAATACAAACCAAAACTGGGTAAAAACCACAACTTATAAAGCGCCAACTACCCAAGGAACTGTGGATGTGAACGATCCGGGCAAAGCAGTTATTACTGTTGGTTATTTTGATGGATTGGGACGCCCTATCCAGCAATTGGCACATAAACAATCCAATACCGGAAAAGATATTGTAACGCCGGTTGAATATGATGGTTTTGGAAGGCAGGCGAAAGAGTATCTTCCGTTTGTACCCACTTCAGCGGCTTCGTTGAACATAAAGAGCAATGCAGAAGTGTTTTCTTTTTATTCCTCGGAGGATCCAGCTACAACTGGTAATCCTTATTTTGAGACAACTGATTACCCTTATAGTCAGAAACAGTTAGAGGATTCACCGCTAAACCGTGTTTTAAAGCAGGCTGCACCAGGCGAGGTTTGGAGAATGGGTACTGGTAAGGAAATTAAATTTGAATATCGTGCCAATGTGAGTGGAGATAGTGTAAAACTTTTTGCTGTTACTGCTACGTGGAATGCAACCAAAGGACTTTACGATATAGGTGTTAGCCAGAATTCCAACTATTCGGCCAATGAACTTTACAAAACCATTACCAAAGACGAAAATTGGACATCAGGAAAGAACAACACCACCGAAGAGTTTAAGGATAAGAAAGGCCATGTGGTTTTGAAGAGGACTTATAATGATATTGGAAGCTCCCTTGGGGTAGCACATGATACATATTACGTATATGACAAATTCGGGAACCTTACTTATGTAATCCCTCCACTGGCAAATGGTACAATTACCCAGATTTCATTGGATAATTTATGTTATCAATATAAATACGATTACAGAAACCGTTTAGTTGAGAAGAAACTACCAGGCAAACAATGGGAGTTTATTGTTTATGACAAATTGGACAGGGTAGTGGCAACAGGACCAGCATTAAGCCCCTATGGAAATAATGACATAGGGTGGTTAATTACCGAGTACGATGCTTTTGGAAGAGTGACCCAAACTGGTTGGAAAAAAATGGACGTTGATGCCAATGCAAGAAAAGGCAACCAGGATAATGTAGACTCGACTTCGTCACCTTTCACACTTGATGAGAGTGATATTCTAACCAAGAATTATTATGACAATTATAGTTTTGCAGGAGCACCTTCACTTCCCTTAACCATTGAAGGACAAACTTCAGCTACCAATGTAAGAGGATTGCAAACTGGATCCTGGGTTAGGGTCTTGGACGGTCCTGGAGGTAGTACGGCAGAAGTAAGTTATACTGTATACGACAATAAATATAGGCCTATAAGGGTGCATTCAACCAATTTTCAGGGAGGCTATACTCAAATTGACACAAAGTTAGACTGGGCGGGTAAAACCGAGAAAACGATAACCACACATAAATATAGTTCCAATTCAACAGTTTTGACAACTACGGATAGCTTTAGTTATACACCGCAAGACAAACTGAATATACACAAACACAAAATCAACGCATTGAACGAGCAGTTGATTGCGAAAAATTTCTATGATGAGTTAGGTCAGGTTGTTAAGAAGAATATAGGAGGAACCGATGTCGCAGGAGTAAACAGCCTTCAGACCGTTGATTATAAATATAATATCAGAGGCTGGTTAAAGGAAATCAACAATGTAGACAGTTTGTCGGTACAAAACGATTTGTTTGCGTTTAAGATTAAATACAACGATGGGGTCGATCCACAATATAATGGTAATATTTCGGAAACTTATTGGAAAAGTAACAGCGATAACGTGTTGCGTAAGTACGAATATCATTATGATAAATTAAACCGTTTATTGGAAGCCAATTATAAAAAACCGGGGCTTACCTATATGGACAGTTATCTGGAACAATTGAAGTACGATAAAAACGGGAATATTACTTTCTTAAAGCGTAACGGAGATTTAGATGCTGATGATTTTGCCATTGAAATAGATAATCTGCAGTATACTTATGATGCTGACAACAAAAACAAATTGGTAAAAGTCTTGGACAGCAGCAACCACCCTGAAGGTTTTAAAGACGACAGTAATGGGATTACTGATACTGATGATGATTATCAGTATGATGATTTTGGTAATATGATTAAAGATGATAATAAACAGATTACCGCTATCGTTTATAATCATTTAAACCTACCGGTATCAATTGAATTTTCAAATGGTAACAGTATTTATTACCTTTACAATGCAGCCGGGCAAAAAGTACAAAAAGAAGTAAACGAGTATGGTCAGTCCGGTAAGACAGTTAATTACATGAGCGGAGGTTTCCAATATACTAACGGAGTATTGAATTTCTTTCCTCATGCAGAGGGATATGTTAATGTAACAGTAAGCAAACGAGGGAATTTGTTCTATAATTATGTTTTCCAGTACAAAGACCATTTAGGAAATAACCGACTAAATTATACTCAAGACCCCGATGCTTTTTTAGTTCCGGGAGAACCAATACCGCTGGTTATTATGGAAGAAAACCATTACTATCCGTTTGGTTTGAAACACGCTTACTATAATTCTAATGAATACGAATATGTAGAGGTAGAGAACGGTAATGATTATTATATAAACATATCACAAATCCCTCAGGGTTCTGATAATGTTTATAAGTATAAGTATAATGGGAAAGAGCTACAAGACGAGCTGGGACTGAACTGGTACGACTATCAGGCACGTAATTATGACCCAGCACTAGGTAGATGGATGAATATTGACCCATTAACTGAAAAAATGCGTAGATTTTCACCATATACTTATGCATGGGATAATCCAGTTATTTTTGTTGACTATGATGGAATGTTTGCCACACCCCCTACTGATTTTTATAACTTGAAAGGTCAACAAGTTAAACATGTTGAGGATGGTAAAACTGATAAAAAATTGGTTTTGACAACTAGTAAAAAAGAAGGTGATGTTAATAACGCCATTGATAAAGGACAAGTTATAAATGTTCCTTCAAATGAAGTTATTTCTAAAATGGATGCAGCATATGCCGCGACAGAAAAAAGCGGTAAAGAAAATGGTTTTGTAGTAGCAACAGACGGGACTACTTCGTCAATGAAAGAAGGTGGAGAAGCAAGTGTTAGATTAGGGAGTAAATATGATGAATTAGCAGAAGCAGGAAAAACAAGTTCATATGATGTTCATACGCATCCCAACGGTACAGATGCTAATGGCGAAATTGTTGATGTAGGAGCTCCTAATCCATCTGGGACGATTGGAGCTGATGGCACTGGCACAAAAGATATTGGAAGTTATGGCAAAGATGGTCCTAATGATAGTCCAAGTGTTGTTCTTGGTTATGATGTAACAAAAACGACTACAACATCTCAAATAGGTGGTACAACAAGAACAGACACAACAGTGACTCGAAAAATAGGTTTCTATAATGGAAGTGGACAAGTTGGACAACCAGTAAATTACAAAGATTTTAAAAAAGCGGTAGATAAAATTAACAATCAATAACAATGCAAATAAAAAAATATATTAAGTGTTTAGTACTATTACTTGTTGTAGGATGCTCTTCGACTAAATCAATAGACCAAAATAATTCTATTATCGAGGGTGATTTTGTGAAATTTGTAAATGAAAATAAATCTACAATCAAAAGAGATGGAGAAATTATAAAGGACAAAAATTTTAATTTACAAATTCCAAATTCTTTATCTGAAAAGAAAATTAAGATTAGTTCCTATTTCTTACATGATTTAAAATTTGACAAAAAGCAAAAAATAGTATTACTATATATTCCAGATAAAAAATTTCATTCAGAAAAAAAAGCTTTAGACCTTTCTTGTGAAGATTTTGAGAAAGAACTTAATAAATTAGAAATTCAATATGAATTAGAAAGTGTCAAGTTTAATAAAAATAGACGTTTTGGAATAATTTTATTAGATGTTAATTTTTTTATCATGTATATTAACGTTAAGAGTGAAAACGTTAAGGATTACAATTATGCTATTAATAGCGTAAAAACAACTCCTTAAAATTTCAGATACCCCGATAGTACGGATTTATATTGCGTGCCCATAAAGAGATTAATCAATTAATCCGTTTCCAACGGCATTCGGGATACACAAAGGATGGGCGCATAATCGTGTCCATCCTTTCCTTTTTTATCTTACATAGAAACAACCAATGTTTGCCAGTTTAATTAGTATCCAAGCCCTCTAAGTGCTTTTTTTACATCTGAAGCCGTTTTAAACTTTGCCTTTTTAAAATCACTATCATCAACCCTTCCTTCTAATTCATGAAAAATTTCTTTGAAAGTTGTTATTTCAGTTAATGATTTTGGTGGATTAGTGAAGTTTATATTATCATAAAAATGAGTAAAATAATAAGTTCCAATCACTTCACTATTTGTGTCTGCTTTATGACTATATAAGATTGCTAATTCTTTGGTTGAATCACTTTTGTCAACATTTGTAAAGAAAACACTTTCTACTTTGATAGGTTCATTTTCGAAAACTAAATCCTTATCATCAATTAAAATTCTTCTGTATACATTCGGTTTTATTTGAACGTAAAGGCACCCTAATAGGTAATAATGATTAATAGTGTTGTTATTATAATCGGCACCAACATAAAAACAGATTATCGTTTCAGTTTTGTTGTCCCAATGTTTTGTTTCTAATACTTTACCAGATAATTCCAAAACAGTTGTTTCCGATTTTGGAGTATTTCTTTTTATAAAGTCTTCTGCGCTTTCGGAAGTTAGTCGTTTAAATTCTTGTGCATTAATGCTTGAATTAAATAGAAAAAGGGAAATGGTTATTAAGTATTTCATTCGTTCTTTCTTTTAGGTGTCTTCATTTTAAGTTTACAGTACATTCGACAAACCGCTGTTAACAGCAGTTATTTTAGTTTATAAAAGTTTTCTACAAATAGAATTCCGTTATCACTTAATTTTTTAATAGCTCCACCCCATAGATTATTTGGACTTTTCGTTATTTTGGAAACAATTAATTTCATTTCTTCATAAGGAATATTTTTCAAAGCATCTTTTATTGTAAACCAACCTATGTCTTCACAACTTTCAGGAACAGTAAGTTTACCTTTTTCGTATAAGGCCGTGTAATAATACATAATTGTTAAGGTTGGTCGGTTTTCGTATTCAAAAGTGAACAAACCATTTAGTTTTTTATTTTGGACGCTTATGCCGTGTTCAGCAGCTAATGTATCAACATATTTGGATAGAGTAATAGGTTGGTTGTATCTTGTACCTGGAATTTCCCAAGCGCCATTCCATTTTACTAGCATTATTTTACCCTCACTATTGAATACCATTAATTTGAGGAATGAATAATTGTCTTGTTGTGCAAATAAATGAGCGCTATAAAAAAATACAAGTAATATAAAAATGTAACGTTTCATTTTCGTTTTTTAATTATAAAGCCAGTTGATAGCTGTTGATAAGGTTTCCTTTTCGGAACAAGGGAAATCGGGAACAATTGAAGCTCCATATTTTCTTCTGTTTCTATCTGCAAAAATACTGGTGGCTAAGTTTATACGTGAACCATCTGATAATGAAAAAGACTCGCAACCTGTAGAAACACCAAAAGTTGGTGTTCCAAAAATCTTTACGCTACTATATCCTTTAAATAAAACAGCCATTGCTTCACCCGAACTTGCTGTCTTGTTGTTAGTTAATACTGCAATCCTGTTTTTACCAAACAAATCAATCCTTTGCTTGTTTTCAGCAAGCATTACAGTGTCAGCATATGCTTTTCCGTTCTCAAACCGCCATTCAGATGCTTTATTGTCTGCATCTATAAAGTAACCCTGTGTTCCTGTATCTAAAAAAGGTCCTATTGCTACCATCATTGCCCACATATTACCCCCAAAATTATCCCTCAAATCAATAATCCAACCTTTAATTTGAGGACTGTTTTGTTGGTGGATTTTATCTGTAATATATTTGATGTACTGTTCCGTTTGACGTTCATCACCAATACAAAAACGTATTCTGATGTATCCAATACCAGCAGGTGTTTTTTCATCTTCTACCGTTGGCAATTGTTTTTCTTCGGAATTTTCCTCTTCTTGTATTGCCTTAGCAAAATAGCTATGACTATCTTTTAATTGAGCTACTGCATAAGTAATGGCAGGATAAGTATCTTTTATAGTTTGACTGTTTTGAGCAACACGAAACACATCATTTCTAAAATTGTCCCAGTTTATTGTGTGTTTATTTACAGATTCTCTCTTTAGTAAAGTTATTACTTCTGTTAAATATTTTTCTGCTTTAGGAGAAATATTGTAAGTGTTAGGGGGTTTACAGGAAATAAGTAACAATAAAAGTATCAAGAATGATACATGAAAATATTGCTGTTTATAAATAAAATGCTTCATTTTAAATAGTATCTATTCTTTTACTTAGTTAAAAAATTGATTTATATATTGTTTTCTGTTAATTGCTGCTAACTTGTTAACATGTTTGATAATGTGTACATATACATCTGTTTGTTAGATATGTACGTCAAGAGCTACACTCGCTTGCTAATATAATAATAATTAAGAATAGTATTTCGTAATGATTAATCCGTTTCCAACGGCATTCGGCATACAGGGATGGGCGCATTTGTCCATCCTTTGTTTTTTCACCAAATCCTAAGAAAGAAGCTCCAAATGTTATTCTAAAGAAATTATATTCAGATGACATTTTGAACAAAGTAAATTGACTTTTTTAACAAAGTCGAGCAGATATGATGTGTCTAATTTTGTCTCATAACTTTTAAATAAAAATAAAATGAGACAGAGTAATTATCAGGGAGCGTTACAACAACCAATAGGTTCAGGATTTAACGCAACATCAACAACAAATGATGTAATCAAAGGAGTTGACCTTAAAGGAAAAATTGTAATTGTAACAGGTGGAAATGCAGGCATTGGCCTTGAAACTACTATAACACTTGCAAATGCTGGGGCTACAGTAATCGTACCAGCGAGAGATGTTGAAAAAGCCAAGAAAAATCTTGAAGGAGTTAAAAATGTGGAATTAGAAACAATGGACATTATGAATCCTGCTTCTATCGATGCATTTGCAGAAAAATTTCTGGCTTCAAACAGACCTTTGCACTTGCTTATTAACAATGCTGGTATTATGTGGGTACCATTGCGTAGAGACAGCAGAGGTATTGAATCACAATTGGCAACTAATTATTTAGGACAATTTCATTTAACTGCAAGATTATTTCCTGCGCTTAAAAAGGCTAATGGTGCAAGAGTAATCAATGTATCTTCTCTTGGCCATCAAATGGCTCCTTTCAATTTTGATGACCCTAATTTCCTTGACAGAGAGTATGAAACTTTACAAGCTTACGGACAATCAAAAACTGCCAGTAATCTATTTTCCCTTGAGCTTGATAACCGTGCTAAAGAATTCAACGTAAGAGCCTATTCATTGCATCCTGGTTCAATCGCAGGAACTGAATTAGCAAGAGAGGCTTCGTTAGAATTATTTCAAAAAATGGGTTTCTTGGATGCAAATGGCAATATGCTACCTGAAATAGCAGCAAGGTTAAAATCAATCCCTCAAGGTGCAGCTACAACCGTGTGGTGTGCCACAAGTCCTGCACTTGACAACATTGGCGGAGTCTATTGTGAAGATGTAGATATTACTCCAATTGCTAATGAGAATAGTGTTGGGACATACGGTGTTGAACTTTACTCATTGGATGAAGCAAATGCTAAAAGATTATGGGATTTAAGTGAGCAAATGACAGGTATAGAATTCCAATTTTCTTAAATCAACAGTTTCTTTAAAAATGAAAAATTTTAATGATAAAGTCGCTGTTATCACGGGTGGTAATAGCGGAATTGGATATGCTACAGCGAAAGAACTTAAAGAGAAAGGTGCTAAGGTTGTTATAACTGGAAGAAGAAAAGAAGCAGTAGAAAAAGCTGCTTTAGAATTAGGTGTTATTGGAATGATAGCTGACCAATCCAATCTTAAAGACATCAATAATTTAGCATCAGCAGTCCATAAACAATTTGGTAAAATAGATATGTTGCTAATCAATGCTGGAATAACTAAAGTTGCTCCAATAGAATCAACATCTGAAGAAATGTTTGATGAAGTAATGGATGTAAATTTTAAAGGTGCATTTTTTACTTTAAGTATGTTTATTCCCATTCTGAATGATGGAGCCTCAGTCGTATTTCTCTCATCAACATCAGCTACAATTTCACCACCAAACGCATCAGTTTATGCCGCAAGCAAAGCAGCATTAAATGCTGTAATGAAAATTGCAGCAGCAGAATTAGCTCCAAGAAAAATAAGGGTTAATGCTGTAAGTCCTGGTCCTGTAGCTACAGAAATTATGGATAAACTTGGTCTTGATGAAAATATGGAGAATCAGATGATAAATAGTATTCCGTTATTGCGTTTTGGAAAACCATACGAAGTAGCCAGTTTAATAACTTATTTATTAAGTAATGAAGCGTTGTTTATTACTGGTTCTGAATTTTTAATTGACGGTGGGCAATCTATTTAATAAAAAGGGGACTAAAACCCTCTTTTTATTAAATTAGTCTAACCAAAATAACTTTTCCAGATGGAACATATTTCAAAGTATTTGACAAAAGATATTAAACTTTCCAGCTATGATGATAAATTGTTTAAATCAGACTTGATGTTTGATGACCACGTGTTGATTTGGTTTATTTCGGGTGAAACAAAAATAATCCAAGCTGATACCACTTTCTTTTTTAAAACAGGAGATATATTTTTAATTCCTAGAAACCTTCTGGCTACAATAATCAACTATCCTAAAAACGGACAACCTCACAAAACAGTGGTAATGCATTTATCAATAGAGCGTTTGAAAAAATTTTATGAGAAGATTGATATTGATAAAAAACATACTGTCGAACAGAAAATATACAGTTTCAATAACCATCCGTTATTAGAAAGTTGTTTAGCTTCAGTGGTACCATATTTTGATTTAGAAGGTGAATTTCCTGAAAACATTGCTTCGTTAAAAATTACTGAAGCTATAAGTATTCTAAGAGAAATTGATAAAAATGTAGATAACGTTTTAGCAAATTTTGATGCCCCTGGAAAGGTAGATTTAATTAGCTTCATGGAGCGGAATTTTATGTTCAATATGCCTATGGAAAAACTTGGTTACCTTACAGGTCGTAGTTTATCAACATTCAATCGAGATTTTAAGAAACATTTCAACACGACACCCCAAAAGTGGCTGACTCATAAAAGACTAGAATTAGCCTATTACCAATTAGCTGAGAAAAAGAAAAAACCTATTGATGTTTACCTTGAAGTTGGTTTTGAAGACTTATCTCACTTTTCTTTTGCTTTTAAGAAACAATATGGTGTTTCTCCAACACAATTGCTCTAAGAGGCAATAAACATAAAAAGATATGTTCAAAATAATTAAAGTAGAATCCGTTTCCAACGGCATTCGGGATACAGGGGTGGGCGCACAACACGTGTCCATCTTTCCTTTTTTATTAAAATAGTTAGATTTCTTTTGAATTTGATTAAGAGAATGGATTACAAATTTTAGTCATCGGGATTTGTTATTTTTTCACAATGTAAAAATGATATATATCGTTGTGAATTAGATAAAAATTCAAAAAATCTTCAGTGGACACATCGTAAAACAATGCCTGCTTTGCATATTCGTATATATCTTCATTTTCACATATTTCCACATTCATAAGTTTAAGTTTCATATTCGATTGACCTAATATTGTGATAAAATATGTTCCAGTATAAATATTACATGTAGAACTACTAGTTCCCGTATTACTGAACAAATTACCGCCACTTATACCTTGACGAATTAGCATATCTAAAGAATGGACATAAAAATTATCAACTTTAAATAAATCTTCTTTACTTACTGATTCTACTTCTTTAAATTTTGTTGAAAAATTCAATGAAATTGTACTCTCAATTTTTAAATCATTTTCAGGGTGAATTGTATTTAAAAAATTGTATTTCACAAGCTTATCCTTTTTAAAGGAGATTATATAATTACAAGTATCAATACTTTTGTCATTATTAAAGTAGCCTGAAGTAGAGTAAAATTTTAAGTTATATTTTTTGAAATTTTTTACAAGTGATTTAATTTTAGTTGTGTCTGATTTTGAAAAAAAGTTAACATTTTCTATTTTTTTGATATTTTTATCATTATCAACAAACCAACTACAATATGAGTCTTTGTTAATTATATAGTCATTAATTATTGCAATATCCCTATCAATAATTAATGAATCTATCGTTTTACCATTTTTGTCAATTTTTAAAAAAACTATTTTATTATTATCTGAATTATGTTTTTTTTCAATATAAATAAATTTATTTTCTGACACTATTGGATTTTCAATGAATATATTTTCTTGGCAGTTTGATGTTACTATTCTATCTATTTTCCCATTTAAGAACAACTCCTCGTAAGTATTATATTCTGTTGTATCGATAACATTCTTTGAAAGGAATTCATTAATTTTTTTGTTTTCCCATTTACTTTCGCATGAGACCAAGATGAAGATAATCAAAACCGCTATTCTTTTCATTTTATTTATGTTGCTGTTTGTCGAATTAATTTCTTAAGACTAGTTAACGCAAATTATAAAACTAAGTAAAATTATTGAAAGTAAGTCAGATATGTGAATTTTATGATGATGGGCGCATAATCGTGTCCATCCTTTTCTTTTTTGAAAAATTTATGTTTTAAAGTGAAGTTTTATGGATATATTCAGCTTGACCACTGTTATGACAGCATTATTTTCTTAACTGCCAAAACAAAGGTCGTAAGCAGATTCTAAACATTTTAGTTCTCTCTCAAGCTCATTAATATCACAAATAAGTCCTTTCCGTCCAAACTTTAAGATATCAAAACCTTGAATTGCTATTAGTAAATTATCTCCAGTTTTGACAAAATTCCATGTTGTTGATATATTGACTTCGAGTAATTTGTCATATGCATTTACTATACCGTTTTCGGAATTAGAAAATGAAAATGTGAACACTAATACTCCATTTTCAGATTTGATAGGTTTTTTTAAAAGCAAATTATAATTTTCTATATCCATTTTGGTTTAGGCATGATGATGAACAATTGTCGCTAATATCCCGCGATGTTTATTTGATTATTTTGTTATTCTTATTCTATAAGAATAATTTTATTTTTAATCTTTTTTAGGGGTATTTTATATTCAAATTCATACTCGCAATAGCTATCACACGGTTTTTTTCCAGTGAAAGAGTTATTGATTTTTATGCTGTCTTCAGAAAATAATATTTCTTCTTTAGGTATAAGGCAGCAATCACTGATGGTTCTGAAAGTGATTTTTATAGTATCATTTTGAGATATAATATTTTTGCCATAAACTTTTCTAATTCCAAATTTTGAAATAGAATCTTCGCTTAGAAATTTAATTGGAATTCCATTTTTGTCATTACATAAATCCTTGCCAAAGAATTTATATTCTTTAGTTTTCTCTTTTTGACAATTTAAGAAAATTAAAATGGCAAGTAATATTCCTAAGTTTTTCAATTTTCCGCTTTTTAGTTAAATCACTGGTAACTTACCTATATGAATAACAAAACTAAATAAAATTATCCATTACATAAATAATTTGGATACAGGATGGACGCAACAGAACGTGTTCATCCTTTGTTTTTCCTTTCAAAACTCAAGTTTTAAAAGTATGGTAAAATTCCTTATATTAGTCTTTTAACTTAATCAATACATTATGGGAAAATATGTAATTTCTAAAAGAAAAAACGGAGAGTTTCAATTCAATCTTAAAGCAGGAAATGGTGAAGTGATTTTATCAAGTGAAGGATATTCCACGAAAGCAAATTGCAAAAATGGAATAGAATCAGTACAAACCAATTCTCAAATTGATTCAAGATATGATAAGAAAGAATCAACTAACGGGAAATTTTATTTTAACCTAAAATCTGCAAATGGACAGATAATTGGGACAAGCGAAATGTACGAAAGTAAAGCAGGTAGAGATGGGGGGATTACTTCCGTTAAAAATAACGGAACGACAACCGTTATCGAAGATTTAGCATAATTTTTTTCAAATATGATTATAAGGGGATGGACGCACAACGTGTCCATCCCTTTTTTATGGTAACAGAAACAGACCTTCGAACCATAATCCGAGGTTGAATTAGAATAAACTAAAAAGAGCATACAAAACAAATTGCACGCTCTTTAAAGACTAAATTATAGGAAAGATGAACTTCCCAATCCTTTATGTCATATAAAGGTACGATAAATAAAACCAAAAGCACTGATTGAATGGTTTTTGTGATAAGTTTGTGGTAAGCTAAGCTGTTTCCAACGGTATTATTATAGATGATTAATTAAGTTAAAAATTATTAAATCTGTTAACCATTATTAAAATGATTAAAGTTAAAGATTAAGGTTTTTAAATATTTCACGGGTTATAACTTTAGTATTATAAACAACTTCTTGGAAGGTACAATCCAACATGGTTATAGGAAATGGGATTCCATCTCTCATTTCAGTAAAATCCATGGTCAAAATAGATTGTTCAGACAAGTTAGAAGAACCCTTGAGTAGATTAAAGATTGCTATAGCTTTTTCTCTATCCTCTCCTAAATTATAAGTTGCATAGGAATCTATTCCCGAAACCGTTTTGATATTGAGTGATATATAATATAAACTTTCCATTTTTTTTCGTTTTTAAACATCATGATGTAATGGTAAACATTAAAAGATGATAACTATTTTCCCAAACACCGAAACAACATTCGGTTCGTTAATGGTATTCAGGACTGCAGGGCTTAGTGCCAAACCAGAAAAATATAAGTAATAAAATAGAGCTGCTTTAATTTGCGTAGCAACAAATCAAAAATGGACAGCACAGCCATCCCTGAAAATAATTGCGATGACATAAAAGAAAATTTTACAATCTAAAAAGCTGTCCTTTCAGACAGCTTTTATGTTTAACTGTGAAATAACCTGTGATTAAGAAATCTCAATCATTCTTGGCGGCTTCTGCTTAGCTTCCTCTTTTTTCGGAACAGTTAAAAGCAGTAGGCCGTTTTCGTAGCGTGCGGTAATGTGTTCATCGTCAACCACATCTTTAGGCAACTCAAAGCTTCGTTGAAAAGATTGATAACTAAACTCCCTACGTGTGAAGTTTGATTCCTCTGATATTTCATCTTGTTGCTTTACAGACGAAATGGTTAGTAGATTCCCGTCTAAGGTGACGTTGAAATCATTTTTGTCCATCCCAGGGGCAGCTACTTCTACTTCGTAACTGTCCACATTTTCCTTGATATTTACCGATGGCAAAGTAGTGCTTGTGGATGAGAAATTGGTGTTTTCCCAATTGAAAAGCTCACGGCCAAAGATATCATCAAAAAGCATACGTGGAAAGCCGAGCATTTGGCTTTCGTTTCTTTTAATTAGATTCATAACTGTTTACTTTAAAATTGTTAGACATTAATTTTATGAACGTTATTCTGGTTTCCCAGATACATTACATAAAAATCGAAAACTGTGCCAATCCATTAAAATGACATTTTTTCAGATTTAAAAATGAAAAATTGTCATTTTAATATACAAACCAAAGGAGAAAGTAAGTTAAGATATTGTTTTTCAAATTAACGGCATTCTGGATAAAGGGATGGGCGCATAATCGTGTCCATCCTTTTCCACCAAATCCAAACCAATCAGTAAACTAGTATCGGGGTTTTTGTTTTGAAGTTGGTTGTGGGCCCGGATTAGAAATCCGCGCTATAGGGAATAAGAAATTTATTTACTATATATTTGCCTATAGTTAATGAAGTTATGATTTTTGACAATTCGGGCGGTATGCCTGATTTATTGGCAGAAAAGACTTTGGAAACCGATATTGACGTTATCAATGAAATAAAATTCGATAAACTAAAAGCATATTACAATGAAAGCGTATAAAAGAACATCGACCCAGACCAAGATTTTGGAAAGCATGGATAAGGTTTACGAGAAGTTAATCGAGTACAAAAGAAAAACGAATAGCGATTTGGTAATCCTAAAAGATGGCAAAATCGTTAGAATTAAACCGTAAACATTAGGTTATAAATATAAGTTAAGCTCCCAATCGGGAGTTTTTTTATTGACTGTACTGATACTAAATAATTTTATTTGCCCGATAGCACGGATTTACTTCGGCTTTCGCTATGCACAAGTGTAAATTAGCGCTATTGGAGTTGGTGTAAATACACAAGGAGTGCTTTCAAACAAAATTAAACGAAAATGAGAAAAATAGCTGTAACTATAATGCTTTTGATTTTTATCTGTGCTTGCGATAAAGAAAAACAAAATCAGGTATACAATGATGTTTATGAAATAGAAGTCATAAAATTCATGAATTTAAACACTTATGCAAGATCTGTTGATGAAGATATATTTTGGAGTAATGAAGATGAACTTGCAAAATTTAAGATAAAGATTGATAAGGAAGCGAAAACTTTTAAGGATGAGATTTTAACGTTTAAGAAGACTGATGGTAAAGATTTTTTAGAGTATCAATACGCTCTTTTAATAAAAAAGGGACCGAAAGTAGACACGCTCTATTCAGATTATTCATTGCGGAACTGGAAACATAAAATCAATAATGAGACTATTGATTATTCGGATGTGAAGGGTTATTATCCTTCATTTTTAAGGGAAAGTTATCCTTTTTTTAATGATTGCTGGTAGTTTTTAATGTTTTAAAAGGTATTTGCTCTATAGGTGTAATCCGAGTTATTGAGTGTCAATAAATTGAGAAATTACAGAGATAATACTGGTAATAGTGCATACTATGATGTAATGAGTGATGGTTCTATTAAATTTACAGGAACTAATTTTAATTTTAAATTTTATGATTAAATATTTTTTTATTTTACTTTGGGTGTTTTGTATAATAATACGAATCTTCAAAAAAGGAGATTATTTAAAATTACTTACAATATCAAATTATGAGTTTCAAGGAGATTTAGTTTTTTTTAAACCTAATTTATTCAATTACTTATTTATAATATTTGTTAATATCTTTATTTTTGATTTTAGATTTGAGACTTTTTTGTTTTTTTTGAATATAGTACTATTTCTTTTAGCAACTTTAAGGATTGTTAAAATTAGTAATAAAATGGATGTCAAGGATCACAAGAATGCTAAATAAAATCTCCAGGTTTTTAGAAATAATCCCGATAGTGCGGATTTACTTCGTCAGTTCGGCTAAAGTCTTGGATGCAATCCGTTCTTCCGCTGCGCAAAGTCTCCCAACTTTGATTACAAGTAATAAATTAATTAAAGCCACAACCGCAATGTTGTAGCTTTTTCAGTAAATACAAGCCCGGTTTTCCCTAAATTTGATAAACGATTTACACGTAGGGAATAATCAAAAATGAAAACAGCTACCCCCAACATCCCACAACTCTACAAGCTGGCTTTCGGACTTGCGGTTTTCACCATACTCTACAATATAGCCGAAGGCCTTATTTCGACCTGGTTTGGTTATGAAGATGAAAGCCTCGCTTTATTTGGATTTGGGGCAGACAGCTTTATAGAAGTCATTTCAGGGCTTGGGATTGCGCATATGGTGCTTCGTATCCAGCGCGCACCGGAAAGTAATCGGGATGCTTTTGAACGCGCTGCCTTGCGGATTACAGGCTTTTCCTTTTATGCCTTGGTTTTGGGACTGGTAAGTAGCAGTGTTTACAACATCTGGACGGGGCACAAACCCGAAACCACGTTTTGGGGCATTGTGATTGCGGTAGTTTCCATACTTGTCATGTGGCTTTTGATTCTCGGGAAAACAAGTGTTGGAAAGCAATTAAATTCGCAGGCCATACTTTCCGATGCAAAATGTACTAGAGTTTGCATTTACATGTCTGTTATTTTACTTTTGAGTAGCGGCATTTATGAGTGGACCGGTTTTGCGTATATAGACAGTATCGGAACGCTGGGGCTTTCGTATTTTGCCTTTACGGAAGGGAAAGAGTGTTTTGAGAAGGCGAAGAATAACAAAAGCTGTTCGTGTGAAGATTGATTTAAACGCGCAAAGTTGGGAGGCTTAGTACAGCGATGAACCACAATCCAACGCTAGTAATCCCAATAAACCAAAAAGAGCATACAAAATAAATTATATGCTCTTTAAAACCAAAATAATCAGAAAGATTAACCATCAATTATTCAGATCTTATAAAGATACAACTAATAAAAGCAAAAACACTGTTTGAATGGTTTTTATGATAAGTTTGTGATAAGCTAAGTTGTCCCCAACTCAATAACTTTTTTCCATATCCTTCACACCCCATTCCTTAATTGTTGTAATAACAGGCAATAGCGATTTACCATATTCAGAGATGGTATATTCTACCCTTGGGGGAACTTCAGGAAACACGGTTCGCTCAATTATTTTGTCTTCTTCAAGTTCTCTTAGTTGGTTGATCAGCATTTGCTTGCTTATGGAGGGTATTACTTTTTGCAGCATGCTGAATCGGTTATGTCCCATTTCAATACCGTAGAGTACTAATACTTTCCATTTGCCACCAACCAAATTCATAAAATGAGTGACGGGGCAACTGTTAGGGTTAAAATCTTTGTTCTTCCTTTTATTTGTCATAAGTCTTAAAAAATGTACTAAGTGTGTTTTTCAATACTAATAGTTTAATTATAGCTAAGTTATTAATTTTACTGTAATAAAAATTGATAAAAAATGAGCAATAAAGAACTAGCTTTAAAAGCAATCACCGCTGTGTTTGTACACAGAGATGACACAGCATTTGACAAGTATTTTTCAGAAAATTACAAACAACACAATCCACAGCTTCCTAATGGAACTGAAGTGCTGAAACAAATTTTACCAACTTTACCAAGTGATTTTAAATATGAATCCGGAATAGTAGCAGAAACTGGCGATTTTGTAATGATACACGGTCGCTATGAAAATTGGAATGGGAAAAATATGATCGCGGTTGATATTTTTAAAATTGAAGAGGGTAAGATTTCAGAGCATTGGGATGTAATGCAGGAAGAGGTGCCAGCTGCACAATCCGCTAATGGTAATCCAATGTTTCCAATTGATTTACCTTAAAAAAAACGGATATTGTAGGAGCGAATTGATATAGGGATGGGCGCAACATGTGTCCATCTTTTTTTTCTGCATAACCCAAACCAATCAAAAGTCAGTATCGATATGCCTTTAAAACAGGAAACCTATTCCGACGATTGGAATAGGTTTATGCCTGGGTAGTAAGATGTTTGCCTTAAAATTAAGGTAGTGTTTCAGTATTGCGTAAACCTTACTTTTATGGCATCACCGGACAGCGGTTATTTTATTTTAGCAATTAATTCCCGCAACGATTTGCTGTCTAAATCGCTGGTGTTCTTTGTGACTAATTCTCCTTTAGCATTAAAAAAATACGTTGTAGGCCTGGCATTTATACCATAGTCACTCAACTTTTTTTCGCTTCGTAAATACGTAAAAGTGAAGGGTTTTGAATTGGAAAACTTCATTATTTTATCCGAATCCTCATCTGAAATCAGTACAAAATTAACATCGTTTCCCATCTCTTTTTTTACTTCTTCAAAAGATGGCATTTCTTTACGACAAGGGGCGCACCAAGTAGCCCAAAAATTAACGACAAGTGGTTTTCCTATATAGTTTTTAAGGTCATCTTTTTCTCCTTTCAAATTATATACCTCGATTTGACTTAATGAAATATCGGGTTGAACTAGTACTTTTTTAGCAATAAAAACTAATGAAACAACACATAGTAAACAACCGATTCCAAATCCAATCCAAAATGATTTTTTTTCCATAATTATTTTACTTTAAGGCTTCCTGAAATTAATAATATTGCCGCAACTAGTATAAGCAACGATATGAATCCCGCTGCTAAACCTACAACAAAACTTGTCTTTTTTCCCATAGTTAATTGTTTTTTAGTTTTATATAGTTTGTTGATTTAGTTTGGTTTTTGTTACAGTAAAATGATGTTTCTTTAATGAAACAAATTAAAAATCAGACAGATAATATGCCTGGGCTTGTTTTAACTAATGATTTGAAAGTTGTTTTGAAGATGATGGCGGCCACGAATTGCACCCGATGCTTTAGCCGTACTGACGAAGTAAATCCACGCTGCCGGATACCTGACAGGTTTTCAAAACCTGTCAGGTATTTCGAGTTTAAGAAGGTTTACCCCAACCCCAATTTCTAAAAGATTTTATTATATTTATAAAACCAAAACCAAAAAAAATGAACAAAGTTGCTTATTACCTGATTCTGTTTGTGGGCGTAGTGACCTGTCTGCAATTTATCCCGCACGCTTTTTTGGGCTATCCCGCCGTATTGGACCATATTGCAAAAGGGGAGATCCGGGAGCCAGCCGCACAGGGTATGCAGATGATCTGGCTATATTCCTCGATTATGATGCTGTTGTCCGGAGTCTGGATGCTGTTTTTGGCCAAACCGGTTAAAATGGGCGATCATTCCGCACGCTTGCAGGGCTTGTTCCTTGCTTTAGGACTTATCGGGTTTGGGATGGGATGCAGTTATATCGCACAAACTCTTATCAATCATTTGTTCTTTTTTACGGTGGAAGGCATACTGTTGCTGTTGGCGGTGACGGTTTTCTTTAATACGAACAGAAAAAAATAAAAGCAGAATTATAACAGCAAAACAATGAGTAAAGAAGATATGAAACGCGTTACCGGCATAGGCGGTTTTTTCTTTAAATGCGAAGACCCGAATGCGGCAAAAGAATGGTATAAAAACAGATTGGGTATTCCCGTGGATCAGTACGGATGGTCGTTCTGGTGGAAAGACCAGGAAGGCAAGGACTGTATGACGCAATGGTCGCCTTTTGGAGCCGATACAAAGTATTTTGAACCGAGCCAAAAGCAGTTTATGATGAATTTCCGGGTAGAGAACCTGGAAGCCCTTCTGGAAGTTTTAAAGGAAGAAGGTGTAACAATTGTAGGGGATATGCAGACATATGACTACGGAAAATTCGGCTGGATAATGGATCCTGAAGGTAATAAAATTGAACTTTGGGAACCTGTCGATAAGACTTTTCTGTAAAAATTAGTATTTTCGCAGACCTAACATAAGATAAAATGATCGAATATTACAAGAAAGCCGTTTTTGAGAACTATGCCAATTTCAACGGAAGGGCAAGACGAAGTGAATACTGGTATTTCCTTTTGATGAATATGATAATAGGAGCGGTGGTAGTACTACCGGTACTTTATTTCTCTGATGAGATTGGTCCGTGGTTTCTGGCCTTTTTAGGATTGTATGCTATGGCGATGGTAATACCAACGTTGGCAGTTATTTGCAGACGTCTTCACGATATTGGAAAAAGCGGTTGGTACTACTGTGTTCGTTTCATTCCTATTATCGGTCCCATCTGGTTCTTTATCATGATGTGTACCGAAGGTAATAGAGGGGCAAATCAGTACGGAAGGGACCCGAAACAGCCTTTTGATGAAATCGACGAAATCGGAACAATAATTTATTAAATATAACAACCAAAAACAGTAACTATGGAAGTGACAAGACCAACAGAAGATTGGAACAACCCACAGCCCCAACAGGAGAACAAAAAAATATTAGCGGGAATCATGGGGATTCTTTTCGGAGGATTCGGAATCCACAAATTCATTTTAGGGTATACTAAAGAAGGCATCCTGCAGATTGTAATCAGTTTGGTAACCTGCGGAGTAGGAAGCCTTATCGGTTTTATCGAGGGGATCATCTACCTGACCAAATCCGATCAGGAGTTTTACGACACCTACCAGGTAAACAAAAGACCTTGGTTTTAATAAAAAAGTCCCGATACCATCGGGACTTTTTATTTGTACTCTTTTTTATTATTCCTGAGCAACACCAATTTCGCTCATCTCATTTCCGTTACCTTTTGGGTCCATACCGTACTGGTTGGTTTTTTTCTCCCCTTCGGTTACAGCTAAAATCAAACTGTAAATAGGGATTAAAAGGAACCATCCGCTTTTGCCCACATCGTGCATACGTCTAACACCTACTGCAATAGAAGGGATTAATACCCCTAAAGCATAGATGCCGTAAGCAACCATGAAATACGAGGAAACAAACATTCCCAAAGCCATCAATCCGTAAATCGCGATGATGTTGAAAAGGAAAAACATCCAATACTCTTTACGACGGGCTCTTCCTGAAAACTGTGCGTACTTTTTCAGTACCTCTAAATAATAATTCATAATTTTTGGTTTTTGGTTATTTATTAAATTGGTTAATGGTTCATTCTTTTTTCTTTGCGTTCCAGTTCAGCCTGTAACTCTTCAATTACGGGACGTACGGTGCTTTCGGGCAAGTCGGCAATACGGATGTACATCAGCCCGTCTACCGCATCGTTAAACATCGGGTCTACGTTAAACGCGACTACTTTCGCGTTCTGCTTGATGTATTTTTTGATCAGCACCGGTAAACGAAGGCTTGACGGTTCGATTTCGTCGATGATCTTGTCGAATTTGTTCAGATCGGCTTCCGCTTCATTGAATACGAAATCCCTGTCGGCATCTTTTAATTTTACCTTGTATTCTTTCTTTGGATTCACGTATTGCGCCACATACGGGTCGTAATAGTGTGATTTCATGAACTCGATCATCAGCGATTTGGAGAAATCCGAAAACTGGTTGCTGATGCTCACCCCGCCAATCAGGAATTTATGCTCCGGATAGCGTAGAGTGGTGTGCACAATACCTTTCCAAAGCAGGAAGAGCGGCATCGGTTTTTGTTGGTATTCCTTGATGATGAACGCACGGCCCATTTCGATGGATTTGCTCATCATGTCAAACAATTCCGGTTCAAAACGGAACAATTCCTGCAGGTAGAACCCGTCGATCCCGTGTGCGGCAAAAATTTCGGTTCCCAGTCCCATGCGGTAGGCACCGGCAATCATCTGCGCGTCTTCGTCCCACAGGAACATATGGTAGTAGTAACTGTCGTATTTGTCCAGATCCAGTGATTCGTTGGTCCCTTCACCCACTTCGCGGAAAGTAATCTCGCGCAAACGCCCTATTTCATGCAGGATGTTCGGGATTTTGTCGGCCTTTACAAAAAACACCTCGTAGTTTTTACTTTGCAGCAAGCGGTAATCGTTTTCACGCAACTCGTTCACTTCCTGTAAAATCTGCTCGTGATTGGCCGGTTTGGCAATCTGTTTCGGGCTTTTTGGTGCTTTCAGGCTTGGTGCCTGTAACAATTTGTTGCTGTTGTCGGTTTCATAGACATTGGACAGCATATAGGTTTTTCGGCGTAGGAATTCCGAATATTCTTCAATGGTCTGGTGTTCGTTCTGTTCGGCTACCGAAATCGGCTTTCCGATACGCACCTTGATCACGCGGTCTTTCTGGGTCAAGAGTTCCGAAGGTAATTTCGCGGTACGCAGCGTGTCGTTCATTTTCGAGAGGAAATAGAACAATTTGCTGTTCTGCGCGTGGAAATAAATCGGGATCACCGGAACCTGAGCCTTGCGGATCACTTTGATGGCGCCTTCTTCCCAAGGTTTGTCCACCACGAGTTTGCCGTCTTTGTAGGTTGATACTTCGCCGGCCGGGAAGATACCCAAGGGTTTTCCGTCGCTCAGATGGCGAAAGGTTTCTTTCAGGCCGATAACGCTGGATTTGGCATCTTTGTGGTTTTCAAACGGATTCACCGGCATGATGTACGGCTTCATCGGTTCGATGCGGTGCAGCAGGAAATTGGCGATGATTTTGAAATTCGGCTCTTTTTCCAGCATCAGCTTCAACAATAAAATCCCGTCAATCCCGCCCAACGGATGGTTGGAAATGGTTATGTAAGGCCCTTCTTTGGGTAAACGTTTCAGGTCTTCTTCCGGAATTTCGAATTTGATGTGGAATTCGTCGAGGATAGCATTCAGGAACTCTAAATCCTGTAAGTGTTTGTTCCTGTTGTAGATGTCATTGAGGGTAGAGATTCGGAGCACTTTCATTAGCAGCCAGCCGGAAAATGTCCCCAGCATTCCGTATTTGTCGGTTTTTATGGCTTTTGCAACTTCTTTAGCGGTAACTAACCCCATTTATTATTCGTTTATGCGATAAAAACAAAGATAGTAATTCTGTTGAATGACCAAAGTAAAAATGCATATTATTGTGGTTTTTCAGACGATTATTTTCAGCAGGTAATTGACAGTGAATTGTTTATAACATTTGCGGGAAACTGTTACAAAAGTGACCGTTTTTTGGTTATTTTTGGAAAAATTAAACACTAAAATGAAGATTATCTCCTATAACGTCAACGGAATCCGCGCGGCCATCACCAAAGGTTTTTTAGAATGGCTCCAAAGTGCCGACCCGGATGTTATTTGCCTTCAGGAAATTAAGGCGTTGCACGAACAGATTCCCGTAATGGAAATCGAAGCGGCAGGCTATCCGTACCAATACTATTTCCCGGCAGAAAAGAAAGGTTATAGCGGGGTGGCGATTCTTTCCAAGGTTGCCCCTAAAAACATAGTATACGGCACCGGAATCGAATACATGGACAAAGAAGGCCGTAACCTGCGTGCCGATTTTGAAAATTTTTCGGTAATGAGCCTGTACCTACCTTCGGGAACCAATATTGACCGTCTGAGCCATAAGTTCCAGTACATGGACGATTTTCAGCAGTACATCACCAACCTGAGAAAGGAAGTGCCGAACCTGATCATCGGGGGCGATTACAACATCTGTCATGAAGCCATCGACATTCACGACCCGATCCGCAATGCTAAGGTTTCCGGTTTTTTACCTGAAGAAAGAGCCTGGCTGGATGGGTTTATGAAAAGCGGTTTCATCGACAGCTTCCGTCATTTCAACAAAGAACCGCACAATTACAGCTGGTGGAGTTACCGCGCCAATGCCCGTAACAACAACAAAGGCTGGAGGATCGATTACAACCTGGTGAGCGAACCGCTGAAAGACAAAATGAAACGCGCCGTGATTTTACCGGAGGCGAAACATTCCGACCATTGCCCGGTGTTGCTGGAGATGATGTAGGAGAGAGGCAAGAAGCAAGAAGCAAGAGACAAGAAATAAGAGAATTGAATAACGCTAAATACCACAAAAAATGATAAAACAAGTATCTGCAGGGATTTTGGCTTTGGCCTTAACCACCTCGTGTGTGTCAAAAAAGATGTACACGGATTTAGAAACCAAATTTGCCGATTTGAAGAAGGAGAACCGTACGTTAGCGGATGAAAATGAAGCTTTGAAAACAGGCAAAAACCAGTTGGAATTAGACAAAACGACCTTACAGGCGGAATTGGATAAGCTAAAAGCCGAAAGAGACAAACTAGCGTCGGATTACGCGGCGGCAAGCAACAACCTGAAAACGCTGCAGTCGTCTTACAACGCGCTGGAGAAAAACAGCGATGAGGCGTTACAGACGAACATGAACAAAAACCGTGAATTGTTGGCGCAGTTAGAGGCAAAGGAAAAAGCTTTGGCAGCAGAAAGAGCGCGTCTTGACAAATTAAACAAAGACTTAAAAGACCGTTCCGACCGCGTGAACGAATTAGAAAGCATGATCGCAGCCAAAGAAGCGGCGATGAACAAACTGAAAGAAACCTTATCCAAATCGTTAAAAGCGTTTGAAGGAAAAGGGCTTACCGTACAACAAAAAGACGGAAAAGTATATGTTTCCATGGAAAACAAATTGTTGTTCCAATCAGGAAGCTGGGTAGTAAATCCGGAAGGTAAAAAAGCGGTAGACTTAGTGGGGAAAGTATTGGGCGACAATCCTGATATTTCCGTATTGATCGAAGGCCACACGGATAACGACAAGATCACGGGCGCCATCGGAGGCGGTGTGGAAAACAACTGGGATTTGTCTACCAAACGTGCTACGGCTATCGTAAACATCTTAACGTCTAACGCTTTGGTAAGAAAAGAAAACCTTACGGCAGCCGGACGTGGCGAGTATTCTCCTTTGATGTCCAACGAAACGGCAGAAGGAAAGTCGAAAAACCGTCGTATCGAAATCATCCTGACACCGAAATTGGATGAGATCACCAGAATGTTGAATGAAATCTAAGACATTTCAAAAGCATATAAGAAAAGGTTCAGACTAAACTCTGAGCCTTTTTTGTTTATCTTAACTTTGCAACTTCGTATCTTTGCCGCTTTGTTATTTAAAAGATGAAATACACCACGTTACCCCATACCCAATTGGAAGTCAGTGAAATTTGTTTAGGCACCATGACTTTCGGGAACCAAAACACCGAAGCCGAAGCCCATTCCCAACTGGATTACGCCATCGAAAGAGGCATCAATTTTATTGATACGGCCGAAATGTATCCTATCGGTGGCAACGAGCATATTTTCGGAAGCACTGAACGTCATATCGGTACCTGGTTGGCCAAGAACAGGCACAAACGTGAGAATTTGGTGGTAGCGACCAAAATTGCAGGACCGAACCGCGGAATGGCCTATATCCGTAAGCCGTTGGATTTCTCCAAAAAAAGCCTGCACGAAGCGGTAGATTTGAGTCTGAAAAACCTGCAAACCGATTATATCGATTTGTACCAGATGCATTGGCCGGAACGTGTGATGAACATGTTCGGCAAACGAGGTGTTTCCGAGATCGACAACCAGTGGCAGGATAATATTTTAGAAGTACTGACCGTTTTCGACGGTTTGATCAAAGAAGGAAAAATCAAACATATCGGCGTGTCCAACGAGAACCCTTGGGGCGTGATGAAGTTTTTAAGCGAAAGCGAAAAGCACAATCTGCCGAGAATCGCCACCATCCAAAACCCGTTTTCCTTACTGAACCGTTTGTTCGAAGTAGGTTTATCGGAAATCTGTATGCGTGAACAAGTAGGGTTGTTGGCGTATTCGCCACTTGGTTTCGGCTTTCTGACCGGTAAACATTTAAACGGTATCCTTCCGGAATCGCGCTTAGGGTTGTTTCCGCATTTCACAAGATATACCAATGAGAACTGTTTCAAAGTAACCAAAATGTATCAGGATTTAGCACACAGTTTAGGCCTGACCCTGACGGAATTATCCATGGCGTTTGTGCACCATCAAAGCTTTGTGACTTCGACCATAATCGGGGCCACCACGATGGATCAGCTGGAAGAAAACATCAATGCCTTCGAGGTCCGTTTGACTGATGAGGTGCTGGCGGAAATCAATAAAATCCAGGAGAAAATCCCGAATCCGGCGCCGTAATCGGTTAGTTTCCTTTTTTTAGCGGAGGTAAACCTATGGATAACCTTGCGGCATCAACCCCAGATAAATCCAATGGGATATTAGTATTATAGGATCCGTAATAAGGAAATGGGGATGCGATTTTGCGCACTACTTTGAGATGATCCAGCATACCGGCATAAACAAGAGGAGGGCATTTCCCTTTTTTGATTTCCTCGTAAAGCAAAGGTTGTAAGATAAGGCACAAGTCATAATCGAGGTGTTTCATCATCACGGAAAAATAGACTTGTTTTACCGGGTTTTCCAATCCCATTCCGCCTACTAATGATTCTCTGGGATAGCCATATTTCGTTAAAATATGCTGCATCATTTTACCATTGGCTTTGTTTACCGAATCTAACTTTGAAGGAATGTTTTGTCTTCTGATCGCCATATCGCTTTTCATCATTTGCGTAATGGAGTCTTTCAGCGTATAGTTTATTTTGGACAGGTGTTCCTTATACATCGCGTTCAATTCCTCGACAGAATAGGAAGAATGCGCTATAATATCTTTCCACCCTGCACCATATCCTTCATAAATGTCTCCGTATTTCTCATAAATATAAGGCTGTTTGCCGTATTTTTTAATCATGATGGGCAGGACTTGTCTTATCGCTGAATAGTTTTGCTGCTCGTTCGCCAATTTGCAGTACAAATCCATTTCGCTTATGAAGGTTGTTTCTATAGGCTCATATTTCTTGAACAAGTTGTCGAGTAAAGTAAAACATTCAGCATATTTTTTTTCTTCATACAAAGACTTTGCCTCGTTCACCTTAACATAATAGGGAATGTAATTAACGGATTCGGTTTTATTTGCCTTCTCCTGAATTGGGGAAGCATATCTGAAAGAAGAAAACACTACAGCTGCAAGCAGTAAAACCAGGGATAGGCTCTTTTTCATGGATGAGAACGATTGTTTTAGTAGTCGATTATTTACAAATATAATTGTTTTTAATTAACGTATTAAAACTTTGAATATTGCAAACGTCTCTTGATTTGTTCCTATTTTCAATAAATACAGGCCGGTAGCCAAAGTTTCGGTGTCTATTGAACGGATTGGCATGTTTTCTGTTTTTTTGGAAAGCAGTCGTTTCCCGTTAAGGTCTGAAATTTCAATTTCGGTGGCATAAGTGTTTTCGTCAGGATTTTGAATAAACACCTCTGATTTTGCCGGATTCGGATAGATCATAAAAGCCGTTTCCTCCGGTTTAACCGTGCCAAGCGAACTGTCAACGATTTTGTAAATCACCCCATTGCTAATGGAAGCTACATACAACTCTCCGCTGCTGTCTTCCCCAAAACTCACAAAATTATTCCCCGTAAAGGTTCCGGTAAAGGTGACATTGCCCGCGTTGTCGCTCATGCCAATCTGCGCCTTGCAATAATCCGAAAAGAAATACTTGCCCTGAAAATTGGGAAATTGGGTGCCACGGTAGACATAGCCTCCGGTAATGGAGCAAAAACTATCGGCATGCGTTGTAATAAATAATGGGGATTTCATAGTGTTTTGCGCCGGACAGCCCGTAGTGTTATAAGCGGCATTGCCTTCATAACAGCGCCAGCCGTAGTTCAGACCGGCTTCGGTACTGCCTGCCCGGTTGACTTCTTCGTATAAATTCTGCCCCACATCAGCTATCCATAAATCGCCATTTTGCCGGTCGAATGAGAATTTCCAGGGATTTCGCAAACCAATGGCCCAGATTTCATCGGCACCTGCCACGCCCACATAAGGATTGCTGGCTGGGATGCCGTACGGACTGCCCGAGTTGACATCGATACGGAGCATTTTGCCCAGCAACTCATTGATGTTTTGCGACCGGTTGCCCGGATCACCGCCGCTTCCGCCGTCTCCCATCCCGATGTACAGATAGCCGTCCGGACCGAATTTCAGCGTACCGCCGTTGTGGTTGACAAACGGTTGGGCAATGGTCAGCAATATGGTTCCCGTAGGATTGGCAAGATTAGGATCGCCGGGGTTGACTGAATACCGCGCAATAATCGTGGCACCATCGCTCACACGGGTATAATTGATGTAAAAAAAACCGTTGGCCGCATAGTTGGGATGAAAGGCAAGTCCCAACAGACCGCGTTCCCCGCCCTGATTGGTCAATGTGGTGATGTTGAGGAAAGGTGTCGCGTTGGTAGAACCATTGGCGTTCAGGATTTTTATAAGGCCATCCTGTTCCACTATGAACAGCCGGCTGTCCCCGCAATGGGTAATCTCAACGGGTGAAGCAAAACCTGTGGCAAAGGATTGTAAACCTACTGTTCCGGTTTGGGATTGGCTTTCGCAACTTATGAAAACCAAAGCAATTAATAGTGAAAAGTATTTCATGGGGTAATTATTTGGTTGTCATAAAATTATAAAAAAAACCCGACACTTTGGCCGGGAAGTTTGTTAGGATTTTTTTGCAGTTTATTTTTCAACCGTATACCCTTTTGTTTTCGCAAATGTAATCACAGAGGAATTGATTGCACCGCCTAAATCATCCTGTGCATTGGTTTTTTTCATTTCCGCATCGATAAACGCCTGACGTTTTTTGGCCAGTTCGCCGATTTCCTTCTGAATGGTTTCACGCTCTTTGGCTTTCTTGTCTACATATACTTTGATTTCTTCTTTCGATTTGTTTTGCAGCTCTTTCGGTAATTCTTCCTTTTTAAGCTTTTCAATCGCGCCTTTGTCGTCTTTAACTTTGTCTACCAAATCCCAACTCTCGTTTTTGTAGGCCGCTTTGGATTTACTCACCGCGCGTTCCGCATAATTCGCTGCCGAAACCCCTTGTGCATTGGCATCTTGTGCAACCTGGTTCATTTTTTTGGAATTTCCCAGGTAGCCGTAACCGATATAGGTGTCGTTGATTTTAGTATTGCATTCCGAAATACGCACATCGTAAGGCGTGGCAATGTAAAGCACAGCTTTGTTGGAATCGATGTTGAAGTATTTGCCTTTTCCGGCATCGGCACCGTCTTTCCAGAACGTACGCACGCCTTCTTCCTGATTCCCGCAGAAAATCGTGTTGATGTAAATGTCTTTTTTCAAGGCATCACTTATCGCTTCTTTGTAGTTGATACCGCCCTGGTTGAACGGCTCGTTTCCGGCGATGTATACCAGTTTCATGTTAGAGGCGTCATTGCCCCAGTTCAGCTGTTTGGTGGCATCGGCAATTACGGCCCCGCAATATTCTGAACCGCCGTTGGTTCTTAAGGAGAACAGTTTTTCGGAAATCAGGTCCAAATCGGTAGTTAACGGGGCAACTTGACGGATGAAATTCGATTGCGGTGATAAACCGTCGTTCCCGTATTCGTACAAACCAATCTCAATATCCGGCGTTTTACCGTGGTATTTCAAAGTTGTTAGCGTATTGACGATGTTCCACAAACGCGATTTCGCCTGTTCGATCAAGCCGTCCATACTGTTGGAAGTGTCCAGCAAAATGGCTACCTGGATTTTGGTGTTCTCCACTTTAACCGGCTTTTCAATAACCGGTGTGGCTGTTAAGGCAGTTGCAGGTTCTTTGTGACTGAAGTTCGTACAGTTTGCAAAAGTTAAAGCGGTTGCAAAAAGGGCGGAGGTGATGAATGTGTTTCGCATGGTATTTATTTTTTTAGATTATTGTTGAAGGGTTTTGATATCGTTTTCAATGGTTAAAATCAGTAAACAGGTTGCCGTACAGAACACCGGGCTGGTGATGCAGTGGTGGCCGTTCCAGCTGCCGTTTTCGTTCTGGATCTTGATGATTTTCCCGCTCACGTTGTCGTACCAGTGTTTCCAGTCGTCGTCTTTTTTGACCAGTAAGGATTCTCCGGTTTGCAGAAAGCTCATGAATTCCTCGCCGCCGTTGTTCCCGAAACCGTTCATGACGTTATTGTCCATCGCCTGTACTTTGGCAGCGTTGTAGACTTTGCTCGCTACTTCGTAAGACGCAGCTTTTTCACGGGTAACGCCGATTCTCTCAAGATTTTCACGGTTCATTTCGGCGCGTTGGCTGATTTTGCCCTCGGCTTTGGCTTTTTTGAACACTTCCTCGGCTTCTTTAGCTTCCCCGGCACTGCCGCGTACCGAGCTGCTTACCGCATACAGCATGATCCCGGCGCCGTCATCGGTTTTGGCTGTTTTGGTATCCGCATTGTAGTTGCTTTTCTGATAGTTTCGCGCAGCATCGATTTTATCTTTGCTTACTTTGATGTTCTTGTTTTTGGAAGCCTGCTCCAGTCCTGCATTGGCAAAAGACGATTGCAGTACCCCTGCCCATCCCGCACCGGAAACTTTTCCGCTGGCATCATAGGATTTTTCCACTTTGTCCACACAGATCTGGATGGCATTTTCCACTCTTTTTTTCAGGCTTCCGTCAGATAAAGAAGGTACTACTTGATTTAAGAACTGCAGGGTTAAAGCGGCATCAATATTTTGGCCTAATTTGGTCTGGATCTGTGTGCCGCGCACCTGGGTGATGAACTCGTTGTTTTTGTTTTTTTCTATTTCGGACAACAAAAAATCCAACGCATTTTTTAATTGGGTTTTGTACTTTCCTTTTTCGATCGAATACCCCATACGGTACAAGGCCATGGAAGCCATTGCAGTAGTCGCCGGATCGGAAGCCACCGCATGCGGGTTCATTTCCCCTTGGTTGCTGTGCGAGCCGGCACCCCAACCGCCGTCTTGGTTTTGGGCTTCTGCCAGCCATCGTTCTCCTTTTTCTATGGTCGCTGCTGTTTTGGAATCATTTTTGTATTTAGCATAATCGGTTACGGATTGTTCGCCCATCACCGACATAAACACACAGGGTTTTTCTTCGGCAACCGGTTTTTCTTCAACAGTCGGTTTTTCAGTGACAACTGTTAGTTTCGTTGGAAGAAATGTTTGTGGTTCACCCGGGAAAAGGGAAGTATACGCCACTCCTGTAATCAAGACAGAAGCGCTCAAGACTGCGATTAAATTTTGCGTTTTCATGATTTTTGGTTTATGATTCTATCCCAAAATTATCCTGAGAAACCGCACGTTTTTTACAGAATGGGTGAAACCGGGTTTTGACTTGGTGAATTACCTTGTGGAACCGTTTTTAAAATATTTACTTTACATTTACATAGAAACCTATTATTATGCCACGGATAAAGGCCATTTTTACGCTACTTTTTTTACTGCTGAACTTCTCTTTTGAGGCTTCGGCACAGCAGGATACTATTCTGCCAAGTGCTAATGCCGTAAGAAGTAAAAAAGCGGCACCTTCTAAAATCAGTAAAGCGGCAGACGATCTGAAAGTATCGTTGGATGCGAACGATGAGGTGAAAATTGCCAAAAATTATGAGAAGGTAGCGGACGGGTTCCTGGAAAAAGGCGACAAAGTAAAAGCGGAAGAATACCTGAAAAAAGCACTGGCAACCTATACTAAACTAAAACGAACTTCCGACAGGACCAGAGTGACCCGAAGCCTGGCCAAAGTGCAGGAATCGCAAAACAAGATCAGTTCGGCCATTCAGAATTATGAAGCGGCAGGAGCTGTGGCCCCGGATAGAAACTCCGAACAAATAAATTTAAATGATGCCAAACGTTTGCGCAACGCGGATAACCCGGCAGCACAAATGGGCTATTCCAATTCGAACATCCAGCTTTTGGAAAAAGAGGCCAAAAAAGAAGAAGTAGCCGATGCTTATGTACAGCAGGCGCAAATGAGCCTGCAGCAGAAAAACAATAATATTGCCATTCAAAGTTATGAAAAGGCGATTACCTATGTAAAAGACCAACCCGAAGAAGTAACCAAACTGAAAACGGAAATCGCGAAAGTATACGCCTCCGACAATCAGTTTGACAAGGCGTTGGGCATCAGTGAAAAATTGTTGGCCGAAGCGAAAACCACTAACGATTTCGATACGCAAATCAAACAGTTGCAAACCCTCGCGACCATTTATTTTAAGAAAAACGAACCGGAAAAAGCCATTCAGTGCCTGCAACAAGCGTATCAGTTGGCGTTGGCGCAAGGCAAAACGGATGAGGTAAAAAACAGCTTACTGCAATTGCTACAGTATTATAAAACACACGGCAAAGACAAGGAGAGTATTGCGCTGTATGATGATTTCTTTCAGAATTTCGACAAGCTCATCCGCAACGACAGTTCTTTGCTTGACGAGAAAGCGTTTCAGGTCACCGAAGAGAAAATCCGTCAGCTGGAGCAGGAAAAAGCATTGAAAGATGAGCTTATTGCCAAGAAAAACACCTTCAATTATGTGTTGATGGGTTCACTGCTACTGTTGTTGTTATTAGTTGGTTTGATTGTAAAAGCGCTGTATTCCATCAAAACCAAGAACAAGGAAATTGCGTTGCAGTCGTTGCGCCGTGAGATGAACCCGCATTTTATCTTCAACAGCCTGAACAGCGTGAACCAGTTCATTTCGCAGAACAAAGAGCTGGAAGCCAACAAATACCTGACCTCGTATTCCCACCTGATGCGGAACATGATGGAAAATTCCAATAAGGATTTTATCAGCCTGAGCAACGAAATTGAACAACTAAAAAAATACCTGGATCTGGAGCATTTGCGTTTTCAGGACAAATTCGAGTATCAGATTGTGGTCGATGATTCACTGGATACGGAAACGACTCTGGTGCCGAACATGCTCATCCAGCCGCATCTGGAAAACGCGATCTGGCATGGTTTGCGCTACCGGGAAACCAAAGGGTTGCTGCTGCTGAAATTCGAACTGAACAGAGGGAAAGTTTCAGTAATTGTGGATGATAACGGCATCGGCCTGACCGAAAGCGCTGCATTGAAAACTCGTAACCAGAAAGTCCATCAGTCCAGAGGCGTTACCAATACCAAAGAGCGTATCAGCCTTTTGAACGAATTATACAAAACGAATATCGATTTTTCCATCACCGAAAAGAACAGCGGCACTACCGGAACACTGGTAATCCTGATTTTTCCTTTGCTTGATAAAGTATGATGTAAACCGGACAGGTTTTTAAAACCTGTCCGGTTTCTTAAATAAATAAAAATGACTTTGCAAAAAATAAAAGCCGTAATCGTAGAAGACGAAGCCGCCGCGCGCGAAGTGCTCAAAAACTACCTTAGCAAGTATTGCCCGCAGGTGGAATTGATTGGCGAAGCACAGAACATCAAAGAAGCGGTACCGTTATTGCACGAAGTAACACCGCAATTGGTGTTTTTGGATGTGGAAATGCCTTTCGGGAATGCGTTTGACGTGTTGGAAGCCTGTAAAGATTTGCAGTTCGAGACGATTTTCGTTACCGCTTTTTCAGAATATTCATTGAAAGCCTTGAACCAGAGTGCGGCATATTATCTGCTGAAGCCCATTAGTATTGAAGAACTGATTGTAGCCGTAAACAAGGTGCAGCAGCATATCCTGAACAACGAACTTTTCAACCGGAACAAAATCATCGTGGAGAATTTCCGCGAAACCCAGCCCGAGAAAAAGCAGGTTATTTTGCCAACACTGGAAGGCTTTGAAGTGGTAAAAATGGAAGATATCGTCCGTTTGAGAGGCAACGGCAATTTTACCGATTTGCACTTAGCCGATGGCAGCAAAAAAATGGTCTGCCGATTTCTGAAACATTTTTCAGAGATTTTGCCGTTTCCGTTTTTGCGCGTGCACAAGTCGCACATCATCAACATCAACTTTGTGAAATCCTATAACAAAGGTGGTTACATCATGCTGAACGACGGCGCGGAAATCGAAATATCGCCCACGTATAAAGAGGAGTTTCTACGTAATTTTAAATAAAGAAGGGTTGTAAGAAATGGCACGCGGATGATGCTGATTTTGGCGGATTTAAACGGATCATTCAAGAGACTCGAAAACCTCTCCTTTCTTTAAAAATCAAACTCCTCCGGATCAAAGCTTATGGAATCGGTAGCGGTAGAATCCACAACGGTTCTCAGTTTTAAAAACGAACGCGCCCTTCCCGAAATGTAAATCGGAACAGATTGCCCGACAGTGTCCTGATCCGTAATCAAAGCACGGCGCAGCATCAGGTTTTTGATGTATTTCTGGTTCTTTTGCGCATACGGTTTCTGGTTCCCCTGATCGTCAAACTGCCACATGAATTTCTTCGGCTTCGGTACAATGGAGGCCAGATACAAACATTCGTTTAACGTTAAATCGCTTGGTCTTTTCTGAAAGTAAAATTGCGAAGCTTCGGCAATCCCATACACGTTCGGTCCCCATTCAATCACGTTGAAATACACTTCCAGCATGCGCGATTTGCTTGCAATGCGGTTGTTTTCCAAAATATACACCAAAAGGATTTCTTCGAGTTTACGGGACAGGGTTTTTTCACGGGTCAAAAAGACGTTTTTCACCAACTGCATGCTGATGGTACTCGCGCCACGGGCAAATTTCCTGGTACGGATGTTCTTTACAATCGATTGTTTAAACGCTTCGTTGATAAACCCGCGGTGACGGAAAAAGGAAGGGTCTTCGTTGGTCAGCACTGCTTTTTCCAGATACGGTGAAATCTGATCCAAAGGCGTGTAATCCGGATTGGCAGATCCAACCAAAATAGGCCGTTGCGGGACGCCGTTTTCAATAGCGCGGTAGGTAAACTGTTCGTTAAGCATCGCCAGATTCGCTTCCCCGTATTTGGTGATGCGCAGGTTTTCTTTGTTGAGCTTGCTGTCGAAAACCAGTTGGTCCGGTTTGTTTTTGTTGTATTCGAAGTTGAGGTGGTAATCGAAAAGCCCGTCTGCTTCCATGCCTTCAAAATGGGTAAAAAGCCCCTTCGGCAAGGAGGTGATAAAATCCTGGGCCTTCATCTTCGGAATAGCGACTTTCAGCCTGTAAATCGTGTCTTCTTCGGTGTTGTACTGGGCAAATGGCTTAATCTTTATGTGGTTCAGTTGTGCCGATGAGCTGCTGTCGATGGCAATAAAATCACTACCTAGCAGGAAACGGTAGTCGAAGCGCGCGTTGGCAATCACCACGTCTTTTCTGGCAATTTTCGGATGGTTGAGCGTGAAGTTTTGGATGGAGGTAAAACCGTCAATATGCAGTTCGCCGCTTTCCATTTCGAGTTTGTCCAGTTTCACGTGGATGTTGTCGAAGCTCGATTTTAAGCCGAAACGCTCATCAATATATGGGAGTTGGATCTTAGAGGTATCGCTGCTGAAAAACTTAAGATCGGCTTTCTTTTCCCGAGGATCGGCAAAACCGCTGATTTTCCAGTGCTGCGCAAAGGTGTTCGTTTTCACGTGAATAGCCGATTGCAGCTGATGGTCTTCCAGACGCAAATCGTTCAGGTGCAAGGTTACTTTTCGGCCCATATCGTCCATGCGGAGCGATAGATTTTCAAGCTGCATTTCTGAAGGCACTAAGTTTAAAACCCGGTTTAAAATGCGGTAGGCGAGTTTGGCGTAATTGCGTTTTTCGGTCGATTTTTCTTCGTCGTCGCGTTTGAGAAAGGCGTCAAAATTACGACCGTTTTTATTTTTGACCAACTGGATGAAACCGTTGTTCATCTCCAGGTTTTTCAACTGAAGGTCTCCGGTAAGTAACTCCAGAAAGTTGTAACTGGTTTTTATTTTTTGTACAGCCAAAAGCGTGTCGGCGTTTTTCGGCACCAGGACAAGGTCGTGCATTTCCAATTCGGAAATCCCGTTAAAGTTGGCCTTTTTTACCGAAAAAGTACAGTCGTAATCGTTTTGAAATTTGGTCTCGGCTTTGGCAATTAATTGCTGTAACAGGGAATCACGGAAGTAATATAAGCCTCCGAAAAACAGCACTAAAAGCACTCCGAATACCTTCAGAAACAGAAATAACTTTTGCTTTTTGGTTCTCATTCCAGTTAAAAATTGTTGTGTTATTGTGGCAACGAAGCTACTAAATTTTCGACTTCTAATTTCTGCTCCGCGTATTTTTGTTGCAGTGCCGAGCCTTCGCCCATGCGTTTGTAGTACTCGAGGGCTTTCCCGGCAAAGAATTTTTTATGGAAATCGGAGCATTCCGGTATCCGCGGAAAGATTTTGTGGAACAGCATTTCGTAATAGGCCTGCCATTCGCGTTCGTTCTTGTCCAGGACCATCTGTTCTTTGGATTTCTGTACCACGTGTACCATTTCGTGGGCAATCAGGTTCATGATCATTTCAAAAGGGAAAGCAAAGGCATTTTCCGGAATACGGATGATTTGCGGCTGCCCTATTTCACCTTCGGCAGTCATCAGGATAAAATCCGGTTTAGCGCCTTCACGGTATTCAAAACCTTTAAAATTAGGATGTTCCAAACCGAATTCCTTAATCAGGAATTCGCAGGCCTGCGCCGTTTCGCCCAGCTCGTGAAAACTGTTGATGATCTGCAGGATATCGGCTTGGGATTTCATTTATCGTTTATTTTACAGCTTCCACTTCGAGACCCACGCCAAGAACATCGGGTAAGTAAGGTCCTTTAAGCGCGTTTGAAAGGGTTACGGTATACTTTCCTTTCAGAAGTTTTACGTTTTCTTTGATCGGACTGATTAAATCACAAAAATCACCGCTGCAATCGGCCAGTTGTTTACCGTTGGCGTCTTTTATTTTCAGATTGAACGGTAATTGCTCTTCCTTTCCGTCAGGGCCAACTATTTTTATCAACAAGGGCGCACTTTCATAGGGATAACCGTATACATGGCTGAATTTCAGGTTCAGGTTGTAGGTTTTGGAAGCATCTTCAATGGTGAATTCATGCGTTTTCACATTTTCGGTTGTCCAGCGATTATTTTCAAAATCCGTGTCCAGTTTACTGTAAACGGAAGATTTGTCGCAGGCTACAGATACAAATAGTAAACTAAGAAATAAAATTGCTTTTGCTTTCATGGCTAAATTGATTTAGAGAATAAGGATGTTCTTTAATGGCTCCATTTTCTTTTAAATAGATATAAAAGAGATAAGTAAAAAAGAGACTAACAACGAAAGAAATGATAAAAGCCAGTTGCATTTTCCCTTTTACGATAAAAACGGTAGACAGGAATAAAACGATTCCAATCAGTAAAAGCAAGGCAGTAACTAAAAGCATCCCCAGTTTTCTTTCCCCCAGACTCTGCGTGGACAAAACGAAAATTTCGCTTAGGACTAAAAAGGAATAAAAGAAAAACCAGATGCCATACAGTATTTTACCGATATTATTTATCATTCGCTTTTATTGTTTCTTCTGATTTTTATCCGAACAATTGTTCCACCACGTCTTCAATCTTCGCCACCATTTTGATCTCTATTAACGTGTTTTTTAGGGAAATCTTATTGTATTTAGATACAAAAATCGTTGAAAAACCTAATTTTTCCGCTTCCTGTATGCGTTGCTCCACACGGTTCACCGGACGGATTTCGCCCGAAAGCCCTACTTCGCCGGCAAAACAAACGTCTTTACCCACCGGGATGTCTTCGTTGGAAGATAAAATAGCACCCACCACCGCCAAATCAATAGCCGGGTCGTCTACGGAAATACCACCGGTAACGTTCAAAAATACGTCTTTTGCCCCCAAGCGGAAGCCGGCCCGTTTTTCCAATACGGCTAAAATCATGTTCAGACGTTTAGCATTGTAGCCTGTTGTGCTGCGTTGCGGTGTTCCGTAAACGGCAGTGGATACCAACGCCTGTATTTCGATCATTAACGGTCGCATGCCTTCTAGAGTTGTGGCGATTGCGGTTCCGGAAAGTTCTTCGTCTTTGTGGGAAATCAAAATCTCGGACGGATTGGCCACTTCGCGCAGACCGGAGCCCTGCATTTCGTAAATCCCCAATTCGGCGGTAGAGCCGAACCGGTTTTTAAGTGAACGCAAGATGCGGTACACGTGGTTTCTGTCGCCTTCGAATTGTAAAACGGTATCGACCATGTGCTCCAGAATCTTAGGTCCGGCGATGTTGCCGTCTTTGGTGATATGCCCGATCAAGATCACCGGAACATTGGTTTCCTTGGCAAACTTGATCAGTTCTGCGGTACATTCGCGGATTTGAGAAATGCTTCCGGCGGACGATTCGATATAATCCGTATGTAGTGTCTGTATGGAATCGATGATCACGATTTCCGGCTGGATTTCCTCAATCTGACGGAAAATGCTCTGGGTTTTGGTTTCGGTTAAGATGTAACAATTGTCGGTGTCGGAAGTAATTCTTTCCGCACGCATTTTAATCTGTTTCTGGCTCTCTTCTCCCGAAACGTAAAGGGTTTTGTAGGGTAATTTCAAAGAAATCTGAAGCAACAGCGTACTTTTTCCAATGCCCGGTTCTCCGCCTAACAAGGTAAGTGAGCCGGGAACCAATCCGCCCCCCAAAACCCGGTTGAGCTCCCCATCCTTGGTGTCCAACCGGATTTCTTCAGCAGAATCGATTTCTTTTATCCGTAAAGGTTTGGTCGCTTTTTTTACCGTTGATGTTTCGGTTTTCCAGGCGACTTTTTCCTCTTTCTGTATGATTTCTTCAACTATGGTGTTCCATTCTTTGCAGGCAGTGCATTGGCCTTGCCATTTGGCAAACTGAGTGCCGCAGCTCTGGCAAAAAAAGGAGGTTTTTATTTTGGCCATTTTACTGTTTTGGTTCTTCTTTTGGCGTTTCTGCAGGGGTTTCTGCCGGTGCATCGGTTGGCGTTTCCGCAGGTTGCTCCTGAAGTTCTTCTTCTGCTTTTTTACGGTTGTCTTTTCCTTTTTTCAGTTGTCCTTTGATGGCATCGGCACGTTCTAACATCATGTCTTTGGTCAGGTCGCGGATTGCCTCTTGGTTGAAGGCTGCCATAAAGGCTTTTTGTGCTTTGGAAGGTTCTCCGGTATTGTCATACATCATCGCTAAATGATAGTTGGCCAACATCGATTTCGGATAATGTTTCTTGGCTAAATCCGATAAAGGTTTGAAATCTTCGTAGTTTTTGTTTTTCATGATCGCCGCTTCTATAGCTTTGAAATCACTCAGACGGATTTTCGGCATAAAGCCTAATTTCTTTTCAATAGCCGTGTATTTGTCTACAAGATATTGGGTATGGCCTTTGTCCAGTTTGCCCAGTTTTTCCTGGAATTCGTTCATGGAAATGGGTTGGTAGCCGTCGAAAATTGCGTAAATAGCACTGTTGATAGCGTTCGGAACCAGGGAATAATGCGAAGAGTTTTTGAAGTCGTCGAAGCTGTATTTTACGAAATCGGTTTTTACGATTTTAGCACCTTCGTCCAGTACTTTGATGCGCTCGCGGTCTTTTTTCAGGTCGCCGTCTGCCGTGGCCAGGTAGAAGAAAATCGGTTTCTGCATGATTTTCAAACGCTCCGGGATACGGGTTTCCATCTCAGCCGGTAAGTCCGGACTTAAGCACAAATAGGCGTTAAACACAGGGTTGTCTTTGTATAAGTAAGCGTTCAGAAAACCTGCGGTCAAGTCGTGCCCAACAATCAAACGGTAAGGTGCCACGCGGAATTTCTTCTCAAGATACGGTAAAAGTTCAATACCCAGGAATTCGAAAAATTTTGCCCCTTGCTCGGTCGGTAAGCCGTTTTCGTCGAACTGGGAATCGTATTCACGCTCGTTAGCCGCATTTTGGTTGATTCCGACAAGAATCACTTCCGGAAGGTCGTCCCAATAGGCGCCGTATTTCATCACGCCCATCACCGGATCCAAGAGGTATTCGTTGTCCAAGACCACAAAAATCGGGTATTTCTTTTCTTTATTGGTTTCGTAAGAAGGAGGAAGTACAATGGTAACGTTACGCGGACCGTTTAATTTCTGGGATTCGAACGGTTCGTCGAAACGCTGTGCAAACATTGAACTGGTTAAGAATGCGAACAATAACAGTAATTTCGTCTTCATATAATTTACTTTAGTTAGCTGTTGAAAATAGAACAGCAATATAGTAAATTATTTTTTGCGTTGCAGTATCGGTAAAAGTAAAAAGGAAAGTACGCCTAAGAGAAATACCAAAGCGGTTTGTGAGGACCATAAAATCCATCCGAAAGCAGTTCCGGCTTCTTCAGGGATGTTATACAGGACCAGGATTTCTGAGATCAATAAAGGAAAAGCCCCAAAACCACCATTGGTGAATGTAACGGCCAAACTTCCCACAACAAATGCGGTTACGATGGTGCCAAAACCAATGCCGCTGGTTTCCGGAAGTGCGAAAATGGCGGAATAAAAAGTAAGGACGTAAGAGATCCAGATCACGGCCGTTAACGCCAAAAAAGGAATGCGGTTGGGCATTTTAAAGGTGCTCATAAGCCCTTCTGCCAAGCCTGCAATTTTCTCTTTAATAAAGAGTATGGGTTTCCATTTGGAATAAATGAAAAGCAGTAAACCGGTTATAAGGGCGAAGCACGCAAAAATCGCTAAATAGACTAATTTCTGAAATGGAATTTTTTCGCTTATAAAGGCCTGCAACTGATCAAACTGAAGGAAAAAGGCGGTCAGGATGAAACTGATAAGAATGAACAAATCGATCACCCGTTCGGCAATAATGGTTCCGATAGCTTTGTCGAAGGGAATGTCGTAGGTCTTCTTCAGTACTAAGGCACGGGCAATTTCCCCTGAACGCGGAATCGTATAATTCATGACGTATCCGATGTTAACCGCGGCGAAATTGATTTTGAAACTGGACAAATAGCCCATGTGTTCCAGGCTGTAGCGCCAGCGATACCCTCGGGCCGCAAGACTTACGATGGAAAACAACGAAGAAATAAAGATGTAGGTATAATTGGCATTTTTGAAATGCCCTTTTATTTTCTCGAGTTGTTCCGGAGTGTAGCTGTAATACGAATACAAAACTAAAAAGACTCCCAATGAAAGTGGGAGTCCTATGCTCAGTATTTTTTTTAGCTTTTCGTTCAAAACTATTTCAGTGAATTGTCTTCTTCGTTCGGGAAGATAATCGAAGGTTTGAAAGCCTTGGCTTCTTCACAGGTAAGTGTTCCGTAGGCAATGATGATAATGATATCGCCTTTGTGCACTTTTCTGGCTGCCGGTCCGTTCAGGGTGATTTCGCCACTGTTTCGCGGCCCTGTAATCGCGTAAGTTTCCAGACGTTCCCCGTTATTCAGGTTTACAATGGACACTTTTTCGCCTTCGTAAATATTGGAAGCTTCCATTAAAGCTTCGTCTATGGTAATACTACCGATGTAGTTTAAATCGGCTCCAGTCACCTTCACGCGGTGAATCTTGGATTTTACAACTTGAATCAACATGATGCAAAGTTATATCAATTTAATGAAATATTGTCAATTAATCGTACGTTGTTTATGAAAACAGCAATAAAACCGCGGTATTTCTTCGATTTGCTCTTTCTTTTGCAGGGAAGCAAGGTGGCTTCATCCGCAATTTCGAAGTATTCCAGCTGGAAATCCGGATGTTTTTTGAATTCGTTTTCCACAAACGCAATCACCTCCTGAGCGGATTGTTTTTCAAATTTGGTTTTAGCGTTTTTTAACGTCTTGTAAATTAAGGCAGATTCTTTTCGGGCTGTTTCGGAAAGCCTTTCGTTTCGGGAGCTCATGGCCAGTCCGTTGGGTTCCCGGTGGATGGGGCAGCCGTGGATGATGACCGCCATTTTGTGTTTCTCCACCATTTTTTTTACGATCTGCAGCTGCTGAAAGTCTTTTTCGCCGAAATAGGCATTGGTAGGTTCCACAATTTCGAAAAGTTTTTTCACGATGGTACCCACGCCATCAAAATGGCCAGGTCGGTGTGCGCCTTCCATCTGGAATTCCAGTCCGTCGTAATCGAAAGCTACGGATTGGGTTTTGCCTTCGTAAATATCATCTACGGTTGGGGCATACACTATAATGTCTTTGGAAAGGGTTTCGATTTTTGCCACATCGCTCTCGAGGGTTCTCGGGTATTTTTCCAGATCTTCCGCGTTGTTGAACTGCGTCGGGTTCACGAAAATACTCACTACGGTGATGCCGTTGTTTTTGTTTGATTCTTTCATCAAAGAAAGATGGCCCTGATGCAAAGCGCCCATGGTAGGAACAAATCCGATTTTGGTTTTCGGTCTTCGTATTTGTGCCAAATGTGCCTTTAAATCGGACTTTTTGGTGAAGATGAACATTTTCTTCTGATTTAAATTGGATAGCAAAATTACTATTTTGTTAAACAACTGCATAAATTTTTGTAATTTTGCATGTTTTTTGTACCTATTACTAAAATAAAAATTGCAAATGGAAGATAAGAGGATATTGTATGTATCATCTGAAGTAGTGCCGTACTTAGCTGAAAATGAGGTTTCTTTAATGTCGTATGACGTGCCGAAAATGATCAACGATCAGGGTGGACAGATACGAATTTTTATGCCGCGATACGGAAATATTAACGAGCGCAGACATCAGCTGCATGAGGTGATTCGATTGTCCGGGATGAATTTGGTGGTGAACGATATGGACATGCCTCTGATTATTAAAGTAGCTTCCATTCCTAAGGAGCGTATTCAGGTATATTTTATCGACAACGATGAATATTTCAAACGCAAAGCCACTTTTACGGACGAAGAAGGGGTGTTGTATCCCGATAATGACGAGCGAGCGATTTTCTTTGCGAAAGGTGTGGTGGAAACCGTAAAAAAATTAAACTGGGTGCCGGATATTATCCACGTACACGGTTGGATGGCCGCAATGTTGCCGGTATACATGAAACATTTCTATAAAAACGAAGTGCTTTTCGCCGATACCAAAATCGTTACTTCTGTTTACAGCCAGTCTTTTGACGGTACTTTAGATACCACGATGATGAACAAAGTGATGTTCGACAATGTGCCGGAAGCATCCGTAAAAGATTTAGCGGTGCCGGATTTCGAGAACATTATGAAAGCTTCGATTGCCCACTCCGATGCGGTGATTGTGGCCTCTGAAGAGGTTTCGCCAAGTTTAACAAAATTTATAGAAAGTTCGGGTAAACCTTTTTTACCTTTCGTGGCTAAAGATAAGTTCGCGGAAGCGTATACCGAATTCTACAGAAAAAGCGTTTTATAATTTAAAAACAGATATGGGTAAAATATCATTGATTGGGAAATTGTCCTTGTTGGCATTGACGGTTTCTTTTATTTCCTGTGACAAAGATTTCAACACGATTGGTTCTGATATTGTAGGGGAAGATTATTTCGATTTGAATAAGCACACCTTCTATGGTTTGCAGACGGGTTCGGAATTGACCGGTGCGGTTCAGACCAATAATTTACCGGTAAACTCTTTTGGGGTTTACAACAATCCTGTTTTTGGTAAAACCACCTCTCATTTTGTAACACAAGTGGAACTTATCGGGGCTGCTCCGGACTTCGGGGATAATCCTCAGGTGGATTCGGCTTGGGTATACATTCCGTATTTCAACCATGCCGACGGTATGGAAGATGACAATATCCGACGCAAGTATGTGTTGGATTCTGTGTATGGCAGAGAGACGAAATTTAAATTGAAAGTATACGAGAACGGCTATTACATGGGGAACAATGATCCGGGTGAGGCTGACGGTATCCTGAAGCACTATTCCAACGAAAAGGATCTTAAGATTGAACCTTATAAAAGAGGGTTTGACGATTCCGGGCAGTCGGTTGTAAACGGATCGCCGCTTAACGACGGACCGGTGTCGGAGAACGATGAGTTTTTCTTTGATAAGTCGGAGAAGATCATTTATAAAACCAACCAGGCAGGACAGTTTTTGGATGCCTCGAATGTGGTTACCACAGATCCGGAGAAAAAAGTCATCAAAGACAGATTTGCGCCCGGGATGTGGATCAACCTGAATAAAGAATTCATTAAGAACCGAATATTGAAAGCTCCGGATGCCGATTTGCTGAACAACAACGTATTTAAAGAATATTTCAGAGGATTGTACTTTAAGGCGGAAGCCAATGCGGATGATAAAGGGGCTATGGCCATGCTTGATTTCTCAAAAGGATATATCCAGATAGAATACAGTTATGAGGCAACTTCCGGAACTCCTCCGGTTACCACAACCAAAAGAAGCAGCGTGAAGCTTAATCTTAAAGGAAATACCGCGAATTTCTACGATAACAATTACAACATGAGCGTAGGGCCTAACAGACTGCTGTTAACCGGTGGTGGTAAAGGGACAACAGGTTCGGGTGAAGGATCGTTTGCGTATATTGATCTGTTCGGACCGGATGCCGATAATGACGGAACCCCGGATGAATTAGAGTACATTAAATCCCAAGGCTGGCTGATCAACGAAGCGAACCTTGTGTTTTATGTAGACCAGAGCGTTATGGGAATAGATGAAGTAAATCCTGATACAGAAAACCCAAGACCTTTTGAGCCAAAAAGAATTTATTTGTACGATTCCAAGAACAACAAACCGATTGCGGATTACGCGCTGGATCCTACCATAAGTCCTTTAGGGTCTAAATTCAACAAGTATTTTTACGGAGGGATTCTTGAAAAAGATGCTGCCAAAAAAGGGGTAAAATATAAATTCAGAATTACCGAATACCTTAAAGCCTGTATCAAGAAAGATTCCACGAACTTCAGGCTTCGTCTTGCGGTTACCGAGAACATTGGGAATGCTACTAATGTGTACCTGAAAAGCCCGGTGGGTACCCCGCAGGTTAAGATGTTGCCTACGTCTTCTGTGGTGAGTCCTTTAGGAACGGTTTTACACAACCAAAACAGTGAAGATCCGGAAAAAAGACTTAAATTAGAGATTTATTATACAAAACCCGATTAATTATGTGTGGAATTGTTGGATATATCGGTCACAGACAAGCCTATCCTGTGATCATCAAAGGGTTGAAACGATTGGAGTACCGTGGGTACGACAGTGCCGGTGTGGTGCTGTGTGAAAACGGCGCTTTCAAACTGGCTAAAACCAAAGGAAAAGTTTCCGATTTAGAGGCAAGAGCCGAAAAAGAAATCTCGCTGACCGGGACCATGGGTATGGGGCACACGCGTTGGGCTACTCATGGGGTGCCGAACGATGTGAATTCGCATCCGCATTATTCCAATTCCGGCGAGTTGGTGATTATCCACAACGGAATCATCGAAAATTACGAGCCTTTGAAAAAAGAGTTGATTAACAGAGGATATTCCTTTAAATCGGATACCGATACAGAAGTGTTGATCAACCTGATCGAAGAGGTTCAGAAAAAAGAGAACCTTAAATTAGGAAAGGCAGTGCAAGTGGCTTTAAACCAAGTGGTTGGCGCATATGCTATTGCCGTAATGGACACCAAAAAACCCGATGAAATCGTAGTGGCCCGTTTGGGAAGCCCGTTGGCGATCGGAATTGGGGAAGACGAATATTTTGTGGCTTCGGATGCTTCGCCTTTTATTGAATACACCAATAATGCGATTTATCTGGAAGACGAAGAAATGGCAATCATCCGTTTAGGGAAACCGATGAAAGTCCGTAAAATCAAAGACGATTCTTTGGTGGATCCTTACATTCAGCAACTTCAGATGAACCTGGAGCAGATTGAAAAAGGTGGTTACGATCATTTCATGTTAAAAGAAATCTACGAACAACCGAACGTAATTAAAGATACATACCGCGGTCGTTTGCTTGCCAACAAAGGCATCATCCAGATGGCAGGTGTGGAAGATAATATTGAAAAATTCACCAACGCGAACCGAATCTTAATCGTGGCCTGCGGAACTTCGTGGCATGCCGGTTTGGTTGCGGAATATATTTTTGAAGAATTTGCCAGAATCCCGGTAGAGGTGGAATACGCTTCGGAGTTCCGTTACCGAAACCCGATCATTTACCCGAATGATGTGGTGATCGCGATTTCACAATCGGGAGAAACTGCGGATACTTTGGCGGCCATCAAATTGGCAAAAGAAAAAGGAGCTTTCGTGTTTGGAGTGTGTAATGTGGTAGGTTCGTCTATTTCACGTGAGACTCACGCAGGAGCTTATACGCATGCCGGTCCGGAAATCGGGGTGGCGTCCACAAAAGCGTTTACAACTCAGATTACTATTTTAACGCTTATCTCCCTTCGTTTGGCTAAGGCTAAAGGAACGATGAGCCATACGGACTACCAGCGTTATTTGTTGGAACTGGAACTGATTCCTGAAAAAGTGGAAGAGGCATTACAGACCAATGATGTAGCAAAAACTATTGCTTCTATTTACAAAGATGCGCCGAATTGCCTTTATTTAGGTAGAGGATATAATTTCCCGGTGGCTTTGGAAGGGGCTCTTAAATTAAAAGAGATCTCCTATATCCACGCGGAAGGGTATCCGGCTGCAGAAATGAAGCACGGGCCCATCGCGCTTATCGATGAGCAGATGCCGGTAGTGGTAATTGCACCAAAGCAAAACCATTACGATAAAGTAGTAAGTAACATACAGGAAATCAAAGCCCGAAGCGGAAAAATCATTGCGGTGGTAACCAAAGGCGATGTGCAGGTGAAAGAATTAGCCGACCACATCATCGAAATCCCGGATACAGCCGAAGCATTAACGCCGTTATTAACGACAATTCCGTTACAATTGCTGTCGTATCACATTGCCGTGATGCGCGAATGTAACGTCGATCAGCCTAGAAACCTAGCAAAATCGGTTACTGTGGAATAATATTGAAAGCGGATTTTTACAGTCCGCTTTTTTATTGCAAAAAATTCAAAAATTAAGTTGGATTATTACGCGATAAAAAACTATCTTTGCGCTCTGAAAAAAGAGGTTTTTTCATAAAACGTAAATAGCTGTTTAATAAATACATAAGCAATGTCTAAAGTTACAGGTAAAGTTGCACAAATTATCGGACCTGTTGTTGACGTGGTTTTCAACACACAAAACGCCGAGCTTCCAAAAATCTACGATTCATTGGAAATTACTAAAAAAGATGGTTCAAAATTAGTACTTGAGGTACAGTCTCACATTGGTGAGGACACAGTTCGTACTATCTCAATGGATTCGACAGATGGGCTAAGTAGAGGTACTGAAGTGCTTTCAACAGGAAATCCGATTCAGATGCCGATTGGTAAAGATATTTACGGACGTCTTTTCAACGTAATTGGTGATGCTATTGACGGTCTTGGAGATTTGCCAAAAGATGGTGAGAACGGATTACCAATCCACAGATCGGCTCCAAAATTCGAAGATTTATCAACTTCAACAGAAGTTTTATTTACAGGTATCAAAGTAATCGATTTGATCGAGCCTTACGCAAAAGGAGGTAAAATTGGATTGTTCGGTGGTGCCGGAGTAGGTAAAACGGTATTGATCCAGGAGTTGATCAACAATATTGCAAAAGGTCACGGTGGTCTTTCCGTATTCGCAGGAGTAGGAGAGAGAACACGTGAGGGGAATGACTTACTTCGTGAGATGTTAGAGTCTGGAATTATCAAGTATGGTGATGATTTCATGCATTCTATGGAAAACGGAGGATGGGATTTATCCAAAGTTGACAAACCGGGAATGAGAGAGTCTAAAGCTACTTTCGTATTCGGTCAGATGAATGAGCCACCTGGTGCTCGTGCTCGTGTAGCTTTATCAGGTCTTTCTATCGCTGAGTATTTCCGTGATGGAGCTGGTGAAGGTCAGGGGAAAGACGTACTTTTCTTCGTAGACAACATCTTCCGTTTTACACAGGCGGGTTCTGAGGTGTCTGCGTTATTAGGACGTATGCCATCTGCGGTAGGTTACCAACCGACATTAGCAACTGAGATGGGTGTGATGCAGGAGCGTATTACATCAACTAAAAAAGGTTCCATTACTTCTGTACAGGCGGTTTACGTACCTGCGGATGACTTAACGGATCCGGCGCCTGCTACAACGTTCGCGCACTTAGATGCTACAACGGTATTGTCCCGTAAAATTGCTGAGTTAGGTATTTACCCTGCGGTAGATCCACTGGATTCTACTTCTCGTATCCTTACTCCGGAAATTTTAGGAAAAGAGCACTACGCTACTGCACAAAGAGTAAAAGAGATTCTACAGAAATACAAACAATTACAGGATATCATCGCGATTTTGGGTATGGAAGAGTTGTCTGAAGAAGATAAACTTTCGGTATCAAGAGCACGTCGTGTACAACGTTTCTTGTCTCAGCCGTTCCACGTTGCCGAGCAGTTTACAGGTATCCCTGGAGTATTGGTTGATATCAAAGATACTATCAAAGGATTTAACATGATCATCGACGGTGAGTTAGACCACTTACCTGAGGCGGCGTTCAACTTGAAAGGTACCATCGAAGATGTGATCGAAGCTGGACAGAAAATGTTAGCAGAAGCATAATCACATATTTTAAATGTTGAATGTTGAGTTATAAATTAATTTAAAATTCGAAATTTAAAATTCAAAATTTAAAAAGATGATTGTAGAAATTGTATCACCAGAAGCCACATTATTCAAAGGAGAAGTTACTTCGGTAGCGGTTCCGGGAATAAATGGTGAGTTCCAGATGTTGAACAACCACGCGCCTATCGTGTCGTTGTTGGGAAAAGGTAACATAAAAATCGTTGGTTCGAACATTAAAATTGCCAAAGAATTTGTAGAAAAATTCGACAAAGTTAATGAACAGACCTATTGGTTGCCTATCACTTCGGGAACTATCGAAATGAATGACAATAAGATAATTGTTTTAGCCGACTAAGACAGTTAATAAATAAAAGAAAAGCCTGACAAAATATGTCAGGCTTTTTTTGTTTGTTAGGGATCCTTCGGCTATCCGCTTTATTTTTTACTTTTTTATAGTAAAAGGATGCCTTTGTTATCAGGGCTGTTTTTGGAAAGTTGGGACGAAATGCAATTAAAATTAGCATTAAATATCTTGAAATGAGTGATATAGAAAATGTTTTTTTATATTTTTGGGTCAACCCAAAAAGTATTGAAATGAAGTTTTTTAAGATTGCACTGTTGCTGTTCTCCACCACCATTGTTTCTGCCCAGAATCAGTGGAAACAGCTGATGTTCGATAAAACCAGTAACTTTAATGAAATCGTTTCAGATTTCAATAAGTATTACCAGGAACGTGGTATACAGGATGCTAAAAATTTACCTAAAGGATTAGGTATAAAACAATTTAAAAGATGGGAGTACTACTGGTCCCAGAGGGTCGATGTTAATGGGAATTTCCCGGAAGACGGCAGTGTTCTAAAAGAATATCAAAAATATTTAGATCAGAACAGTACTAACAGATACGCTACCGGAACAGGAAACTGGAAAATTGTCGGCCCTGTTTACAGTCCTTCTAATAACACAGGTCAAATGACCGGTAATGGGCGTGTGGCCAGTATTGCATTTCACCCAACCCAACCTAATACACTATTTGTCGGGGCGCCTGCAGGAGGATTGTGGAAATCCACTGATAACGGGTATACCTGGACAGAATACTCCATCGGATTAACAAGGCTTGGCGTATCCAGCATTGTTGTGCATCCAACTAATCCCGACATTATTTACGTTGGTACCGGCGATAGGGATGCCGGGGATTCGCCCGGATATGGTGTGTGGAGAAGTACCGACGGCGGACAAACCTGGTCACCGCGAAACACCGGAATGGGTAACAGGACCATCAATGAAATTATTATGAGTCCTGTTGATCCCAATATTTTGCTTGCGGCCGGATCCAACAACATAGTATATCGTTCAACGGATGGGGGAGCAAACTGGCTGGCTTCGGCAGGTTTAACGGTCAATCCGAAAGACATTGCTTTTCATCCCACGAATTCGAGTATTGTTTATGCTTCCGGGACAAAATTTTTCAAATCAACAAACGGAGGAGCGAATTGGGCAGAAGTAACCAGTGGGGTACCAGCAGGAACAGACAGGATTGCTTTAGCAGTATCGCCAAATCAGCCCAACTGGGTATATCTTTTAGCCGGTGGGGGTTCAGGATTAGTCGGTATTTATAAGTCTATTGACAGTGGTGCAAATTTCGCTACGCAAACGACTGGGCCCAATATCTTAGGCTATGCCACCAATGGGAGTGATACGGCCAGTCAGGCTTGGTATGATTTAGCAATTGCGGCCGATCCTACTAACGCAAATATAATTTATACCGGAGGTGTAAATCTGTGGAAGTCGCTCGATGGCGGTGTTACAATGAGTTGTGTTTCTTATTGGGTTTCCTCTAGTGGAGGTATTGATGGTGTTCATGCCGATCAACATGTGTTAGAGTTTTCTCCACACACCAATGCAGTATACAACGGTAACGACGGTGGGTTGTATTATACCACAGATGGCGGTGTAAAATGGAATGAGATTAGTAGTGGTTTGGGAATTGCCCAAATCTATAAAATAGGGGTTTCACAGCAAAAATTTGATTTAGTAATTAATGGTTATCAGGATAACGGATCGGCAATGGGCAGAGGCTCAAATTTTGTTACCGTAAGAGGTGGCGACGGAATGGAATGTGCCATTGACCCTACCAATGACAACTATATATATGCCGAGGCATACAATGGGAGTATCTCAAGATCAACAAATGGAGGAGCATCTTTTTCAGGTATTGCAGGTTCAATTACGGAAGGCGGCCCTTGGGTAACGCCCTATAAATTAGACCCAAATAACAGCAACACGATGCTTGCCGGATTCGTTAATATTTGGCGGAATACCGATGTTAGAGCAACGAATGTTTGGACACAGATTTCTGCCTTTGCAGGGACTTCAACCGTTGTGGATTTGGCTATTGCACCCTCTAACAGCAACGTTGTCTATGTATCCCGAAACGGAACAAATAGATTTTACAAATCTTCAGATGCTTTAGCCGCAAGTCCAACATGGACTGATTTAACAGCCAGTTTGCCAGTTACAAGTACACCAAAAGATATTGAAATTGACCCGACAAATCCAAATATAGTATACGTTGCCATAGGAAATAAAATATATAAAACTACCAATGGAGGTACCAGTTGGGCTGACTTTTCAGGAACGTTGCCCGCAATCTCGTTGAATACTATAGCTATTGACAAGTCCAGTCCTATAAGCGCGATGTATGTGGGTATGGATGTTGGGGTTTACTACAGGGATTCAACTATGAGCAACTGGATTAGTTACTCGACCGGATTGTCTAATCTGGAAATTACGGAACTTGAAATACATTACAATACAACCGAATGCAATAGTAAATTGTATGCGGCCACCTATGGGCAAGGACTTTGGGTTAGTGATTTGAAAGACCCGGGAAGTGTTGCCCCGATAGCCTGTTTTGATATAAAAAACACCAGTGGTTGTACCGATGCTGTTTTTCCGTTAACCGATAATTCGAATAACACACCAACCTCATGGTTATGGTCGATTACTCCTGCTACATTTAGTTTTGCGAACAGTACAACGGCAACTTCACAAAACCCACAAGTACTGTTTAATGCATCAGGTTCTTACACCATTCAGCTTACGGCTACTAATGCCTTTGGATCAAGTGTAGTTTCAAAAATAGCCAACATTCAAATAAGCGCAGGAACGATTGCTTCAAGTTTTAATCAAAATTTTGAAACGCAAACCGCCTGCAGCACGGCATCGAATTGCGGTGCTGACGTTTGTGCTATTTCGGGACTATGGTCTAATTTAACAAACGGCACGAAAGACGATATTGATTGGCGAATTGATGTAGGTGGAACCCCAACCGTAAATACAGGGCCTGATGTCGATTATAACCCTGGTACGGCAACCGGTAAATATGCCTATCTTGAAGCGTCAAGCTGTCGTGCAAACACGGCCATTTTAGAAAGTCAATGCATTTTTTTGGATCAGGATTACAACTTTGAATTTGCCTATCATATGTATGGCGAATCCATGGGAAGCTTACATGTAGACCTTTTCTCAAACGGAGTTTGGAAGGAAGATTACATTACGCCATTTTACGGGGACAAAGGAAATCAGTGGTACAAAGCCAGTATCGACCTGAATGCGTTTGTGGGGCAAACCATAAAAATCAGAATTAGGGGCATCACCGGTTTTGCGAGTGATTCAGATCTGGCCATTGATGATATATTGATAGTTTCAAAATGTTCAGAAGCTACCGTATGGAATGGCAGTGCTTGGAGCAACGGTATTCCAAATACAGATAAAATTGCGGTTATCAACGGAAACTACAGCACTGCTGTCTCCGGAAATATAGAGTGCTGTAAAATAGTGGTTAATAATGGTTTTGAGTTAAACATAAACGATTCAAATTACGTATTGGTCGAAAATGAAGTGACGGTTAACGGTACTTTAAAAGTAAAAAACAATGGGTCATTGGTTCAGGAAAATAATGCGGCAATTAATACGGGAAATATTACCTATGAAAGAATCGCTTCTATCCGTCAACAGGATTATGTGTATTGGTCTTCACCGGTTTCCGGTTTTGTAACCAACAATATTTCAACGTTAACGCCTTCACAATACATTTTTAAATGGGACCCGACTTATGTCAATCCCAACGGCGGTTCCGGATATTGGTTAAATGCATCCGGGCAGCTAATGTCATCCGGAAAAGGCTATATAGTGCGAGGGCCAAGTACTTTTAATAATTCCAGTGTTCAGAATTTCACAGCCATATTTAATAATGGGGTGCCTAATAACGGTGTGATTTCAGTGCCAATTTCAAGAGGAAACCGTACAGCCAATTTTGTTGGAAATAATGGTGTGAATATCACAAAATTTGATGATAACCTGAACCTGATAGGAAATCCGTATCCTTCCGCTATTGACGCTTTATCATTTCTGAATCTGAACAGTGGCGCAATTGAAGGTACCGTAAGGATCTGGACCCACAATACACTGCCTTCAGGCGGAACGTCAAATCCTTTTTACGGAAGTTATGTTTCGAACTACTCCACAAATGATTTCATAGTGTACAATGGAACCGGAACCCTTAGCGGACCAACCGGTTTTAACGGATTTATTGCCGGCGGACAAGGTTTCTTTGTCACCATGCATGATGGCCCGGCGGCAACGGGCAATGTTGTCTTCAAAAACGAATTGAGAAGTAAGGCAAACAACAATAGTCAGTTTTACAGAACGGAATCCGGTATTCAGAAAAACAGGATATGGTTGGATTTGGTAAACAGCAGCCAAAGTGCTGACCGTACTTTGATCGGGTATGTTGAAGGCGCGACAAATCAAAAAGATTGGTTGTTTGATACTTACACTAAGGTAGAGGCCAATACACAGAGGATTTACACTTTTGCCAATGATGATCCGCTCGCCATACAAGCATTCGGACTTCCTTTTTCCGATACGCATGTAGTGCCGTTGGGCGTTCAGCTACCTGCTGCGGGCACTTATAATATTTCGTTATTTGCGGTTGACGGCTTGTTTGCCAATCAGAATGTTATTGTAAGGGACAAGCTCAATAATGCGGAGCATAACCTAAAACAATCACCGTATGTTTTCGTTGCACAGCAAGGAACCTTCAACAACCGTTTTGAATTAATTTATAAAAGTGAATTGCTGGACAGTCAGGATTTCAATGCCGCCAACAGCTTTGCCGTTTTTGGAAACGAATCCGGAATCCATCTGAAAGCAGCTGAAATAATAACGGAAATAACGGTTTATGATGTTTTGGGAAGGATTTTATATGCAGGGAAAGGTGAGAGTAAAAACGAAGCCGTTATTTCGAGTATACCTCCTTCCAATCAGACACTGTTAGTAAAAGTAAAGCTTGAAAACGGAACGTTACTGACCAGAAAGCTGATTTTTTAAAAAAGAATCTAAAAAGCCCGACAAATTGTAGGGCTTTTTTTATTTTTACAGCATTAATTAATTAGAAAATGAAAAAAATACTCACCTTGATTTTTGCCTTAGGAACATGCTTTTCCCAGGCGCAGGATACCAAATATGCCGAAGTGATCAAAGAAATCAATACGGTCGACATGGCATTAAAAATGGGCTCCATAAAGTTTTTGCAAGTAGTGATGCAATCCGGGGCAGCCTCCAAAGAAGCCCGAAATTTTTGGGTTATGGAATTGCATAAAGACAGTAGCAGTGTTCAGACAGCCAAAAAGATTTTAGATGCCCACGGATTTCTGGGGGAAGCCGAAATCGGTAAAAAAGCCAGTCAGACACTTTACAAAAGGATATTGCGTTCCGATGTGAAAGCTATGGAAAAGTACCTGCCAGTATTCCGGGACGCCTTCGCCAAAAATAAACTTTCAGGGGAAGATTTGGCCATTTTTGAAGATTTGTTATTGGTTAAAAAAGGATTGTCCCAGAAATACGGTACCCAACAAGGACAACTGTCCAAGGGCGATGAGATTTTCTTCCTGCCCATACAGGATGTGGAGCAACTCGATGCTATCCGATCAAAAGAACTGAAACTGAAGCCCATAAAAGATGAATATTTCAATTGGGATTTTGACAAGTATAAAAAGAACCTTAAGAAAAGCCAGAAGTTTTTGGAGCACCTGTCGAAATAATCACTTTTCTTCCGGAAGGTACTCCATAATATCACCCGGCTGACATTCCAAAATCTCACAAATGGCTTCCAAAGTCGAAAACCGGATAGCTTTCGCTTTTCCGGTTTTTAATATGGACAGATTCGTATTGGTAATACCGATCAGTTCCGCCAGTTCGTTAGAACGCATTTTGCGTTTGGCCAGCATTACGTCAAGATTTACGATAATAGGCATGGTTTACACGGTTAACTCGTTTTCTTCTTTGATGCGTTTTCCGATTTTGAATACTTCCGAGAGTACTACAAAAAAGAGCCCGATGGATAACAGATAAAGAAAAGGTCCAAAGCCAAATTCAATGGCAACGGTATTTTCGGAGACTCTGCCTATAGTTTCGGCTGCCAGATGCAGTAGCGAGGAACAGATAACCAATTGGCCTGTTTTTTTGAGTAATAAATAACTTTCCGTTTCAAAAATCTGAAGTTTTTTAAAATTGGCCAGTAATTTTTTAAAGTGGAATAAAGCATAAAGCAATAACCCGAAATTGACAATGCCCAGTAAAAAGGCAATTTTCCCGCCAACAGAATTGATTAGAAATTCGCTGCCTGCAATTTTAACAGGAATGTCAATGCTTTCCTTGTCAATAACCATCATGATGGCCACAACAATGGCTACAGGGTAAAATAGGATTGACATAATCCAGATATAATCAACAATGGTTTTTAATAAATTTAATTTTCTCATGATTTAAATTGTATTGGTTGCAGCAAATGTATTAAAATTATCGATAAACGATAAAAAAAAGTTGAAAAACAGTAAAAAACAGTTTGACTTCTCAAGAGAAATAATGGTTATGTGATTTAAAGTGTTTAAAATAAACAACTTATAGGTGGAAGTGGTTTTCGTTATGACTTTTCGTGTTTAATTTCTTATAAATTAATTTCAGGTTTCAAAATAAATAAGAATTTATGCACTAATTTTGCGCCTGAATTTTTTAACGCCAAGCAACTGTAGCCTGATCGATACAGCGTTTTTGGGATTAGGGGTTTAGAAACCATCGAAATATTAACAAATTAGATACATGAAAAGAAAAGTACACAAAGTGTTAGGAGTACAAAGTAAAATCAACGCGGGAATACAATTGTTGGCCTGTTTGCTGTTCGGATTGCATTCATTCGGGCAAAACCCCCAAACACAACTTATTGAGAGTTGGACCAATGATGCTTGGCAAAATAATGGAAAAACCACTTATGCTTACGATGCGAATAATTACATGATAAATTACCAGTATCAACTTTGGGATGTGCCCTCCGCAGCCTGGAAGAATTTTGTCCAATACAATCATACCAATAATCCCAACGGAACCATAAATCATTATGTTTCTCAAAATTGGGACAATACCAATTCAGTTTGGACGGATGCTACAAGAGCGGCTTATACTTACAATTCGGCAGATGCGATTCTTGAAATTGTATCGGAGAATTGGACGAACAATAACTGGCAAAATTCCACGCGAATAGCGCAAACCTACGATGCAAACAATTATCTGATTACGTATTTGTTTCAAACTTGGGATACTGCCACAAATTCATGGAAAAATTTCTTTAAATACAATTACACCAATCTTCCCAACGGGATGATTAACTACTATGTTGTTCAAAATTGGGAAGAAGCAACGACAATTTGGGTTGATTCTCAAAAAATAACTTTTAGCTATGACGGCGCTAACAATATTTCGACAAGAGTTACGGAAAATTGGAGTAATAACACATGGCAGAATTTAGCAAAACAGACCAACAGCTACGACGGAAATAATTATCTTATAGGATACTTGTTTGAGAGTTGGGATGTTTCTGCCAGTATTTGGAAGAATTCTTCTCAAATTAATTTCGCAAACAATCTAAACGGAAGTTTAAACCAGCAAATTTCCCAAATCTGGAACGATGTGAGCAATGCCTGGGAGAATTCACAAAGAGTTACTTATACGTATCCGTCAAATCTTGGAACCGATGATTTTAATTTGGCAAATGATGTTGTGGTGTATCCGAATCCGGCATCGGATGTTATCCGAATCCAGACAAAACAGATTAGCAACAAGACGAACTACCGTGTTTTCGATCAGTTTGGGAGACAGGTTTTAAATGGAAAACTAAACGGTTCAGAAACTACTGTAGGTGTCAGTCAACTGGTTAAAGGTGTTTATTTTATCCAAATAGGGCAAGAGAAAAACCAAACCTTAAAAGTAATCAAAGAGTAGTTCAAAAAGGCCGTTTTATTAAAGCGGCCTTTTTTAATACCGTCAATTTTGAATGATGTCTGCATTTTTCGAAGCGGTATGCAAAGTTCTGTAACAGTAAGTTCTTGATGTGTTGTTTTAGCAGCACAAAAAAACCAAAAGATGATTATCTTTGAGTTATGAAACCATTTCCGAAGACCTTAAACGAAAAACTCGAGCAGCGTATCCAAAGCAATTCCCTGCGAAAATTGCCGGAAGCCACTGGTTTGATCGATTTTTCTTCGAACGATTATTTGGGTTTTGCACACGATTCGGAACTATTTGAGGCAACCCATCAGCTGTTGCTCGACCGGAATATAAAAAGCAACGGGGCTACCGGTTCTCGACTGCTCTCCGGTAATCATGTGCTGTACCAGGAAGCGGAAACCTTTATCGCTGGTTTCCATCAGGCGGAATCGGCTCTGATTTTTAATTCCGGCTATGATGCCAATGTGGGCTTTTTCAGCGCCGTTCCGCAGCGGGGCGATGTTATTTTATACGACGAACTTATTCACGCCTCCATACGCGACGGAATTCAGTTGTCGCATGCTAAAGCGTATAAGTTCGGACATAACGATTTTGAAGAACTGAACGACAAACTGAACAAGTTTCAAAGTGATGCGGCTAATATCTATGTGGTAGCCGAATCCGTATATTCCATGGATGGGGATTGTCCAAACCTTGAAGAACTGATCGCCCTAACGGAAAAGCATCATGCCTATCTGGTACTTGACGAAGCCCATGCCTTAGGGGTTTTTGGGGAAAACGGGGAAGGATTGGTGCAAAGCATGCACTTGCACGATAAGGTTTTCGCGCGCATTATGACCTTCGGAAAAGGCTTGGGTTGTCACGGTGCTGCTATTTTGGGCAGTGCCAAATTGAAAGATTATCTGGTGAATTTCGCCCGAAGTTTTATTTATACCACGGGGCTTTCCCCGCATTCGGTGGCTGCAATTCTTACGGCTTATCAGGCATTGGCGCCACAAAAAATAACAGCACTGAAAGAAAATATCGTCCATTTCAATCAGGAGAAAAACCGTTTGGGGCTGCAACCGATGTTTGTGTACAGCAAATCGGCCATCCATTCGGCCATTGTGCCCGGAAATGAAAAAGTGAAAGCCATGGCTCAACAACTCCAGCACAAAGGTTTCGATGTAAAGGCTATTTTGTCACCTACCGTACCGCAAGGACAGGAGCGTTTGCGTTTTTGTTTGCACCGCTACAATTCCAAAGCGGAAATTTCTGCCGTTTTGACCTGTATTTATGACCTTTTATAGAATAATGTAAAAATTTTTGTAACGTTTTGCACTTTTGGTTACTTACGAGTTGTAAACCCAAAATAAGAATGTTATGAAAACGACCAATCCCAAAAAAACAACACCGGCTAATTCCCTGTTGATTTTCATGACTTTCATGGGAATTGCTTTTTCATTGGTAAGCGAATTTGTTTTCGACCGGCCCCGAAGAGCACTTTTAGCCATTATGATTTGTCTTTTGGTGGTAGGGGTCGCCTCCAAAAAAAGAGAACAAACCGAAAAGTAACGGAATATTTCAGTCCTCATGCAATCATCAATCTAATCAATATGAAAACATTTATTCAAACCGCCCTTTTAGCAGTTACCACCTTTTTCGGAACAGCGGCTACTGCGCAGGCACCGAAACCGGAAACGTCATTGCTTTGGGAAATCTCCGGGAACGGCCTGCAAAAATCTTCGTATTTGTATGGCACTGTACACCTGATGTGCGAAAGCGATTTTAAAATGACAGAAAAAACCAAAACGGCATTCCGCAAAAGCAGCAAGGTAGCCATGGAAGTAGACCTGGACGACATGGCGGAATTAACGATCATGCAGGAATCGGCCTTGAGCAAGGAACCGTTAAGCAAAAGACTGAGCAAGGAAGACTACCAAAAACTGGATGCCTTTTTAAAAGAGAAATTAGGAAAAGGGGCCAAAGAATTTGAAAACCACACTTTGGTAACCATCATGAGCATTGTAATGCTGCAATCACTGAACTGCCCGCCAAAAATGTATGAGGTGGAATTTATGAGTATGGCATCGGCAAGAAAAATGGATATCGTAGGATTGGAGAAGATGAGCGAGCAGCTGGATTTTTTCAACAAAGCCTTTTCTTCAAAGGCAATGGTTGAACAGTTGATACATTACGATAGTGAATATTTCAAACAACTCGTGTTGTTGTACAATTCCGAAGACATTCAAAAAATTTACGAGATGACCATCGAACCCAAATATATGGATGCTGAAGGGAAGAAATGGTTGTTGGACAACCGTAATGCCAACTGGGTGGCCAAAATGCCCGAATTATTGAAAAAAGAAAGTGTTTTCATAGCTGTGGGCGCTGCGCATCTGGGCGGCGAACAAGGCGTTATTCAACTCTTGAGAAAAGCCGGTTATACCGTACAACCCGTAATGCAGTAACCCGCGTTTTGGAATCCAGAGAAAAAGAATTTTTAACCCGACTTGAATCCCATAAAGGAATCCTGTATAAGGTTTCCAGGATGTACATGGACAATCGCGACGATCAGGAGGATCTGTTTCAGGAAATCGTCTGCGGGTTTTGTAATCATGGCAGCCAGCATTGCCTGTCTCACGGTATGGTGGGTAAATTATTTCTACAGAAAATATGCCAAAGCGATCCGAAAGGTCATCGACCAGTTAAAAGAAGAGTAAGAATAGCCCATCTTTACGATGGGTTTTTTATTGATTTCAATTGAAATTCGGGAATAACAAAGTAAGTTTGTATTTTAATTTATCATGGGAAAAGAAACACTGAAGAAAATCGCCGCCTTTCAATATACTTCCGAAGCCTTAATATACAAAGGGAAGCTGGAGTCAGAAGAAATAGAGGTTTTCATGTTTGATAACTATACTGTAGATACGGATCCTTTAATGAGCAATGCCATTGGAGGCGTAAAACTTTTTGTAAAATCAGAAGATTTTGAAAAAGCAGAACAAATACTGTTGGCCATAGGAAAGTATTCTGTTGATGATCAGGGGAAAGCACTGCGTTGTGCGAAATGCGGTTCGGAAGAAATTCAAATGCTTACCACGATACGAAATGTGAAATCGTTTCTGTCGTTTGTGTTCTCTTTTTTGTTGTTCTTATTGCCTTTTTATACCAAGTACAAGTACCAGTGTAATCAATGTAAAAACGAATTTTAATTCATGAAACTCTTCATTACCGGAATTGGAACCGATGTGGGCAAAACCATCGCCTCCGCCATCATCACAGAAGCATTACAGGCCGATTACTGGAAACCAATACAGGCCGGAGACCTCGAAAATTCCGATTCGCATAAAATCAAAAAATACCTTTCCAATAGCAAAACGAAGGTTTTTGAAAATGCCTATGCCTTTCAAACACCGGCGAGTCCCCATTTAGCCGCGGAATTGGACGGTGTCAGCATTGATTTGAAAAAGATTAAAGAGCCAAAAACCAAAAACGATTTGGTAATAGAAGGTGCCGGCGGTGTTTTAGTGCCGCTGAACGAAACCGATTGTGTGATCGATCTGATTCAGTCGGATTATAAGGTCGTAATCATCTCCCGTCATTATCTGGGAAGCATCAATCATACTTTGTTGACCGCGGAAGCCCTTCAAAACCGAAAACTCGATATTGCAGGGATTATCTTCAACGGAGATGAAAATCCTGCATCGGAAAACATCATTCTGAAAAAAACCGGTCTGAAAATGCTGGGAAGAATAGAGAACGAGCCGTATTTCGACGCAAACGTGATCCGTTATTATGCGGATAAGTTTAAGGGTATACTACATGAGTTGGGGTAATTTATAATTCATCATTCAAAATTTATAATTCATTATTCAGATGAACCTTTCCGAACGCGACCTACAACACAACTGGCATCCGTACACACAGCATAAAACCGCTGCGCCTCATATAGCCATTTTCAAAGGCGAAGGCGCCTTGCTTTGGGATGAAAACGGCAAGGAGTATATCGATGCGATTGCTTCCTGGTGGGTGAATCCTTACGGGCATTCTAACCGCTATATAGCCGATGCGATTTACAAACAGCTCACTACCTTAGAACACGTTTTGTTTGGTGGTTTTACGCACGAACCCGCTGTTTTGGTAGCAGAAAAGCTGATGCAGTTGCTGCCGTCCAATCAAAAGAAGCTGTTTTATTCCGATAATGGTTCTACCGCGGTGGAAATTGCCCTTAAAGTAGCCTTGCAGTATTTTTACAACCAAGGCGAAAAACGCACCAAAATCATTGCCTTTGAAAATGCCTTTCACGGCGATACGTTTGCAGCGATGGCGGCAAGCGGGATTTCCTTTTTTACCGAAGCGTTTAAAGGATCACTCTTGGAAGTCGTCCGTATTCCAGTACCGACTCCGGGTAATGAAAAAGCTAGTTATGATGCTTTAGAAGTTTTACTGAAGACTGACGAATTTGCCGGATTCATCTTTGAGCCTTTGGTGCAGGGGGCAGCGGGAATGGTTGTGTATGAGGCTTCGGAACTGGACAGGCTGATGACACTTTGCAAAGAGCACAATGTTTTTACCATAGCCGACGAAGTGATGACAGGTTTCGGAAAAACCGGAAAAAATTTTGCTTGCGATTACCTGACGCAGCAACCCGACATGATGTGTTTGTCCAAAGCACTTACCGGAGGAACCATTCCAATGGCGATTACGTCTTTTACTCAAGAACTTTTTGATGGTTTTTATGACGACGATGTGAACAAAGCTTTGTTTCACGGACATACATTTACCGCCAATCCAACCGGTTGTGCTGCGGCTTTGGCAAGTATGGAACTGTTGACTACTGTGGAAATGCAGGACAATATCCGCAGAATAAATACCAGGCATCTCGCCTTTGAGAAAAAACTTCAGACACACCTGCGCGTGGCGACTGTAAGAGTGTTGGGCGTAATCCTGGCTTTTGAATTTAAAACGGAAGGCGCGAATAGTTATTACGGCAGCTTCCGCAACAAACTGTACAATTTCTTTATAGCGAAAGGAATCGTGTTGCGACCGGTGGGGAATATCGTCTATGTGTTACCGCCTTATGTGATTTCTGATGCTCAACTTGAAAAAATCTATCAAACTATAGAAGAAGCATTGCTAGAATGCTAACTTTGTAAAAATTTTTCATTTGAAACCGATTGCCATCACCGCCCTATCGTCTTTTTCACCTTTAGGAAATCAGCCTGAATTGATTTGGGAGGAATACCTGAAACTTACTACGCTAATTGCAGAAAAGAAAATTGGCGGTCAAACGGTACCGGTTGCCGCTTTGCCTGAACAATTGCTGGAGCAGGTGCAGGGGTTGCGACAATCGGATAACAAATACAAAAATCTTGACAGTTCGGTTTTGTATGCGATGTTGGCTTCCCGAGCCGCTGTTGCGCAAGCCGGTTGGAACGAAAACGATGTCTTTGGTATCAATATTGGTTCTTCCCGTGGGGCTACCGAGCTTTTTGAAAACTACCATCAGGAATTCATCACTACCGGAAAAACAGGGACTTTGGCTTCTCCGACCACCACTATGGGAAATATTTCTTCCTGGGTGGCACACGATTTGAAAGCGACCGGTCCGGAAATTTCTCATTCGATTACCTGTTCGACGGCGTTACATGCCTTACTGAATGGCGTGGCGTGGCTGCGTTCCGGTATGGCCGACAAGTTTTTGGTAGGCGGAAGTGAGGCCTCTTTAACACCGTTTACCGTGGCACAGATGCAGGCTTTGAAAATTTATTCCAATGATGCCAGCGAGTTTCCGTGTCGTGCTTTTGATATGGAAAAAACCCGCAACACTATGGTTTTGGGAGAAGGTGCCGGTGTGATTTGCCTTGAAAATGGAAACTCGGAAAAAGCTTTGGCCTATATTGAAGGCATTGGTTATGCTACGGATATTTTGGAACACGGCATTTCGATTTCCACGGAAGCGGATTGTTTTCAGAAGTCGATGAAAATGGCCATTGGTGATTTACCCTTAAGTGAAGTCGATGCCATCGTAATGCACGCACCGGGAACCATCAAAGGGGATTTGTCGGAATGGAATGCGATTCAGAAAGTATTCGGAAAGCAATTGCCTTTATTGACCACGAATAAGTGGAAAATTGGACATACTTTCGGTTCTTCCGGAATCCTGAGCGTGGAACTGGCTATCCTGATGATGCAGTACCAGCAGTTTATCGGCGTACCTTTTGCAAAAGAAGAAATTCAGAGCAGACCGATCCGGAAAGTGTTGGTAAATGCGGTAGGTTTTGGCGGAAATGCGGTGAGTGTGTTGCTGTCTAAATAATTAAAATCAGTAGATTAATGACTATTATTACTTATACAAAAGAGTTATCAGTCAGTAGAATAGGTGTTGGTTGCATTTTTCTTATACTCGGTATTTTTGGGCTTTTGATGGGGAATATTAGTTCAATTATTATGACATGCCTGGGACTTTATATGTTTGTTTCGGAAGGAGCAGAAATCAATCTTACTGATAAGACCTATCGTACGGTAAAATCATTTTTAGGAGTTAAAGTAGGGAATTGGAAGCCGATTCCTGATTTTGAATATGTTTCTGTCTTCAGAACCAGTGAAACAGAACGTGTCAATGGTGTTGCAGCAACCGCGGCGGTTACAAATGCTGTGATTATATTGAATCTGTTTTATAATACCAGCAGGCATATTACGTTTTATAAAACCAAAGACAGGAATGATGCATTTGAAGTGGCAAAACACATTTCATTTGCTTTAGGTATAGATATTCTTGACGCTACGGAAAGAGAGAAAAAGTGGCTATAGGCTTTCCAGGTCGTTCAGTTTCTCAAAAACAAGGTTGCTTTCGTAGCCTTTTCGCAGTAAAAAATCACAGAACTTTTTTTTCTTTTTGGGCAGGCTTCTTTCGGTGATGCTGTCCCAATGTTTTTCGGCCAGCTCGTGGAAGTTGGCATTGTATTCTGCTGCCGTAATTTGTTTTAGGGCGTTTTCGATATTGTATTTGCTGATGTTGCGGAATTTCAACTCGTTGGAGATCCGGATTTTACCCCATTTTTTGATGTTGTGCTTGCCTCGGGCAAAACTTTGCGCAAAACGTTCTTCATTAAGAAAATTATTTTCGATCAGGTGGACCACAATAGTGTCAATAACCTGAGGGATCATCTTCATGGATTTGAGTTTCTCCACTACTTCCATATGGCAGCGTTCCTGATAGCTACAGTAATATTCCAGTTTTCGGGTGGCTTCTTCTACTGTATAGATTTTCAATGAGTTACTGTTCATAACTTAACGTAAATTTAATCCCTTATAGAGAATTATTTCCCAAAAATCCGTACCTTTATCCCCCATTTTTTGCCGTTGGTCGATAAAATGGGAATGTAAATATAGGAAATTTCACCAAAAAAACCTAAAATTTGATATGAAATTAAAATTTCTAGTTTTTTCTTTATTGTTCTCGCTTGTGAGTTTGGGACAAGTAACGTTGTATTCTGAAAATTTTGGAACAACTACTACTTTACCAACTGGTTGGACAAGTTCTAATGCTACAAATGGCTGGGCTGGGTCTACCGCCTCGGTTTCCAGTGGGTATACTGGTGCAAGTGGGAATGCAAATGTTGTTTTCAACGGAACCGGTACTAATGGTTTAACGCATACACTTACCTATTCAAATAACTTGTCAACTGTCGGCTATACTGCTATAACGGTTTTATGGGGAGGACGATCCACTGCTACCTTTGCGGCGGCTGTTACTTTTCAATGGAGTTCAGACGGAACCACATGGAATAATGTCGCTTTTACAAATGTTGCAACCAATTCCACATGGGCTTTGGTAAATGGTGGGACTCGTGTGAGTTTGCCAGTTGGTGCTGAAGGAGTGTCAAATTTAAGGTTTAGATGGACATCAACGTCAACCAACAGTGGAAATCACAGGATTGATGATTTTACAGTGCAAGGAACAGCTTCAGGGTGTACCGCACCAGGAACACAACCGTCAGCTTTATCATATAGCAATTCCACTTTAGATGGTTTTGATCTAAGCTGGACAGCAGGTTCGGGGAACGGAAGAATGATAGTAATAAAGCCTTCTGCTGGCGGAGTGCCATCGCCAGCTTCGCCTGTTAGCGGTACTGCATACACAGCCAATTTAAACTGGGCATCTGCAGGTCAGATTGACGCCAACAACCGTGTGGTTTACAGAGCGGCAGGAACATCAGCAGCGCCAATAACAGGATTGAACCCAGGGTCAGAGTACAGAGTGACAGCTTATGAATACAATACTTTAGGTGACTGCTATAATTTAGCTACACCCACTGTAATAGCGGCTTATACAAGGAGTACGGAGCCAACCGGACATGCCGCTGTCTTCAGTTGTAACGTTATATCTTCTACACAAATTAATTTAAGTTTCAGTGCGGCCAATACCATTGGTGGTACGGGATATATTATTTTACAAAAAACAGGTTCGGCACCCACAGGCTTGCCTACTGACGGAATGATTCATACTGTTGGTTCTTCTGTTGGTGACGCCACTGTGGCCGGTTATACTTCGGTAGCCGGTACGGACACGTCGTTTTCAGTTACCGGTTTAACTCCTAACACGGCTTATTATTTTGCGTTGATTCCTTTTAATTCCTATATAAGCGTTCCGCAAACCATGAATTACAGGACATCGGCTACGATACCGGTTAGCAACTGTGCTACTCCGACAGCACCTTGTTTATCAGCGAATTTTGAAAGTGGTGCGCCTGCAGGATGGACTATGACATCAATAACATATGGAGGTCAAAATTGCGGAGGTGCTTCAGGTATGGTTTTTAACGGAGTTAATGATGCAGCTGTTACACCGGCAATTGTTAATCCTCAAACACTTACATTTAATAAAAGAAGAAGTGGTGGAACAGATGCTTGGAGTATGAAGGTTCAAATTTCTCCAACAGGAGCAGCACCATGGACTGATGTTGTGACCATTTCAACTATTTCCGCCACTTGTGCTATGGAAACAGTTGATTTGAGTGCCTATTCCAATGGGACATATTATCTTCGATTTATAGACACCAGAGCGTCTGGAGCCCAAGAAAGAACACTTGATGATATCTATGTGTATTGTGCGCCACCAACTTTCCCGGAAATGAACATCACCGGAAATGCAACTTCCATCGCAGATGGTGATACCACTCCGATTGTAGGTGACAACACCGATTTTGGTTCCACTTTAGTCGGGAACATCATTACCAAAACCTTTACGATTCAAAATACAGGAGTAGATCCGTTACATTTGATTGGAGTCAATCCGTATATTGCCATTTCGGGAGCCAATGCAGCTGATTTCAGTGTGTCGGTAGTGCCTACTACCCCAGTGGCAGCGGTTACCGGAACCACCACTTTTGAGATTACGTTCCAGCCATCGGCTTTAGGTTTACGTTCTGCTGCTCTTTCCATTGCGAATAACGATAGTGATGAAAACCCATATAATTTCAACATTCAGGGTACGGGAATTTCCTGTACGCCAACTACAACCATAACTTCCATTACCCCAACCAGCGGTCCTTCCGGAACGGTGGTAACCATTAACGGTAGCGGTTTTGGAACGGCTACTAATGTAAGATTTGGTGCTTTGAATGCGGTTTACACCGTTGTATCGGGCACGGTGATTACAGCAACAGTTCCTTTAGGCGCCACAACGGGTGACGTTGTGATTGAGGATGCCGGAACTTGTACACAAAAATATTCCACCTTTACCGTTATTGCAGACGATAACAGTACGTGTGCCCCGGCAGCTACCGGAATTACCGAATTGTTCATCTCTCAGGTAACCGATGCTTCGTCAGGATCCTTGTCTTATATTGAAGTGTTTAATGCAACGTCTTCAACCATTGACATGACCAATTATGAAATCCTTATCCGTAATAACGGATCGGGAACTGGTGATGATATCCCATTGACCGGAACTTTAGCGCCCGGACAATCCTTTACTTTAGCGACCAGCGTAGGTACAGCCTGTGCGGTAGCGGGCGGTAACGGGTCCTTGGCCGATCAGAATGATGTGTCGAGCGGGGTAAACAATAACGACTGTATCCACTTAGCCCGATTAGGAACCATTATTGATACCTGGGGTGTTTGTAACGGTACAACTTGGATTAATTCCTTGGGATTAGGCTCTGCGGGATATAACTTCATGAGAAAGGAAACAGCGACACCGCTTCCGAATACAACTTTTAGTGCATCAGATTGGAACATCGTAGATTTCAATGGTTGTAACGACGATTATTCCACTATTGATACCTATGATGGTATCCGCAATCCGCCGGTTTCTACTGCACCTTCCTTGACTTTTAATTGTGCTACCAACTCGGCTCAAATCGTTGTAATCGGTACAGAATCTGTTTTTGGCGGGGCCGGATTAACCTATCAGTGGTATTATACCGCGCCGGGCAATGCCGGATGGACAATGATGCTGAATGCCGGGGTTTTCTCCGGTGTAACCTCAAATACCTTGAACATTTCTAACTTGACAGGATTGAACGGCTATCAGTTTTACTGTCAGGTAATGGAAGATACGGCTACCTGTTATGTGGCTTCAAGCGCAACCATGTTAACTTTGGGAGCAACATCTACTACCTGGAATGGATCAGCTTGGGATAACGGTGCGCCAACCTTAACAACGGCTGCTGTTTTGAATGGCAATTATGATACTTCTGTTCACGGGGATTTCGATTGTTGTAGCCTGGTTATTAACGGAGGTTCTACTTTAGATATTAAAAATGGTGATTTTGTTACCATTCAGAATAATTTAACGGTTGACGGTACTTTGGAAATCCAAAATCAGGGTTCCCTGGTAATGATTGACGATGCTGGTACGGTAACCAATAACGGAACTACGAATGTGCGTAAAATGTCTACACCTTTTGACCGTTACGATTATACGTTCTGGTCGTCACCGGTGTCCGGTACACCAATCAGTGTGTTCAGTTTATGGCAACCGAATTATATCTACAAATTAGATACCAGCAAATTCAGAGACGATAACAACGATTCCCATGATGACAATATGGATGCCTGGGTATTTACCCCGCAGGCTGAAATCATGTCTCCGGGGCGCGGTTATGCGGCCATGGGTAGAATCAACCAGACCTATCCGGCACAACAGGGTGCTGTATACAATGGCAAGGTGAATAACGGGGTGATTACGCAAGCTATCGCTTTAAGTTTGGACAATGCTAAAGTGAATGACGATTTTAACTTAGTAGGAAACCCTTATCCGTCGGCAATCAGCGCTGATGAATTCATTACTGATAACCCAAGTATTTCCGGAACCCTTTATTTCTGGACGCACGAAGGAAATATACAGGTGGCAGCAATTAATCCGGGGCCACAACAACTGAATTTCAGCCCTGATGATTTTGCTTATTACAACCTGGCCGGAGGAACCGGAACAAGAGCAGGTTTGCTTTCCGGAAACGGTAACAGCAACGCGCCGAACGGTTTCATAGCTTCCGGGCAAGGCTTCCAGGTCGATGCAGATGTAGCTACTTCGGTAGTGTTCAATAACGGTATGCGTAATAAAACGCATGCTAATACGAATTTCTACAGAGATGCTCAGGCCGGAGTAACCCAAAAGGACAGAATCTGGTTGAACCTTACCAATCCGGAAGGTATTTTCAGTCAGCAGCTGATCGGTTTCTTCCCGAATGCGACTATGGGTGTAGACAGAGGCTATGATGGTTATAATGTAAAAACAGCGACATACGCGGCATTCTATTCCGTAATAGAGTCTAAACCTTATAAAATTCAGGGTAGAAGTACTTTTGATATAAACGACAGAATTCCGTTAGGTTTCCGTTCGGCTTACCAAAAAACCTATACGGTTTCCATCGGGGATATCGAAGGGGTGTTGCGTTCGAACAATGTGTATTTAGAAGACAGACAATTGAATATCATTCACGATCTGAAAGCTTCGAATTATGTGTTTTCAACACCGGCCGGAGAATTTAACGACCGATTTGTGCTGCGCTTTACCAACACGACTTTAGGTACCGGTGATTTTGATGCAGCTTCAGCCGCGGTTATGGTGTATGCCAACAACGGTATCCACATTAGTTCTTCGTTGGAGCCGATCAAAAATGTTATGGTATACGATGTTTTAGGAAGGCTGATTGCTGAGAAAAAGAACATCAATGCCATTAGCGATACCTTAACCAATGTGCGTCCAACCCAGAGTGCTTTACTGGTAAAAGTGACGTTGCAAAACGGTCAGGTAATTGATAAGAAAGTGATTTATTAAATAAAAAATAACGATTTTTATTACAAGCGTCAGGTCCAAGGATTTGACGCTTTTTTTATTACGGTTTTTTTAAACATTTCCTTGGGTATTTGTTAAAAAAGAGATAATATTGCCGCACCTAACTAACCAATTAACCCAATAATGAAAAAACTACTGCTGATTGCTATGCTGCAATTAACAGCTGTCTCTCTATTCTCACAAGAGAAACAGTTCTGGAATCCAACGGTACTGATACCTTCTACAGAAAAAAGTGTATTACTCCGTGAAGATTTTCCGAAAGAATACAAAACGTTTACCTTACAGTTTCCGCAACTTCAAAGGGAACTTGCAAAAATCAGCGGTAAAGTCACTGCCGAAAAATTGACAATCAGTGTTCCGAATGAAAAGGGAACTCTTGAGCAATTCCGTGTGTCCGAAGCCTCCATTATGGAACCGGCTTTGCAGGCGCAATTCCCCAATATCCGTTCGTACGCGGGGGTAAGTGTCAGCGATCCTGGTACGGTTATTCGTTTTAGTATTTCAGATGAAAAAGGCTTTAGTGCCATAATCCGTAAACCCAATCACGGCACCACTATCATCGATCCGATAACTACAGATTATAAAAAGTATATTGTTTTTAACCGTAGAGACAATGCAGCCACCGGCTTGCCTTTTACTTGCGGAACCGAAGAACAATTAGTAGCGCACGAGGCTGCACAAAAAGGCGCCTTAAACAATGCCGATGATTCGCAATTGCGCCGTTTCCGTCTGGCCATGTCCTGTACTGGAGAATATACAACCTTTCATGGCGGAACCGTTGCCGGAGCCATGGCGGCTATCAACGCCACCGTAACGAGAGTGAACGGGGTGTTTGAAAATGATTTCAATGTTCGGTTGATTTTAATCGGAACCAATGCTAATGTAGTATACACTAATGCGGCTACCGATCCGTATTCGGCAGCGGCCAATATGGCGAACTGGAATGCTGAACTTCAAAACACGCTAACGTCCGTAATCGGAGAAGCGAATTATGATGTGGGTCATTTGTTTGGAGCTACCGGAGGCGGTGGAAATGCCGGTTGTATCGGTTGTGTCTGTGTAAACGGTCAAAAAGGAAGCGGGTATACCTCGCCGGCCAACGGAATCCCTCAGGGTGATACCTTCGATATCGATTATGTAGCCCACGAATTGGGACATCAGTTCGGAGGCAATCACACTTTTACCCATTCTACACAGGTTGCTGTGGCGCAATTGGAACCCGGAAGCGGAAGCACCATCATGGGCTATGCCGGAATCACAGGGGCTACCGATGTTCAAGCGAACAGTGATGCCTATTTTCATGCTATAAGTATTCAGCAGGTAAGCAATAATATTAAGGCAAAAGCGTGTCCAACCCTTACGGCGACAGGCAATGCCGTGCCAACAGCCAATGCAGGAGCCGATAAAACCTTGCCAATTGGTACGGCTTTTAAACTTACAGGTGTTGGTACTGATGCAGACGGTTTGGCATCCTTAACCTACTGCTGGGAGCAAATGGACATCGGAGACGCTACTACGACGTATCCGAATACCACTAAAACTACCGGCCCCAATTTTCGTTCCTTTACACCAACCGCCAGCCCGATGCGCAGGTTTCCAAATCTTGCAGGACACGTGGCCAATGGGGTAGGCGGCAACATGTGGGAAATTGTTCCCGGAGTAGACAGAACTTTAAATTTCAGATTTACGGTACGCGATAACAGAGCAGGCGGTGCTTGTAACGAAAGCGATAACATGACCGTGTTCTTTGACAATGCCTATGGGCCGTTTTCTGTTACGTCTCAAAATGTTGCAGGGATTAGCTGGGCTATTGGAAGTACGCAAACCATTACCTGGACGGTAAACAATACAACGGCTTTGACAGGTTCTGCCAATGTAAATATTTTGCTTTCCATTGACGGTGGGGTTACTTTCCCAATCACGCTTCTTGCCAATACACCAAACGACGGTACACATACCATTACGGTTCCGGATGTGCTTTCCACTAATTGCCGATTGCTGATTGAGCCTACCGGAAACGATTATTATGCGATCAATACCAGCAGGTTTGCCATTGGGTATTCCATGACAACAACCTGTACGGATTACACCTATAATTCTGCTTTTAACGTTCCGGACAACAATACGGTCTATACGGTTCGTTCGATTAATGTTCCTACGGCCGCTACAATTACCGACGTGAATTTAAGAGTGAACGCGACGCATCCGTATGTGGAAGATTTGCAGGTAGTATTGCAGAATCCGTCGGCATCCAACCAAATTAACATTTTCAACCGAAGCTGTACCAACAACGACAATATAAATGTATTGTTTGACGATCAGGGTGTGGCGATGGTTTGTGCTTCACCAATTAACGGAACCTATTTGCCGGCTCAGGCATTATCCGTTTATAACGGCATGAACCCACAAGGTAACTGGTTGGTAGGTATTCGTGATTTAGGTGCAGCCGATGTCGGAACCGTAAATTCCTACACCCTGACCATCTGTTCACAAAGTTATACGGAATTGCCTGTGGTTTGCGGGGCACTAACTTCCACCTGGAACGGAACTGCCTGGTCCAACGGCGCACCTAGTAAAAATACATTGGCGGTTATCAACGGTAATTATAATACGGGTGTGAATGGCAGTTTTACCTGTTGCAGCTTGACGGTAAATGGCGGAAGAACGCTGTTAATCGGAGACAATACTTTTGTTGAGGTGTTGAATGATGTAACCGTAAATGCTACAGGAATCCTTGAAGTGGCCAACGCCGGTTCATTGGTGATGAACAATAATGCGGGCGTGGTTACTAACAACGGAACCATCAATGTTTACAAAACCACAGCGCCTTTTGAACAATATGATTATACGTTCTGGTCGTCTCCGGTAGAGAACAGAACTATTGGAAGTGCTCTTTCGGCTTGGGACCCTTCAAGAATCTATAAGTTGAATGCGGCCAATTTTAGAGACGATAACAACGATTCGCACGATGATAACAGGGATGCCTGGGTTTTCACACCGCAAACGGAAATCATGCAGGCCGGTAGAGGCTATGCTGCTATGGCCAGTGCTGCAGGAGCTTTTCCGCGTCAGGAAAATGTTACTTTCAGCGGGAAAGTGAACAACGGGATCATCAACATGCCGGTTAACTTGAGTATGGACAATACCAAAAACAACGACGATTTCAACTTAATCGGAAATCCTTATCCGTCTGCCATCAGCGCTAATGATTTTATCAACGCCAATGCGGGTGTTATTTCAGGAACGTTGTATTTCTGGACGCATGTAGGCAATTACAGCGGTTCGGTTTACAGCCCGAATGACTTCGCGTATTACAATTTGTCAGGAGGAACGGCAACATCTTCCACAGGAGTGGGAAATACCGCTCAGCCGACTGGAGCTATAGCGTCCGGTCAAGGTTTTCAGGTTGATGCTTCCGCTAACGGAAATGTGGTGTTTAACAACAGCATGCGAAAAGCGACCTATTCCAATGCGAATTTTTACCGTACCGCAGACGAGCAAGTTGCCAGCAGCGACCGTGTTTGGCTTAACCTTAAAAATGAGGCGGAAGGTATTTTCAGTCAGCAGCTTGTAGGCTTCTTCCCGGAAGCAACCTCAGGTGCGGATTATGGATACGATGGTCAATATACCCAAACCAATACCTTGGCGACGTTTTACTCGCTTATTGGTGAAGAGAAATATAAGATTCAAGGAAGAAATACTTTTGTGCTTAACGATGTGGTCCCATTGGGCTACCGTTCAGCAGAAGCAAAGACCTATACGGTTTCCATTGCTCAAATGGAAGGTGTTTTAACAAGTCAGGCTATTTATCTGGAGGACAAATTACTGAACATTATTCATGATTTAAAAGCGGCCGATTACACTTTTACTACGCAAGCAGGTGAATTCAACAACCGTTTCGTGCTTCGTTTTACCAACACCACTTTAGGAAATTCGGATACGGAAGTCCTAAGTAATGCGATAATGGTGGCAACCGTTGATGAATTGAAGATTTCGTCTACGTTGGAAGGTATTAAAGCGGTTTCGGTTTATGATATACTGGGACGCCTTTTGGTTGAAAAGCAAAACATTGCGGCGCATTCCGTGGTTTTGAATTCTTTAAAGAGAACCAACAATGCTTTAATCGTTAAAATTGAACTGGAAAACGGTCTGATAGTAGACCGAAAAGTGATTTACTAATACTGAAAAATAAAAAAATCCCGGTTTCAAACCGGGATTTTTTATTACTGGATGTTTAAGTTGCGATGGGTTCTAACTACGGCCTGCTCGTTTTTGTAATCGATCCATTTCTGCCCTTTCCATTTTCGCATGAAATTGTCGAAGTGGCGCATCACAAAAATATTGTACACGGCATAGGAAAGACTGCTTAACTTTCTCGGATAGGCGCGCAAACTCATGGAAAACCCAGGCGTCAGGTACTTCATATAATGCCAATAGCCTTCCGGCATGTAAAGCATTTCGCCATGATTTAGGTTGCAGATCAAACCTTGTGCGTGTTGCAAAGCGGGCCACTTCTCGAAGTCCGGATTGTCAAAATCGATGTCTTCTCTTGAAATCAGGGCATGTGGCACCTTGTATAAATATTTTGTTTGTTCGGGATCAAAAAGAATGCATTGCTTTTTTCCGTGAAAGTGAAAATGCAGAATATTGGAATAATCGATATCGTAATGGATAAAAACTTTTGAATTTTCACCACCAAAGAAAAGCATCGGTAACTGTTTGATGAGTTTCAAGCCGATATCGGGCCATTTAAAGTCGTTTTGCAGTTGTGGCACCTGTTTCATCAGGTTGTATAAAAAGATGCGGTAATTCGTGGGTTTGGATTGCAACAGGTCGATGTAATCGCTCATTTTCATTTTGGCATGCGCCTCGTTGAAACCGTCTTTGTGGGAAACCGGGCGGTCATCATATAACGGTACGGTTTTATCGCCGGCAAGTTCCTTAATATAGTTCAGCTTCCATTTCTCATACGCCGGCCAATCCTGGGTTAGCTGCTCGATAACTATCGGTTTTTGTTTTTTTACGTAATTATTATAAAAATCCTCTTTGGAAATGGTTTTTACACGCTCGATTTCGGTCAACTGTAACTTCATGAAAGGCGATTAAAATTAGTGGCCAAAAAAATGCTCTCAGAAATAGGGCTGAGAGCAAAGTTAAGAAAGCTTTACGTTACCGTAAATATATTTTGTTTTAGAAAAGTGTTAAAATTAACAACATTCTTTTCCTTTAGTCTGCGCTTCAAGGTTTCTTTCGATCGTGTGTCCCGGCCTTGACCATTTTGGTTTTTCACCTAAAGCCTGGAATTTTGAATCTTCGGCTTCCACGGTTTCCGGCTGCATCAGTTTGATGAACGGTTTCTGCGGTTGTAAGCCTAACAATTCGAACATTTTCATGTCTTCGTTCACGTCCGGGTTTGGAGTGGTCAACAATTTGTCTCCGGCAAAAATCGAGTTTGCTCCGGCAAAGAAACACATCGCCTGTCCTTCTCTGGACATTTGGGTTCTTCCCGCAGACAAACGCACCTGGGTTTCCGGCATTACGATTCTTGTAGTGGCTACCATGCGGATCATTTCCCAGATTTCCACTGGTTTTTCGTCTTCCATCGGTGTACCGTCTACAGCCACCAATGCGTTGATCGGCACGGATTCCGGTTGTGGGTTCAACGTCGATAACGCTACTAGCATTCCTGCACGGTCTTCGATGCTTTCGCCCATTCCGATGATACCGCCGCTGCACACCGTTACGTTGGTTTTACGTACGTTTTCGATGGTCTGCAAACGGTCTTCGAAACCGCGGGTTGAAATTACTTCTTTATAATATTCTTCGGAAGTGTCTAAATTGTGGTTGTAAGCGTACAATCCGGCTTCTGCCAAACGTTGTGCCTGGTTTTCGGTCAACATTCCCAAAGTACAGCATACTTCCATGTCCAGTTTGTTGATGGTACGCACCATTTCCAATACCTGATCGAATTCCGGTCCGTCTTTTACGTTTCTCCAGGCTGCTCCCATACAAACGCGGGAAGAACCGCTTGATTTTGCACGTAAGGCCTGTGCTTTCACCTGTGAAACCGACATTAAATCGTTGCCTTCGATATCGGTGTGGTAACGGGCTGCCTGTGGGCAATAGCCGCAATCTTCCGGACATCCTCCGGTTTTAATGGATAATAAAGTGGATACCTGAACCACATTCGGGTCATGGTGTACACGGTGGATGGAAGCCGCTTCGTAAAGCAAATCCATCAAGGGTTTGTTGTATATCGCGATGATTTCTTCTTTCGTCCAGTTGTGTCTAGTGGTTGTGCTCATACGTCATTAGTTTGTTCGGTTCAAAAATAGGTAATTACAAACGAAGTAAAAAATTTTGTTGGGAACAGATTGAGTAAAAGCGGATTCAGGCTTGAAGTCCTGAGCCCGGGCCCTTTTAAAATCGGTTTTGGCGAACTTGTTTCGTATGACAAATTGTTTATTTTTGAAAGAAATTTCAGAATAATATTTGTCAGATGGAAATCAAACAGGCTACAACAATCGAAGAAGTAATAGTGTTATTGGAAGAAATCATTGCGCAATCGAAAGCCGATCAGTCGCCTTTGGGCTATTTTGCAGCCTTGTATCATAAGGTAACGATTAAAGTGAAAGAAGGTATTGCAGCAGGGATTTTTCAGGATGGCCTGCGCATGGAGCAACTGGATGTGGTTTTTGCTAACCGTTATCTGATGGCTTATTATCAGTACAAGCAAAAGGAAAGTTGTTCGGAGTGCTGGAAGTTCGCCTTTGAAAAAACGCAAAATTACTGGCCGATACTGTTGCAGCATCTCTTGCTGGGCATCAATGCGCATATCAATCTCGATTTGGGTATCGCGGCAGCCCAGATTTGTCCCGGAGAAGAAATTCACAAGCTGAAAACCGATTTTGATAAGATCAATGAGATTCTTGCAAGCCTGGTCGGAGGAGTGGAAAATGCTTTGTCCGAAGTTTGGCCGAGGCTGAAAATGATTTTAAGATACACCAACGGTGCAGATACTTTTTTAATCGATTTCAGCATGCAGACCGCCCGTGATGGTGCCTGGAAATATGCGTTGGAATTGGCTCCGATGGATGCTGAAGCTAAGAAACTTGCGATTGTGGGCCGGGATGTGAAAGTTCGTAAGATTGCACAATTAGTAAGCAATCCGGGCTATATTGCCAGTGGGGTTTTTAAACTCATCCGTCTTTTTGAAAGGGGAACTGTAGCCGAGAAGATTGTCTTGTTGGAAGCAAACACATAGTTGGATTGAAACAAAAAAGGCAGGTATTTTACCTGCCTTTTTAATTATAGTTGTACACACCCTTACCTTTAAACGTTAAATTAATTTTTATATCCATACTTTTATTTTTTTTAATAATAATGTTTTCCATGTCGTTAGTTTTTTTAATGTTGATAATTTTATTGTCTTTAAAATTTGCTCTAAAGTCTAAAGCAAATGACTTTGTTGCTAAGCAGCCTATTAGTAGGACTGTTTTTGCAGTTAAACTAACTCTATTAATTTTTGTTTTAATGGATTTGAACCATTCGGATGTGTTAGATCTTGTTTCAATGAACGAATAATGCAGATATACTACAAATGGTGAAAAATTGCAAGTGGTTAAGTTAAAAACTTAATAATTAAGCATGAATAAATGTTTTTTTTGACTAAAAAGCTTATGATTATCAGTTTAGTAAAACAAAAAAACCTCCCATTGCTGAGAGGTTTGTTGTACCGCGGGTGGGAATCGAACCCACACACCTAAGTACACGAGTTTGAGTCGTGCGCGTCTACCAATTCCGCCACCGCGGCATACGGTTCTTTCGAATTGTGGGTGCAAATGTAAATAAAAATTCAACATATAATCAAAAAATAAAAGAAAAAATTGCTTTCAGAGTTGAATTTAATTTCTAAATTTGCACCGCATTAGAGCAACACAACACTCAACTAACTACATAACAACGAATTAAAATGTCGTACACTGAACCGGAAGCAAAAATATTTGCATGTTCACAAAGTACCTATCTTGCTGAAAAGATCGCTGAGCACTATGGTGCGGAGCTGGGCAAGGTAACGTTCTCTAAATATAGTGATGGCGAGTTTCAGCCGTCTTTTGAAGAGTCCATTCGCGGATTGCGCGTGTTTTTGGTGTGTTCGACTTTCCCAAGTGCGGACAATTTAATGGAGCTTTTGCTGATGATTGATGCAGCGAAAAGAGCTTCGGCCAGACACATTACAGCGGTAATCCCTTATTTCGGATGGGCGCGTCAGGATCGTAAAGACAAACCGAGAGTGCCGATAGGAGCAAAACTGGTAGCCAAGTTATTGGAATCAGCGGGAGCAACACGAATCATGACCATGGATTTACACGCGGATCAGATTCAGGGCTTCTTCGAAAAGCCGGTAGACCACCTGTTTGCGTCGACTATTTTCCTGCCGTATGTGAGAAGTTTAAATTTAGAGAATTTAACCATCGCATCCCCGGATATGGGCGGTTCAAAAAGAGCGTATGCCTATTCCAAGTTTTTGGAATCCGACGTGGTAATCTGTTACAAGCAGCGTAAAGCGGCTAATGTAATCGACACTATGGAGCTGATCGGTGACGTAAAAGGCCGTAACGTAATTCTGGTAGACGACATGATCGACACCGGAGGTACTTTAGCCAAAGCGGCAGACATGATGATGGAAAGAGGCGCTTTGAGTGTAAGAGCCATTTGTACCCACGCGATTCTGTCGGGTGGTGCGTACGAAAAAATTGAAAACTCGAAGATTCAGGAATTGATTGTAACCGATTCGATTCCGTTGAAACAACAGAGCCCTAAAATACGAGTGGTGAGCTGTGCGCCATTGTTTGCAGAAGTAATGCACATGGTACAGAACAACAACTCCATTAGCGGGAAGTTTATAGTTTAGAATTTTATTAATTATTTAAATATTTCAAAATGAAATCAATTACGATCAAAGGATCTGAAAGAGAAAGCGTGGGCAAGTCGGCAACGAAAGCGGTACGTAATGCTGGAATGGTGCCTTGCGTGTTATACGGAGGAGATCAACCAGTACACTTTACAGCTGAAGAGAAAGGCTTTAAAGGTTTAGTTTACACTCCAAACGTGCACACCGTTGCAATTGATTTGGCAGGTGGTAAAAAATATGAGGCTATCCTTCAAGATATCCAGTTTGATCCAGTATCAGACAAAATTTTACACATCGACTTCTACCAGTTAGATCCTAAAAAGGAAATCACTATGGAAGTTCCTGTAAAAGTTGTCGGTAACTCTAAAGGAGTTATGGCAGGTGGTGTTTTACGTCTTAACCAACGTAAATTGAAAGTTAGAGCTTTGCCTGCTAACTTACCTGACTTCGTTGAAGCAGACATCACTGAGTTAGAAATGGGTAACAAGTTGTACATCACTAAAATCCCTACTAACAACTTCAGATTGTTACAACCGGACAATACTGTTATCTGTCAGGTGAAGATTTCTCGTGCGGCGATGAAAGCTGCTCAGGAAGCTGCAAAAGCAGAAAAAGGAGCAAAAGGAAAGAAAAAATAATTTTTGATCCTCATCCATACAAGAGTCCCGATTTTATCGGGACTTTTTTTATTTTTCCCGTTTCCGTAGCGGGAGGTTTCCGTAGGGCGGGGTGGTTTTAAGCAACCGTTATAAATTGTAATCGAGATTTTTTAGTGCGAAGGGCTTGGTCTTTTTTGGAGAAGCTGTTCCCGCTGTCCGCTGACACGAGCGAAGCGAACTGACGAAGTAATCTTTTTTCGGTAACTTCGCGAGCCTCAGTCACCGAAAAAAGGATGCCGCTCCCATCGGGGCTAGTGGAGTGGCTTTTTGGGCTTTTTGGAAAGGTTTTGAAATTCCATTACTTTTGTGTTATGAAATGGCTTAAAAACATCTTCAGAAAAGAGCATTCTCCAAAAGAACCTATCGATCCCATGAAATCGGAGCTTCTCGAACTCCATCAAAAAAACAGAAACGAAGTGAGTAAAAAATTTTTAATAGTTGGTTTAGGTAACATCGGTGCCGAATACGTGAACACGCGTCATAACATCGGTTTTAAAATCCTTGACCATTTGGCCAAAAAAGAGTCGCTTTCTTTTGAAACAGCTAAGTTAGGCTCTGTTACCGAATATAAAGTTAAAGGACGAACCCTGATGCTGCTGAAACCCAACACGTACATGAACCTTAGCGGTAAAGCCGTGCAGTACTGGATGGAAAAAGAGAAAATCGCCAAAGACAACATCTTGGTCATCACCGACGATCTGAATTTGCCGTTTGGAACCATCCGAATCAAACCAAAAGGCAGCGACGGCGGGCACAATGGCTTGAAAAATATCCAACTGGTTTTAAATTCTGCAGATTATCCGCGTTTCCGTTTCGGGATCAGCGATGATTTCAAAAAAGGAAGACAGGTGGATTATGTTTTGGGCGAATGGGATGAAGAAGAAAAGACAAAGCTTATCGAACGTATGGATGTGGCCCTTCAGGCTATCAATTCTTTCGCTTTAGCCGGTTTGGGCAACACCATGAGCGAATATAACGGAAAATAATTGGTGTAGTATTTGCAGTAGTTATCAAAAAGAAACCATGAAAGCATTTTTTATTTTTCCGTTGTTGCTTTGTTTGGGCTGTACGGCTACAAAAGAAAAAGTCGCAGACAGTCCAAATGAGGTTGTTTTGGCATCGTTGCGGTCATCATGTCCGGAAGATGGGAAATGTGGCTTAAAAATCAAAAAAAACAAGCGTCTTGAGGTAAGCGTAGACGGAACTGGAAAGTTGTATTATAAAACCGTAGACGATCCTTCGAAATCGGTTGTGCTTTTTGAATACGCTCAAACGGCGCCCGAGGATTTGCAGGATGCCGGTTATCGGGAAGAGATCCTTTTTGAGATTGACAACAAGGCAGATAAGCTAAGTTTAACCGATAAAGACTTGGGAAATGTCAAGATGCTTTTTGGCAGGCATTGTTTCTGCAAAGGACAGGCGGGTTATTTTTATGTAAAAAAAGGAAAATTAGATTTAAAAAAGGAAAAAGGTAAATTGTATTTCACTTTGGATTTTGTGATTACCGATGTGCCTCAAATCATAAACAGCATAAGCGTTGAATAAAAAAAGCCCCTTTATGGGGCTTTTCTGTTTATTGTAAGTTGCGTTTGTTATTCCACAACAATTTTCTTCATTTCTTTTCTTTCACCATCCTGTACGGTAACCATGTAAACCCCGGCCTGAACATTGTTCAGCTGAATGTTCTGGTTGATGGTTCCCGTGTTTTGGTAGTTGTTTTCGAAAACCAAGCGTCCTCTCATATCGTGTACACCAATTTTGATTTCGTTAGAAGTATTGGTGGTAAACTGTACATTGAAACTTCCGTTGTTAGGGTTCGGATAAATGGTGAAATTATCCAATCCAAAACTGTTATTGCCTAAGGTGGTAATCGTTTGCGTACAAACGGTTATTGCCCATGAGTTTACGGTTCCGGTATCGCCTGCAAAATTATCATAGACTCTGAAAGTCCAGTTGCCGTTCGGATTTTGACCGTTAAAAGCGGATAAAGCTGCGCTTGGAGCTACATTCTGAAGGGTTGCGGCACCGGCTGTACAGTTGATCACACCGCCACCGTCAACGAAATTAAGGTTTACAGTCCCGTTCGTGTCGCCACAACTTCTGTTAAAAAGCTTAACGAAAGTGCTTGGATTAGCCGGGCTGCTGATGTCTGTTTGTACATCTGAAAGATAGGTGTGTGTGATGTTGTTTTTAACTTCTACCGAACTAATAGAACCACTCATAGGAACGGTTAATGTTCTTGTAGTGTAATTACCGGGAGCCTGATCCACAAAGGGAAGAGCTGAAGCGTCTGTATATGTGTTACAGGTTGTCACAACCGAATAACCAATGCTGAAATTCGGAGATACCGCGTAGAAGATGTTTCCAACGGCTTCAATCATAATTCTGCAGTTAACGCCCCCAACCGCTGGCATGGTTACAAGCTGATTACCGTCGTTAGGCGTGTTTGCCAGAAGGGTTGTAAAGGTAACGCCGTTGTCAGTAGAAATTAAGATGTTAACGTTTGCCGTATTAATGCCGTTTGTGGTTGTACCGGCAACATTCCAGGTGATGTTTTGAGAAGAGCTAACTGCCCATGATGCTCCGGATGCAGGTGAAGTTAATGCAAAAGGACCAACATTGGCGGTAGTAACCGTCATGTTTGCTCTTGCTGTTTGACCACCTGTAGGGGTTTGGTTGTCTCTTACCGTTAAGGCGAAATTGATGGTTCTGGCCACATTCGGTGTTACTTCCCAAGCCGGTGTTAAATTACCGGTCAGTACATCTGAAAATTTTGGCAGATAACGTTTAGGGGAAGTTGTTGGGTTAATCGATCTGTATACAGGACCAGTGGTTTGTGCAGCAGTAGGGTAATCGGTGCCCGCGCTCGCATTTGTCTGTTCCCAGCAATACGTTAACGCTGCAGTACCATCCACATCGGATGCACTTCCGGTTAATATGTAAGCTGTTCCGTAAGGAATCGTGTAATTTGTTAAAGGTGCAATTACAGGAGGTGTATTGTTATTGTTTGCCTGTGCAGCACAATTTCCGGTTCCCGTCATGAAAGTGGTCATTTTTGCAATGCTTACAGCATGAAAATACGGGTCAGAGTTGGGTTGTACATCAGGTCCGCAAATACCGGCATAAGCCATAATTGTACTACCACTGGCAGGTTCAACAGCATCGGCGGCACTTGCGTTTCCGGCACAACTGCCTCCGGTTCCGCTAAACGTGTGAGGGCCTCCAAACTGATGCCCCATTTCGTGTGCCACATAATCTACATCGTAAGGGTCACCAACCGGTGCGCCGGAACCAGTGATTCCTCTTGCTTTATTAGCCGTACACGGCGAGTTTAACTGCGCCAGACCACCACCACCGGTACTTACAGTGTGTCCAATGTCATAGTTTGCAGCGCCAATGGCACCGTCAATAACCGTCTGACTTTGGTTAATCAGTGTGTTGGCGTTGGTGTTGTTGAAGTTGTCAGAGGATATGAAAATGATTAAATCATTATTTGCAATTAAGTTCATGCGTAACGACATGTCTTTTTCGTAAATACCGTTAACACGGGTCATGGTGGTGTTCATGGCCGCCAGAACCGTTGCTTTTTTTTCCGCATCGGTTGTTTCGGTTTGCGGAGAAGCATTTACATGGAAGGCCGCATATTCTATAGTACAAGCCATTGCAAGACGGTATTGTCTGAACTTTCCGTCGGTGGCTTTTTGAACTTGAATTGCTGTATTGTTTACAACATCTTCCGGGCTGTCTTCAACCATACAACTGAATGTTCTGGTATTTCGGATGTCTTTTCTGCTGTAAACGATATAATTGTTTAAGTCTTTCGTGTAAGTATCAATATAATACGTTCCTGCTTCACCGGAGGTCATCATCACATGCAAGCCAAATAAGGAAGTACTGAAACGGATCGTTGCGGTCTTATCGGTAATTCCTTTACCTACATACGATTTGATATCAGGATATTTGTCCGACAAGCCTTTTTCCATAACCGGAGCTTCGTAAATAACATACTCCGATAGTTTTCCGGTGTAATCCGGGAAAGTAACCACAACATTGGAAAGGCTTCCTGACGTGTCAAGCGGTGCATTTGCCAATTGTGATTTTAATTGGGAAAAATTTACGGCGAAAAGTTCAAATTTATCCGGATGGGAAGTCCGTTCGAATTTTTCTAAAATTCCAATCTTTTCTTCAGAAGTCTTTGTCCAAAGTTTTGATTGACCGTACCCCAAGGAAACCAAAAGGGATACTGAAAGGGTTAGTAAAGTTTTTTTCATAAGGAGTTAATTCAGTTAGTGTTGCAAATATAGAAATGTTTCAATGTCTTTTTAAAAAAACAACAAAAAAGGAGGCGAAAGCCTCCTTTTTTAACAATATCTATAGTGATTACTCAATAACAATTTTCTTCACTTCTTTTCTTTCACCGTCCTGAACTGTTACAACGTAGATTCCGGCTTGAACATTGCTCAAAGCGATATTCTGGTTGAAAGTTCCTGTGTTCTGGAAGTCGTTTTCGAAAACCAAACGGCCTCTCATATCGTGTACTCCGATTTTGATCTCGTTAGACGAGTTAGAAGTAAACTGAACGTTGAAATTCCCTTTGTTCGGGTTTGGATAGATAGAGAAATTCTCTAGACCAAAGCTTTCAGAAGCAAGGGTAATAGTAGTGTCCGTGTGGCATAGTGTTAACGTAGCACTTGTAATTGTATTTGTTGTTACGGTACTTTTTGCCGCTAAACGCCATGTGCCTGCAGAGTTCATGCCGTCTAATGTAGCAAATGAAGATACTGGTCGGTAAGCCGCTCCTGAGTTAGTGTTAGCACAACTGAAAGCCGCACCTTCATCATCGAAAACTACATTCATGTTTGCTACAGCGTTTCCACATCCTGAAGTAGGTCCGTCGAAAGCCACATAATCTACTACAGAAGAACCTGGTTTTACCAATCCGAAAGAAACCTGGTTGGTTCTTGCAGCAGTACACACTATTTTAAAGTTAGCATCAGAGATGGTGTAACTATCTGTAATAGCAGGAATGGTGTATCCTGTCCATCCTGTAGCCATTGCTTGAGCAGGGCTAAAAGTTCTCGTGTAATCGGTACATGTTGTTGTAGTAGTTACAATATAACCAATGGCAAAACTCTTAACGTTAACATTGAAGAAAATGCTTCCGGATGCTTTTACCATAACTCTACAGTAAGGTGCCAGAGTACTTGGAACGGTAATCGTTTCTGAACCGTCATTTGGCGTATTGGCAACTAAAACCGTACCGAAAGTTGCTCCGTTGTCAGTTGACAATAAGATGTCTACGTTAGTACCACCTGTGCTGGTATTGGTGTTGTTTACCGCCCAAGTGATCGTTTGGGTTTGACCCGGATTCCAGCTGATGCCGTCAGTGTTTTGAGAAGTCACAGTCAGAGGACCTCTTGTTGCGTCCACAGTCACAACCATATTGTCAAAATTAGTTTGACCTACTTTAATTGGAGCAGAAGAACTGAAAGGAGCATTGTCTCTCACGGTTAATCTGAAGTTTAACGTTCTGGCAACAGAACTTAGCGCTTCCGAAGCAACTTCAATTCCAGGAGTAGCGGTTAATCCGGCTAAAACAGTCGACATAGTCGGGAAGTATCTGGTTGGGGAAGCGGTTGGAGCAAATGTTCTCCAGTTCGGTCCTGCCGTTTTTCCTGCCGAAGCACCACTGTTAGCCGCTGTTTGTCCGGAAACATCGTCATATTGTTCCCAGCTGTAAGTAAGGGCATCTCCTGCATTTGCATCTGTAGCAGATCCCGTTAACATAAAAGGTGTGCTTTTTGGAATTGTATAATCAGCACCTGCAAGGGCAACCGGAGTTGCATTGTTTGCAGATATTGCAGTTGTAACAGGACAAGATCTTCCTGCTAAATTGGCTTGGATTTGAGCAATTGAGGCAGCATGATAGGCATCGATTGAATGGGGTACAAAGTCATAGTTGGTAATACCGGCATACCCCATAATGGTCACACCTGAACCCACTTCCATATTTACACCCGAACCTTCGCTTGCATGCGAGAACGTGTGATTTCCACCTAATTGATGTCCTACTTCATGTACTACATAATCGATGTCAAAGTTATCTCCTTGTGGGATTCCGTCTCCAGGAGAAGTGAATCCGCTTCCTTTTTTCTTGTCCGTAGTACTGGCTGTGTCGTCATCACAAACACATCCGATACAACCTGCGTTACCACCACCACCGGAAGCTCCAAACAAGTGACCAATGTCATAGGCAGCATTGTTGGCAGCCAAAGATGTTGAAGGACCTGTTAAGCTTGAACTTAAAGTGTTTTGTAACTCTGCATTCCAAGCACCTCCGGAACCTGTTGCAGCATCAGAATAAGGATCAGTACCCGCCGTGTAATAGATTACGTTTGTAGAAGCGGCAACTAAATTTAAGTGAAGCCCTAAATCTTTTTCATATACGCCGTTGCATCGGGTTAAAGTATTGTTGAAAGCGGCTAGAACTAAGTTCACTTGTGCAGCACTTGTAGCTCCAAAATAGTTGGAGTATTCAGCAGTACAAGATTGCGCTAATCGCATGGTTTTTAATTGTCCGGTACTTGACTTGGCAACATTCTGAATTTTTCCTGAAATGTCTGTAAAGGCTTGTTTGTCGTCAGTTGAACAAGTCCAGTTTAACTGTCCTTTGTCTCTTTGTGATTTGTAAACAGCATAAATTTCGTGATTCTGAGAATAAGGCTCCATGAATTCGTTTGCCTTATCTGTTCTGAAAACCATAGTTTGTATCCCTTGAGGAGAGATACTTAATTTAAGCGTTGCATAAGGGTCAGTGATTCCTTTTCCCGAATAAGCTCTGATTTCAGGAAATTGCGCCTGTAAATCAGCTTCGAAGTTAGAGGCTTCGTACATTTCAAATTGTTCCAATTTACCATCTGCATTTGGCAATGAAATGATAACTTTTTGGTTGGTAGATTTGTTTTGCAACGAAAATAGGGTTTCTCTAAGCGAGCCTAAATTCAAAGAGTACAGGTCGAAATCTTTAGGGAAGGTAAGCCTTGCAACCCCCTTGTCAGTAGCTATTTTACCAGCATCTCCCTTGTATGCAGACCAGAATTTGTCACTCTGGGCATATCCGGAGGATAACGCGAAAGCAGCTAAAGTTAATAGTAAATTTCTTTTCATTTTTAGTTATTGTTAAGTTTGTGTCAAATTTATATTTTTTTTATTAAATTCAAAATAATTATTAGTTAAACTAAAAAAGGCGTCAATATTGACGCCTTTTTTGTAGGAAAAATTAAAAACTATTTAATAGATATTTTTTTCACTTCTTTTCTTTCCCCATCCTGAATGTTTACCATGTAGATGCCGGATTGTACATTGTTCAACTGAATAGTTTGGTTGAACATGCCTGAATTTTTATAAGTTTTATCAAAAACAAGGCGACCTCTCATATCGTACACACCGATTTTGATATCCTCCTGGGACTTAGAATCGAACTGTACATTGAAAGTTCCCTGGTTAGGGTTAGGGTATACCATCAAATCGCTGATGCCAAAACTGTTGGTGCCTAAATTTTCTGCCACACACAGATTAATGCTCCAGTTGTTTACGGTACCGATGTCTCCGTTCCAGTAATCACGGGCACGTAAAGTCCAGGTACCTGCAGCTAATTTTCCGTTAAGAGCAGCTAATGGCGTGTTCGGTGAAAATGTTCCGGTTGAAGCCGAACATGAAGTATCGGAAATGAACGGGTTACCGTCATCAAACGTTACATTAACAGCGCTGAATTCGTTTTCACAGTTTCTGTTCCATAAGTACACATTGGTTCCGTCAGGATGTGACATCCACACTACTAAGTCATCAATATAAGCGTGGTTGAACGATAAGGTTACATTCACATCGTTTAAAGTTCCTGTTACCGTTCCCGGTACAACAATTGTTTTGTTTACTTCGGCACCAGGGGTGTTAGATCCTGTTCCGTCCGGTACATTCAAAGTTGTATTGTTGGAATAAGTGTAAGTACAGTTGGACTGACCTGTCATAAAAGAGAAAGCAGTACTGAAAGTTCCGGAACATCCTGCGTTTTTAGGTCTTACTCTCCAGTAGTAAGTAGTTGCTACGGTTAATCCTGAAGCAGCATAACTATTTGTAGCTACTGTTGTGTTAGCTATTAAGCTGGTAAAACCGGCATCAGTAGCTACCTGTACATCATATAGTGTGGCAGCGGCGTTAACCGGCCATGTTAAAATGGTTGTGGTACTTTGAGCCGTAGCCGCATTTGCAGGCGAGGTTAAGTTTTGTGTGCCAAAGTTAGAACTTACCAGGTTTAAATAAAGCGGAACTGTTTTAGAAGTGGCTCCCGAAGTAGCTGTTACAGTCATTGTGTATAATGCCGCTGCTGCTGCATTAGTGTTGCTTATGGTTAAGGTAACATTTCCATTACTTGAAATTGAAGTCGGAGCGAAAGCCGAAGTTGCACCTCCCGGTAAACCGGCAACGCTAAAGGTTGTGGTACCGCTAAAGCCGCCATATGTAGTATAAGGAATGGTAAATACAGCATTGGACCCCTGGCAAGCGGTTTTGTTCTGTCCGTCTACCTGTCCGTTAAAAGCAACGCCAAAAGTACTTGTCGGAGCGGCAATAGTAAAGTTTGCGTTTGAAATGTCGAAGAAAATATGATCGTTTCCTTTAACCATTACACGGTTTGTCGTTCCAGGGTTGTTCGGAACGGTAACAGTCTCTGTTCCGTCATTTGGAACTCTGTGTGCCAAAAGAATTGGGTAAGTGTTTCCGCCATCGGTAGAAAGATAAATATCCACATACGTAGCGTTAATGTTATTGGTGGTGGTTCCGGCAACATCCCAGGTCACTGTCTGGTTGGTACCCACGCCCCAGGAAACAGCTGTGTTTGGTGCTGTCACCTGGAAAGGTCCTACTCCTACTGCTCCGTTAACCGTAACAGTCATATCGTCAAATCCGGTCTGACCTCCAAGTATGTTGTTGTCGCGTGCCGTAAGTCTGAAATTCAGCGTACGGGACACCGTACTAAGGGCTTCTGCGACAATGTCCAATCCGCCCGTAGTTGCCTGGTTGGCAATTACAGAAGTTAATTTTGGAAAATATCTCGATGGAGTTGCTGAAGGGATGTAATTTACCCAGTTCGGACCTGTCGGTTTGTTGACACGGGCCGCACTGTTTGCATTGGTTTGTCCGACACCGTCATCGTTTTGTTCCCAAACATAGTTTAAGGTATCTCCGTTAGGATCTGTAGCGGATCCTGTCAGGATAAACGGTGTACTTTTTGGAATTGTATAGTTGGCACCTGCATTTACCACAGGAGCTCCGTGCGTCAAATTGGTAACCGTAGGACATGTTTTGGATGCCATGTTGGCTTGAATCTGAGAAATGTTTGAAGCATGGAAAACATCAATAGAGTGTAAATGAGTGTCATACGGCGTAATCCCTGCATACCCCATAACGGTTACTCCGGATCCAACTTCAACATTGGTTCCTGATCCTTCATTGCTGTTTGAGAACGAGTGGGTTCCTCCAAATTGGTGGCCCATTTCGTGTGCGACGAAGTCGATGTCGAAATTGTCCCCGATTGGTGCGGTACTGGTTGTATAACCACTTCCTTTTCCGGAATCACATACACATCCGATGCAACCTGCATTACCATTATTTCCAATAGCCGAAACAAGGTGTCCGATATCGTAATTCGCATTACCGATAACAGAAGTTAAAGTGTTTTGTAATTCGGTGTTGTAATTGGCATCGTTTGGTCCGTAAGGGTCTGATCCGGCGTTAAGATAGATTACACTTGAGGTGTTGGCAATCATGTTCATATGGATAGCCAAATCTTTCTCGAAAACACCGTTAACTCTTGTCATGGTATTGTTGAAAGCGGTCATGACCATTGGTACTGTTCCCCCATGATAAGCCGCGTATTCACCGGTACACGACATCGCCAATCGGAACGTAAGTAGTTTTCCGCTGGATGATTTTAGTGTTTGCGCTGTTTTGGAAATGTCAGAGAACATTTTTTTGTCGTCTGTAGAACAAGTGAAAGGAATCTCTCCTTTGTTTCTGGAAGAAGTGAAAACAGCATAAGTGCTTCCGTTAGCCGAATAGCGCTCAATGAATTCGTTTTTTTTGTCGGTTCTGAAAACCATGGTCTGGATGCCGTCCGGAGCGATACTTAAACGAAGCTGCGCTAATTTGTCATCTAAACCATATCCTTTATACGCACGGATTCCAGGGAATTGTGCCTGTAATTGCGGATCGAAATTCGAGGCTTCATACATCTGGAAATGTTCCAGTTGTCCGTCCGCATTCGGAAGGGTGATGATTACTCCTGATGATCTGCCGTTAACAGAAAATAAAGTTTGTTTGATTTGTTCAAGATTTAAGTCGTAAAGCTTAAAATCTTTAGGGAAGTTGTCCCTCTTTGCAGACTTGGAGGCTTCTACATTGCTTTTCGTAGAAGCGTTCCAAAACCTGTCAGACTGCGCATATCCACCGGATACCGCCAATGCAAAGACAAGTAGTAACGTTTTTTTCATTGTTAGTTATTTTAGTTAGTGTAGCAAATATAAAAAAAGTTTTGATTCTCAGTTAAATAACGGAAAATTGTAGTAAAAAATGTAATAAAAAAAAGGAGGCAAATGCCTCCTTTCTCTGTATGAAATCGATTAATTATTTGATCGAAATTTTCTTAACCTCTTTTCTGTCGCCATCCTGTACAGTTACCAGGTAGATTCCTGACTGAACATTGTTCAACTGAATGTTTTGGTTGAAAGTTCCGTTGTTTTGGTACGCTTTTTCGAATACCAATCTTCCTCTCATATCGTGAACCTCGATTGAAACCTCGTTTCCAGAGTTTGTATCAAACTGAACATTGAAGTTACCATTGTTCGGGTTAGGATAGATTGTGAAATTCTCTAAGCCAAAGTTGTTAGCTGATAAAGTAACTGTTTGACTACAAATTGTTAATGCGTAAGTGTTGATCGTTCCGGTATCCTGAGCTGCATTGTCCAGAACTCCAAATGTCCATGTTCCGTTTGGATTCTGACCGTTAAAGCCAGATAACGGCTGAGATGGAATTACATTTCCGGTAATTGTAGCCGCACATACGATAGTACTACCTTGATCGTCAAATGTTGCATTGATGTTGTCGTTGCTGGTACAAGCACCACTGAATACGTTTACTTGTGTAGCTCCCGGACTTAATACAGCCAAAGTGATATCTGAAATCCAAGTGTGTGTTAAATTCACGGCCAAATTTACATCAGAAATATTGGCAGTAGTAGGAACATTCAGACCGTGCGTTAAGAATGTTGGAGTGTTATCCGGAATAGCCGCATTAGGGTTGATTGTATAGGTGTTACAAGTGTTGGTAATAGTATATCCGATAGCGAAAGTTTGTGAAACATTAAAGAAGATGTTAGCACTTGCTCTAACCATGAATCTACAGTAAGGAGCACTTACTCCTGCTGGTAAAGTTACGTTTTCTGAACCGTCATTCGGTGTTCCAGTTGCTAAAGTATAACCCCAAGTTGCTCCGTTGTCAGTTGATAATAAAATGTCAACGTTTGTGGCACCTGCGATAGTGTTGTGTCCTGAAGCTCCAGTTCCAGTCCATGTAACTGTTCGGGTAGATCCTGTAGCGTAGCTAGTGCCGTTAGGTACTGGTACTGTTAATGCAGTGATGTTGGCAACCGTAACCACAGCATTGTCAAAATTAGTTTGTCCGCCGTTAAGAACATTGTCTCTAACCGTTAAACGGAAATTTAAAGTTCTTGCTACAGAGCTTAACGCTTCCACAACGATGTCAGCACCCATTGTGGTAGGGCTTAATGCTAAAACAGACGTCCAGTTAGGGAATGTTCTTGCGCCTGAAGCAGAAGGCAAATACGATCTGAAGTTAGGACCTGCGGTTTTAGTAGGAGAAGCAGGTGATCCTGTTGTCAATTGCGCAGCAGCAGTTGCTTCGTCATATTGTTCCCACTGGTAACTTAAAGTACCTCCTCCTGCATCAGTAGCAGTACCTGTTAAGGTAAATGGTGTACTTAAAGGAATGGTGTAATCTGCACCTGCATTTACTACAGGAGCACTGTGTGTAATAGCTGTTTCTGTTTCACAGGTTTTAGATGCCATATTAGATTGGATCTGAGCAATGTTACCTGCGTGGAAAGTGTCAATAGAGTGCGGTGCAACGTCGTAACTTGTGATTCCGGCATAACCCATGATAGTAACACCAGATCCTGGCTCATAGTTAACCGAGTTGTTTTCACTGCTGAAAGTGAACGAGTGGTTGGCACCAAACTGGTGACCTAATTCGTGTACTACGAAGTCGATGTCGAAATTATCCCCTACAGGAGCTGTACTGGTAGTGAAACCACTTCCTTTGCTTCCGTTTGTACAAACACATCCGATACAACCAGCATTACCGTTGTTTCCGATAGCAGACATTAAGTGTCCAACATCGTAATTCGCTTCACCGATTACCGCTGTTAAAGTAGTCTGAAGTTCCGTGTTGTAATTTGCATCCGTAGCACCATAAGGGTCTGTACCTGCATTTAGGTACATTACGTTGGTGGAGTTAGCAATAAGGGTCATTCTGATTGCCAAATCTTTTTCGAATACACCGTTAACACGTGTCATTGTTGCGTTAACCGCCGCTACAACCTGAGGTAGGGTACCACCGTAGTAAGCAGCATACTCACCAGTTACGGACATTGCCAAACGGAATGTTCTGAAAACTAAGTCACTGGATTGTGTAGTGTTTAACTGGTTTGCTTTTTGTGTTAAATCAGCCACCATATGATCATCCGCAGTTGAACAGGTCAATGGAACTCTGCTGCTTTTTGCGTCTTTGGTGTATAAAGCATATGTAGTTTTGTCTGCCGAGTAAACTTCCATGTATTCCGTTGGCTTGTCAGCTCTGAATGTCATGGTGTTGATTCCAGACGGGCTGATGCTTAAACGGATTTGAGCCGTTTTGTCATCTAAACCTTCTCCGGCATACGCTCGGATGTCCGGGAATTGCGCCTGTAATTGTGCATCAAAGTTTGAAGCTTCATACATTTTGAAACGTTCCATTGCTCCTTTGGCGTTTGGAATTTCCACAATTACATAATTAGCATTCGAAGCAGATCGGTCCTGAGCGGCATAAAGTTTTCTTTTGATGCTCTCGAAATCAAGTCTGAAAAGCGAATACGTTTCTGGAAAACTTTGTCTTTGTGCAGTTCTTGCGATAGATAGATTATCGCTTGACCTCACTTCAGACCAGTCTTTTTTCGCTTGAGCATTCATTCCACCGATAAAGGCTAATGAAAGCGAAAGGCTGAGTAGTGTTTTTTTCATTTCTTAGTTAATTAAAATTAGTGTTGATAAGTACAAAAATAGATTTCTTTTTTGAAATTAATATAAAATTAACAAAAAAATGCGTATTTTATTAAAATTAATTATAACCAACCATGGTTTGAAAGTTTGAAATAAGGCAACAATAAGTATCTTTGCCAAAAATTCACACTTTTGAAAATTTTTCAATCCATACAGGAATTTCATTCAGCCCAAAAAACGATCTTGACCCTGGGAACCTTTGACGGTGTCCATTTAGGGCATCAGGCTATTTTGAAAAAGCTGCGAAATTCCGCTTTGGAACTGGGTTGTGAAACGGTGGTATTGACTTTTTTCCCGCATCCCAGAATGGTGCTGCAACAGGATTCGGAGATCAAACTTTTAAATACGATTGAAGAAAAAGCCTTTTTGCTGGATAAGGCAGCGGTCGATAATCTGGTCATCCATCCTTTTGATGCAAAGTTTTCACAGCTTTCCGCGGAAGATTTTGTGGAGGAGATCCTGGTCAAGCAGTTTAATATTGCCAAGATCATCATCGGTTACGATCACCGTTTCGGCAAGAACCGTTCGGCAACTATCGACGATCTGATCCTGTTTGGGGAAAAATACGGTTTTGAAGTGGAACAGATTTCTGCTGAAGAAATCAACGAGGTGTCCATCAGTTCGACCAAAATCAGAAATGCGCTGCAAAGTGGTGATGTGGCTTTGGCCAACCGTTATTTGGGATACGATTATTTTTTTGAAGGGAAAGTGGTCAAAGGAAAACAACTCGGACGCACCATCAGTTATCCAACGGCAAATCTTCAAATCAGCAAAGACTACAAACTCATACCTCATGACGGCGTCTATGTGGTTTCCTCACAAATTGAGGGCAAAACCGTTTTTGGGATGATGAATATTGGGTTCAGGCCCACGGTAAACGGTATGGAACGATCCATTGAAGTGCATTTTTTTGAGTTCCATTCGGATTTGTACGATCAGGAACTTCGTATTGCCGTTCATCACCGGATAAGAAGCGAAATGAAATTCGATTCTTTAGATGCCTTACGACTTAAACTAGCCAGCGACAAGCAAACTGCTATGCAGATTATTTCAAAAATGATTTAAATGGAATCAAGGCTTTTTAGGCAGATAGACAATGCGCCTCTGGTTCTTTTCAGGATCTTTTTCGGCTTTCTCTTTGCCTGCGAAACTTTTGGGGCTATAATCACGGGTTGGGTTAAGGGTAATTTTATGTTGCCCAATTTTACGTTTTCACATATCGGTATGGAATGGCTGCAACCGTTGCCGGGTTATGGCATGTATTTCTATTTCATGGCAATGGGCTTTTTGTCTTTGTTGGTGATGCTCGGGTACCGCTACAGGATTAGCCTGTCTTTGCTGACGGTGCTTTGGGCGGGCGTTTATTTCATGCAGAAAACCTCTTACAACAATCATTACTATTTGTTGATGCTGGTAGCTTTTATCATGATCTTCCTGCCGGCCAATACCTATGCTTCTTTAGATGCTAAAAGAAACCCTAGTCTGAAACGATTGACCATGCCTATATGGTGTTCCTGGGTGATGATGCTTCAGATAGCAATCGTTTATTTTTACGCCACAGCAGCCAAATTTTACCCGGACTGGCTGGACGGGACGTTTACCAAAAACCTTTTTGCGTCTATGGATAATGCTCCGGCTTTGGAAGCCATTTTTCAACAGCGATGGTTTTACCTTTTCATTGCTTATGCCGGAATTCTTTTTGACGGACTGATCATCCCGGCACTCTTTTTTAAAAAAACCCGAACGATTGCCTTGTTGGCTTCTTTGATTTTTCATCTTTTTAACTCGATTACTTTAAAGATCGGGATCTTCCCATATTTTGCCTTGAGTTTTGCTTTGTTTTTCTATGAACCGGAAACCATCCGCCGTATTTTCTTCAGAAACAAACCTATTGTGACTGAGGTTCATGTTGAAAAAGTAAGTGCAAGAACGCGGTTGACTATCCTTTTCTTTTCGCTGTATTTTCTGGTGCAGTTGGTTTTACCTTTGCGTCATTGGCTCATTGCTGGCGATGTGCTTTGGACGGAAGAAGGGCACCGGTTAAGCTGGCGGATGATGTTGAGGGAAAGGGACGGCGTTGTTTTGTTCCGGGTACTTGACAAAGCCACCGGGAAGGAATTGTATTATCCGTTTCGCGAACAACTTACCCGTAAACAACTGGACGGCATGGCGGATAAACCTGATATGATCTGGCAGATGGCCCAGCGGATAAAATCGGAATTCCGTGCCAAAGGGAAAGCGGTTGCGGTTTATGCCGACTGCAATGTATCGGTAAACGGCAAGCCTTATCGCAAACTAATCGATCCTTATGTGGATCTCGCCGCTGCCAAATGGGATTACTTTGGGCACAATGACTGGATTCTTTTATACGAATAATGCGTTCTGACCGATAAATAAGTTATTTAACTAATAATTAGGGTTTTGCATAAAACGTATTAATAAATATTTTATAAATTTGTTAAAGACGTAAAAGAGTAAAAACTAATTAACAGTTTTATTGTTTTCTCTTGAAATAATGTAGTAACTTATAAAATATAACGCTATGGTCGCTTCAAAAGAATTTAAGAACGGAATTATTGTTTTTGTCGGAATCGGGATTTACTTCCTGTTGATGGAAATGATGGGTTGGTCTAATATTTTTTACTTGAGATTTGTCAATATCTTCATTGTCTGCTACGGCATCAACCGTACCATCAAATCGAATATTTATGCCGGCCACAGGGATTATCTTTTTAACCTGACTTCCGGGGCAATAACCGCATTTATCGGGGTTATCCTGAGTGTGATTGCACTGAATATTTACATTCATTTGCGTGGAGGGGCCGAGTACATCAAAACCCTTTCGGAAGCGTTCCTTTTCGGGGGCAGCCCTTCGATTTATCAGTACTGTGTAGGTTTGTTGTTTGAAGGATTGGCTTCTTCAGCCATCGCAGCTTTTGCCTTAATGCAGTATTGGAAAGGGCAAACCGTTCGTGACGGTCACCTTACTCACGAGTGATTGTACCGCTTCAGTTTGAACTCGGAACCGTCGAATTCGCCATAGGTGAAATAACCGATCCAATCACCCAGATTGAAATACCTTGAATTGTCATGAAGTATGATTTCAAGGGGTAAATGTCTGTGCCCAAAAATGAAGAAATCGTAATGTTTGGTTTCCAGTTTTCTTTTGGCGTATTGCACCAGCCATTCGTTTTCTTCTCCTAAGTATTTAACATCTTCCTTGCCGGAAATCAGTTTGTTTTTCACAGACAGGTATTGTGCCAATTTTACACCCACATCCGGATGCAGCCAGCGAAACAGCCATTTCGAAAACGGATTGGTGAAAACGGCTTTCATTCTCTTATAGCCTTTGTCTCCGGGTCCTAAGCCATCTCCGTGTCCAATCAGGAATTCTTTATTGTTTATGACGAAGTGTTTAGGTTTGTGGTACACGGGAATGTTTAATTCTTTCTCGAAGTAATCGTACATCCACAAGTCATGATTCCCTACAAAGAAGTATATCGGAATGCCACTGTCTCTTAATTCCGCCAATTTTCCCAAAACCCTCACAAAGCCTTTTGGAACAACAGTTTTGTATTCGAACCAAAAATCGAATAAGTCACCCAACAGGAAAAGCACATCAGCATCCTTTTTAATCTCGTCCAGCCAGGCCACGAATTTTTGTTCCCTCGGGAAGCTGCTTTCGGCATCTGGCGCTCCAAAGTGTTGGTCTGAAGCAAAATAGGCTTTTTTTATGTTTTGTAGTTTCATGAGAAAAATAAGTCAAAGATAGAAAAGGTTTTTTTCTTTAGGGAACGTTTTGGAGTTAAATGTTAAAACGATAATTTTTTTGTAGGATTTGTTTTCAATTGCTGTAATAAAATATGCTAAAGGATTTCTGATTCGTCTATTTTTAACTAAAAAAACAATCAAATAAACAGAACAATTGTTAAAAAAGTGTAAATTAGTAACGCTTCAATCGATAAAATACATAAAAATGTCGATTAAGTGTAAAAAAATAACAAAAACCTGTAAAATGAAACACCTTTTTCTTCTACTGATGCTTTTTCCAACTTTCCTGTTGGCTCAGGAAAAGGCAAAATTTCCTGACAAACTGGAGGGAACCTTCCAAATCGAATTTTTAAGTACCGCTACACAACCTATTGCGGTTACTACTGAAATTCTTGAAAAAATTGAAGCGATTCGCAAAGAGGAGCAAACCACTTACTTTATGGTTAATGATAAAGTCAGAATTAAGGTCTGGTCGCGAAAAGCTTTACAAACCATTGATAAAACACGACAACCTGAATATGTTGTGGTGGAAAAATTTACCAATTAATTAAAGGTTGATCATGATAAAAAAACTACTATTAGTATTTATAAATGTTGTGTGTTTTCAGCTGGGCATGGCGCAAGGAACTACGCCTTGCAATGCCATCCAGTTGTACCCTTATACTACTTGTGCCAATACCAGCGGCATGCAGTATGCAGGTCATTACCAAATGGAAACGGGAGACGGTACAATGGTTACCTTATCGGGAACCTCTACTTTAAACCCGGCCTGTACTACGGACAACGAAACTTCTCAACCGGTAGAATGGTTGATGGTTACGGCAACTACGACTTCTTTCACCATTACCAATTTAACCGATTATATAGGCCCGGGAGCAGCTACAGCCGAAACCCGTGATTATGCGATTTATTCCGGAACCTGCAGCAGTTTGACACAGATAGCCTGTAGTGCCAATATTCCCATAAACGGAACGGTCAATGTTACGGGTTTGACTGCGGGTCAAAATTATTTTATTATGGTGTCGCAATCCGCGGCTGCATACACAGGATATCCTTCAGCTAATGGAGTAGCCACATGTATTACCAGTACAGTAGCACACTCGGCAAGTAACAATAATTGTGCTGGCGCTTTTGTTTTAGCCAATAACGTTACTTACACTTCCACTAATGCAGACGGAACAGCGGATGGACCTTCTGTTTGTCAGGATCCGCCATCGGGAAGTGTTGAAAATAATGTTTGGTACCAATGGTGCGCTCCTTCAACCTGGACACCCGGTCAAACGGCATTTTTGAATGTTAATAATCAGATTTGTAACAGTACGCAAGGGTTGCAGTTGTCTATTTATGACGATACCACGAATTGTGCCGATATCACTGCCGGAACCGCAACTTCTTTAGTTTGTCAGAATCCAGGTGCTACAACCAATTATAATTATACGTTTACGGCCAACCCGAATCAATGTTATTTAATTGTTTTGGATGGATTTGCAGGAACAGCCTGTACGTATAGCATTCAGGTTTCTGCTTCGGCAAGTACTTGTGTAACGCCGCCAACAGTAACTGCTACCACTTCGGTAGATCCAATCTGTCCAAGTGGCTCGACCACATTAACGGCAAGTTGTGCTGGAAGTTGTGCGGGTATTACTTATACTTGGTCACCTGCAACAGGATTGTCCGGAACGACGGGGGCAAGTGTGACCGCCAATCCGGCTGTAACCACGACCTATACTGTAACCGGGACAACAGCGACTTGTACGGCAACAGCGACAGTTACCGTTAATGTTAATCCTTTAAATACCATTGCTGCAGGTGTTAACAGAACACTTTGTATTAACACTGCAATGACCAATATAACGTTAGCTACCACAGGTGCAACGGGTGCTACATTTGCAGGACTTCCTGCAGGGGTAACGGGTTCATGGGCAGCTAATGTCGCTACGATAAGCGGAACGCCAACGGCATCAGGTACGTTCAACTATACGGTAACTACTACGGGCGGATGTCCACCGGCAACGGCTACAGGCACCATCACGGTAAACCCACAAAATACCATTGCAGCGGGAACAAGCCAGACGGTTTGTATCAATACTGCAATGACC
>NZ_JBSNCR010000006.1:0-172639 GCF_053764385.1 Flavobacterium pedocola | reverse complement strand
ATTCGAGTGGCTTTTGTTTTTTTTTTCTCTTGCTTCATGTCTCTTTTCTTTAATAGGAATCTGAAAAACAACTGCTGAATCTAGCCCTGATGGGAGCGGCATCCTTTTTTCGTTGGCTGAAGCTCTCGAAGCCACCGGAAAAAGATTACTTCGTCAGTTCGCTTCGCTCGGGTTAGCGTACAGCAGGAACGGAACGTGTTCTGAAAAGTATTAGTTCTTGCTCCCAAAAAAATAAAGGCATAAAAAAAGCCCCCTAAAAAGGAGGCTTTCTGTATTACTTGTTTTATTATCTCGAATAATTCGGAGCTTCTTTTGTAATGGTTACGTTGTGCGGGTGGCTTTCGCTGATTCCGCTTGAGGTAATGCGTACAAAACGTCCTTTGGTCTGTAACTCCTCGATGGAAGCTGAACCACAGTACCCCATACCGGCTCTTAATCCTCCGATGAATTGTAACATGCTCTCGTTTAGTTCTCCTTTATAAGGCACACGCCCTACGATTCCTTCCGGAACCAGTTTTTTCACATCGTCTTCCACATCCTGGAAATAACGGTCTTTGGAACCTTCTTTCATGGCTTCCACTGAACCCATTCCGCGGTAGGATTTGAATTTTCTTCCTTCGAAAATGATGGTTTCACCCGGAGATTCTTTTGTACCTGCCAATAATGAACCTAACATCACACAGTCTGCACCGGCTGCAATGGCTTTAGGAATATCTCCTGTGTAACGGATTCCACCGTCTGCAATTACGGGAACGCCAGTCCCTCTTAAAGCGGCTGCAACTTCCAAAACTGCAGAAAACTGAGGAAAACCTACACCTGCCACTACACGGGTAGTACAAATGGAACCTGGACCGATACCTACTTTTACGGCATCTGCCCCATTCTCTGCTAAATATAAAGCGGCTTCCGGAGTTGCGATGTTTCCAACTACTACGTCTAATTCAGGGAATTTTGCTTTTACTTCTTTTAGCACCGAAACCACACCTTTAGTATGTCCGTGAGCTGTATCAATGATAACAGCATCTACACCGGCAGCAACTAAAGCGGAAGCTCTGTCTACCGCATCGGCTGTAACTCCTAAAGCGGCAGCAACGCGTAAACGTCCGAATCTGTCTTTATTAGCGTTTGGTTTTTGGGTAAGTTTGGTGATATCTCTGAAAGTAATCAATCCGATCAGTTTGTTTTCGGAATTCACTACCGGTAATTTTTCAATTTTATTGCCTTGAAGGATTTCTTCTGCCTGCGTTAAAGTTGTTCCTTCCGGAGCGGTAACCAGGTTTTGGGAAGTCATCACTTCGGTAATAGCTCGGGAATTGTTTTTTTCAAAACGCAAATCACGGTTGGTAACGATTCCTTTTAAGATAAGATTTTCATCCACTACAGGAATTCCCCCGATGCTGAACTCGCGCATCACTTGTTTTGCATCACCAACTGTAGCTGTTAAGGGTAGGGTTACAGGATCGATGATCATTCCGCTTTCGGCACGTTTTACTTTACGTACTTCAGCAGCTTGTTGTTCGATGGTCATGTTTTTGTGCAAAACCCCTATTCCACCTTCCTGAGCCATAGCAATTGCCATAGCGCTCTCCGTAACGGTATCCATAGCTGCGGATACAACTGGAGCGTTCAGCGTGATGTTTTTCGTAAATTTCGTTTTGATACTTACTTCGCGCGGAAGTACTTCGGAATAGTTGGGAACCAAAAGAACGTCATCGTAGGTTAAACCTTCTCCGACAATTTTAGCTGTGTGTGCTTTCATGTTGCAATTTGTAGTTAAATTGCATGCAAATATAGTCAATTAATTCGGAGTATCAAAACCCAAAACTTAAAGTGTTGTTAAACCTGATGAGATTAATGGTAAACCGTAAAAATTTTCAAAGCTTCATTATAAGCACTTTCAAAACTCAATGCATTTAAATTGGCATCAACTTTATTGGAAGTAAAATAGGAAAGCATCTTTTCGGTAGGCATATTTCCGGTCAAATCGTCTTTGGCCATCGGACAACCACCAAAACCCTGAATCGCACCGTCAAAACGGCGACAACCCGCTTTATAAGCAGCATCAACCTTCTCAAACCATTTATCCGGAGTGGTGTGCAGGTGGGCTCCGAATTCAATTTGAGGATATTTGGGAATAAGGTTTGAAAACAAATAATCAATTACTTCCGGTGTAGAACTTCCAATAGTATCGGACAAGGAAAGAATCTTAACGCCCATTCCGGCCAGTTTTTCAGTCCATTCGCCAACGATTTCCACATTCCAGGGATCACCGTAAGGATTTCCGAAGCCCATTGAAATATAGGTTACGACTTCTTTATTGGATTTATCGGCAATGTTCAAAATTTCGTCCAGAGTCACTAAAGATTCTGCAATCGTTTTATGGGTATTACGCATCTGAAAGTTCTCCGAAATCGAAAAGGGAAACCCTAAATACTGAATTTCAGGATGCACTGAAGCATTTTCCGCTCCTTGCGTATTGGCAATAATCGCTAACAGCTTGCTTTCGGTTTTAGACAAGTCCAATTGTGCCAAAACTTCCGCCGTATCCTGCATTTGTGGGATGGCTTTCGCCGAAACAAAACTTCCGAAATCAATAGTATCAAAACCCACACGAAGCAACGACTGGATGTATTGCACTTTCTTCTCCGTAGGGATAAAGTCTTTGATACCCTGCATCGCATCACGCGGACACTCGATAATTTTTACGTGTTCTGTTTTCATGGAAGCCAAAAGTAAGACTTATTATGCTTTTTCTAAAATCTTTTTGTTGATGGCTTTAACCAACGCCGGCCCTTCATATATAAAACCGGTATACAACTGTACCAAACTCGCGCCGGCTTCCAGTTTTTCGATAGCATCATCTGCAGAATGAATACCACCTACTCCGATAATAGGAAACGCTTTGCCGCTTTTCTCCGATAAAAAACGAATGACTTCCGTAGAACGTTTGGTTAACGGTTTTCCGGATAATCCTCCTGCTTCAATTTTATTAATGGATTGTAAACCTTCACGTGAAATGGTTGTATTGGTGGCAATTACACCTGCAATTTTCGTTTCTTTTACGATATCGATGATGTCCAAAAGCTGCTCATCTGTTAAATCCGGAGCAATTTTTAATAAAATCGGTTTTGGGTTAGCCTTTGCAAGATTCAGATTCTGAAGCGTCTGCAACAATTGTGTCAACGGCTCCTTATCCTGTAATTCCCTCAAATTGGGTGTGTTAGGCGAACTCACATTCACCACAAAATAATCAACGTGATCGAATAAAGCCTCAAAACAGATTTCATAATCCTTAACCGCTTCTTCATTTGGGGTAACTTTATTTTTACCTATGTTTCCACCGATTAATACGCCATTGTTTTTTTTCAGACGTTGTACTGCTTCCTCCACGCCACCATTGTTGAAACCCATTCGGTTAACAATCGCCGAATCTTCACGCAGGCGAAACAATCGCTGTTTAGGATTTCCATCCTGCGCTTTCGGGGTAAGCGTTCCGATTTCGATAAAACCGAAACCAAAATTGGACAGCTCCTGATACAACTTCGCATCTTTGTCAAACCCTGCCGCCAAACCAACCGGATTTTTAAATTTCAAACCAAAAACCTCACGTTCCAAACGCTTGTCGTTCACTTCATAAATCGATTTAAAAAGTGACGAAAAACCTGGAATCTTATTGGCAAAACGAACTGCTGAAAAAGTAAAATGGTGCACTGCTTCCGGATCGAAACAGAATAAAATCGGACGGATTAGTTGTTTGTACATTTTGTGTGTGTTGTTGTGCAAAAGTATTGAATTGTATTAATAATTCAAAGGCAATAATTACGAATCGGTTCACATAAAATCAGATTGAAAAACCAAGAATTCAGACACTTTCCATAAATATTCTTCCTTTAGCATTTTATTTTCTTAAGAAAATTCGTATTTTTAAATATTCTTTTAATACACGCCATCATGATTGATTTAACGCCTTTCAAATTTAGTTTAGGAGCCTATGACAACCAGAAAGTCATCTTCATCCAATTTGACAATAAACCGCAACTCTACCAACAAATCAAGAGTTTGAATGGTGCAAAATGGTCTCCCAACAAGAAAATCTGGTACGTTCCCGATATACCCGAATACAGAACGCTTTTCAATCTCCCGGAAGAACCGGTCGTCGGACAGTTCGTATTGTCAAAAATCACAAAACCAAACCAGAGAGAACTGGAACGCCTTCTTGATCAATTAAAACTGAAAGGATACAGCCCAAACACTTTGCGTTCCTATGCCAACGATTTTGCACAATACCTTTATTACCTGAAAGAAATCAATGCAAAAGACTGCACGGAAAAGGAAGTCCGAGAATACCTTCTGTATTGTATCAACGAATTACGATTAAAAGAAAACACTATCCATTCCAGGATCAATGCCGTAAAGTTTTATTATCAAAAAGTGCTGTTTCAGGATAAGATTTTTTTAGAAATTCCGCGTCCTAAAAAACAAAGCAAACTTCCTAAAGCGCTAAGTATGTATGAAATACGAAGAATTTTTGAAGCCACTGAAAATTTAAAACACAACACCATGTTAAAACTCTGTTATGGAATGGGGTTACGGCTGAGTGAAATCATCAATTTAAAAATCGCCAATATCGACAGTACTTCCATGCGCGTACATATTGAACGTGGAAAAGGAAAGAAAGACCGCTTCGTTAATCTGCCGGAAAGCATCCTCGAACAATTGCGCAACTACTATAAAGAATACCGGCCAAAAGTCTACCTCTTTGAGGGACAGCATGGTGGCCAATACAGCAGTACCAGTATCCAACAAGTATTCAAAAAATCCTTAGAAAAAGCACATATTACCAAAAAAGTAGGCATACACAGCCTCCGACACAGTTTCGCCACCCATTTACTCGAAAACGGAACCGACATTCGCTTCATCCAGGAATTACTGGGACACCGCGATATCAAAACCACTTTTGTCTACACGCATGTAACAGACAATTCCATCAGAAAAATCTCAAGCCCTTTGGATAATCTCTAAAAAACACTACTTTTGAATGTGTAGAAAATATATTTTAATATATACAGAAATCAACAATGTTGTTTTTAAAATATATTTTCACAACCAATTGATTTTAAACAAATTAACAAACTTGTAATTTGTATGCTGGGTGCGTATATTTATGAGTTGTACGTAATTGGCGCGCCCTCCGAAGTTTTACGTTTATGAATCCTCTAGTTTTTTTGTGTAGAAATAAGTAAGGTGTTAACCGCAAGTCTTTGCGATTGGCATCGTGGAAAGTTTTACTTTCAAACGCTTGACAGCGTAAAAGACTTGGCTAAGTTAGTAAAAAAAATCCTATAAATCAATAACGAGAAATATCTTTTACTGACTTTTTATTGCGGAACAAAAAAACTAGTGGAAGCCTAAATTGAACAGATCATATCAAACATATAATCAATTCAATTTAGGTTCATAAAGAAGTGGATAACGTGGAATTCTTTTTTGGAGGAGGTCTTCCAACTCCGTTATTGATAAAAACCTTGGAATGAGAATAAATCAATAACTACGTACAACAGGGGTTTTGCAAAAGCAGGGCAAAAGTGATAATACAAACTTTTTACTATATTTGAACATCAGGGAAAAATCAAAGTTTGGTGCAAGGAAGCCCTGCCTTTGCAAAGCCCCAAACCGTTAGCAACAATTTTAGAATGACGAAACGATTAATTACTTTCATAATTACTCTGATTCCGATGATTTTATTATCGCAGTCAAATGTTTTGTTGGTCGAAAAGAATTTTAAAGGTGTTATATTTCCGAATACTTATAAAAATAGTGCATATAAATTTATTGAAGAAAATAAACGATTTACTCCAGCTAAAGAAGAAATTCAAAGTTTTGAAAACTCATTAAAAAAGAACTTGTCTGGAATAAATAAAAATCGTTTTAATCAGAAATACAAATGTCCTGTAATCCATAGAAATTTGAGAAAATACGTTCGTCAATATTTAGGATTTATCGATGATTCTGGAAAACGATATTTATTAGTAAATTTTCTTTGGGAGAAATCAATTGAGCCGGAATCTGAATATAGAACTGATTTAGCGAACTGGGAAAAACATTGGCAAGTTTGGTTCGATGGTTGTAGTCATTATTGGAATATCAAATATTACATTGAATCTGAATCACTATTTGATCTCCAAATAAATGGATCATCATAAAAACTGTTGCTAACAGCGGTTTTGTGCAAGTGGGGTTTTAGGGATTTATCGGTAAAGGTCAGTGTTTGCACTTCTCTCCTATTTTTCAACTTTTTTCTTTCAGACTTTTCGGTATATTTGTAAACAACAGTAATAAAAATCCCCACCTGCCACAAAGCCGGCGGGACGTTATAGCCAATTTTGGAAAAACTGGAAGGTTAAATAAACTAACAAAACAAACGAAACTTTTATATGGTAGCTGCTTTATTGCTAATTTTTTGTTTGCTTATCAATATTTCAATATACCTTTGGTTAAAACCTGGAAGACGATTACTACATCAACTACTTTCAATTATAGGTCTCTTCTTATTGATTGTATTATTTTTTAAAATTTTTATATCTATTGAATTTAAAAATAAACCATCTGATTCATCATTCTTTTCAATAATGATGGCAAGTTGGGTTATTCTAATATTTAATTTCATGAAAGATTTATCAAATCGAATGAGAGAAAAAGAAATATTTAATTTTCTCAATGATCCATTAATTATTACGATAACCGTAACAGTAATGCAATTTTTATTAATTATTTCACTTGAGTAATATATAATGACTTAATGATTACTCATAGTTAAAACTGGCTATAACAGCGGTTTTATAAAAGCGAGGGTTCGGTGTATAATGGAACGATCCAGCTTTAAAGTCTTTGCTCTAATTTTACATTTTCTCTTTAAAATTTTTCGGTATATTTGAAACTTCAGTAACAAAAGTCCTCGCCTTTATAAAGCCGGCGGGACGTTAACAGCAATTATTACATAACGAAACTTAATAAAAATCATATATGAAATTAAGATTAGTAATATTTATAGTTATCCTTTTTTCCGCCAAAAGCTTCTCGCAAAAAACTATTGAAACTTATAAATTAGAGAATAAAACCTTGGTTGCCAGAATTAGTGAGAATAGCAAAATAGATTTCATATTGGATAAAAATATTTTACTAAATACTGTTAATGAGCAACTAAACGAGAGTTTTAAAAGCTTTGATGAAATAGACATAAAAAGCGGAACTCATAACCAGGAAAACTTCAAATATTATTATCTAGAATTAAAATCTAAAGTATCTAACCAAACTTTGGTAAAATGGTTAAGCAATCGTAACAATAAACTTTATTATGAAGATTCTGAGGATGCTAAATATTCTTCGCTTAACTTTTTTGTTATTTGTGAAGGAAATGAGAATTGCTATCCAAGGTTATTTTTCGATGGTGATAAATATTTCTGGACGTGTAGAGAAACTCCCATTTGTGTCACAAAAGAAGAATCAATTAAAAATCCTTGTAAACAAACAACTGGTTTTTTTTAGTGACTAGAATAACAGCTGTTAACAGCGGTTTTGTGAAATTGGGGTTTTAGGCAAAATTTAAAGGTAATTTTATATATTTGACATCAGTCCTAATGGAATGGTTTGGGAGCAAAAATCCCCAACTCCACAAAGCCGGCGGGACGTTGTGCGTCATTATAACCAAACAATAACTTATATAAAATGAAAAAAATTTTGCCTTTATTATTCATAATCTTATTGATGTCTTGTGAACATAAAATTGTAACAAGAAATAACAATCCTAATGATATTAAAGATGCTGAAAAAGAACTTTCTAAAGTTTATGAATTAATTGCTGCTGGAGACACTTTGAACTTAAAAAACCGTTTCAAAGATGGCAAATGGGCTGATTTTAAAAAAATATTAGAAAAAACCAAAACACTTAATGGAGAAATACTAAAAGTTCAAAATTCTAGAATACAAACTGTTGTAAAAAAAAATAACGAGGAAAAACCTTTTAAACGTTACGAATATGAAGTAAATGTAACTTATGAAAAAGGAAAAACGATAGAAACCATTGGTCTTGAATCTTATAATGACATAATGTATATTGATAGTTTTTGGTTTAAATTACAATAAAAAAATAACGTCGCACAACAGCGGTTTTATAAAATGGCTGGCGACGGTGTTTAATTGGAGGAGTTCAAGCTTAGATTTCTTCTTTTCCTTCAACTTTTTTCTTCCAAACTTTTCGGTATATTTGTAAACATCAGTAACAAAAATCCGCCACTTTATAAAGCCGGCGGGACGTTAGCAACCATTACGAGCAACTATCAATGAAAAACATTATAAAATTTCTAACCGTTTTTATTTCTTGTTTGAGTTTATTAGGTTGCAAGACAGTAAAAAATTCCGACAGTGTAAGTATTAAAGGGAATGTTGATATTGTTACGGATAGAATCGACGAAAACATAAACTCTGGCGGAATTGTAAAAGGCTACGTATATTCGAAAGTCGACAAAAAATATATTGAAGGAGCAATAATTGAAATAGATAATAAGAAATATTATACTAATGAAAAAGGTTACTTTAATGCAAAAGTAAATTCGGGAACGTATAAAATTGCTGCAATTTTTATTGGACACACTTCAATAACGATAAATAATTTAAAAGTTGAAGAAAAGCATAATTTGGATATTCGTTTTGAACTTGGGACTCAAATGATAATCTGTAAGTAAAACGGTTGCTAACAGCGGTTTTATAAAATGGCGGAGTCAGTTCATAATAGGACGAGCTGGAATCAATCAATCTTTTTGCTAAATTTGAAAAATCAATAATAAAAAGTCCGCCACTTTATAAAGCCGGCGGGACGTTAGTGGCTATTTAACCCAAAAAGATCAAAATAAATGAAAAGACAAAATATTTTTATAATAATGATTTCATTTTTTGTGTTAATATCTTGTGATAGAAAAAGAGAAAAAACCGTCCAAAAAAAACTTCCAATTGTATATAATATTGATGTTTATCGTAACTTGAAAAACAAAAATGTTACAATAATTGACACTTCGTGTATAAATGGCACAAAAAGAGCAAAACAAGATATTAAGAATGGTAAATTATCTTATTTGTATTATCCACCAATGTTTAGATCTTTTAGAGGTGAAGAAGAATTTAAAAACATTTTAAAAGAAAACAACATAAAAATTATCATGGGTTTTTCTAGCTGTATTCATTTAGGAACACCGAAAGGATTTAAAGAAAATTGCTATGAAAAAATAATGGCAAAAGAAATTGAAAATAAGTTTGGAACTAACTTTATAGATTCATTAAAAATAGTCGCAGAAAAAAGATACATCATAAAAAATCCAGAAACTATTTATACTTACGAAGAATGTGATACAATCTCAAGATACCCAAACACAAAGAATTATTCAGATTTCTTTGAAAAACCTACTAGAGATTTTGACTCTTTATATCCTTATCCAAAAAATTACGACCACAAAGCAGAAAAATTATTTTCAACAACTGTAATCAACTTTATTTTACTTAAAAACGGAAAAATAAAAAATGTAGTTGCAGAAACTGATTTCATAAATCCTAATAACAGAAGATTTATAAGTTCATTTCAAAAGAAAGCTATAGAATTTGTAAAAAACACAAAATGGATTCCTTCAAAAAAACAAGGAATAAATGTGAATAGTGAAATGAGAATAATTTTAGAACATAAATAAACAGCCACTAACAGCGGTTTTGTAAAAGCGGGGTTTTAGGATTTATCAGCAAGGATCGGTGTTTGCACTTCTCTCCTATTTTTCAACTTTTTTCCTTCAATCTTTTCGGTATATTTGCAAACATCAGTAACAATAAATCCGCCACTTTATAAAGCCCCGGGACGTTAGCAATAATTTATGAGAAAAGCTTTTTATTATATATCGATATTAATTATAACTCTTTCTTGCTCGGAGAAAAAGACTCAAAAAGAAAACATTAAAATTAAAAATATTAAATCTGATACTGTCTCTAAAACAGATGATGATGAATTAGAAGACAATTCTGATTGTATATTTGATGACAATTACAAAAAAATAACAGAAGATTGGCTAAATGAAGTTGAAATCAAAAAATATGTTTGGGATCCAGAAAACAACAAAGCGATATTTGTCTATAACGAAGATACTTTAACCTTGTACAGAGGTGGTTGTAACCATTTTATCAGTTCCGTAGAAATTAAAACAGAAATCTACCCCAATAAAGCGCTAGACAGTACTCTATTAAAAAAAATCAATGATATAGCATGCAAATTTAAATTTAACAATTATTGCAAAAAGCTTATTGAAGGTGAGTTTAAAAAAATTGACAATGGCAATTCATCATTTTTTTTGGAATTTGAAGATGATGATCCGGAAGATAATTTAATTTCCGAAGGCATTCAAATTTTAGAAAAAGAAAAAAGGACAATTATTAAAATGTCAGAATATTACAATTAAAAACTACTGCTAACAACGATCTATAAAATGATGAAGACATTGTTAATGGGACGATTCCGCTTTAAAGCCGGCTGGACTTTAGCGATAATTTAAAACCAAACCCCTTAAATATGAGTATCAAAAGAATAGTCCTCTTTATTTCTTTATTCATTACTTCCCAAAATTGTTTTTCAAAAGAGTTCCTTTTAAAAGACTTAGATAATGACAATATAAAAGACCAGATAATTTTTGATAAAAAAAATGCTCAAATAATTTGTAAACTGTCAACGCAAAATTCTGTTCCAATCAGAAGTAAAAAATTGGAATATTTAAATGATACGTCCGGCATTGAGTTGACGAAAAATGGGTTTCAATTTTACAATCATTCCATGAGATCGGGATATTATTGTCATTTTAGATATGATCCTAAAGAAAATAAAATTCAACTAATTGGAATGAGCCGATACAATTTAGGAGATGCAATGCAAAATGGCAGTGGCGAATCAAGTGTAAATCTATTAACAAATAAATATATTGGCGAATGGATTCGTTTCAATGAAAAAAATCAAAAACACGTTAAGGTTCCTACAATAAAAAAAGAATATGTCGTCAAAAAAGTTTACTTAGAAAATTTCAGTGTCAAACAACCCGATGACTTTGTTGATTTTTGCGATAATCTAAGAAACACAATTGTCTATAAATAAAAGTCCGCCACTTTATAAAGCCGGCCGGACGCAACTTCAACAATCCCAAAAATGACGAAAAAAGCAGCTGTCCTATTTTTAATTATACTTTCAGCAATTTCAGTTGGTTTTGGTTTTTTGGGTCAATCTGAAAAATCAAAAGTTGATGATGACCGTTTTATCAGTCATACCGTTAATCCAAAAAAACAAAATATTGCATTTTATTGGAAAAACGAAAAGGGTGAAAATTTTAAAAATGCTGAAAATCTAAAGTTTTGGCTGAAAAAACATAAACGGGAACTTGTTTTCGCAACGAATGGCGGAATGTATAAAAAAGACAATTCACCTCAAGGACTTTATATTGAAAATAAGATTACGAAAATTGAAATTGACACAGCAAAAGGTAATGGCAATTTTTATCTTAAACCAAATGGCGTTTTCTATATAACAGTTGACAAAACACCAAATATTTGCTTAACGAATGATTTTGCTGATAATGGTAAAATAAAATATGCTACACAATCAGGACCGATGTTGTTGATCAATGGAAAAATTCATTCGGCATTTAAAGAAAGCTCGACAAACTTAAATATTCGAAATGGTGTTGGAATTTTACCAAACAATGAAATACTATTCGCAATGTCGAAAAAGGAAATAAACTTCTATGAATTTGCACAATATTTCAAAAAACTTGGTTGCAAAAATGCTTTATATTTAGATGGATTTGTTTCGCGAACCTATTTACCAGAAAAAAAATGGATACAAACAGATGGCAATTTCGGAGTCATAATTGGTGTGACAAAATAAAGCATTGCAGCAGTTAACCGGGTTTTGTGCAAAAGGTTTTCGGGTGTGAATCGACATGAGCCAGTGTATGCACTTTCTTCTTTCTTTTGTGAATTTTTCTTTCTAACTTTTCGGTATATTTGTATACATCGGTAACAAAAAACCGCCTCTTATAAAGCCGTTGGGACGTTATAAACTAAGTTAAAGACTGTGACACAAACACTATGAACTCAGAAATTCAATCATTTAACGACAAGCAAACATTAGGCGACAAAGAAATTTGTGACTTGCTTGCCAATAGCATTGACAACGAACTAACCGAAGCTGAAAACAAAATTTGGCATGCACATCCTGTTTGGTTTCTGGACGGCAACCCGATTACTGGTTACAGCAAACAGAAAAAGGGAATCAGACTGATGTTTTGGAGTGGTGCTGATTTTGACGAAATTGAACTTAATGTTAAAGGTGAGAAATTCAAAGACGCTTCAATTTTTTACAACAAACTATCAGAGATCAATACTGATGACCTGAAAAGATGGCTGATTAAATCGAAGGAAATTCAATGGGATTATAAAAACTTAGTGAAGAGAAAAGGACAACTCCTAAAATTATAAAAACCAAACGCTTTATATTTATGAAAAAACTTCAATTCAAAGTACACATCAATGCTCCGGTGACCAAGATATATGATTTTATGCTTGGCCTTAACAGCAAATCAACTTATGAGCAATGGACTGCTTCGTTTAATCCTACATCTACCTATGAAGGAAATTGGGACAAGGGAAATAAAATCCTATTTATCGGAGTAGACGAGAAAGGTGAAAAGGGCGGTATGGTTTCCAGGATAGCTGAAAACATTCCCAATAAATTTGTTTCAATTCAACATTACGGTCTTTTGAAAGCTGACAAGGAAATTATAGAAGGACCGGAAGTGGAAAAATGGGCAAACGGATTCGAAAACTATACCTTCGAAGAAAATAATGGAACTACAACCATTATTGTTGACTTAGATATCATTGAAGATTTTTCAGATTATATGAACGAGCACTACCCAAAAGCACTCAACAAGTTGAAAGAACTCTGTGAAAACTAACAATTTCAAGAATATCTAAAACACAAAGGAACAAACACAGCCTATAGCAGCGGTTTTGTGCAAGTGGGGTTTTGGATTTATCAGTAAAAAAACCATCTCTTTATAAAGCCGTAGGGATATTAGCACCGAGCCAGGCATAACATTTCGTTATAAGATTGCAACCACAATTTGACAAATAATTTATGGCAAGTGAATTGAATATTTACAGTTTATACAAGCTTCAAAACGAAGACAAATACTATTTACTGAGAACTGAAAGACCGGGTTTTTCAAATGCTTCACAAAATCAAGAAGATTTGGCTCATAGTATTGAAGAAAATAAACGAGACTATATTTTAAAACTTATCAAGCAAAAATATAATGAAGGGCATGAAGTCACTTTTGATTTAATCGGAAAATCAGAAGACTATGCTATTGGAGATAAATTATATGTTGACCGAGGAGGATTTGATTTAAATCTTTACTACCTGGAATCTGAATTTGGCAAACCTTGGATACTGATTGGAAATTCGGATTCGGAAACAGATTTTTTAAAAGAAATAAATGATGATGATGATTTATCAGGTTTTAACCCTGAAGGAAAGCCTAAAAATATTTTGGTAACATTTGTAACCGAAAACGATTTTGACCTCTCAAAATTAGCTTATTTCAACACTAAAGATGTAAGACCGACTGAAACTTTAGAATCAAATGAGCTACAGCCAACAGCGGATATAAAAAATAACGGCTTTAAGGATTTATTAGGGAAAATTCGTGATTTCTTTTCTTCATCGAAGTAAGATTCATTCCCCTTTTTTTCTGGTATATTTATAAACATCAGCATCTAATCATACGAAACGACTTAAAGCCATCGGGACGTTATCAACTATACTATAAAGCCAAAAATAAAAGCATGGAAACACAAAACATCTATCAGAACACGATAAAGTTTGCAGCGGAAAAACACGCTGAAAATAACCAAACTATTCCTGGAACGAATCTACCATATGTTGTTCATTTGAGCAATGTGGCAATGGAAATTCTGATAGCTTTTCAAGAGACAAAACATTTCAACATTGACTTTGCCATACAAGTAGCTTTACTTCATGATACTTTAGAAGACACCGACACAACTTTTGAAGAACTTAAAGAAAATTTCAGCTTAGAAATTGCAAATGCTGTTGCTGCTTTGACAAAAAGAAATGATATTCCGAAAGACGAAAAAATGAACGATAGTTTAAATCGTATCAAAGAATTATCTAAAGAAGTCTGGGCTGTAAAATTAGCTGACAGAATAACGAATCTTCAATCCCCGCCTACGCATTGGAATTTTGAAAAAATACAAGAATATAAAAAAGAAGCCGCTCAAATTCTTCAGGAATTAAATGGCGCAAATACTTATCTGGAAAACAGACTGAAAGAGAAAATCGACGAGTATGCAAAATATTGCGTAGCTTCATTATAAAAGTACAATTACTAACAGCAGTTTGAGCTATAGTTAAGTTCGCTGTCAATCGGTAATGGTCAGTGTATATTTCCCTTTCTGAATAATAAGTTTTTTCTCTCAAACTTTTCGATATATTTGTAAACATCAGTAACAGAAGCCCTCGCCTTTATAAAGCCGGCGGGACATCAGATGCTATTTTAAGTTTGATCGCAAAATTCCAAGAATTTAAACCCGAAAACAAATGAAAAACAGATTATTGCTTTTACTGCTTATTTTACTTTCCAATCTAAGCTATTCGCAAAATGATTACAAAAAAGTTTATAATTATGATGAGTATCATAAAGATTGGGCTTTAGTAAAATCCATTGCCGGGACTTATGGATTTATTGACAAAAACGGAAAAGAAGTTGTGCAACCCATATATGATAAAATTGAAAAATTTAAATATAACGCTGGAGAATATGCTTTAGTTAAAAGTGTTGCCGAGACTTTCGGACTGATTAACAGAGACGGAAAAGAAGTTGTCAAAACAATTTATGCCAAGATTGGAGAATTTGGAGCGATTGAAAAAGATTTAGCTTTGGTTAAAAGTGTCTCCGGAACTTTCGGTTTTATTGACAAAAACGGAAAAGAAGTTGTCCCTGTCATTTATTCAAGCTTAAATGAAGCTAAAGAGAAAGTTTAAAATGTATTGAAATAATTAAAAAAAAAGCAGCTAACATTGGCTTTAGACAAACTTCATGAACACCAAAAAAATCAAAATAGCAGTTTCATTTTTAGTTATTCTGATAGTTTCAATACTTATCTTCCAGTATAAAAAGAATGATTCGTGCGAAGGATGTGGAGGCTGTGATTACAAAAAATTTGTCGACAGTGTAAAAGTCGAAAAAATTGTTTGGGAAAAGGACTCGATAGATTTCATGTATCTGAAATCAACAATTGATACTAACATAGAATACCAAATTGATCGCCATGAATTTGAAATGGTAATCGAGAAAAACTTTGACGAAAAACTAATTACCGATACATTAAACAAATACAGGATATCTGGAGAGATCATTACAAAAGGTAGTTGCGCCCCATATATTATTGAGAAAATGAAATTATGTAAAAAATAAACTGCCATAACAGTTTTAAATAATAGTGAAAGCCTCTGTTCCTAATCAACTCTTTCTTCTGACTTTTCGGGATATTTATAAACATCGACAACAAAAACCCGCACTGTTCAAAATCTGCGGGAACTTAACGGAAATTTTATGGCAATGCAATTCTTAAAGACAACAACACTATTTTTTATACTAAGCCTAATTGCATTTTCAGGAATATTGATCTCATCGGTAATTATGATTAATCAAAATGGCATGGACGCAAGACTGCAAGGTTGGGTAAACTTACTCTGGTTACCACTGCCTGTTTTAGTGATTACGATTGACAGAATTTGTGTTAGAAAATTCGGAGCCAAAAAAGTAAACAAGAACGAACTGTATATTTTGGCAATCTTAATTATGCTTTTTATTATCAATTGGATAAGATTACAACTGCAAAGATAACAATGAAAAAACCACTAGTCCTACTCGCCATTTTGCCTTTAATAATTGCCTGTCAGGAAAAATTTAACGGAGAAAACGAGCAACTTTTTTATAGAATTTCTGAGTTCAGTATTTGCATTTCTTTCTTTAGAATAAGTTTTTTCTCTCAGTCTTTTCGGTATATTTGTTGACATCAGTAATGAAGGCCCATCACTTTTTAAAACCGGCGGAATGCCATTAAAAATTTATCCATCAAACAAATCAGGTTTCAATTAAAAATAAAAAATGAATAAAACATTCTTACTAGTATTAGTACTTATTACAAACACTTTATTTGCACAAAAAACTCAAAAATTAGACAGCTTATTTCAAAAATTGAGTTTAAATAAAGAGTTTAACGGAAATGTATTAATTGCTGAAAAAGGCAAAGTCATTTATCAAAACAGTTTTGGTTTAGGAAATGAAACTACTAATGAAAAATTAAATGAAAAATCAATTTTTGAATTGGCTTCTGTCTCCAAACAATTTACTGCATTTGCCATTGTACTACTTAAGGAAAAAGGAAAGCTAAAATATGATGACAAAATCGGGCAAATCCTACCCGAGTTAGCATGCTACGAAAATGTAACGGTTCGCCATTTACTTAACCATACCAGCGGCTTACCCGACTACATGAAAATATTAGATAGTTTATTGATAGATGAAACCTGGGACAATAAAACCAAAATTGCTACTAACAAAGACATCATAACCGTCTATGAAAAATACAAACCCAGTTTATTATTCGAACCAAACGAAAAATGGGAATACAGCAATACCGGTTATGCAATCCTTGCTTCTGTAATTGAAAAAGTAAGTGGAAAAACATATGCAGAATTTTTAAAGTCTGAGATTTTCAAACCCTTGAAAATGAACAGCACATTTGTGTATACACGCCGATTAAGTCCACAAAAAATAAACAACTATGCTTTGGGTTATGTTTATTCAAATAGTTCAAAAACAAATATGCTTCCAGATCAAGTAAAAGGATTAGATTTATATGTCTATACACTAGATGGGATCGTTGGAGACGGAACTGTGAATTCAACCGTAAATGATTTATTGCTATGGGACAGAAGTTTATATTCAAACCAATTGGTATCTAAAAACGGGATGTCAGAAATTTTTAATCCTTCCACATTAAATGACAAAACATCAACAAAATATGGCTTTGGCTGGATGATCAATACTAACAATGAAACATTTGGCAAAATTGCTAATCATAGCGGTGGCTGGCCAGGTTACATTACTTTTATCGAAAGACATATTGATAATGACAAAACCATAATTTTATTGCAAAACAACGATAATGACAGGACTAAAATCCCAACAAAACAAATCAGGGAAATCCTCTATAATATTAAGCCGTTAACTTTTACTGAAGACTATTTAAAAAAGATAAGCGGGAACTATAAAACCGAAAAAGGCGACACAAAAAGGATACTGCACGAAAACGGAAAATTATTTATTCCAATGAGTGAGGAAGATAAATTTGAATTAGAACCCATCAGCAAAACGCAATTTAAAGTTATTGGATTTAACCCTGAAGTAAGGTATGAGTTTGTATTTGAAAATGAAAAAGTTAAAAAATACATAGTGACACAACCTGAACAAGGAATCAGAAAAGAAGCAATAAAAATAGATTAAAAAGTTTCTGCAACAAGGGTTTTATAAAATTGCTGTGCTTGGTGATTAAGAGACGATTCGACTTAAAAGTCTTAGATCCTATTCAATTTATTCCTTTCTGACTTTTCGGTATATTTGTAAACATCAGTGATAAATCCATCACATTTTAAAGACGGCGGGACGTTACCTTCAATTATGAAAACAAGCAGCTCCAAAACAATATTCATGTTAGGTTTAGTTCTAATGCTTTTTGGATCTTCCTGTTATAATTCCAACGCCGTAGACAAATATGGAATGACTTGGAGAAAAACCAGCTATGATTTATGGATTTCGCAAAACGGAAAGCTCGCGATAAAAAGTTTCGAGGTTGCTGACGACGGAACCAAAGAAAATATCTTTATCGATCAATTCCCGGATGGAAAATCTTTAAACAGCATAGTAGACACACTAACATTCAAAAACTTAGGAAACTATTTCTACAAGGACAAAAATCATGTTTATAAACATTACGATATGTCCGACGGAGGGCATTTTCTAATGGTTGATGGCGCAGATCCAAAAACGTTTATCATAATCAGCGACTGCTATGCAAAAGATAAAACTTCCGTTTATTGTGAAAGATATGGGAGATTAGATATGGTTGATTATGAAACTTTTAAAACTACAGATGAAATTGGGTGTTTCGCCAAAGATAAAAACGGTTATTATTTTAGAGATGAAAAAATCGACACGACAAGTGCTGATGAGGAGCTTCAAAAAATAATTCAAAAGCTTAAAAAAATGTAACAGCGGTTTAAGAGATTATTCAAAAATCAAATTTTCACAAAGTATTATTAGACTAAAAGCAACAACACAAAGGCTTAAAAACCTACAAGACATTAGCAGTCACACTATGAAACAAATTGCACAAACAGTCCTTTTTACAATCTTGACGGCACTTCTTTTGTCTGCTGCATCGTGCCGGAAAACTGCGAAAAATTTCGACAAAAGCAGTTTCAGAAATGATTCAGGTTTTGTTTCCTTAAAAAACGGGAAAGATTTTCTCATCGAATTAAATAAAAATGACACCCTTGGTATTTCAGTTGAAAAGCTAAATGAAAACGACACTATCGGTAAATATTACAAAAAAGAGAACAGTCCGAATACCGTAATGTACCTCAATGACGTAGTGAACACAAAACTAGCGCCTTCCCAATTCCTTTTGGAAATCGACCCAAACGGAAATATTATCAAAAGTGAACGCTATATAAACGGGAATTATCTTTGCTGCCGGGAAAACAAATTTGACGGTTTTGGTAAAATCAACGATTATTTTTTCCTGAAAGTATGCGGCACAGGATCTGCTTATTGCTCAGGTTCACTTTATGTTTTCAAAGAAATAACACCGCAGAATGATTTAAATGAAATACTTCAAAGCCTGTACTCCGGAATGTGCGTTCCTTATGAAAATCAATTTCTGTCTTGCCGGTTAACCTCAAAAATAGAAACCAGACCGAACTCATTGGTTTTTCATTATAAATACGACAAAGACATTGAAACTGAATCCAATAAGTTCAAAACTAAAATGACCGAGAACTTTGATGTGGAATACATCTCAAAAGACAATAAATGGATTGCACTGGACAGTACAAAACTAAACCAGATCGATTATTATTAAAGTAAACAGACAATCAACCTGTTAATTAATATTTTATGAGTGTAGAAGAACAAATCAATGCCTATATTTCCGGCCAGCCCGAACCAAAACGCAACGACATGCAAGCGCTTCACCACCTCATTCAAGAACTTATGCCGGCTTGTCAATTATGGTTTCTGGACGGTAAAAACAGTGAGAACAAAACGGTTTCCAATCCTAATATAGGCTATGGCGTTCATACCCTAAAATACGCTGGCGGGAAAACAAGAGAATTTTATCAGATCGGCCTCAGTGCGAACACAACGGGAATCTCTGTCTATGTTCTCGGGATTGAAAACAAGAAATTTTTAGCTGAAACCTTTGGAAAAAAAATCGGTAAAGCAAGTGTAAGCGGCTATTGCATTAAATTCAAATCCCTGAACGACATAAACGTTGCTGTGCTTAAAGAAGCTATTCGTTATGCAACTGACGCCTCATAAAAGAATTCAAAAGCAAGTAAAAAACAAGTTATCTCTGTAAAACATTATGTTTAAACAACCATTGCTGATCCTGGTGCTGATCTTTACCTTTTTTGGCTGTCAAAAAACTAAAAAGCTGTCGGAAACAGAGCGCTACTTCATCAATAAACTGACCACCGAAAAATCATCCGATACTTTCGAGGAAGATTCAGAACACGGCTACATCAAAATTGGAAATTTTTTAAATCCAACGAAGAAAAACGCTGTGGTCATAAGCTTTGACACGATTACGACTTTTACGGTTTACGAATTGAAAAAAGACCAATGGACGCAGATCTACCAACAAAAAAAGGCAAATTTCTCTAGGATAAACGGTCTTGAAGCTTACATTGAAGACTATAATTTTGATGGTGTTAAAGATATTGGGATCAAAAATGAAGTTTCAAACGGCACCGCAATTCTGACCTTTCATTTATGGCTTTCAGATAAAAATTCTTTTTCCTATGTCCCTGATTTTGAAGAAATAGGGAATCCGGTGCTTCTGAATAAAATAAAAACCATTCAGGGTTTCAAAGCCTGTTGTGTGTATAATGAAATAACACTGGGCGAGTATCACTGGGAGAAACACAAACTTATTAAAACCGAGGAATTGGAAATAAGCAATTACCCGTCCGGAATTGAAGCCACTTTAAAAAACATACCAAAAAAAACCGAACGTAAAATAACGCTTTCAGGAAATGATATTTCGAAGATTATCCAGAAATATAGCCTCGAAAAATGGCAACTGAATGACACTGTCGCAAACACCGGTTTACTTCGTCAGTTCGCTTCGCTCGGGTTAAAGAATCGCTCGCATTGACCAATAAAGGGATTTAACTTTAAAAACCTATACTCCTGCCCGATTTCTTTCTTCAATCTTTCGGTATATTTGTATGCTTTTGCGGTAAAATTCATTCATTTATTAAAGCAGAACGACCATAACTACTATTTTAAAATTTTTCATGAAAAAGACATTCTGTTTATTTGTACTACTAACCACATTAATAAGTTGCAATAAGAATACACCCGAAAGCAAACCCATTTCGGCACAAAAAACCAAGATTGAAAAAAAGGAAAAATTTGAGGCTGTTACCTATCAAAATGATGCCATTCTGCTAACGGATACTATCAAAATTTATGATTCCCAACAAAATGTCATCCGCGAAATCACAAATGTTTATGGTAAAGTTGTTACTATTGACAGTATATCCAAAAACAAGTTTGACTTAACCAATTCCGGTGAACGTTGCAATTTGCATAATTTCGTAAAAGTAACAGGACCTAACATTTCAGGCTGGGTTTATGGGCGGTTTTTGTTTGAAAAAGAAAACCAAAAAAGAGATAAAACACTCAATATTGATACTGTAAAGTTTCAAATAATCCCTACCAAGAATTTTAATATCGGTGTTTATGATGAAGAAACCGAAGGCTTATCCTTTTGTGGTGAAAATCAAAATCCTGTGCTGTTTTATAATGGGTTATACAACAAGTATGAATATCTGCCGTTATACCCAAAAAACGAAAATTATGATGAAAATTATCTGACCCTTGACGCACACGATGGCTGGATGGATGAGATCAAAAATTACAGCTTGAAAGAAAACGTTTTAACCCCTGAAATTTATCGCGAATACCAGGAAGGATCTGCAACTATTACTGTCGAAATCGAATTAAACAAAAAACAGTCAACCTGTAAGGTCACCAAGATTGAAAAAAGGGACGGCTCTGTTGAAGAATAACAACATTTATTTGCTCCGTTTCCACTTCTTCCGCTCATTCTTTTAGGTATATTTGTAAGTAACGGCATTAAATTTAAAGCTTACGGACATACTAACCCATTAACAAAAAACATAAAAACAACAATGAAAAATAAAATACTGTTCGCGATACTGTTTCTGGCATCACTTCAATGTTTTTCACAAAAAGTGACCACTGAAAATTTCGAGACCAATTTCAATGTATTGCTTGAAAACCTTGAGAAAGAAGACTGGAAAGTTGCTGAAAAACTTAGTATCGATTTGTTGGAATATGTTGAACCGAAACAAGAATTAGACATCGAAAAAAAGGTTTTACGCTATATGCTGATTTACGCAACTGCAGGCCTTTTAAACGAGAAAAAGCTATCAAAAGAAGCCGCCCTGAAAAAAGTAATCCATTTGAAAGGCAAAGAAATGATCATGCCGGCCCACCCTTTTAACTCAAGCTGTTATGTGAATTGTACCCATTTGTCTGATGAAGAAAAAGACACCTTTTTCTCCGGAGTGAACAATAAAAACGGAACCCAGATTTTTGCATTTGAATATGTCCAGATAAAAAACGGGATTGCCGATACAAAAGAACAACTGGAAGGTAAATTTATCATTCTGAAAGGTACTTTAAACGAAATTTCAGTGGATGGCTTCACACTCCCGAGGTTTAAATTAAAATTCATAGACGGTGAATATGAATTTGCAGAATAACTAAAAGCATCTGCATATATTTTTAAAAACAGAACCTACAGAATTATATGAAACCAAAGGTGAAATTACATGATGCAATTGGTTTGGGTTTGATCATAAACTATCCAACCGGCATTACTTTCACGAATCAAACCGGTGGGACAGCCTGTTACCAATCCTCCTGCGAAGGACTCTATTTACCGATCGGTAACGATATCACAGTTGATGAAAACAGATTAGTAAGTCCGTCAATAGCTTTGGAAAAGTACTTTACCAACGCCAAACATTCAGGACACGGAGCCACTGATGGCCTTGACAGGGATGATTATGATGAAATAAATAAGACCCTGAAAGCATATCATCTAAGTGATTCTATTGCAATAGATGAAGAATCCCTTGCGAAATCACATGAAGCCTGGATTTATGTAAAAATAAAAAATCTTGATCTGATCGATGATTTCCCGGAAAACCTCGACGGAATTTTGACCTGGAGCAACAGTGATTAAAACATCCGCAGAACATCAAAAACAAACAAAAAACAAAACTCAAATAAGAACATGAAAGCAACAATCGGCATACTCGTAATTTTTATAACGGCATTATTTTCTTCAGGTATTTCGATGCAGCATGTAAAAATTGGTGATCCGGAAAAATCACTAAAAAGCATTATGCTGAAAATTGAAGCAAAAGAAGACGGAATGGTAAAATACCTTACCCAAAACAACAATCATTTTTCCGTAACCCTGGAAAACGGAAAAGTTGTTTACATGGAAAACGACTGGCTGCAAAAACCGGAAGGTAAAAAACCATTATTCTCGAATTTTGTTTTTGGTAAAACTTCTTTAAGGGAAATCAGAAAAACCTTTGGCACCAACGGATTTACCTATAAAGAAAGAAGTGCTTTTACAACAGATACAGATTTAATCCAGTTTAATTGTTTTGAATTCGATTCGCCTAACAATGAAGTTTTAGTACTTATCACAAAAGTAGCATTAGACGCAGAATTGACCGAAGAAAACGTGTCCGACAAACTGAAACTCGATGCCATCATAATCGCCGATAAAAAATATATGGACGCTACTTGGGGGAGTGAAAAAATATTTGATCCGAACTACAAGAAGATAAAACCTTAAAAGAAGGGGTTGACTCTAAACCTTAGCTTCTACCCTACACCTTTCTTTAACTTTTCGATATATTTGTAAATAAACCCCACCATATCTCACAGCAGCAATAAGTATACAACCATGAGCATATTAGACGAAACTTTGGAATTCTTTCAGAATAAAGAATATTTTGACGATCACGCAGAATGGATTTCAGACCATATCGACAAGTTTTTCCCAAATGAAGAAATTAAGGTTTTCCATGAAATGATAACATTCGATTTCAAAGTCCATGTGTATTTCATAAAACCTAAAGAGTATTCGTTTAACATTTTGCTGACCTCGGGAATGAGTTCTTTAGCGATGCAGGTTCCTAATGAACTGGAAGACAAAGAGCAGTACCAATATGCAGAATTAATGATGTTACTCCCGAAAGATGTCCATTTTGAAGATGTATACACCGGTGAAAACAAAAATGACTACATCATTTCCATGTTGAAACAAACGGCTAAATTCCCTCACCATTATGAAACCTGGATAGGGATTGGCCATTCCATCAGAGCTTCTGAAGATTTAGAATCCTATGGGCCCGGAACTGATTTTGTGGGTGGGCTGATACTGCCTTCCGTTACTTTTGACGAGGATTTCACTGAAATTAAGCGCGAAGGAAGAATAATAAACATTTATAGCTTTTTCCCGTTGTATGAAAATGAACTTATGTATAAAATAGAAAACGGTTACAATGCCTTTTTAGATGTATTAATGAAAACGGATACTAAAGAAATACTGGATAATAACAGGCAAAATTTATTTGCTAAAAAATCCTTTTGGAGCAGATTTAAATCATAGGAAGTGGAAAATATCCTTCTGCAAAAATTGAATCTTCAGAAACACAGTTCTATTTATAAATTCAATGAAAGTATTTTTCAGGATAATAATCGGAGTAGTCGTTGCCTATTTTTTGGCTGTATTGGCTTTCCTTTACGAAGAGCGTTACAGAAAATTAATTAGGAAACTGTATGGTTTACTAACCGAGAACAAAATTACCTTTGAGCAATCCGGAAAGTATTTTCACTTTCCAAGCGGTACTTTTATTTTTGCCTTTGTTCTCTTTTCAATAACGCTGTTCCTATTGTTAAAAAGACAAAACAAGAGACAACGTATAAAGAATATAGTTTTTGGGATTTTACTTTTAGCGATTTCAACATTTACGTTTTGTTTCCTGGACAGCGTTGGAAAACTGGCAGAATGCACCGCCTGTAATGATGGCAAAAGGGTTTTAGGTTTCAATGCCATCAATTATGATTTGCTGTTTGTAATGAGTTTACTTTTTGCAATCCTTCCCACTATTGTTACAGAAATTAAAAACAGGAATCAAAAAAAAGCAGTCACAGGCAGCGATTTTAAACAATAACAAAAAAGATGAAAAGAAAACACTATTGGTTTTTAGGTGTATTGGCATTATTGATTTTCATAGCCGTTCCGGTTGTTCATATCCTAAAAACAAAATGGAATGAAAACGATCGGAAAATCGAAATTCCAAAGGGGTATACAAATGATGCCAGCCAGCTCAACCTTACCAAAGTAGACACCATCATAAAAGTACCGAAGACTAAAGCGGAAATCGAAAACCAACTTCGCCTTATCCTGAAACATGCGCAAAAGAACAAGCTGAAAATTTCCATTGCAGGAGCGCAGCACAGTATGGGCGGGCACACCATTTACCCGAACGGCATTGTCCTGAACATGCTGCCTTACAAGCAAATGAAATTGGACACGGTCAATAATATACTAACTATCGGTTCCGGTGCCTTATGGGAAGATGCGATTGAATATCTGGACAAATACGGAAAATCAATTGCCGTTATGCAGGCCTTCAGTTCTTTTTCGGTGGGAGGTTCCATCAGTGTAAACGGTCACGGCTGGCAAAAGGATCTTCCACCAATTTCTTCAAGTGTTGTCGCCTTTACTTTAATGAATCCCAAAGGGGAAATCATAGAATGCAGCCGAGAAAAAAACAAGGAACTGTTCAAACTGGTAATAGGCGGTTACGGACTGTTTGGAATTATCCTGGACGTGCAACTAAAAGTTGTTGACAACATTGCCCTGCAGTATAAATACTTCAGGTTGAGCCCCGAAAATTACGTTGCCCACTATAAAAAATTAGTTTCAGGCAACGAAAATGTGAACCTGGTTTTTGGCCGATTGCGTATTTCGAATAAAGAATTCTTAGAAGAGGCGACCATTAATTTCTTTGAGAAAACAAACCAAAAGCCTTTGCCTTTAAAACAGCAGAATGAGAAAAACGAAGAAACAAAAAGATTGGTTTTCAGAAGCACCGTAAACAGCGAATACGGGAAGCGACTGCGGTGGGATCTGGAAACCGGAATGAATAAAGTTTCAAAAAACAATATTTACTCCCGTAACGAATTACTCAATGATAATGTTTCACTGATTGAAAACAAAGATCCGAATTCCACCGATCTGCTTCAGGAGTATTTTATCCCGGAAAACAACTTCAATCAGTTCATCAACGACATCAAACCGATTCTGCTGGCTTCAAAAATCGATTTGCTGAACATCACGATACGTGGCGTTCATACCGACCATGACAGTTTCCTCAATTATGCAAGAGAAAACACCTTTGGTTTTGTATTCCTGTTCAATCAGAAGAAAACGGAAAAAGAAGAAAACCAAATGAAGCAACTCACCAATCTGTTGGTTGATGCTGCCTTGAAAAACAGAGGAACTTTTTATCTTCCCTATCGTTTGCATATTGACCGAAGCAAAATGAGGAAATCCTATCCGCAAGCCGACGATTTTTTTAAACTAAAACGGAAATATGATCCTGAAGAGCTGTTCAACAATAAGTTCTACGAACACTATAAATAAAACCGCCGTTTTTGACTAAATTGACCGTGAAAAGTAGAAACAATAAAAAATGGACACCGAAACTCCAAATGCCTATAATTGGTTTGCGAAACTGAAACTGACAAAGTTTATCCCTTGGCACTTCGACGAAACCCTGACCTTAGATTCAATTGGGAACGAACGGTTTGCAATAGAAAACAACGCTAATCGTAAAGTGCAGACCTTCGGAAAAAGGCAGGACATGGACACCTTCGCAGGATTTGAAATCAAAAACGGAAAGGTTTGCGAAAATGTGATCGTTTTTCATCCGTCCTTTCAGAAGAACACCTCCGATTGGGATATCATCGAAAACGAATATTCCGATTTTTTTGAGTTCATGAAAAATCAAGTGCTGCCTGATATGAAAGAATGGATAGTTGATGATAATGTGGAAGATTATTTAAGCTAAGAACAAGACAAAAAAACAATGAATCTGCTAAGGGACAAGTACAATTTGAAAATCAGCTTAACCAAATAAATCCTCATCAAAGCCCAAAACCAACACCTGCGATAACCATTAGAAAATGATACGTAAACTAACAATACTTACATTTCTTTCGCTTCTCACCCATTTTCCCGGCTATTCGCAGAAAAAAATCTGTGAAGAGAAGACTGTTATGTTCAGTCAATGCTATTCTCTTGAAAAAGACGGCACGTTTACATATACTTACCGGGATTGTACCGGCGGTAGCATCGGCAAGGGTAAATATGTTGAAACGAAAAAAAACATAAGCTTCTTTTTTGAAACTGTCCCTACCTTGGAAATCAGTAAAAAAGAAATTCCGGAAAACGGTAAAACAGTAACACTGAACCTTTATGACATTACAGATAAAAATCCGATGCCGGGAATTGAAATCAGCTATGGCGGGCAAAAATTTATGACAGACGAAAACGGAACGGTGTCGATTGCTTATTCGGAAGGGCCAATCACAATCCATAAGTTCTTCAGTTCCGACCGTTTAGAAATAAATCCGAAAGAAGACAAAGCTAACCGCTACAACGTATTTTGGCAGTTGTACAACACAAGTTTAGTTGAAAAAGGAACAGTCACTGTACTCAGAAAAAAAGGTTCCCGATACAAATTCAAAGAGGCTACCAAAAAATATAATGAAAAAACAGAAACTTACCGGCCTTATACCAGAACAGCATATTACGCTGAAAGAAAGGATTAAACGACAGCACTTAAACAACGATTAAATTAAAATATTGGCATGATAGAACGCTTTAAAACATTCATAAAAATAATTGTAAACCTCATCATCAATCTTCCTTAACCGTAAAACGACGAACATTCTGTGGTGTGCATTCTATGAAACGAAATCCAAGCAAAAAATTTAAACGCATACTGACATTAGTACTTCTGGTGTTGCTGTGTTATTTCATTTTCAACGGATTCGTAATTTATAAGTATTCCGATGAATATTCTGAAAAGAAAAGCGATGTGGCAATCGTTCTGGGCGGCGGGACTGCCAACGGAAGAATGTCACCGGTTTTTAAAGAAAGGGCAAACCACAGCATCTACCTTTACCATAAAAAAACAATAAAAAAGATCATTCTAACCGGCGGATTCGGAACCGGACAAAGCCGATCAGACAGCGAAATCGCAAAAGATTACTTAGTGGCACAAGGCCTTCCTTCAGAAGTAATCATAGTTGAAAAAAAATCCCGATACACCATTGAAAACTTATTGGAAGCCCGACAAATAATGGATTCTCTGGGATTCCGATCAGCATTAATCGTAACCGACCCGCTTCACATGAAACGCTCCATAACCCTGGCTGAGGCGTTGGAAATGAATTGCAAACCTTCTCCAACCAAAACGACAATGTATCGCTCCTTTTGGCCAAAAACTGAATCTTTGGTCTACGAAACCTTCTATTATTCTTTAGGCAACTTAACAGGAAATTATAAAGGCAAAACGAAAAAACAGGAAAGCCCTTAAAACTGTAAATAAGGCTGATAATTGTATGCACTTCGAATCTTTTCATTGCGTCTTTTGAATATATTTGTACGGATTGGTAATTACCTCATCTCACGATTATGAAACCACTGTTTTGCCTGGTATTTCTCATACTGTTCAGCTGCACTGATTCAAATCAGGTAAAAGATATTGAGCTGCTTATTTACTTCGACGATCCAAAAGATTTTCAGGTATATTCAACTATCAATACAACCGGGCTTGCGCAAACCCTTTATAAATCTGAGAAATCAAAATCTATAGATAACTGTCAGTCACAAATACGAAAAACCTTGATGGATTCGATTATGCGCACCTGTGAAAATAAAAATGAAGCGGATTTTGTTTTTAAAGCTTCAAAGTACACCTGGTACTGCGGAAACTGGCACAGCGTAAGAATAACCTATGAAAACGGAAAAAACATAGTATTCCGATATCCTTATGCAAACAGCGAAAACAAGCAGTTTCTTCCGTTCCAGGCTTTATCGGAACAAATACAAAAGGACACCTTATCGGCAAATCGTTCAAAAATTGGCCAATTAAGTAACATCCATACTAAACAGGAAAAATTCTCTGCTATAACCTTTGAAAAAGATTCATTGGCATTTGTTGAATCCCTAAAAAAAGAAAAACAAGTTAAATAGTTCGTTTGTATTTCGAAAAGAACCGAAACTTACATAACTTCTGAAAACAAAAACAGTCTAACCGATACCTGCAAAACCTTGAAAAAATATCTTTTAACAGCTGTTACCATTGGGATCATTTCATTTGCCCTGCTAACCTTCTTTGGCTATCGATACGAACAAAGTTTTATTGAATTTGACAGTACGAAGCCTATAAAAACCACGTTATCAAAACAGTTTTACACGGTTTATTCCGTAAGCGACAACCCAAAACACAAAGTTGCCGTTTCAAAAGCAAAAGATAATGCACTAATGTTCAGGCTATATACTGATGCTGATTCTTTTGCAAGATTACGAGTTAATATGACGATTAATGAGAAAAAATATTACAGCGTTGGGCATGTGGCCATTAATGAGGAAGGCCAATATCACTTAACAATTCAAAACAGTCCCGAAGAACAGCCTATAAAATTAGCGCTGCAGGGACAAAATGATGATACATTTTATTTAAAAGCATTGCTAATAACTTACGTTGTTTGCCTTATAAGTGCAGCCGCAACCATCATTGCCGCCTTGCTGTTAATCCTTAAAAAAATAAGATCCAAATCGGCTTCAGAAAAATAACAGCTAAAAGCGGTTTAACCAATAGCATTTTAAGTATTTATCGGAACTACCTACCATTTCCCAACTATGAAAAAAAACAGGATTTTAAAATCAATCTTCATCATATTAACCGCTTGGTTTTTACTGCACTCCCTTTACATTACTGCAGATGGCCTGAGCGACAAAAACAAAACCGCCGATGTTGCCATAGTACTCGGGACTAAAGTAAATACCGACGGCACGCCATCCGAACGTTTAAAAGAACGGCTCAACAAAGGCGTTGCATTATATGATGAAGGGCGAATTAAAAAAATAATCGTCAGCGGCGGATTGGGTAAAGAAGGATTTTGGGAAGGCAACAAAATGAAGGACTATCTTATCGCAAATAAAATCCCTGCCGAAAAGATACTGGTCGATAATTACGGGAACGACACCGAAAAAACCGTAATAAACACCATGAGAATAATGGACAGTTTACAGTATAACAGTGCCATTTCCGTGTCACAATATTTTCATCAAACCCGGACCAAAAGGCTTTTTAAGAAAAACGGATTTCAGAACATTGAAAGCGCCAGCCCAACTTATTTCGAATTCCGGGACTTGTACTCCATTTTCAGGGAATTTGTCGGCTTTTATGTGGAAGCTTTATAACAATGGAATATCTGCTTTAATTAACTGAAACACTTAAAAGTACATGAACCTGTCGGATTTTATTTTAAACGGTCAGTTGGAAAATTTAAAAGTCGGGGCAACTCTTTCAGACGCCAAACTGGAACTAGAGCCTTTAATTGGGGAAGAAGGCGATATTCCGGGCCTTTATGAATATACAGACTTTCAAATAACCGGTTTTAAAAACATCGTGATTGGGATAGCGTTCGATTTTGAATACGAAACCGAAAAGAAATACGTTTTAAATAGTGCCTCCAAAAACGTTACCATCGGTTTTAATACGACACTAAATGCGTTTGAAAATTTTTTAAAGGAAGCCAACCTGGAATATGAACTACGGGATTCCACAGCTGATGATTTCAAAGAAATTCATCTTTTACAAAGCAATATCATTCTTCGGTTTATCAATCCGGATTTTAAAAACTTGTACAAAGCCTATACTTTTGATACGGAACTGTATGAGAAAATAAAGCACACCAACTACTAACAATCTATGAAACAATTAATTGCTTTTACAGCACTCCTTATATGTTTTGCCTGTTCTTTTAGTGAAAAACAAGACACAAAACCCAATTTGAAAAAGCCGTTAGCGAAAATCGAAAAAAAAGTCGCTGAAGATTCTTTGATATATCTCGAAAAATTATTGCTTGTCGGGGATTTTGACGGCGATGGCAAATCGGATACGATCCAACAAAATGTTATTAACGAAAATACTAAAGAACAAATTGACCATTTCCCTAATAGTGTTTGCAGTAGTTGGGATTCCATTGCAAGTTATTTTGACCGGAATAACGCCGACATAATCCTTACCATGAAAAATCGAAAATGCGATACACTTCATTTAGGTTCCGGAGGCGGATTATATTGCCTGATCAACATTGGCGACAACAATAAGGACAAGAAAGATGAAATAGCATTGGTGCCGGATCACTACAGTTTTTCAAATATCATTGACTGCAAGATTTATACGATCTGCAATGGGAATTGGACAGAGTTAAAAACATTTAAGGTTTTCAGAAGTGCTTTTGATTATGAAAGAGGAAAAAGTCTTCCCAGATTTAATCAAATCAGAGGTTATTTAGAATACCGGAAAAACAAATGGCATTACATTGATTATTATGACTGGTGGGGTGCCGAAACAGCTAAAGACTCCGCTTTAAAACCTCTGAAAATTAAAAAAGGCTGCTGATTTGAAAGGATCGGTAAAAATCATTCGCAATAAAAACTATTCACAAAAAACACATTTAAATTTTGAAAACAAAACGCTGGACATATACCGTAATCGGATTGCTCCTTTTGAGTTTAGCCGGACTTTGGAGTTTCAAGAAATTCAACTTTAATACGGACCTTTCCGTTGGCCAACCGCTTGACAGTCTCAATGGTGTCAGTGTTTTTTATAATGGTGGTGTCGATAATGTAAATGGCCGCAATACCACGGCTGACGGTTATAATTTAGGATTGAAATACCAATGCGTGGAATTTGTGAAACGGTATTACTACGAACATCTGAATCACAAAATGCCGGACAGCTATGGCCATGCAAAAAACTTTTTTGACCCAACCGTAGCCGATGGGCAACAAAACAAAAAACGGGATTTAATCCAATACACCAATCCGGGACACACAAAACCCGAGGCGGACGACCTATTGATTTTTGACGGAACGCTTCTTAACAAATACGGGCACGTGGCAATCATTTCAAAAGTAACTGATTCAGAAATTGAAATAATCCAGCAAAACCCCGGCCCGTTCAGCAAATCAAGGGAAAACTACCCGCTGGAACACAACAACGGAAAATGGGAAATAAAAAACAAACGCATACTAGGCTGGTTACGTAAGGCCAAGCAAGACTAAAATGAAAGCAAAAGAAAACAGTTCCTTAAAAACAATAAAATAATTCTTTAATCAATAGCTGTTGCATTTGTCTTCTTAGTTTTACAAAACCTTCATTTAAACTTTTCGGTATATTTGTACGAATCAGTCACAAGCACATGAAAATCGCAGTTTATATCATATTCTTATTTACAACACTAATCTCCTGTAAGCAAAACCAAAGCGAGTCAGGAAATGTTGTCATTTCAAAAAACGGTAACGATTCGATAGTTGAAAACGGAAACATAACTACGATCTATTCGACCGATATCAAAAAACTAGAAAAACTGCTTAACTTAAAGGATTATAAACCTACAAAAGTTAAATTCAAGTATACTTTTATAGACAATTCAGGTCAAAATGAGCGACTATCGGTTCCGGGGCCGTCCGACTATTCCATTGAGGCGCTGCTGTATTTTGATTCAAAAACTTTTGAAAAATTTTATGCCTTTGACAAAACCGCCGATTATCCTTCACCAAATTATCAGCTTGAAGACTTCAGATTCGATTGGTTGGATAAAGAGATACTGGCAGAATTACTAAATTCGGATAAAAACTATCATGGGCATCCTGATTTTTTCTTCGATACAATTAACGGACAATCTTGGTATCTGGACAATAAAATTCTAATCACGGAATTCACAAATTAAGAAGGGTATGAAAAAAGAACAATCTCCCATACGGATTGGGCTTCCAAAACCTTTACTTTTTTGTGTTACGGAAAACAGCTGACGGTTGGAAAATAAAAGCCATAACAATCTAAAAAAACAAAAAACACCTAATGACCAAATACCTGAAAATACTGTTACTGTTTTTCCCTTTTTTACTTTCCGGGCAAACCTTTAAACGAGGGCTTATTTTACCTTCGGTCGACACTTTGAAATATGCTGAAAAATATTGCTGCGTATTAACTCCCAAAGAAGGCTTTACGGTTTATGACGGGCCAAAAGGAAATGTTCTTGGAAAAATAAAAAGAGAAATAAACAAAAACGATGACCAATCCTTTTACGCCTTGTTTTTCATCTCCGGAAAAAACAAATCTAAAATGGATCATGAAAATTTCAGGGAAGTGGGCAGTGATCTTTTTGCGCTTAATTACACAGACCTTGTTGACGGCTATGTAAAAGTACTTCACCCACAGAAAAACTATTGGCTGAAAATAGAAGAGATAAACAAAAAAGAGTTCAAAATTGTTGCCTGGCTTGATCATTTAATAAAAGGAAGCCATGATGTTATGGGTTATTATGCCAATGACCCGGGATTGCGAATCCGAAAAGAACCAACCACCGAAAGCGAAATCATCACTACTGCCTATGGCGATTTGTTTGAAATTAAACTTACGGAACAGGTTTCTGGACCATGGTGCAAAGCAAAAATCACAAAATATAAAGAACATCCTTGCCACACAGAACTTGAGGATGAGGAAAATATAGAAAACGTATCCGAAGGCTGGATAAAAGTCATAGCCGATGACGGAGAACCTAATTTATGGACCTATAAAGGTTGCTAAAATTGATTAAAGCAATTCGGGAATACCTGCTCGAAATCGCAAAACCGGGACAGCTTCAGGAACTTGTGACCAAAGGCAAGAACAAAAAGATTAAAAACGCTTCTAACAAACAGCAAAAAATGAAAAAATTAATCCTTTTTTTAATCGGAATGGTAGTACTTTCCTGTTCAAAAGACAGAACCATCTACTTCAAAACAGCGAATGCGGAAGGCTTAACGGAAGAATCGGTTTTAAAAATCAAAGGAATGGAAATTGGCGAGATTTCAACAATTCAACTTACCGACCAAGGAGAAATCCTGATAAAATCGAAAGTAAAAAGCGATATCGATATTCCTGTGGACAGTGAATTCAAAATCGAAGATTCAGGGCTGATCGGTCCTAAAATGATTTCCCTGGAACTCGGAAAAAGTAAAGAAATGATCACTGAAAAAGACACCATTCTTTTAAAGTCGGAAACCGCTGAACCCTTAGGAATCGATTTAGAAAAAATCATGAATAAAGTCACCGGGGCCGACAAAAATGATTCCATTCTGAAAGAACTGAAGCGACTCAACGAAAATTTAGAAAAGCAACAAGCCAAAACCAATTAACAAGCCTATGCCCTTCAAGTATTTAATCGCAATATTGGTGTCTTTTACAGTGCTGTCCTGTCAGGAAAAAGTAAAAGCAACAATGGCGACATTCAGGCTTGTATGACTGTGTTCCAATACAATTCCAAGGGAGATTTTTACTATATTTGACATTCGCCACTTGTACTAAAATTCACCATTTAGATGAAAAAAAATTTCAGGGTTGCACTCAAAGCCATTACCGTTGTCGCTGGTATATATATCATAATTTCTGCATTCTGCTATTTTACCGGTGTTTTAAGAACATTCAGAACTTCGAGTACTGCCAATGAGCCCAATTTAGAACAGAATGCATTTATGCTCATTAGCAATCTGAAGGAGCCTAAAATAGGTGATTTCGTTTGTTATAACCATGTGGATCCCTTATTCGGAAAACATAGCCGCATTCACAGGTTATGTGCTAAAGAAGGCGACACTTTACAAATAATCAATGGAAAAGTTCACGTGAACAACGTAAACACCGATGAAAAAATCAATCTTATCCATTTCTACAAACTCCCGAAAAGCGACTATTTGAAAATTAAAGCTGCGGAAAATCTTGCTGACAGCAATCAGGTACTGATACTCGATACTGAAATTATCAATGTACTTCTGGAAGATCGCATCGCAAAAAAATACCACCTGGAAACTGCCAGAGAGATTATTCCTTCCGGTAAACGGGAAGACATGATTTATAACACTTACAAAACCAACTGGAACAAAGACAATTTTGGTCCGCTGATCCTCCCGAAAGGAAAGCTCTTTGTTATTGGCGATAATCGGGATAATTCGGAAGACTCAAGGTATATCGGGCTTATCGATGCATCAAATGTTGTAGGCGTCCTGCTAAATAATTAAAACAAAACATGAAAAACATCTATTTTCTTCTACTGCTTTTCTGCATCAGCGCTGCAAATGCCCAAACCAAATGGAAAACTTTTACTGCCCAATACGGCGTTTCAGTAGAGCTGCCGGACTATTTCTCAAAAGGAATCCTGGTAGCCGGAGGAACGTTGCAATGGTTTAACAACAAGGTCAACAAAGACTTTGAGTTAACCATAGAATCCTTCGGAAACGGATCGGGGAAAGATCTGGAGGAAACGTATAAAAATGATTTAAAAAACGAAAAAAACATCGTCTACAAAGTCAAGCGAAATACCTGGTATGTAATCAGCGGAAAAAATGAAGACGGTATTTATTACCACAAATCCATCATCAAAAACGGCATTCAGTTTCACCTGAGAATTATTTATCCTGAAAAAGACAAACAATTCGCTGAAAGCATAATCGGCAGGATTTCGACTTCCTTTAAGTAAATTGTAACCGATAAAAAATAAAGTTCATTAGAGAATATTTATAAAAAAATGATATTCAAAAAAACACCTCCGAAAGAGAAAATACTCAAATTTATTACTAAGTGTTTTTCAAAAGAAGTCGCTTTGCTATTAACTGAGAATTTAATCGAATCTGTAGAACTGGATTGGGACAAAAAAACTCCCGTAACAACCGGAGCCACTAAATGGGGCGGTTATCCTGATTTACCGGGTGATGTAAAATGGCCGGAGAACACAAATGGCAAATTGGATTTTATAACGCAGATCAATCTTGCCGAATTGGAAAACTATATTGAAGTTTTACCGCAAAAAGGAATTGTTTACATTTTCATTGACCTGAAAAACCTGTTTTCGGAAGAATTACCAACTGCTCAAAAATTTAAAGTTATCTTTTCTGAAAGTACCGATGCTTTAATTCCGCAGCAATATAAAAAACTGGCCCATCCGGAAGAAAGTCGCTTAAAAATCATTAAAACCTATTCCGCTTTACCGACTGATTCCCCGAAATTTGAAGGCATCGAAGTAACAGACGATGATTTTGACAATCTGATGGATCTGGGTTCCGAAATTATTGAAGAATGTGTTGGAAAAAGCGGCTATTTCCCTGTTGGCCAAAACATCAACGACAACACTTTGTACGATTGGAGTGCAGCTACCGGGAAAGAAAATGCAGACGACTATTTTTCAATTTTCCAAACCGATTTAGACCTCCTGAACTATCCGGACTGCTTTATGGAAATAGGTATTTTAAAAAAAGACCTAAAGCACAAAAATTTCGAAAATGCGGTGTTAGGTGTATACGGAACATAAAACTAATAAGCTATATTTATAACAACGGGAACCTATGAACTTGATAACCGATTAAAATTACAGCACAAAACCGAAAGTTCAAAAATGAAAAGAAAAACCACCTACACCTTTTTGACAATTCTGATTATCGCGGGAATTTACCTCGGTCTTCGCTTTGTCTTTGGCTTTTTCACACCGTTCAATTCCTGGACAGCACAACAGGACATCGATAACGGTAAAATTCAAATCGTGGAACTTGGTGAACTTCCTCTCAATGCTGCACAAAAACATAATCTGGCAAATCGTTACGGCTTTAAACTTTATTATTACGGATGCAACGTTTCAACAGATATTCAGAACGGCACTGACTATTACAATAAAAAAATGATCGGTCATCTGGAGCATAAATACGGGATTGGCTGGTGGACAAAATTCCAACATCAGCTTGACAGTATTGACAAAACAGCATCGGAAAGACCTGAACAAGCAACAAAAAATGCTGAAAGTCCAATAAACATAATCAAAAACCTCTTCAACAGCTATACTGAAAACCAGGAATCAACAGAATCGCAAGACAATCTGGATGCTATGGCTAACAGTTTAAAATCGCTTAAAACCGTAACCAATCCGGAAGATTTGGAACTTTTGATAAATGTCTGGATGTATTATGACCCAACCGATTTTCCCACAAGAAATTTAGTCTATGATGTTTTACAAAGTAACCGTCCTAAGAGCATTGAAGCCGTAAAAAAAAGAATCCATCACAAAAAAGACTGGGAAAAGGAAGGTTCGGCACCTTATTCAGAACTGAACGTTTTATTGAAGCAACTTGAAAAGTAAATCCACAACATTTAATATTAATCTAAAATCCATGAAAAAACTATTATTAGTAGTATCCATTCTATTTATCAGCCCTTTGGTTTCAGCACAAAATGACGGTCCAACAGAAATAACACCGCAACTGGCAGCAAAACTAAAAGCAGACATCGAAAAACAAGTTCCGGCTTTGCGAAAAAAACTCGCCGCTCAAGAGATGAATGCCGTACAGATTGAATTTACCATAGACACCATGCGCATCGAACGTTTAATGTCGAAACGTATTGAACTGGACTATTCAACCTCGGGCATGAATGAATCTGTACTTGAAGCCACCGATTCGTATGATAAATTGCTGAACAAATATTACAACAAGCTGATAAAAAAACTTCAACCGGAAGATCAGAAAGTATTGATCACCACACAAAGGGCCTGGATTTCCTTTCGTGATGCCGAAAAGAATCTCATCGATACCATGACCAAAGAAGAATATTCCGGAGGCGGAAGCATTCAATCGAATATTGCAATCGGTTCCTATGCAGACATAGTGGTGACGCGAACCCTCAAAATCTTCCATTACTATAACGATGTTGTCCAAAATCAACATCCTTAAGTGATTTTCAAATCCTAAGAATAGTTTCAACTTTATTAAACCGAATATGAAAAACACCTCTGCACTGGCAAACCGATTTCGGGAAGTCATCCTCAACGGCACCTGGATAGCTAACACCAATTATCAAGATCAGTTAACCGGCCTGAGCTGTGAAATCGCAGTTAAAAAAGTCGATAATTTGAACACCATTGCCGTTTTAGCACAGCATATTCATTACTACATCGACGGTATCAACAATGTTTTCAAAGGCGGAACGCTGGACATTCGGGACAAATACAGTTATGACTTCCCTCCTGTCCAATCTGAGGAACAATGGCAAAATTTCCTGAATCGCTTCTGGAAAGACGCCGAAGCATTTGCAACCCTGATTGAACAAATGCCGGAAGAAAAACTACACCAGGATTTCGTTGAGGCAAAATACGGCAACTACCAGAGAAACATAGACGGCATGATTGAGCACAGCTATTACCATTTGGCCCAAATCGTACTGATTAAAAAACTGGTTTTGCAGGGAATGTAAATCTAACTCCGTTTTTTTTTATTTATTAATATTTATTTATCGTTTATCAATAAATTTTTATTTATATTTGCTCAATCAATTTTAAACTTTGTAATCATGGAAATTAAAATCAGTACAGAGCAGATATTAAAATTACTGTACATTCTCTCCTGGATAATCTTCATTGGGCTTTGTATTGAAGCCGGCGGTTTTATCTTCAATACGTTCTTTGCACTTTATATCAATCCTATTGCTGCCCATAATTATTGGGAGGGCGCGGATTTCTCAAATCTTTACGACTATGATAAAGGCCAATTTTGCGTCGTGACCACCTTTATGACGATTACAGCCATCATGAAAGCCATCATCTTTTATCTGATTGTGAAAATTTTACACGATAAAAAACTGAATTTATCACAACCTTTCAATAAGGAAACCGGACGTTTTATTTTTAATGTTTCGTATCTGACGCTGGGAATTGGTATATTCTCTTATTGGGGCGTGAACTATGCCGGATGGCTGAGCACTCAAGGTGTAAAAATGCCGGACATACAACATTTACAATTAGCCGGGGCCGATGTATGGCTGTTTATGAGCGTTACATTATTTATAATTGCCCAAATCTTCAAGAAAGGTATCGAACTGCAATCCGAACACGAACTAACCATATAAAGTATGCCGATAGTAGTAAACTTAGACGTAATGATGGCGAAACGGAAAATCTCTTTGAATGAACTTTCAGAAAAAGTAGATTTAACGTTATCCAATCTTTCCATCTTAAAAACCGGGAAAGCAAAAGCCATTCGGTTCAGTACGCTGGAAGCTATCTGTAAGGCATTAAACTGTCAGCCCGGTGACATTCTGGAATATGTTGAAGACTAAACAACCGGAATTTATTCTGAAGGTAAAAGATTACGAAGCCAATTTATGAGTAACTTTGTAATTCGTTTATGTTCAACTAAATACATTCTGTTATGTACATCGTCAGAGAAATTTTTTATTTGCAGTTTGGCCGATATAAAGAAGCCAAAGCACTGGTGGATGAAGCAAAAAGCAAAGGTTTTATGAATCCTCCCGATGGTGGTCGTTTGTTGACCGATTTCACAGGAGAAGGTTACCGTCTTATTTTTGAATTTCCGTACAAAACCTTAGCCGATTTTGAAACCGATTTAGCCCGCGAAATGAACGCCGCTGAATGGAAAGATTGGTACGAGCGTTTCAAACCTTTTGTGAGACATTCCGAAAGGGAAATCCTTAAACAGGTTGGGTAATTAAAAACATTTATTCCTTAAAAATTATATTTCAAAAGAATATAAGTGGCTGGATTTTGTCCCTTCGAAATTCAAATAAACCGTATATTTGCTTTCCTTTAAAACAAATATTATGCAACACATTATAGACCGTTTCATCAGCTATGTAACTGTTGACACGGAATCTGATCCAAACTCAACTACAACACCAAGTACAGCTAAACAATGGGATTTAGCCAATAAATTAGTAGAAGAATTAAAAGCGATCGGGCTTCAGGATGTAACCATCGACGACAAATCCTACATTCAGGCGACTTTGCCAAGCAATCTTGATTACGATGTTCCGACGATTGGTTTCGTGGCGCACTTCGATACAACACCTGATTTTACCGGAGCCAATGTAAAACCACAGATTGTTAAAAATTACGATGGTAAAGATATCGTTCTGAATAAAGAACAAAACATTGTTTTATCACCTTCTTATTTTGAAGATTTGCTTCTATATAAAGGACAAACTTTGATTACCACCGACGGAACCACTTTATTAGGCGCCGATGACAAAGCCGGTGTGACCGAAATCGTTACGGCTATGGAATACCTGATCAAGAATCCGCAAATCAAGCACGGAACCCTGAAAGTTGGTTTTACACCTGATGAGGAAATTGGACGCGGGGCAGACTTTTTCGACGTAGAAAAATTCGGGTGCGAATGGGCGTATACTATGGATGGTAGCCAGATTGGCGAATTGGAATACGAAAACTTCAACGCAGCCGGTGTTAAACTGAAATTTAAAGGAAAAAGCGTTCATCCGGGTTATGCTAAGGGAAAAATGATCAATTCAATGCTTTTAGCCACCAAATACATTTCAAAATTACCCAAAGACGAAGTGCCGGAAAGAACTAAAGGCTACGAAGGTTTCTTCCACGTGGTTCATTTAGACGGAAGTATTGAGGAAACCAATGTACAGTTAATCATCCGTGACCACGACCGCAAGAAGTTCGAAAAACGTAAAAAACTTGCTCAAAAAATCGCAGACAAAGTCAACAAAAAATATGCGAAGCAATTCGGCGGAGATATTGTGGACATTGAAATCAAAGATCAATACTACAACATGCGCGAAAAAGTGGAACCGGTAAAACACATCGTGGATTTAGCGGAACAGGCTATGAAAGATTTAGGCATCAAACCGATTATTCGCCCAATCCGAGGCGGTACGGACGGTTCCCGTTTATCGTTCATGGGATTACCTTGCCCTAACATTTTTGCCGGCGGTCACAATTTCCACGGAAAATACGAATATGTTCCTGTAGAAAGCATGCAGAAAGCGATTGACGTAATTATCAGAATCGCCGAACTAACTGCAGACAAGTATAAAAAGTAAGCAGATTACAACAGTGCATCAGCATCATAACCGCAGATTTCAATTTTAAAATCTGCGGTTTTCTTTTTACATTAGTTTCCAAATCATAATCCTATGAAAGAAGAAAAAAACCCGTGGAACAAAACCAATCAATGGGAAGAAGAATTAGGTATTCTGAAATCGATTATCGACAAAACCGAACTGGAGGAAATGACCAAATGGGGCGGCCCCGTGTATACCGTCAACAAAAAAAATGTGGTGGGCATTGGAGGATTTAAGTCGTATGTAGGCATCTGGTTTTTCAACGGTGTATTTCTGAAAGACGAGAAAAACGTTTTGGTCAATGCTAACGAAGGCGTTACGCGAGGACTGCGCCAATGGCGTTTTGAATCCAAAGAAGACATTCTGAAAAACGAAAAATTCATTTTACATTATATCAAGGAAGCAATTGCCAATGAAAAAGCGGGATTAATCATCAAACCAGAAAAGAAAGAAGAAATCGTTTCAGATTTGCTGAATGCCGAATTCAAAACAGACAGCAAACTCAAAAAAGCCTTTGACGCTTTCACGCCCTACAAACAAAGAGAGTTTCTGGAATACATAGAAACCGCCAAACAGGAAAAAACCAAAATTTCCCGCATCGATAAAATCAAGCCGATGATCCTTGAAGGAAAAGGCTTAAACGACAAATACCGTTAACCAATAAAGTCCCGAAAACTCGGGATTTTTCTTTTATAAAATTCATTTTTTGTAAATATTTACTTATATTTGAATAATACTTATTTTCCGACTATGGACGCTTTCAAAACACAACCGGAACTGATTTCCTACAGGCAATTACGCCTGATTGTCGGACTGATCGGCTTCATTCTACCAATAATACTTATCACCGGAAATTGTATCGCTAAAGAAGCTTTTCATCTCGAACATTCCATAAGTCATTATTACCACACTAAAATGGGTGATGTTTTTGTCGGAATGCTTTGTGCCGTTGCCTTATTCCTGTTCACCTATAAAGGGTATGACAAAAAGAATAACGGTTTACTCAGTGATAACCAAACAGGAAACCTGGCATGTATTTTCGCTCTAGGAGTAGCCTTTTTCCCTACTTCCGCAACTAAAGACGAAATAACTTCAACCAGTTGGGTGCATTACATTTCTGCAGGCTTGTTTTTTTCCACATTGGCCTATTTTTCTTTGAAGAAATTCACTAAAACCAGAGGCTTGGTCACAGAAATGAAAGTAATACGCAATAAGATTTACAGATTTTGCGGATGGACAATTGTATTTTCAATCGTGATGTTACTACTTTATAATGTTCCGCTGATAAATAAATGGGTAGAGGAAAGTCCTTATTTTATCCTTTTTGAAATACTGGCTCTATGGGCATTCGCCTTTTCCTGGCTCGTAAAGGCTGAAGTTTTCTTCCCGGATCCTGACACCAAAGAACTAGAACTGGTTTAGCTATAAAAAAAGCCCCAAATTGGGGCTTTTGATATATTTCACAGACGCTAATTATTTTGCCTGATTAAGTTTTTGGCTCAACTCTAAAGAGATTGCAGAACGCTCCATTTTAATTTTACCGGCCATAGTTTCCACAATTACAGCATCATCATACAATTCTGCAATTTTTCCGTGAATCCCGGACTTCGTAATAATCTTGTCGCCTACTTTTAGCGCCGCTTCAAATTCTTTTTCTTTTTTAGCTCTTTGTTGTTGTGGGCGGATCATTAAAAAATAAACCACTACAAACATCAACAACAACGGTAAAAACTGACCTATTTGTCCCATATCTTATTTATTAGTGTGCTGCAGGAGCAGATCCTCCAGCTTTAGGTGTTACATTCGCTTTAATTGTTACCTGTTCAGAACCTTCACTCGTGTTGGTTGTCAAGGTAACGGTTTTTTGTTGTTGCCCCGGTTTCCCTGAAGAATTAAAAGTCACTTTCATATCAGCAGAAGTTCCAGGTTTAATCGGCTCTTTTGGCCACTCCGGCACAGTACAACCGCAGCTTCCCTGTGCATTCATGATGATTAAATCTGCTTCCCCTTCGTTAGTGATTTTGAAAACCGTTTCAACTTTATCGCCTTCTTTAATGGTTCCGAAATCGTGTTCCGTCTCATTAAAACTAATTTTTGGCAATTTCCCTGATGCTGAAGCTTCCTGTTCCGTTTGGGCTACATTTTCAGGATTGATTTTCTCTGAAGGATTTTCTTTTTTACAAGAAGTTGACAACACTAAAGCAGCGATGGCCAACATTCCGAAAGTTTTTCTGATCATAGTTTTTTTTAAAAAGTTAATTACATTAAACCTCTTCCGGTTTTGACTAATTTATTTTCTTTTTGGTATTCTTTGACAAGGTTATCTAAAATTCCGTTGATAAAAATACTACTTTTTGGAGTAGAATATTCTTTTGCCAATTCTAAATATTCGTTAATTGTAACTTTTACCGGAATGGACGGGAATTTCAGGAATTCACAGATAGCCATTTTCAAAATAATGGCATCAATTTCAGCGATACGGTCTGCATCCCAGTTTGGAGTTTTGTCGATGAATTCTTTTGTAAGCTCAGCATCATTTAAAACCGTTTTACGATATAGGTTTCTTACGAATTCCTTATCATCTGAATCTTTGTACAATTTCGGCACAAAGAAAGAATTATCATCTGCTGATTTGATCTGTTTTAACTGCTTGGCGATCATGGTATTTACCAATGGAATATCGTCTACCCACGTAAGTTTGTGATCTTCCAGATACTCGTAAAGCTTTTCATTCGGAGCAATTACTTCTGTGAATAAATCCACTACAAATTGTCGGTCTTCCTCGAAATCGTTTTTAGCAGTGCTCATGTATTTCTGGTACAATTCACTATTCTTGATTTCTTCCAAAAGCAACAAAATATAATCGTCGTTGTTTTTCCAGTTGTTTATTTTACGGTCTTCCAAAGCAATACTCAACGAATTGTTCTCTTCTAAAAGCTGTAAAATCTGGTTGTTGACAAACTTCTGGTTGGGATTGCGTTCTTCTTTAGTGGCAAGATGTTTTTTACTGGATTTGTCGATGAAGTCATCTTCTGCTTTTCGGATTTCCACAAGCGCGGAAATCATGATAAGATATAAATCCTGAATGTTTTCGATACTTTGGAACAGGAATTTTTCTTCCTTGTCAAGATTATCGGAATTGTTCTGATGCATGGCATAAATGGATTGCATCACTTTCACACGGATATGTCTTCTGTTTAACATCTTGGTAAGAACTTTAAAAATTAACGGAGCGAAAGGTTCTCTTCCGCTCCGCAAAATTATGAAATATTATTGACAGTGGAAATTACTTTCCGCCGTTTTCTTTTTTTCTGGCATCGATACGCTCCTGCGCCATTCTCATAGCCGCCTGGTGTGTGGTGATGTTGTTTTCTTTGGCATAATTGAAAATATCCAGTGTAGTGTTGTAGATATTTTGTGTTCTGCGCATTGCCTCGTCTTTACCATAACCTGCGATTTCACCGTAAACATTGATGATACCACCTGCATTGATTAAGAAATCCGGAGCATATAAAATACCTCTTTCCTGTAATCTTGCACCGTGAACCTGCTCAACAGCCAACTGATTGTTTGCAGCTCCGGCAATAACTTTTGCTTTGATTTTTTCAATTGTATCGTCGTTGATGGTAGCTCCTAAGGCACAAGGCGCATAGATATCCACATCCACTCCGTATAAATCACCGCCTGAGAAAACTTTAGCACCGTATTTGGCACCAACTTCCTGTAAACGGGCTTCATTGATATCGGCAATCTGAACCAAAGCACCTTCTTTAGTAATCAATTCCACCAAAGTTTCACCTACGTGACCAATACCCTGAACCAAGATTTTTTTACCTTCTAAATTGTCCGATCCGAACTGATATTTCGCAGCAGCTTTCATACCCATGTAAACACCATAAGCGGTTACCGGAGAAGGGTTACCTGAACCACCGATAGTTTCTGAAATACCGGTTACGTAATCTGTATGCTTTTTGATTAAATCCATATCAGCGGTAGTAGTACCTACATCTTCCGCCGTAATATATTTTCCGCTAAGTGAATTTACGAACTGACCGAATTTTGCAATCAGTTCCGGAGTTTTATCCGCTTTGGAATCACCGATGATTACCGCTTTTCCTCCACCTAGGTTTAAACCTGAAATCGCAGACTTGAATGTCATTCCGCGAGACAAACGCAATACATCATTTAAAGCCTCCCATTCATTGGTATATTTCCACATTCTGGTACCTCCCAAAGCAGGTCCTAAAACTGTGTTATGAACACCAATAATTGCTTTTAAACCAGTATCTTTGTCGTGACAAAATACGATTTGCTCATGATTATCAAATGAAACCTGACCGAAAACAGGGTCGATTTTGTGAAGCTCATTAGCGTTTGTAACTTCTGTTATCATGTTATAAAATGTTTTTAATAGGATGAATTATATTCAAAAACAGGATGCAAAATTACAATTTTATTCAGAATATTTCAGCATAAACGCCGAAAATTAATTTATTTTTAATATTTGTTTTCAGAATAATTTTTACGTTTTTCAAAATAAAAAACATTTTTTTAACTCAAAAAAACATAATATCATCATCATAATCAAAATACAATGAAAGAACTTCAATATTTAAACAAATATTTCATCAAATATAAATATCAGTTTTTGCTCGGTGTATTAATTACAACTGTAGCCCAATTCTTTAAATTATATACTCCTAAACTAATCGGAGAATCCATTAAGATTTTAGAACACAATAAATTAACGCCGGAATTAGTAAAAAAAGAACTACTGGAGAACATTTTACTCATTTTAGTGACAACATTAATTGCCGGATTCCTTACCTTTTTAATGCGACAGACCTTAATTGTAATGTCGCGTCACATCGAATTTGATTTAAAGAACGAAGTTTTCCAGCAATACGAACGCCTTTCCCAGAATTTCTACAAACAGAACCGTACGGGAGACCTGATGAACCGCATCAGCGAAGACGTTGGAAAAGTTAGACAGTATGTAGGTCCGGCAGTAATGTATTCCATAAACACCATCATCATTTTTGCTGTAGTGACCGTTCAGATGTTTACGGTTTCAAAAGAACTGGCACTATATTCCTTATTGCCGTTACCGATTTTAGCCTACAGTATTTTTAAAATCAGTACCGAGATCAACAAACGAAGCACCGCCTATCAACAAAACCTGTCCAAACTTTCAACTTTCACCCAGGAAATGTTTTCCGGCATCCGCGTAATCAAGGCCTATGCATTAGAAGATCAGAAACAAAACGACTTCACGGATTTGTCCAATGAGAGTAAAACCAAAAATCTCGACCTTGCAAGGGTTCAGTCGTTATTTGGCCCTTTCATGATTTTACTGATCGGTTTGAGCAACCTGGTTGTGATTTATGTGGGCGGTATGATGTACATCAACGGCTCTATTCCGGATATTGGGGTAATTGCCGAGTTCATCCTATACATCAACATGTTAACTTGGCCAGTAGCTTCTTTAGGCTGGGTTTCCTCCATGGTTCAGGAAGCGGAAGCCTCTCAGAAACGCATCAACGAATTCCTGAAAGTCGTGCCGGACATCCAAAACAATGTTGACGCTAAAACAGCAATTGAAGGCAATATTACTTTTGACAATGTTTCCTTCGTTTACCAAGACACTAACATTCAAGCACTTAAAAACATCTCTTTCACAGTCAACAAAGGCGAAACACTGGCAATTTTAGGAAAAACAGGTTCCGGAAAATCTACGGTTCTTTCCCTGATCAGTCGTTTGTATGATGTAGAAAACGGAGCCGTAAAGATTGACACTACCGATATCAAAAACCTCAACTTATTTGACGTGCGCGATCATATCGGTTTTGTTCCGCAGGATGCTTTCCTGTTTTCGGATTCAATTAAAAACAACATCAAATTCGGCAAGGAAGATGCCTCGGATGAAGAAGTAATCCAGGCTTCAAAAGCAGCAGTGGTCCATGACAACATTATAAAATTCACCAATCAGTATGACACTATTTTAGGAGAACGCGGTATTACGCTTTCAGGCGGGCAAAAACAAAGGGTTTCCATTGCCAGAGCCATGATCAAAAACGCACCCATCCTATTGTTAGACGACTGTTTATCAGCGGTTGACACTGAAACCGAAGAAGCTATCCTGAACAATCTTTCAGAGTTTTGTAAAGATAAAACCACGATCATTGTAAGCCACAGGGTTTCGTCAGCCAAAAACGCCGATCAGATCATTATTCTTGAAGACGGAAAAATAATCCAGCAAGGTTCTCACTATCAGCTTGTAAATCAGGAAGGTTATTACAAAGAGTTATATTACAAACAACTTTCCGAAAAAGAATTACAATAAAGTATTGGTTTTTACAGTTTTTTTTTAGATTTTTGGTTTCATCTAAACACAATTAACTAGACAGAAGGACTATGAGAGAAAATGAAATGTTAGAGAAGGAAGAAATCTTTTCTAAAGTTTTAAGAGCAGGACGAAGAACATACTTCTTCGATGTGAGAGCTACCAAAGCTGACGATTACTACATCACTATTACAGAAAGTAAAAAATTCACAGAAGAAGACGGATCCTTCCACTTCAAAAAACACAAAATTTACTTATATAAAGAGGATTTTGCCGCATTCCAGGAAATCCTTACTGAAATGACCGATTACGTTCTTAACCAAAAAGGGGAAGAAGTAATTTCGGAAAGACATCAGAAAGACTTCAAAAAAGAATTCTATACTGAAAAACTGGAAGAAGTTAAAGCCGGCGGAAGCTATACTGATATTGATTTCGACGATATTTAATATCCCGACATACCAAACAAAAAGTCCAAAGTTATTTTGGACTTTTTTTATACCTTTAATCAAAATCCAAACGCTATGTCTCAAAATTTTGCAAAAGCTGAAATGCTGATCCGCAAGCCAGTTACCGAAGTATTCGAAGCCTTCGTAAATCCTGAAATAACTTCTAAAATATGGTTTACCAAAAGCAGCGGCCGACTGGAAGAAGGAAAAACCATCGACTGGACCTGGGAAATGTACAACCATACCGTTTCAGTGCGCGTGAAACAAATTGACATCAATCAGAAAATAGTTGTGGAATGGGGAAATTATGAGGACGTTTCAGAAATCGAATGGCAATTCAAATCCATAGCGGAAGGTACATTTGTAAGCATTACCAATTCCGGTTTTAAAGGCGACACCGATAAAATCCTATCACAGGTGCGCGACTCCACAGAAGGTTTTACACTGGTATTAGCAGGTATGAAAGCCTGTCTGGAGCACGGCATTCTGCTGCAATTGGTTGGTGACCGATTTCCGGCAGGCCTGAGCGCTTAACCGATTCGCAGGCCGTTTTCCACAGTGAAATCCGGAGCCAAAAGCACAATATCATTGTCTGCTCCCACAGAACCTAAAATAAGACATTCGCTCATAAACTTCCCAATCTGTTTTTTGGGAAAATTGACCACGGCAACAATCTGCCTGCTCAACAGTTCCTCTTTTACATAGCGTTGTGTGATTTGTGCCGATGATTTACGAATACCCAATTCGGAACCAAAATCAATGGTTAACTGATACGCCGGTTTTCGTGCTTCGGGAAAATCATTAACTTCAACAATAGTTCCTACGCGCATTTCCACTTTTTCAAAATCTTCCCAATTAATCATTTTTAGCTGGTTTTACTGTAAAAATATTTTCAATGACCCAAGCCGGGCCGATTAACAAAAACTGAATATCCTTAAGAAAAGAAGGCTTCTTCCCTTCTATTTTATGCCCGTAAAACTGACCGATCCAAGCCAGTACAAAAATAAGTACCGAAACTTTCCACAACGAAAACTGGACCCCGATCACATAATTCACGGTAATGCAAAGCATTGAAAAAATAGCCATTTTTATCGCCATCAAAAGCGACAACCTGGAATAGAAAAACAAGACAAAAAGTACCGCCACCACAGCCCAATTGTCAATTAACGGATCATGGAACGGAGAAAAGCGTTGCAAAACACCATTCGGGATCACCATAAACAAACCGATTATGGAAAAATAAATCGCCGGGACACAAATGTAGTGAATGGTTTTATTAGTACTGTTCTGATGACTTTCCGCATAGTCGTCAAACCACTGTTGAAGGGTTTTCATAGTCTCAAGATTGTTTACCACGAATTTAAAAAAAGAATTTCAGCTAATTGATTTTTGTAGTAATTTAGTACAAATTGTTTTCTCATGGCCAGAACACCTTCCAACATGCTCCCGTTAGGCACCATTGCACCGGAATTTCATCTTAAAGACACAAATTCCGCCTACTCCTATTCTTTCAAAGATTTAAAAGGAAAGAAAGGCACTTTGGTAATGTTTATCTGCAACCATTGCCCTTTTGTGCACCATGTGGTAGAAGAAATTGTACGCATTGCCAACGATTACCGGGTACAAGGCTTAGGATTTATTGCTATTTCCAGCAATGATGTTGTGAACTATCCGCAGGATTCACCGGAACTTATGCAGGATTTTGCCTTACAGCATCGTTTCGAATTCCCTTACTTATATGATGAAACCCAGGAAATAGCCAAAGCCTATGATGCCGCCTGCACTCCGGATTTTTACCTGTTCGATCTTTCCGATAAATTAGTTTACCGAGGGCAATTAGACGACAGCCGCCCGGGCAACGGCATTCCCGTAAGCGGAAGTGATTTACGAAATGCCATAGACAGCGTGATTTACAACCGGATCATTGATCAAAATCAAAAACCAAGTATTGGGTGTAATATTAAATGGAAGTGAATTTATAAGATGAGAGAATATAGAGCATAGATTAAAGACATTTTCTATTCTCTATTTTTTTAAAAAACTTATCTTTTCTCCAAAACAATATCAATCGGGCGATTCTGTTTTTTACCGAACTGCACGGCTTTTTCACTTTGGGAAGCACATAAAACATACATATTAAAAGCAAAAAGCTGTACAAATTGTGTTTTGTATTTTTTAGCCGGGTCTTCCACTTTCAGACGAAAATCATCGGCGGGAAAAGTATTGGCTATTGAAAGTAAGTAATTGTCTTTCGCATACGGAAAAAACCATCGGGCTTTCGGATCAGCAGCAGCCATACGGTTTCCGGAATCATCTATCTGATAATTAAGACTGAACAAAAGCGGTTTATTGCTTTCTTTCCAGCTGTAAACATTATTAACATTGATTAGATCATTCCCTAAACTGTCCACAACCGTAATCTTAAGACCTTTTATATTTTCCTTTTTACCGTCTTCATGAACATCAAGAACAAGATAAGACGTAAAATCATAGCCGCAATGCATCGTATTGATTTGAGCCTTAACAGAGCCGGCAAGCATCAGCATAAAAAATAAAAATCGCATCTGAAAAAAATTTGGTTTCAAAAATACAAAAGCACTTCACATAAAAAAAGAAATCCCAAAAACTAAAGTCTCTGGGATTGAATTCTTTAAAAATATAACGACTTACATTTGAGCCGTCAGATAGTTATAAACGCTGGCCGTATCTTCATCGGAGATTTTTGCTTTTTTCTGCATGCGTTCCAAAACAGGTTTCCATTCGGTTGCGGAATGACTTGTCGGTTCGAACAATTTGTGGCATTTCGCACAGTTGTTTTCGTACACCGTTTTTCCGTGAAGCTGATTTTCCGTTAGCATGACCGCAGCTTTGATTTCTTCTTTTGCTATTTCCTGCTGCACCACAACTTCTTGTTTTACGGCCTCTTGTTTTACAGGCTCTTCTTTCTTAGTGGTTTCAACAACTTGCTTTGATGCGCAAGAATAAATCAACACTGAAGCTATAGCCAATCCTAGTACTTTTACTTTCATAGTTTAATGGTTTTAGGTCGTAAATCTAATAAAAAAAGCTCTCCAAAAAAGAGAGCTTTAAAATTTTAAGATTATTTTGGATTATTTCACATCCATAAGTTCTACGTCGAAAACCAAAGTAGCATCCGGCGGGATCACACCTCCTGCACCACGTGAACCGTAAGCAAGGTATGACGGGATTACAAAACGTGCCTTATCACCCACTTGCAATAATGCGATTCCTTCGTCCCAACCTTCGATAACATGACCTTTTCCTAACGGAAATTCAATTGGTTGTTTTCTTTTATAAGAAGAATCGAAAACCATTCCGTTGTCCAAAGCCCCTTGGTAGTGAACGGAAACCGTTTTACCTTTTTCCGCTTGTTTACCATTTCCTTTTTGAATGATTTGGTAACGCAAACCACTTTCCGTTTTCTGGAAACCGGCTGCTAATTTTTCTAAAGCTTCTTCGGCTAAACGTTTTTGCTCTGCCAATCTTTTTTCTCTTGAACCTTCAAAAGTTCTGAAAGCCTCAACAGCGTTCCATTTTTCAGCCTCAGCACCTACTCTAACGATTTCCAATGAATCGATAGTATCGCCTTGTGCAATGGCATCCACTACATCCTGACCTTCAACCACATTACCAAAAACAGTGTGTTTTCCATCTAACCAGTCAGTCGCTATGTGGGTAATGAAGAACTGAGAACCATTAGTTCCGGGACCTGCGTTAGCCATAGATAAAACTCCAGGCCCGCTGTGTCTTAATTCCGGGTGAAACTCATCGTCAAACTGATAACCCGGACCACCAACGCCACTTCCAAGAGGACAGCCTCCCTGAATCATGAAATCAGGAATTACTCTGTGGAATTTCAATCCGTCGTAGTAAGGCTTTCCTTGTGGTTTTACATCGTTTTCAAGTTTCCCTTCAGCTAAACCAACAAAGTTCCCAACTGTTCCAGGGGTTTTATCATGAGTTAATTTCACCAAAATCACTCCTTTTGAAGTATTGAATTTTGCGTAAATTCCGTCTTGCATTTTTTAATGATTTAAATTTTGTACTGCAAATATAAGTCTATTTTATGAATATATTTCTTTCGCGGTTTCCACTTGCTTCTTCTTATAAGTAAGCAGATAAACCACTAAAGAAGTTACGGAAAGTAAAGCACCGCCAATTGAAAAAGCTTCCCAACTTCCTAATTCCCACAACCACAAACCAAAGGCCGAACCTAAAGCCGTTCCCAGGAAACTAAACGACATATATACCGTATTCATCCGGTTTCTGGCTTCCGGTAATAACGCATACACCCTGGTTTGATTGGAAACATGAACCGATTGCAGCCCGACATCAATAAAAACAATACCGATAAGGATTCCAACTACGCTTTCCGAGGAAAAATAAAACACCACAAAGCTCAGGAGTAAAAGAAAAATCCCGTAACCTATTGCTTTTCGCGGATTTCCTTTATCGCCCATTTTACCGACCAACGGTGCCGCCAAAGCTCCGGAAGCACCAACAATGCCAAACAACCCGATAGTAGCACTGTTGAAATTAAACGGTTCGCCGGATAACAACAACACCATCGTAGTCCAGAAAGCGCCGAACTGTGCAAAACTAAGCGCGTTGATTAATGTTGCTTCCCTTAACATCGGCTGTTCTTTAATCAAAGTAAATAATGACGAAAGCAACTGCCCGTAAGTCCCTTTGAATTCCGGTTTATTGATGGGGAATTTTCGTTGTATGACTATTGCGATCAGCAAACACAAACCACCTGCTATCCAGAACATTCCGCGCCATCCTAACCATTCACCTACAAAACCGCTTATGGTTCTGGACAATAAAATCCCCAACAAAAGACCGCTCATAATCGTTCCGATCACTTTCCCTCTTTGTTCGGGAGAAGCCATCGCAGCCGACAAGGGTAAAATCAACTGCGGTACTATCGAAGAGGCTCCGATTAAAAAACTCGCAAGCTGCAGCATGACAAAATTAGTAGCCGTTGCCGCCAGAAACAGTGCCAAAACAGCCGCCAAAGTGGTGACCAAGATTTGCTTCTTCCTTTCAAGTTTATCACCTAAAGGAACCATGAAAAACATCCCGACCGCATAACCAGCCTGCGTGAGATACGTAACCGTACCCGCCACACCTTCCGGCACGGAAAACTCTTTTGCAATTAAAACGATTAAAGGCTGACAATAATATAAGTTAGCTACAATGAGGCCTGTACAGGCGGCCATGAAGCCTACGTCGGTTCTGGATAAATTCATGGTACAAAATTACTGGAGAGCCTTCTTAATTAAATCCTAAATCTTCTTGAAAATTATCTTAAGACTTGACACAAATTGTGCAATAGAAGTATCTTTGTTAGGAAGCAAAAACATATGGAACCGAGAATAATAACCTATCAACCGCAATACAAACAAAATTTCATCGCCTTAAACACCGCCTGGCTGGAAGAATATTTTTTTGTCGAACAACACGATAAAGACGTTTTTGAAAACATAGAAGAAATCGTTATAAAGCCCGGAGGCGAGATTTTCTTCTGTATGGTAGCCGATGAAGTAGCCGGAACGGTCGCCATGCAAAAAGTGAGCGACTCGGTAATCGAAATGGCCAAATTGGCGGTAGACAAAAAATTTCAGGGTCAGAAACTCGGCAACCTGTTAGTGGAAGCCTGCATCGACTTTGCCAGGAAAAACCAGTACAAAACACTGATGCTTGTTTCAAGTACTAAATTAGATGTAGCCCTGAATCTGTACCGAAAATACGGTTTTAAGGAAACCCCGTTAGACGAAACCGATTACCATCGTGCCGATATTCAAATGGAATTGTATCTTTAAAGAAAAAAAAAAAAAAACATGGAAATCCCTAAAGATTATCTAGACATCAATAAAGCTACCTGGAACCAGAAAACCACTGTACATGTGGACTCTGATTTTTACGACATGGAGAGCTTCCTCAACGGAAAATCAACCTTAAACAATATTGAACTTGCGATTTTAGGCGACGTTTCTGGAAAGACAATTTTACACCTGCAATGCCATTTCGGTCAGGACACCATTTCTTTGGCCAGATTAGGCGCAAGTACAACAGGCGTAGATTTATCAGATATGGCAATAGAGAAAGCAACCGAATTGGCTGCTCAATTAAATGCCGATGCGAAATTCGTGTGTTCAGATGTTTACGATTTACCGAATCATTTAAACGAAAAATTTGACATTGTTTTCACCAGTTACGGAACCATTGGCTGGCTTCCGGATCTGGACAAATGGGCAAAAGTCATAAATCACTTTCTAAAACCTGAGGGGAAATTTGTCTTTGCAGAATTCCATCCCGTGGTTTGGATGTTCGACTATGATTTTAAAGAAATTGAATACAATTATTTCAACGTGACAACCATTTTAGAAACGGAAGAAGGAACTTATGCCGATAAAACAGCACAGATAGAAAACAAAACCGTCAGCTGGAACCATCCGCTATCGGAAGTTTTTTCGGCCTTAATCAAGAACAAACTGGAAATCACTTCCTTTGAGGAATTTGATTATTCGCCCTACAGCTGTTTCAACAACACCGAAGAATTTGAACCTAATAAATACCGAATACAACATCTGGAAAATAAAATCCCAATGGTCTATTCGTTAACCGCAATTAAAAAATAAACAATACAATGGAAAGCTTATTTACACCGGAAGGCAACCAAAACATTATTGACCGAATCAATAAATTACAGCCTACCTCATTATCCCAATGGGGAAAAATGACTGTTGATCAAATGATGTCACATTGCATTGCACCACTCGATGTGGTCTTCGGAAACCTTCATTTAAAAATGAATCCCGTTATGGCCTTTTTCGGAAGAACCATCATCAGAAAAAAAGTTTTAGGCGCAAAACAATTCAAAAAAGAAAGTCCTACAGCACCCGCTTTTATCCGTACAGGCACTTACGATTTTGAAACTACAAAAGCGGAATTAATCGAAAAAGTCAAAAAATTCAGAGAAGGCCCTCAGGTAATCAAAACCCACAAACACCCGTTCTTTGGCCCGATGACCAATGAAGAATGGAACAACATACAGTGGAAACACCTGGATCATCATTTGAGACAGTTTGGAGTATAATTTTTTAAGACTAATAGAGACAAGAGTCAAGATGTTTTTAATCGTATCTCTTGCTTCTTGCTTCTTGACTCTATTCTCTTTTCACTTCTCAAAACCTTTACAACTTTGTATCTTTGCAACTTTGTAACTCAGCAACTCTAAAACATGCGCATTGATATTATTACCGTTTTACCGGATTTAATCCGAAGTCCGTTTGAAGCTTCCATCCTGAAGAGAGCAATTGCCAAAGGTTTGGTGGAAGTTCACATGCACAACCTTCGCGATTACAGCACCAACAAACACAAAAACGTGGACGACTACCAGTTTGGTGGCGGTGCCGGAATGGTCATGAGCATCGAACCGATTGACGCCTGCATTTCAAAACTGAAAAGTGAACGCAACTACGACGAAGTGATTTACATGACTCCGGATGGCGCAACTTTGAACCAACAGATGGCTAATTCCATGTCGCTTTTAAAAAACATCATCATTCTTTGCGGACATTACAAAGGTGTTGACCAAAGAGTTCGTGATCAGTTTATTACAAAAGAAATTTCGATTGGCGATTATGTACTTTCCGGTGGCGAATTGGGTGCAGCCGTTTTATGCGATGCGATCATCCGATTGATTCCGGGTGTTTTAAGTAACGAAACATCAGCCTTAACAGACAGTTTTCAGGATAACTTACTATCTCCGCCCATTTATACACGCCCGGCAGAATACAAAGGCTGGAAAGTTCCCGAGATCTTATTAAGCGGTAACACACCTGAGATTGAAAAATGGCGGGAAAATATGGCTTTTGAACACACTAAAAACAGAAGACCGGATTTACTGGAGGAATGAATTTTATTCTAAATGCTGAATTTTAAATTTTAAATGAAGGACAAATCGACTAAAAATTCAAAATTTATAATTTATAATTCAAAATAATTAGTAAATTTGCAGCCACATTCGGCCCAACCTCTGACGATAACCGTGTATGTTGTTCTGATTCAAACATTTAATTTAAAAGATCATGTCAAGTTTATTAAAATTTGTTCAAGACGAATTCGTAACTAAGAAAGATTTCCCTGATTTCGCAGCTGGTGATACTATCACAGTTTACTACGAAATTAAAGAGGGTGAAAAAACAAGAACTCAGTTCTTCAAAGGAGTAGTTATCCAAAGAAGAGGTGCTGGTGTAACTGAAACTTTCACAATCCGTAAAATGTCTGGTGCTGTTGGTGTAGAGCGTATCTTCCCAGTAAACATGCCAGCTTTACAAAAAGTTGAAGTGAACCAAAGAGGTAAAGTTCGTAGAGCTCGTATCTTCTACTTCAGAGAACTTACCGGTAAAAAAGCAAAAATCAAAGAAAGAAGAAGATAATTCACTTTCTGAAGTTTATAAAATCAGCTCCGATAACCTCGGGGCTTTTTTTATGCAAAAAATCCACCTCTAAATTATCATTTTGACAAATTAAAACTCCCAAAATGTCAATCTCATAATTCGTTCAATTCGAAGCAATTTCCACTCAAAATTTCAGACTGATTTTCTTATATTTGCTACGCTTTTTTTAAGCATCTTTCAACAAATCCTTTTAAAAACACAGCTATAGCATTTAAAATTCATCCAAATGGCACAAAAATCAAAAATCCATTACACTCTGACTGATGAGGCTCCTATGTTGGCCACACATTCATTTTTACCAATTGTACAGGCTTTCACAGCTCCTGCCGACATCGATATCGAATTAAGAGACATCTCTTTAGCAGGCCGTATCTTGGCAAACTTTCCTGAATTTTTAAAAGAAGAACAAAGAATTGGTGATGCTTTAACAGAACTTGGTCAATTGGCGACTACTCCTGAAGCAAACATCATCAAATTACCAAATATCTCTGCATCGGTTATCCAGTTAAAAGAAGCCATTGCAGAATTACAAGCGCACGGATTTGCGGTTCCGAACTTCCCGGAAGAACCTCAAAACGACGAAGAGAAAAACATCAAAGCTAAATATTCAAAAGTATTAGGATCGGCGGTAAACCCGGTATTACGTGAAGGAAACTCAGACCGTCGTGCTCCGAAAGCCGTAAAAAACTATGCCAAAGAAAACCCACACAGAATGGGCACTTGGGCATCAGACAGCAAAACGAATGTAGCACACATGACCGCTGGAGATTTCTACGGAACGGAAACTTCTACTACAGTTGAAAAAGAAGGCAAATTCAGAATTGTTTTCGCCGGAAACGATGGTTCAACAAAAGTTTTAAAAGATTTTTCAGGATTAAAAGCCGGTGAAGTAATCGACAGTTCAGTAATGAACCTAAATGCATTACGTTCTTTTGTAGCTACTGCCATTTCGGAAGCGAAAGAGAAAAATGTTTTATTATCAGCACACTTAAAAGCTACGATGATGAAAGTTTCCGACCCTATTATTTTCGGGGCGATTGTTGAGACTTTCTTCAAAGATGTTTTCACAAAATATGCAGATTTATTCAAATCATTAGATATCAATGCTAATAACGGTTTACAGGATTTATTCGAGAAATTAGCCGGAAACGCACAGGAGACAGAAGTGAAAGCGGCAATCGACAGCGCTTTAGCAAACGGACCTCGCGTAGCAATGGTAAACTCGGACAAAGGTATTACCAACTTCCACGTTCCATCCGACATTATCGTAGATGCTTCAATGGCAGCTTTGGCTCGTAGCGGCGGTAAAATGTGGAACAAAGAAGGAAAAGAAGAAGACACTATCTGTATTATCCCGGATCGTTCGTACGCAGGTTTCTACCAGGCGGTTATCGACGATATGAGAAAAAACGGCGCATTAGATCCAAAAACAATGGGTTCTGTACCGAATGTAGGTTTGATGGCACAAAAAGCGGAAGAGTACGGATCACACGATAAGACTTTCCAAATGACAGCTGCCGGAATGGTGAATGTAGAGGACGAAAACGGAAACGTTTTATTGTCTCAGGCTGTAGAAGCCGGTGACATCTTCAGAATGTGTCAAACCAAAGACGCTCCAATCCAAGACTGGGTAAAATTAGCCGTAAACAGAGCACGTTTGTCTGACACTCCAGCTATTTTCTGGTTAGACAAAGACAGAGCACACGATAGAGAAATCATCAAAAAAGTAGAAAAATATTTAAAAGATTTCGACACCACAGGTCTTGACATCCGTATCATGGATGTAAAAGATGCGATGACCGAAACCTTAAGAAGAATCCGCGAAGGAAAAGACACCATCTCGGTTTCCGGAAACGTATTGCGTGACTACTTAACCGACTTATTCCCGATTTTAGAGTTAGGAACTTCCGCAAAAATGTTATCAATTGTTCCGCTTATGAACGGCGGTGGATTGTTCGAAACCGGCGCGGGTGGTTCTGCTCCAAAACACGTTGAGCAATTTACGGAAGAAGGGTATTTACGTTGGGATTCCCTTGGTGAGTTCCTGGCGCTTCAAGCTTCTTTAGAGCATTTGGCACAAACGCAAAACAATACTAAAGCTCAGGTCTTGGCCGATACTTTAGATGAAGCCAATGCAAAATTCTTAGCTACTGATAAATCTCCGGCGCGTAAAGTTGGTGAAATCGACAACAGAGGCTCACACTTCTATCTGGCTTTATATTGGGCTCAGGCTTTGGCCAACCAAACCAAAGATGCGGAACTACAGGCTAAATTTGCTCCAATCGCTGCAGAATTAACTTCAAACGAAGCAAAAATCGATGCGGAATTAATCGGTGCACAAGGAAAAGCCCAAAACATCAACGGTTACTACCAACCTTCTGAAAGCGCTACTGCGGCGGCTATGCGTCCTAGTACAACTTTCAACACGATTTTGGCTAAATTGTCATAAGCAAACAAATCTTTATACTGAAAAGACGATTCGAAAGAGTCGTCTTTTTTTATTCCTTTATTTTTTTTGGGAGCAAGAACTAAAGCTTTTCAGAACACGTTCTGCTCCTGCTGTCCGCTGTATTTTTTGCTCCGATAGAATCGGAACAAAAAGATGCCACTCCCATCAGGGCTATAACCACGAACCGTTTTTCATAAGAACCCAAATAAAAAAAGCCGCTCTTTCGAGTGGCTTTTTTAATGTATGCTATTTATCGTTTCATCGAGAAGTGCGCTTTGAATTCACGCTCCGTCTGTGTGGTCGGATCCACAAATTTCAATGTGAACCAGTAATCGGTTGATGGCATGACTTGTCCGTTGAAGGTTCCGTCCCATCCTCCGCCTGCCGGAGTAATCTGTTTGATCAGTTTACCATAACGGTCAAAGATATGGATTTCAGCATTCGCCTGATCGCTGATATCCCAAATGTTCCAGGTATCATTGTATCCGTCTCCATTTGGTGTAAAGAAGTGCGGATAGTTGATCAGGAAGGTGTTGGCACTTAACTGTGTACAACCGTAGATATCCGTTACGGTTACCTCATGTTCTCCCGGTAATACATTAGTGAACACGTTAGACTCCTGCCATTCCCCACCATCTAGTGAGTACAGGTAATCTCCCGAACCACCTACAACCGTTGCCGAAATCGTACCGCTATCCTGAAAGGCAATACTTGTAGTCAGCACTACTGAAGTACCCACATTGTGTCCTACCACTGTAGCCGTTGCCGGTTGTGAAGTACAACCTGTTGTAATATTAGTGATGATAACACTGTAATCCCCTAACTCATCCGTCTCATCCACCAACACTGAACTGCTTCCCGCAATCGGGTTACCGTTCAAGGTCCAGCTGAACAAATAGTCAGTATCGTTTAATCCTGTATCCAATACTAAAGAAGTGAATGCATCACCGTTAGCATCGATACAAATTGTTCCTCCGGTTAACGTAACTGTCGGAAGCGGGTTAACACGTACTCTGTAATCCGTGCTGGCTCCGTAACAACCGCCCAAAACTGATTTTACTCGGTACGTCACATAACCAATCTGATTTGTAGTATTAAACAATTGCTGCACAATAGGAATTCCAACGGCTCCCGTACCACTTGTAGCGCCTATAACGTTGGTCACGTTCACTACTTCCCACTCAAGGGCAGTACCTGTTATTATTGGAAAGGCGTTCACCACAATATTGGTGGATTCTCCGCTACAAATCTCATAGATCGGTGTTGGTATTGGTGTTCCAGGTGTTGGATTCACCGTTACTATCGCAGTCTGTACTGGTGTTCCCGTACAACCGTTTCTAACTGGTGTAATCTCAAACTGAATGGTTCCGGATGTAGTTGCACTAGTCGCAATCAACACTAAGTTAATATCTCCCGAAGTACTGGTCCCGCTGGTAACACCACCTTGTACCTGTGCATTGCTGGCATTAAGTACTACCCAGTTAAAAACCGTTCCGCTTGGCGTACCGGTAACATCGATGTTAACCGTTTCTCCGGTACACAAATCCGTATCTACCACTACATTGCTGGTAATGGTAGGAACCGGGTTGATGATTACTGTAACTTGTTTAATATCTCCCGGACAGCCGTTAGCACTACTCGAAGCTATACTGAAAGTTATGCTACCGCTAATCAATGGATTTATCAAATGAACAGCCTGATTGATTGTGGTCTCGTCACCACTTGCAGGATACGAAGCGTTAATATTACTTGCTGATGCTGTCCAGGCAAACGTAGCGCTTGGAACTGTACTTGATATGCTAATATTCACACTCTCCCCATCACACAGTGTTGGAGCATTATTGGTTACAGTTAGTAACGGTGCCTGAATAATCTGAATATTTACAGGTGCTGGTGCTACTGCACATTGTCCGGCTGTTGGAGTAAAGGTATAGGTTCCGTTCGCCATATTGTTAAAGGCAGGAGACCACGTTCCTGTTATTCCTTCCAATGATGTAGTGGTCAGTGGCGATGGTGTCACACCTGAACAATAAGTCGTACTAAAATTAAAGGTTGGTGTTATAATCGGATTGACCGTAACCGATGTTGTTGCAGTACATCCGTTAACTGTTGTATAAGTAATCACTGCATTTCCTGCTGCCACTCCGCTAACTAAACCGGTATTCGATACAGTTGCAACAGAAGTATCTGATGATGCCCATGGATTAACTGCTGCCGGTGTACCTGAACCTGTTAACTGAGTGGTACTTCCGTCACATAGCGTAGCAGAACCACTTATAGTAGGAACTGCATAATTTGAAACCGTTCCCGAAGCACTCAAACTAGAACAAGTTCCACTTGAAATTACAACACTGTACGTTCCTGCAACTGATGTAGTGAAACTTGCCACGTTACCCGGATTGGCAACCCCTGTAGGCACTGTCCAAACATAAGTATAGATGCCCGCCACACCCGGTGTCGCAGTAACCGTAGCCAAATCACCGGTACATACCGTAACATTATTTACGCTTACAATAGGAGTTGTAATGACTGTAAAACTTGAAGTAGTTACACATCCATTATTGTTGGTATAAGTAATCGTTACTGTTCCAGGTGCAAAAGCCGTAACCAATCCATTGTTCGAAACACTTGCAATACCGTTATTGGAAGAACTCCAAGGACTTGATGCAGCAGGTGTACCGGATCCGGTCAATTGAGAAGTCGTTCCCACACAAGCGTTTAATCGGCCACTAATTACTGGTAAGGCATTAACAACAACAGTAGCTATTATTGTACATCCATTAGTATTTGTATAAGTAATCAAAGTTGTTCCTGTCGCTATAGCACTTACTAGACCTGTAGCATTTACTGTCGCAACCGCAGTATTAGAAGACACCCAAGGATTCACCGCTGCAGGAGCAGGAGAGCCTGTTAATTGCGTTGTTGCACCTTCACAAACGGATAACGTTCCATTGATTGTTGGTAAAGCGTTTACCGTAACATTTCTCGTATTGGAACAACCGTTGCTGTCTGTAAAAGTAATCGTTGTTGTTCCCGCAGAAATACCTGTTACCAATCCAGTTGGAGTAACCACCGCAACAGCTGCATTGGAAGTTGTCCAGGCATTGGAAGCTGCAGACGAACCTGAACCGGTAAATTGAGTAATCCCGTTAACACAGATTGTATTAGTTCCGCTTACAACCGGTAATGCATTTACAGTGAATACTACTGTATTTGAACACCCGTTGGCGTCGTTATAGGTTATTGTAGTTGTTCCCGCCGATAATGAGGTAACCATACCGCTTGCACTTACCGTAGCCACTGCCGGATTTGAAGAAGCCCACGGAGAAATGACTGCCGGTGTTCCGGTTCCGATTAATTGAGAACTTGTACCAATACATCCTGAAAGTGATCCGGATATCGTCGGTAAAGCATTAATGGTAACAACTGTTGTAGCGGAACAACCACCATTGCTTGTATACGTTATTGTTGAAGTACCTCCTGAAAGCCCTGTTACCAAACCTATTGCTGTAACTGTAGCCACAGCTGGGTTGGATGATGTCCAGGCATTGGAAGTTGCAGGAGTACCGGACCCTGTCAGTTGGGTTGTAGCATTCTGACAAAGCGATGTTGTTCCACTGATTGTCGGAATAGGATCAATCGTAATTGGCATTGAAGCAGAACATCCGTTAGCATCGGTATAAATAATTGTAACAGTTCCCGCAGCTACACCACTCACCAATCCGCCTGCATTAACCGTAGCAATTGCAGTATTTGAAGAAACCCACGGATTAACTGAAGCAGGAGTTCCCGAACCGGTCAACTGTGTTGTCGCATTAGCACAAATAGTAGCTGTACCTGTTACTGTTGGTAAAGCATTAACAGTCACTGTTGTTGTATTTGAGCAACCATTACTGTCCATATAAGTAATAACTGAAGTTCCTACCCCAACAGCAGTAACCAATCCTGTTCCGTTTACTGTGGCTACACCTGTATTAGACGATGTCCACGGAGAAACAGCTGCCGGTGTTCCCGAACCGGTTAATTGTGAAGTTCCATTGACACAAATTGATAAGTTCCCGCTGATAGTTGGTAAAGGATTTACCGTTACGGTTTCTGTTTCATTTAAATTTTGTGAACAAACTATGGCATTACTACTGTTCAAAACCTTAGCAGAAACTAAAGAATACGTTCGGTTGGCGGTAACTGTTTCCGTTAACTGATAACTTCCGGCTGAATCTAATATAACCGTTTGTATAGCTCCCCCATTGATCCTGTATTCGACTGTCACTCCAGGAGATCCTGTAAAAGTTACTGTAACATTCTCACCGGTACACACCTGAGTTCTTGACAAGGAAATGGTTGCCGTTGGTAATTGAACCACTCTTAAATTAAACTCAGTTATTGTAAAACATTTTCCAACATTGTTAGTAACCCTGGCATAAATACGCTGCGGATTAGAAACATTACCATAAATATCCGGTAACGGAGAAACTCCGTCAACAGCGTTGGCATACGTTGCATGAAAAGTAATTGTGTTATTGGTCAGATCGGAATTTATTTGACTTCTAACAGAATAAAGAGGGAAAATCCCTGAGTTTGGCAAACTACTACAAGTAATTAAATCCGGTATTTGGTTCGCAGTCGGAGGAGTAGGAAAAGCACCTAAACCATTCATGGCTGTTCCGTTCCATCGAATTTCGAATCCTCCGTCACCATGCGGTCTGTCTATTGCAATGTAATAGAATTGCCCTGCAATCACATCGAGCCTGTATACATAACCGTTCCCATTTGCTCCAGGTCCGGCTGTAGTGGATGTATTTATATGATTCAAACCGGTATGGTTATCAGGCAATCCAGCCAATGCAGGGTTAGTCGTATTGCATCGGATAGGGCTTCCTAAACTGTTACAAGGTCTGTTAGCGCCAAAAATCCAAAAATCATAATCCACATTAATATCAGTATCATTGGGAATAATGTCGAATCCCAACGTACCCGATTGTACAATATTAATTCTCAGCCAGATTGTATTATGTTCAAAACTACTACATGATCCGCTAATTTCCTGTATGCTCCCTATCCCATCGGCATTTGAACTGAAAGTACCGTTTCCGCATACTGTGATGGCATTCACACAGTCATTCGGTTGATTCTGGGAATAAACTGAATTGGCAAAAATTAGTACAACTAGTAATGATAAAATCTTTTTCATTGAATCAGGTTTGTTTAAGACTTATAGCTAATCCCTGTAAAAACAGAGATTAGCCATTTTGGGGTTTTTATTAAAACACTCAGCGGAACAATCTCACACTAAGGTATATAGTCCTAAAAATATCTTTTAAAAAGTCTATTTTTTTACAATCATAAATTCAGAACGTCTGTTTTGAGCGTGTTGCTCCTCTGTACAATCTGAACCGCAAGGCACTTTCGGAACAGAACTTCCGAATCCTTTACCACTAATTCTCTCTCTTGCAATTCCTTTTGAAATAACATACTCAACGGTTGCCTGTGCTCTCTGATCAGACAATTTAAGATTATACGAAGCCTTTCCTTTTGAATCGGTATGGGCTTTGACAAAAATCACCATCGTCGGGTTGTCCTTCATCACCATTACCAACTTGTTCAGTTCTTCGGCGCCTCTTGTGGTTATGTTACTTTTGTTGAAATCAAAATACACATCGTTCAAGATCACTTCGGTATCGGTAATAATTACTTCAACCGGTGATAGTTTTGCGTCAACTACAGCCAGACCTGATTTGATTTTGCTAACCGGGAAAACAGCTGACTCGAAATTTTCAGCTTTCACCTGGAAAGCATAGTCGGTTTCGCAAGCTACAGTATACGATACTTTACCGCTGGCATCCGTTTGTTTTGTTTGAATTACATTGCCTCTTTCATCAGTGATGGCCACAGAAGCATTTGCTAAAACAGCACCTGTCTTCTTATTGGTCACTACGGCAATTGCTTCGGCTTCGCATACTTCTTTCGCTTCAAAAATGGCATCGGCACCTTTTCTGTCTGAAGAAAAATAACCTACTTTGGAAGTTGTGTTATAACTGAAGGCGAAATCATCCTTTTCTGTATTTACCGGTTTCCCGACATTTTGCGGCTGACCGGAAGTGTTCAAATCCATTCTAAAAACATCTAATCCGCCAAAGCCCTGTTTACCGGATGAGGCAAAATACAATACGTTGTCTTCTGTAATGAAAGGAAAATTTTCTTTACCCGGTGTGTTAACAGCAGCGCCCATGTTTTCCGGTTTCCCGTAACTGTTTCCGTCTACTGCCACTTTCCAGATATCCGATTCGCCGAAACCTCCCGGCATGTTGGAAGCAAAATAAAGCGTTTTCCCGTCATTGCTCAAACTCGGATTGGTTACCGAATAGCTTGTGCTGTTAAAAGGTAACGCTTCAATTTGCGACCACTTACCCCCTACTTTTGTGGCTTTGTAAAGCCCCTGCTGACCAATTTTTGTGTTGTTGTTTTTGTTCTTCTGAAACTGACCTTCACTATGGCCGTCCCGTGCGAAAAACATAGTAGTTCCATCGTTGCTGATGGTTATTGGACCGTCATGAAAAGCAGTATTTAATTCTTTTACTTCAGTGGGCTCGGATAAGCTCCCGTCTGTATTTCGGGTTGTCTGAAAAATATCCAGATAGGGTTTGTTGTCCCAATTATCTTTCTTTTTAGAGGTCTGTCTTGTACTTACGAAGTAAACCGTATTATCGTTGGACAAAACCGCTCCGAAATCATTGCTTCCTTTTTTACCGATATTGGTTTCCGCGATGTCGAACATTTTGTCTTTATTGGACAGACTCGGAATATAATCAGGGTTCGCTTTGTGTTCTTTAGCTCTTGAATCCGAAGGCATTGCTGCGGCAAAAGCATCCATTTGAGTGTTGGCTTCCGCATATTTCCCTAAAACTCTTAATGTTTGTGCATAGCGAAAATAGGTTTCAGCTTCTGCTTTATTTTCTACAGCTTTAGCGTACCATTTAGTTGCTTCAATCATATTGTTGATGTTGTAATAACTGTCCGCCAATTGCTTCGCCACATAAGGAGAGGCCGATTCTTTATCCGTTAATTTCAGATATTCTTCAATTGCGTTGACATACTGATAGCTTTCAAAAAACTGATCGGCTCTTTTGGAATCCTTGTTTTGAGCATAAGCCGTTGTCATTAACAGCAAGAAACTTAGTTGTATATATGTTCTTTTCATTTTTTACCTTCTTTTGATTAGAAATACCTAGGAGAAATCGATGTCTTTTTAGGGAAATTCAAATCGAACAACACCATGATTTCATGAGAAGCATTTGTAGTGGCTTTCAATTCTGACACAATGTGATCGTAGGCATAACCCACACGCAATGACGGTGTTATACGATAATTAACCATAGCACCGTAGGAATCTTCAATTCTGTAAGTAGCCCCGATTTCAAACTTATCGAAGAACAAAAAGTTAGCCGATGCATCTAAAGAAGTTGGCGCTTTAAATGCCGATTTCAACATGAATGATGGCTTAAATCTTGTATTTTCTGACAAATCAAACACATAACCTCCTGTTAAAAAATAGTGCTGTACTTCACTTCCAAACTGGTATTGATCACCATTAACCTGTAAATCAAGGTGCTTGGCATCCAACATATTTGGAATTGAAAAAGACAAATAGTATTTCTGGGTATAGTAAAACAATCCGCTCCCGATATTAAAATAAGTATTGCTGATGTTTTCACTGAACGCGACGTCATTTGGTTGCGGTACATAACCATCACCAATATCGCTGTAAAGACCAACTTTATGGAACGTAAGCCCTGTTTTTAAACCCATTGCCAAACGATGTTCCCCTCCTAAATTCAACGTATAGGAAAAGTCTCCGTAGATGTTATTTTCTTCAACTGGTCCTATTTTATCTGAAACAATCGAAAGTCCTAAACCTACATTTTTCCCAACCGGACTGTGTGCAGCAAATGTTGCTGTCTTTGGTGCTCCGTCTACATTAACCCATTGCTCCCTGTATAACAGTCCTAAAGCTAAATTTTCTTTAGAACCGGCATACGCAGGATTGACCACGTTCATGTTATACATATATTGTGTATAATGCGGGTCTTGCTGTGCCTGCACCTTTGTGGTAATTGCACTCAACACTAGTATTGCAAAATATATTTTTTTCATTTTCAACTTGTATTGCATTAATAATTGCAGTCTGCTTAGCTTAGTAAGCAGACCGCTTTTATTAGTTTTTAATATTGTCTGTTGATGTATACCCAACCGGTAACCGTTGAGTTATCTCCTTTTACGATATTGTAGAAATACGTTCCGTCCGGTAATTTTTCGCCCTTGTTGGACAAACCATTCCATTCGTTTTTATATCCCGCACCGAAAGAATACACTTCCATACCGTATCGGTTGAAAATGATCAATTCTTTTACATTCAATCCTGTAAGATCGAAGCTGTCGTTATCACCGTCCCCGTTCGGAGAAATACCTCTTGGTATAATTCTGCAAGGACTGCTGGTTACCTGGAAATCCTGAGTAGCAATGCATCCCGTTGCATCCACAGTAACTGTAAAAGTTACAGGGAAATCAACTGATGGATTTTGCGCCAGATATTCATCTACATTAAAGATGGCACTGTTTGTCCCAACGGTTAAATTGTTTTCATCTGTCCAGGTATAGTCAACCGCATTTGGATCGAATGAACCGTCTACCGGATTAGCCTCCAACAATAAGGATTGGTTTTCACAATAATCTTCGACAGCAACCTGTGGCGCTTCATTGATCGTAATGATAACATTATCCGTACCTGCCTGATTACAACCTTGTTCCACTACCGAATAAGTCACGGTGTAAACACCCGGTGCGCTCGTGGTAAGATTGATTGCTCCTGTTGCAGCATCGATTGTTAATCCTGTAGGTGTAACTGTAAAAGTACCACCCGTTGTAAATCCTGCATCTGTTGACATTATCGGAGCGGTTCCGCCGGTACAATACATTTCACTGTCATAAGCAAACCCAACTACCGGGATCACCAATTCGTTTACGTTCACAACAATTGGAATTCTTGGTCCAACACATCCTCCTGCATCCTGTAAAGCAACATAGTAAGTTGTTGTTCCTGCTGTAACGGTTGATGGAACCGGAGCATTTGTATCTCCTGTACCTGTTACCGGATCCGTAAACCATACTAGTGTATAGCCTGAAGGCGCTGTGGCTGTTAAGGCCGTAGCTGTTTGACTGGTACAATACGTAACCGGTGAGGTCACCGAAGGAGTTCCGCTGAAACCTTCATATGTAATTGTTATTGCTTTTTCACAGTAGCGTGTTTTCCAGTAATAAGTATACACGCCCGGTGTATTGTATCCTGAAATAGCCGTTGTGGAAGCAGTAGGTGTCTCGATTATAGTTACTGCCGGGTTATTTGCATCAGCAACCCATTCTCCCTGTCCTGAAGCGGTAACATTTACCGAAGTTCTGTCACAGGTTAAAGTCTGATCAGGTGTAACAATATCAGTATCAACAACAAATTTAGCAGCATCCAATAAGTGACCATTTATATGGCCTCTTGTTCTGAAAATAAATCTTGTTACGGTTTGTGCTGCAGGAACAGTATACGTTCCCGTTCTTAAGCTCCAAATCAATGAAGCTGAAAAATGCTCTGTTACCATCGTAAACGGACCTGATGGCGGCCCTGCCCACAATTCTACAGTTGTACCGGTTGCAGTACTTCTGGTTGCCGAAGCAAAACTATATTTCACTTTTTGAACCTCAGCAGGCGTTTGAATATCGGTATAGGTCCCTTTGATATTAGGATCGGACGGATTCCATGAACCTGTTGAATCGTTCGTTAGCTGAATACACTGAGTCCCATCATAAGGAACTACCGAAGCAGAACCCGATGCCTCCTGGAAGAAAATTGTACCAAAATCAGTATTGGTTCTCCATCCCGGAACCACCTCCGATTCTACAATCGTGGCGACGCTCGTTGTAGACTGCATTGGTAGTTTTTCAAAACTGTAATTGAAATTACTAACATCACAAGTATTTTCCGGAGTGCTTACACAAATATCAAACATCTTAGGAGAGCTAATTGTCTCATTAAGCTTAACTCTTACTTTATAAGTATTACCAACAGTTAGCTCAGATGAATACATCGTAGTTAACGAGTTGTTATCGCTACAAGCTTTCTCTACAAGAGAACCATCCGGTTGTACTTCATATAAAGATAACATAATCTTAGGCCAAACTCCCTGGGTTGCGTTCGTCCACCAGCTACCTGGAGTCCAATTGCTTAATTCAACAGTTTGAATTTTCGAAGTTGCCACGAATTGGTACCAGATATCTCCTCCGTTTACGCCTCCACAAGAGGTCGGCTCACTAGAAGCGTTTGCTCTGGTAAAGGTAGCTTTAGTTCCTTTAACATCACAAGTTCCGTTTGTGTTCACAGGAAGAACGATTGCCGTCTGAGGCTCATCATTTCTAATGAACACGTATGGTCCTGTCCAATAACTCTTATCGGTTGAACTACAAACTGCTCTTACGAAGAATTCGTTAGTTCCTGCTGTAGGGTTAAGAAAATCTGAAGCTGTTGGGGTATAGCTTGGTGTACCCGTTACAAGAACACCTGTCTGAGGAACAGCTCCTAAGCCTAACGGTTGTACAAAAACTTCCCATTGTGTTTCTGAACCACCCGGAGTCCATGAAAGCACACCTAAATTATTAACAGTAACGTTAGTAGGTTGCGCACATGTAACTGCACTACAATTTGAAACTCCTGTATAAACATTGGTATTAATTGCTTGTGCACCAAGTGTAGTGCTATAAACCACAGTTCCTGTATAGTCTCTGATTGTTATCGATGCATTTGGCCATGAAAGTCCGTTACCGGAGCCTCGCCAATACAAGTTCCATTCAATTCCTCTACACAAGAACACATCATAATCAATAACAGTTGGCTGGTTAGGTGCCACTCTCGGGAAAGTAAGAGATTGCTGTACCACACCATTTTGCACCACATCTATAGCCTGGTATGCCTGAGCTCCGCCTCCGTTTGATAACGAAACCGTGTATTGGCATATATTCGACAAATCACACTTAGTAAGTAAATCGATTGGTCCAACCCAAGCACTTTGTGAACTACCGCCACAAATTGCTCTTACATAATATTGGTAACGCGTGGAAGGTGTAAGTCCTGTTAATGTATACGGATGCACAGTCGTTGTACGTAAGTATTGCGGCTGCGTGTTTCCTACCGGAGCAGTCGTTCCGTAAGGCTGAAGGGAAATTTCCCATGACGTCTCAGAACCGGTTGTCTGCCAATCGATTTGCGCTGTCGTATCAGTAATGCTATTAACATTGGTAACAACATTAATTACCGACGGACATGTCGGAATATTTTCAACAATTACATTATCGATTACTACATATGATCCCCTTAAACCTTCAGGACCCGGTGTACCTGGCGGCACCTGAAATGCAATATTAATATTGGTAGGAACTGTAATACCGGTAAGGTTGATTACCATTTCCCTTACTTCCGTATTATTTATGGTTCCGGTAACGTCCGTATCATAAAGAGTGGTCGTAAACTGAGAAATATCCGTTCCGTTTGTTGAAAGTTTAACTTTTAAATCATTCCCGATTACAGGCTCATAATGACTTTTGTAATAAAAGCGTAATCTTTGATTTGGTTGTACTGTTAATGTTGGAGAAATCAACCAATCATTACTGTTACCGTTTGTATAACAATTCAAAGCAGCCGTTTGCTCTCCAAAAATAGGATTCACCGGCAAATTCAAATCCCATTGATTTCCGTCTAAATTACTGTTTACAATTGTCCAGCAAGATTCTGTTGGAGAATTTGTTTCAAACGTTTCAAGGAATGGTGTTGACAATACATTACATGCGGTTTCAAATCTAAATGGACCGATCCATACACTCTGATCAGAACCACAAATAGCCTTAACATAATACTCATATATTGTATCTTGAGCCAAGCCTGTTGCATTATAAGTCGGGGTTGTGTTAACTACTGTTCCCGAACCTGTCGGTATACCGGAATTTACAGGCTGGACAACAATTTGCCATTGTGTTTCCTGATATCCTGGTGTCCAACTCAAAGTTGCAGACGTTGTTAAAATATTAGAAGCTGTTAACACTGAAGGAGCCGGACAAGCGATAGCGTCCTCAATACTGAAATCATCTATAAAAAGTACTCCTGTATTAACAGGCTGAACTACAGTTGACGGGACGTGGAATGCAAAGTAAGCAGGTCCTGTTCCGGTAAAAATCACAAAATCTTCTTCGTATTCACCATTTGTAATATCATGAGCAGGAATCAATACCGTTGGATTGCTCATGTTCGGGGAAGACGACATTAAAACCTCAAAATTACTTCTTTGCTCAGGGTTAAAAATATCGGCACTCACTTTACATTTAAACTTCAACATTTTTGTCCCCACTACGTTCACCTGAGCAGATATCAGGTAATCGTCAAAAGATACAAAAGGATTGAAAGGAAGATCTCTACCTCTTATTGTTGCCTGAGTGGCATCTATAGTCCATTGGGATCTGCCGCCATCATTATTTCTGTTATCAACCGACCAACAGAACTTCTTGGTATTTAAGTCGTTATCATTCAAACTTTCGAAATATGGTACAGGCTGTGCATCACACAATGTATTAAATCGTACTGGTCCAACCCATTCACTCTGAAGTGTTGCAGAACAATAAGCTCTGATGTAATATTCATAGCGAGTAGAAGGTGTTAAACCTGTTTTCAGGAACGGATTGGCACTAACCAATTCTCCGCTTCCTGTAGGAACACCAGAATTTAAAGGTTGTACGGCAATTTCCCACTGCGAGTTATTAATACCGTTTGTCCAGTAAAACTCTGCTTGGGTTTGTGTAATTGAGCCAGCGGTTACGCCTGGATATTGTGGTGGAGAACAAGCCGGTAAATCTTCGATCTTAACATCATCAACATAGAAATTCGTTGATGTTTGAGGATGACCCGGTTCTACATGCCATGCAATGCTGATATCCCCTACTACATCAGCAGGAATAGCCACGATTCTTTCCATCCAGTTGTTTCCTGTTTCGTATGTAGCAAGAGGTATTAACACTCTGGTAAAACTAGGTGCCCCCACTCCTGTTGTAGAAATTTTAACCGAGAAAGAAGATTCTCCTAAAACATAGCCTGTACTGTTGGTATACCCTCCAAATCCTTTAAATTTAAAGCGAAGTTGTTTTTGAACAACCCCATCCAAATGAACCTGAGGCGAGATTAACATATCATTGGTTTGTGTACCTGAATTCATTGTATTAATTCTCGCAAGATTACCTTGTGGAGCTCCTGGTGAAGCATCAGTAGAATAAACGAACTGTGACCCGTCACCATTCAAATCCAATATCGTCCAACATGGCTCCGGATTAGTGGAAGTTGCAGTGTTAAAGTTTGTAGAATATGGTGTTGGAAAAACATTACATAATGTTCGGAACGGAAATGCATTACTCCACGCTCCCGGTGTCCCACTACATACTGATCTCACATACAAATTATAGGCCGTATCCGGTGTAAGCCCACCAGCCAGATTGTTTAAGTTAGTAGTTGTTGGCGTTAAAACATCCGAAGCAATTGGGGCTCCCTGCGAAGCCGGTTTTGCAATATACTCCCAGTTACTCACTAAATTCTGTGGGTTACCCCATGAGAATCTTGCACTGGTTTGTGTTAAGTTATCATAAGAGATTCCTGCCGGAGTAGGACAAGATGGTTGTGATAATGTAAAAGTGAAACAAATACTGGCTCCAGGCTGCGCAGCATTATATTGATAAGGCGAAGAAATTACAAAATAGTAAGTCTGCCCCGCCTGCAAATACACGTTAGGAAGTTGCCCTTGTGTTCCATTATTGGAAGTACTGCCTACGGCAAGCCCCCCTAAACAGTTTGCAGTAGTACCGATACCGGTACAGCTGTCGAAAATAAAAACACTTGCAAGACTGTTATAACATTGAGAAGCTGAATTAACATTCGTCGCCAAACTTACGTTAACCAAACCTGAAGTCGTTGGTGTATAGGATAAAAAGGCATGATCCCCTAACAACAAGTTCTGGGTTTGACCCACAGGCTGACAACTTAACCCCTGAGAATTCATGGGTGTGTAATTTGGTGATGGATGGAACGTGCTTAAGTTCGTACTTAAAGTGTATCCTGTTGTTGTTACCTGAGTGGGTGAAATAACGAGAGGTGTACTACAATCCAAACCTAATCTTGATGTTGTAACCGGGAAAGGACCCGCCCATCCACTTGCTGTTGTAGCATCACAAATTGTTCTGATGTAAACATCGTATGTAGTACCATCGGTTAAACCCGTTGCATTATAGGATAAACCATTTACCGGCGTACCTGAAGCTGCAATACCCGCTCCTTGAGGAACTATCTGAATTTCAAAGTTAGTTGCTGAAGAATGGGGCCAGCCGATCAGTCCACCGTTGGCTGACATTGTCGAAGTGATTCCTGTTACTTGAGAACAGCTTGAAATTACTCTTGCGTTATCTACAAACCAAGTATCTCCGCTGGTAGCAGTAGTCCCGGTTTGTTGTGTTATAGCCACAAAAGCTACATAAACAGGTATTCCTGCAGGAATGGAAGGAACTGTTACTATCTTTTCTTCCCATGTAGTGGCAGAAACGTTTAATTGTGCTTCTGTCCAGGACTGTAAAACCACATTAAAACTGGCAATATCCGGCTGACTTGCAGTGGATAACCTAAGCTGATAAACCGTACCTCTGTTAGTAAAACTCCCTTGCTTGGTAAAGAAGCGAATTTCAGTATCTGTAGGTGTGGTGAATTGTGGTGAAATCAAAAAATATTCTGCTGTTGTACCAACAGTGTTATTTAATGATGGATTTACCATAGCTCCCGGCGTACCCAAATATCCTGCTGCTGGAGCAGTGGGCACCCAGTTATTGGTAAAGGTTTGACTTCCAGTAATTGCCCAAGTAGCTGGTATACCACTATTAAAATCTTCTAATGGCAGCTGTGCAAAAGCAGTATTGGAAAACAATCCAAAGGTTAACATCATTAGGAAGCTAACTTCAAAGCGCATTCCTGAATTCAGGAAGGTTTTAAAAGCAAACATCCAATTTGATAAGGTTGATGGTTCTTTTTGCATTTCTCTAATTTTTTATTGTGAAATATCTGTTGGGGTGTAATCCTTAAATATGAAAAAGTAAGACAACCGTTTCGATTGCCTTACTTTGGCTTCATATCCTTAATTCTTAATTACTTTAAAGGATTGTACTTTGTCTTCTGAATACACTTTAACCAAATAAGTAGATGCGGTTAACGCGCCTAAATTCAATTGAATTGTATCAGTATTCGCTTCTAAAACCCTCACTTGCTGACCTAACATATTGTATAGTTCAACTCTGGTTATCATGTCTTTTGCAGTTATTGTCAATTGATCTGAGGTTGGATTCGGATAATATTTCAATTCCGCAATTTCAAAATCATTAGTTCCTAAACATGGGCCTTGAGCCAAGACCGAAAATCTAGGTCCTTCACAACCATTTAAGGTTTGAGAAACATAATAAGTTGTATTTAAAACCGCTGTTGTTGATGTCGGTAAAACGTTTCCTGCATTTGGAGCATCGTACCAAGTAAAAGTAGCTCCGCTTCCGCCGTTAACCATAAAATCAGCTATAGTTCCGGTTGTACAAGAATCCTGAGATGCGTTTCCGGTTGGTGCTGGAGTATTACCAACAGTTGCCGTAACCGCTACTCTTGGAGCGCTGCAGATATCCGTAACATTCAATTCAAAGAAATTGTTATAATCAAGATTTGGAGTAGCAAACAAACCTGCCACACTACCGGTAACACTTAAGGAACCTATTCCTACAGGAGCATTTTCATTACCGATTTTACCGATTGCATTGGCTGAAGATAATCCGGAAACTACTAAAAGTTTGTATCCGCTACCAGCCGGAATGTTATAATTTAGGTTAACCACATCAAAAATTCCTGCACTGAATGCACCTGTGTTTACCGTCGGTGTATAGGTAACAGCTGCAGTTCCCGGAACCTGATTACCGTTTTTATCAAATAGTTTGATTGTAATCGGTTGTGGAAGATTCGGAGCTGTTTGTTTAGGGTGAATCTTAACGGAATTCAATCTGATGTTTGTTTCTGCATTGAAAATCAAACCGCTGAAATCTGTTGAAGATGAAGTCGTCCCTGAAAATACTCTTCCTGCTGTATAAGCCGTACCTGCAGACTCAGCCCCTACATAGTAAGTTGTTGTTGCAGCCGGAGACGGAGCATAAGTTCCACCGGTTGCCAAAGCTGTTCCACCTGCCGGTAAATCATACCAAGTAATAGTTCCTGAAGAAGCCGATGCATTTAAAGTAACCGGAGTACTTGGAGTACAAGATGTCCCACCTGTAGCAGATGTAATGCTGGCCGAGAATACAACCTGAACCGGTGTTGAAGTTACAGAAACCGGTCCGAAAGGACATGTTACCACACATCTGTAATATAATGATGCCGTAGGATTCGTTGTATAAGTAGCTGAATTGGCTAATGAAATAGCTGTAAAATTCGTACCGTCTACAGAACTTTGCCACTGATACGTAACACCGTTACCAACCGTAGCATTCTGCAATTTCAAGGTTACAGCCTGCGTTCCGCACAATGGGTTCGGAGTCTGAACTGAAGTAAATGTTAAAAGTGTAGTCGATGTACTGGAAACAGTAGCCGCCTGAGACAATGTAAGGGTAGTTCCTGCTGCAGAAACTACAGTAGTCCCTGTCGGAATACCACTTCCGGTTACAGTTAAGCCCGGAACGATTAAAGCGTTTGCTGCAGCACCAAGAGTTACTGTAGCATTTCCGGCTACAATACCTGATGCAGTACTTCTTTGTGTATGAACAATTTGAGTATAAGACTGATCTGCAATTGTATTTCCAGGGTTAACAGTAGTACAGTTTGGATCTGTTCCATAACCAAAGAAGCCTGTGAACGAAGCTCCTGCTAGAGCAACATTTGTAGTAATAGTATTTGGAGTACCCGCTGCAAATGTAGCTGCTCCTAAATTGTTATACGTTCCCTGATCCGTTGAAGCCTGAGCAATAATGTTATTAGCAACAACAGCCGGAGCCCCTACTCTAACATTAAAATCAGCCAACGTTCCTAAACTTCCGTTTCTGGTTACTTTCCATCTTGAAGTAGTGCTTAAGTTAGCCATATTTCCAGCTGCAGTACCTGCATTGGCATCAAAAGCTTCCGCTGTAAAATCACCACCACCGGTAACGGCTAAAGATATTGGCTTGTATGAAGTCTTACCTACTGGATAAAGTACAAAATTTGCATTGGTACCATTTGTTGGAACTCCTTTAGAGAAAGGACCTTCAATATAACAAGTATCACTAAAGTTACCCGTGATTACAGTTCCAAATGACAAATCGGGATTTCCTTGGTATAACGGAGTAGCTGCTGAAGTATGGATAATACCGGCTGTCATCGTAATAGATGAAACCACTCTGAAACCAGGAATAGCAATAGTTACACCCGCTGTACTGGTATTATTAATCGTAAATGATGACACAGCACCTATAGCACTTGTAGTCAATGCATTATAAAAAGCACCAGTACCTGAAATCGTTTGAGCTGAATTGGTAGCCACGGCTGCTCCATTTATAAAGTTACCAAGTGTTACCGATGACGTATTCATGAAGGCAGTACCATTATTAACAATATTTCCTCCAAAATAGTATGAACCGGTTGTTACCGTCTTTTTGAAAACACTTCCTGTAGTGATTGTGAAAGTATCCTGTACGTTTAAAGTATTTACGGTATTGAAAAATCTGTTTACACCGTCTAAAGCATTAACTGTTAATTTTCCTAACGATAATAACCCTCCTCCTTGAGCAAAGTTACATAAGTACCCATTAGTGGTCACAGCTGCTTTATCGGTAGAAACACCATCTCCAATTTGTAATGTATGGTTAGCTCCTGCCGCATAATTGTTAGGAGAGTTATAGGAAACTGCAAAGCTTCCTAAGTTTCCGTCATAGAAATTTAAGGTTACAGGATTTGTAACAAGTGCAGTTGTTGGTAATGATAAATCCAATCTTGTTCCTGAAATTGCACTAACGGTAGTACCTGGTTGAATTCCAGTCCCTCCGATAGCCTGACCAACAGTGATTGCCGGATTAGCTGCACTTAAAATTATAACAGAACAGTTTTGGGATACTCCAGAGAATGCAATTGATTGAGGTGCTGCAATTGGTGAAGTACCCAATCCGGTAACAGCATTTGACAATTTAACACCCGCAAAACCACTTAAATCTGAACCAAAACTTACCACAGTTGTGCCTGCAGGTATACCAGGTCCTGAAACAATCTGACCAATAGCAATATTTCCAAAATTTCCGGACGTTGGGAAATTGATAACATCACAACCATTGCTCATAGAGGAAAAAGTAATAGTAGCCGCACTTGCAATGTCTGCAGTAGTTGGTAATGACAAACCAATATTAATAGGAGAATTACTTGTACCATTTACAGGAGCAACTGAAGTAACTGTAGTTCCTGCAGCAATTCCGGTTCCGGACACTACCTGTCCCACTCCATATATTGCTTGGTTACTGTTAAAACCACTCATCTGAATAACAGTAGCACCTGTAGTAGAAGCTATATTTGTTGTTTTGGTAAAGTTACCGGTAGCTCCGTGTGTATTTACAGTAAAATCAGGTCCTGAAGTTGCAGTTGTAGCCACAGCATTATTGATTAGCGGGTCTACAATTGTAATGGTACCATTAGTTAAGTTTAGCGATGAAGTTTCTATTTTAAGAGAACTTCCTCCTACTCCCACACTATTAGCCGCAACACCACCTGCATTACTGTCGATGATGATGTCACCTCCTGTTTGATTAAAAGTACTTCCCGCTTTATGAGAAAGACCTCCGTTAACCGTTAAAGTTCCTCCAGATACCGTTAAAGTACCATAGTTAGCAAAAACTGCATTATTGTTTGTACATCCAACGGTTAAAGTATTAGATGCTTTAACTAATGTTGCTCCTGCTTCAATAGTCAAGCCTGCAGCGACTGCAGTGTTATTGCTTGTTACGGTATGGCCCGCAGCGATTTTTACAATATCATTACAAGTAGGTGGTAAATTAGTAGACCAAGTTGCAGGAGTATTCCAATCTCCTGAAGCAACTGAAGTAATTCCTGTTGTTCCTAAAACCGAAGTTGTATTTATACCTAAATAAAAAGGCGCTGCAACTAAGTTTGCCAAAGAAATGGTTTTTCTTGAAGCAAACGGAGTTGTAGTCCCGTTAATATGTTCACCTGTAACAGCTGATCCGCTGTACATAATTCTTGAAGTACCGTCGTTAGTTTCATAAGCACCTGTAGCATAAGCTCCGAAAGTAAAAGTTCCGGCAGCATTCGCATAAACAGTACCTGCTCCTGAACCTGCTGCAGTAACTGCCCAGTTTCCGTTATAACGGTCTGTTACAGTATAAGCCCCATCAGCAACAGACAAACCTGTTGTCATGGTGCCGGCATCTGTATAAGCAATTTCAATTTCACCTGCAGTAGTGGCTGCAGTTCCCTGACTGATTATATAAGCCGATCTGTTTTTCCCTGTATTGTTCACGATAGGATAAAAACCATTTGCATTCGGGTTGTGATCTGTTCCCGGATTTACCGCTGTACCTGTATTACTGGTTGGATACCATCTTGAAACGATACCTCCGACAAATCCGTTTCCGAAAGGAGCAACTACCGTATTTAAAGTGCCATAGTTCCCTAAAATGATTTTATTGGTTCCTAATCCAACTCTTGCTTTATTTAAGCGTAAAGCACTTTTAACTCTAACATTGTTTACATTCCAAACCACATTAGGATTAGCGGTACTGTTGTTAGTAATATTCAATTGGTTAATCATTCCGGAAGTATTGGTAGTTCCCGAAGCAATAACAGTTCCTCCGAAAATACCGGTTCCGTCTGATGTAATGGTCTGAACAGTTGAACCTGTTAAATCCAATTGACCTGCACCTATCGAACCTGATCCGACAGATATGTCTAATCTACCGCCTGAAGTTAAGTCAATGTTATGACCTACTTTTAAGGAACGGCCACTGGTTCCGTTATATACATTGAATCTTGCACCGGATCCACTAACCAATAAATCAGTATTAACCGAAAACTCTTCTGTATCTACTCCAAATTGAAGAACCGCGCCGGCCCCTGCAATAAATAAATTTTCAACACCTAAATTTCTGTTATCGATAGTAACCGTATGACCGCCATTGATAACTACATCATCCGTAGGGGAAGGCACATAACCCATATCCCATGTAGCAGGATCTGAATAATTACCTGATGCTATTGAACTCACCGTTTGAGCTCCCATTCTGGAAACCAAAGAAATATTATCGATAGCCAACGGAGGGTTTACTGCTCCAGTATTATTGGACCACATAAAAATCAAACGTACTGTTGTTCCTGCAAAACTGGCCGGAAGGAATCCGGTAGCTTTCTGAACTGTAGTCCCATTGATTACACCAAGAACTACAGGAGTTGCGCCTGCAAGAGGAGCTGTATTAGGAAACCCTGAAAAGGTAGGCATAGTATCACTTCCAACCGGTGTAACGCTGGTTGGTGCAGCATAAACCTGCCATGAGTTAGCACCAGCTCTCCAGTTGAATGTTAAAGCAATGTTTGTTTGACCTGCCGGTATAACCACATCACGATAAAAATACACAGCTCTGTTTTGTGCAGCACCAGCATAAGTGTTATTTACGCCGTTGTCTACAGAAATATAGGCAGAATTTCCGGTGATGGCTCCTGAGTTAACAGCAGACCCAACCACCCATTTAATAATTCCTGTCCCTTCATTGGCGACAGTCCATCCGTTTGCTTCAAATGTTGCTCCCGTATTAAACCCTCCATCCGTTGCCGGATTAATTAATGTAGTTTGGGAAAAACCATCTGTCAAACAAAAAAACGACAAAACAAGAAACGTTGCCTGAAGCAGTCCGTCTCTTTTTTTGGAATCAAAGTAATCTACTACTTTGTTGCGTTGTAATTTTTTTAGCATAATCATATTAATTGGTTTATTGTATGCTCAAAAATAATTACACTATTCCTATATAATTAGGTCATCCCTTTGCAGTTTCCTGAATTTTAAAAGCTAAAAAAACATCGTGAAGCCTTTAAAAACAAGACATTGACACAAAAGTGTGTTTTAAATTTACAATTCCTTTACAGTAGGGTTTTTGTAAGCTTTTTTTGGGAATTGAAGAGGTTTTTAAGGATTTGTTTATGAAAAACTGAAACAAAAAATTAAAATAACAACAAGATTTAAATCTAAAAAAATGTTAGATTTTCATCAAATGAGTTAAAAAAAAGAATGCTTCTTTTGAAGTTTGTATTGAAAAATGAATCGCTAAATTGATCCGATTAAGCTGAAGGAGAAACTACCTATTGAACCCGAAAAAAATCTATTTATCATTTCGCAGCAATTTTTCGCTTTGTAACTTTTGGACTTTTTCGTTGAGCATAGCAATGGTGATTTTAGATTTTGTAATGGATCGGACAAAAAGGGAAACAATCCCAACCAATAATAAAAAAGCAATAATCATACCCCACAATACCATGCTCTTATCCTTATCAAATTTCTGTTCCTCATCTTTGTCTTTCTCGTCCAAAGAATCACAAACCGATTTTCGCTCGTTCTTCTTTATCTGTGTCTGCGTTATTAAATATTTCGAACGGTATTCTTTGTAATTGTCCCATTCGTTCATGGCCAGATAATTCTCCGACAATCCTTTGTAAATTTCCTGATTCAATACCAAATCATTCACATTCTTTGAAATTTCATTGGCTTCTTTCAGCAAAGAAATAGCTTCCTTGTATTTTCCTTCCAGCGTATAGGCCTGGGCCAAACCTTTTTGAGAAAATGCCTGAAGACTGTTTGCATTGATCTTTTTAGCATCTGCAATCGACTCAAGGAAATTTTTTATAGCTAATTTTTGATTTGACAGCACCAGGTAGCAATTCCCTTTATTATACTTGGCAATGCTCAGGCTGCTATAATTGATATTCGGCTCTTTTGATCTCATGATTTCATCAATCCCTCTGTCAAAAAAACTAATGGCTATATCACAATTCAATTTTTCCTTGTAAATAAAACCCCTAACGATGTAGGTAGTCCCCAAAGTCGCATTAACAGAATCCCGCACTGGGTAATCGAGGCATTGACGTTCAACCTGATCCAAATACTGGATCGCTTTGTCATAAATTTTAAGCTGATGGTATTGGATCGCCACTTTGCTGGCCACTTTTATTTTCAGCAGTTCGTTTTTGGATTGCGGTAGAAGCTCATTGGCTTTGATTACATATTGCAGGGATTTTTGGTAGTCTCTTTTTGAAGAATAGCCGTCTGAAATCAATCGGTAGCCTCTTATTTTGATATCAATATCATTTCCGGCTTCATTGACAATTTTTTTACCGGTAGCAATTACCTTATCAGGATTCGTATACATTTCCAGCGTACTGGCCTTTATGATACTGTCTACTTTTTTATTTCCCTGAGCATAGAAAACCGTAGTAAACAGCATAAAGCCCATTACCAGAAAAACAACTGAAAATTGGGTATTGCTTTGTCTCATGACGCTGTCTTATGATTCATGGTTTCGTTTTCCTCCCTTAGCAGTTCGATAAAAGTGATAGGTGCTATTCCTGTTATCGATTTAAAAATGGTTGCAAAACTACTGTGTGAGGAAAAGCCACAGGTTTCTGCCAGATAACTGATCTTATAATTCATAAAATTAGCATCTGATTTTAGTTTTTCAACAATAAAGTTAATCCTAAGCTTATTGATATAGGTATTGAAATTAACGTTATAATTCTTGTTGATAACCTCCGACAAATATTTCGTATTGGTTTCAAACTGACCGGCAAGTAAAGCCAGAGACATATCATTGCTGGTAAATCGTGTTGAACTCTCGAATTTTCTCAACTTCGCCAACAGTACCTGCTCGGTTTCCTGAGGAATAAAAATCTTTTTACCGGTAGTTTCTTTCTTTTCAATAAAACGGGTAAGCAAATTACTTCTGGTGATTTCCAAATAATTGATGATTTCGTTCAATCGTTTCTTTTTGGAATGGTATTGAAACCAAAAGAAGAAGCACACAAGAACCACCAAAAGGAAAAAAGATAAGACCGCATATATTTTCAGATAGTAACTTTTTCTCTTAGCCTCAAAGGAATTTACGCTATCCTGTGCAATAAGATTGTAAGCAGTGTTAACCGATTCTTGCTCAAGATTTTCAAGTTTTCTGACTGTTTTAAAAAAAATAGAATTGTAAATCTTATAATTTGGCCTGTCATTTAAAGCAATGTAATTGGAAACCAACTGATTCGTCACCATTTCCACTAAATACAGATTGCCAAGTGACTGTGCCTTTTTTTCGGCTTTTAAAAGTAAAGCAATAGCTTTAGCATGTTCTTTCTTATGAAAATAAACCGTTGCCGATCCGCTTAAACAGTAAATATCGGCATAATCAAATTTTGCATTTAATTTTTCTAAGGTTTCGGAAGCGGTAGTATAAAAGGATTGTGCTTTCTCAAAATCACCCAGGCCGGCATAAATCCTTCCTTGAATAATGGTATATTTCAAATCCAGCTCAGGGTTTCTGAGTTGGATTTTTTTAAGATCCGCTGCCTGTTGCTGAATGAGTTGCAGGCCTTCTTTGAAATTTTGCCGTTCAAAAAAGATCCTTGATTGCTCCAGGATAATCAAAGAATTAACAAAGACTTTATCATTTTGGTCTTCAACGGTTAACGCCTTTTCTTCGGCTGCAGCCAAATATTTTTTTGCCTGATCGTCAAGATATAATTCTCTGAGGATGTCTGCTTTTTTTACCAATATTTCAATAGCAAGTACCGCTGGTAAATCCGTAGCATTTCTGTCGGCTTCAAATAAATACTTAAGCGAATTGCTGTAATCACCTTTAACCTTATAAATCTTTGCTATCAACAAACGTAATTTGGCCTTCTCCTCATTGGAGGAAGCGTTATTTAATAAATGAAAAGCGACTCTTAAAGCCTCATTAGGTTTAGAGTACAACAAATCTTCCGTTTCATCGAATAAAGACTCTTGTTTTGATAACGTTTGTGCTCCGGCAGCTGTTGCGAACAACATAGCCGTGAAAACAAAAAGAACCAAAAACTTAATCGGATTATAATATTTCATTTATCTCTTGAGTCTTATTAAAAGAATTTCCAAAGTTTTTTAATACCGTAAAGATTTCCGACAGTAATAGCCGAATCAGCACCTAATAAAAATACTATTTATTATTAAAATTACAGCATTTTGAAACTACTTTTTTTGCTTTTTCAATGCATTATTCTTATGGCACTTACTGTTTTAAAATACAAAAATACAACGAATTTTAACAATTTGTTTAATTTTTATATTTTTAACATAAAATTTATTTTTTGTAATTATTAAAAAACATATTGTGTAATTATTTTTCGTCTTGTAATAACATACTTTTTGTAACAAAAAAGCTGTTTTAGCGACCTATTCCTACAAAAAAAAACAAGCTGATTCATGTCTTTTACAAAGTACTTCATCATTCTTTTTCTAATGCTCCTCAGTAATTTTTTAACAGCTCAGGAAAAATTCACCATCAGCGGAACCATCACTGATAAGAGTACAAACGAAACCCTCATCGGCGTAAGCATTTCCATAAAAAACACAAAAGGTATCGCAATTACCAACGAATACGGGTTTTATTCCTTAACACTGCCTAAAGGCAGTTATGAAATCGTCATCAGTTTCTTAGGCTATGAATCGGTTTCTGAGTCCGTACTCCTAAATGAAAATATCACAAAGGATTTCAGTTTGAAAGAAACAGGTAAACAATTGGATGAAGTCATCATCACTCAAAAAAACAAGGCCAACATCCGAAAACCGGAAATGAGCGTCCACAAACTGTCAATAGCCACCATAAAACAAATGCCGGTGGTTTTAGGCGAAGTCGACGTAATCAAATCGCTTTTATTTTTACCTGGGGTTACCAATGCCGGCGAAGGGCAATCAGGTTTCAATGTGCGCGGAGGTGGTGCCGATCAGAATCTGATTCTTTTGGATGAAGCGACCATTTTCAACTCGTCGCACGTTTTTGGATTTTTCTCGGTTTATAATCCCGATGCCATAAAAGATTTAAAATTGTACAAAGGTGGTATCCCATCACGATTCGGAGGCCGCGCTTCCTCTGTTTTGGACATCTATCAAAAAGACGGAAACAGCAACAAGTTCAGCATGAACGGTGGTATCGGATTAATTTCCAGTCGTTTATTGGCGGAAGGTCCTATCGTAAAAGAAAAAGGCTCCTTTCTAATTGGTGGAAGAGCTTCTTATGCGCACCTTTTCCTTAAATTGAGTGACAATGAGAACAAAGCTTATTTTTACGACCTAAACACCAAACTCAACTATAAATTCAACAAAAACAACAATTTGTATTTATCCGGTTATTTCGGAAGAGACGTTTTTACCTTGAGTGAAACTTTCACCAACACCTACGGAAATTCAACCCTAAACCTACGTTGGAACCACCTGTTTTCCGATAAGCTTTTCTCCAATCTTTCCTTGATATACAGCGATTATTATTACGGACTGACATTGAACTTCGTAGGCTTCAACTGGAAATCTGGAATCAGAAACTACAACCTGAAATATGATTTCAAACACTACCTGTCCAATTCCATAAAACTGAATTACGGTGCCAACGCAGTGTATTATGATTTCAATCCGGGTACCATCGAACCTACCGGAGAAGATTCCGGAATCAATTATGAACAATTGGACAAAAAATACGCTTTTGAACCCGCTTTCTATTTGGATGCTGAACAAAAAATCAACGATAAACTAAGCGTTTCATACGGATTGCGCTACAGTTTATTTTACCGTTTGGGGTCTTCAACAGTCAATTTATACGAAAACAACCAACCGGTACATTATGATGAAGAATTAAAAATCTATGAAAAAGCCAGGCCTATCGGAGAGGTTCACTACAGTAAAAATGAAGTTATTGCTAAATTTGACAATCTGGAGCCCCGTATTGCACTTGCCTATGAGCTAAACCAAAACCAATCCGTAAAAGCAAGTTACAACCGAATGGTTCAATACCTTCAATTGGTTTCCAATACAGCTTCTCCTACTCCTTTGGATGTATGGACACCAAGCGATAAATACATTAAACCACAAATTGCCGATCAGGTGGCATTCGGGTATTTCAATAACTTCAAGGAAGACGCTTACACTCTGGAAATCGAAAGTTTTTACAAGGTCATAAAAAACCGCATGGATTATATCGACGGAGCCGATTTAATTGCCAATAAAGCTATAGAACAGGTCATCCTGAACGGTGAAATGCGTTCTTATGGCCTGGAATTCCTAATCCGAAAAAACACCGGAAAACTGAACGGATGGGTAGCTTACACTATTTCACGATCCCAGCAAAGAACTCCCGGACGAACCGAAACAGAAATAGGCATCAACAACGGTGAATGGTATCGTTCCGCTTACGACAAAATGCACAATCTGGCAGTAACAGGTTCATACAAATATTCCAAAAAATGGACTTTCGGAACCAATTTCATCCTGCAAAGTGGCCAGCCGGTCACCTACCCTAACGGTCAGTACATTTACCAGGGAGTTACTGTACCGAGTTACGGCACCAGAAACGCAAATTCCTTACCTTTATATCATCACTTGGATGTATCGGCCACCTTGGTTCCAAAGCCGGATAGCACAAAGCGCTGGAAAAGCGAATGGGTATTCAGTATTTACAATCTGTACGGAAGAAAAAATGCGGCATCCATAAGTTTTAGGGAAAACCCAGATACAGGAAACAATGAAGCCATACGACTGTCAATTTTCGGATTAGTGCCTTCAGTTTCCTATAATTTTAAATTTTAAAAATCTGTCTATGAAAAACTTACTATACACCACAATTCTCTTGCTTGTAGTCGCGTTTGTAAGCTGCGAAGACGCTATTAATGTTCCTTTGGATACCGCAGAGCCAAAACTGGTTATCGATGCCTCAATCAAATGGCAAAAAGGCTCTGCCGGAAACGAACAAAAAATAAAACTTACCACAACTACTGATTATTATAACACTACAATTCCGATAGTTTCCGGAGCAACAGTTTTTGTCACCAATAGCGCCAATGTGGTTTTCACTTTTACTGAAACACCGAACACCGGAGAATACATTTGTACCGATTTCATCCCGGTTATCAATGAAACGTACACTTTAACCGTAATCCACGACGGCCAAACCTATAATGCTACCGATAAACTTTACGCAACGCCTGAAATAGACAGTGTGGAACAAATCACGGTACCCGGAATTGACGGCGATATGATTCAGGTGAAATTCTACTATCAGGATAATGGCACTCAAGATAATTTCTATCTGACAGGCGCCAAAAACAGTACGAAAGTCTTTCCCGAATATGGTGTTATCGACGACGAATTCTTCCAAGGCAATCAGATGTTCGGTTTCTACACCGATGAAGACTTAAAGGCCGGAGACAAGCTCGATTTCAGTCTGCAGGGCATTTCGGAACGTTACTTCAACTACATGGAAAAATTAATCGCCATCTCAGGTACACAGGGCACAAACCCTTTCGCAACGCCACCAGCAACCTTAAGAGGAAACATAGTAAATCAAACCAATCAGGACAATTTCCCTTTTGGCTATTTCAGTTTAACCGAAATCGATACACTTAATTATACGGTTCATTAGAAGCTTGTCCGGCTATACATTACAAGAAATCACTATAAAACCCATTTTTCTAAAATAAAAAAAGAGCTTCCGTTGGGCGCTCTTTTTTTATAAGAAAATTTAGGCTGTACAGCAATTTGCTTTCCATTGCTATCCGGGCTAAAATCAGAATAAGAATCATTATCTTTACTTTCTGAAATTCGAATTTTATAATCCACAACTCATAACCCTATCATGTCCTCACACCATATAGTCCGAGACGATCAGGAACCTGCTTTAATCATTGCAAACGGAGCAGAATGCAGCAACGAACTGCTGGGGCAACTCCTGGAATGGTCGCCATTAGTGATTGTACTAGATTCTGCTATGGATCGTGTTTTGGAGTTGAACATCAAAGTCGATGTGTTGTTAGGGGATTTCGACAGAGGTTTCGAGCCGGACTATTATAAAGAAAAACAATATCCGCTCGAAATCGTTCACACACCGGATCAGGAGAAAACCGATCTGGAAAAAGCCTTCGAGTATCTCATAGAAAAAGGACACAAGGCTGTAAACGTGGTATGGGCCACTGGAAAACGTGCCGATCACACCATCACCAACATCACCAATATCGTTCGCTATCGTGACCAACTGAAAATTGTTATCCTGGACGATCATTCCAAAATATTCTTATTGCCGAAACAGTATCAGAAATGGTATCCGGAAAACAGTATCATTTCCCTTATCCCAATCGGAATCGTTAGCGGCATCCATTCCGAAAACCTTTTTTTTCCCTTAAAGAATGACAGCCTGACTATAGGCTACAGAACCGGAAGCAGTAACCATGTTACTGAAGATGGGCTAGTTACCATTACTCATAAAGAAGGAGATTTAATCTTAATCGAATCTTTAGATTAGAAACATACTTTTGCTTTCAAATATTCGTTATTTTGTTATAAAATATACTGATCATCAGTATTTTACAAATACAACCAATACTATTTGAAATGAAATTAAAAGTAATGACCTTTTTGATGTTCTTCTGTCTGGCTCTCACAGCTCAGGAAACCAAACGCACCACTTTTGAAGAATCTCTTGAGAAATCAAAACAGGAAAACAAAAAGCTACTGCTTTATTTTTCCGGTTCCGATTGGTGTGCTCCCTGCGTAAAATTCAAAAAAAATTTTATTGCAACGGATGCTTTTATACAATACAGCAACGAAAACCTGATTGTTTTCAATGCGGATTTTCCACGATTAAAAAAGAACCAGCTTCCTGAAAACCAAACCCGGGAAAATGAAGAATTAGCTGAGAAATACAACCAAAATGGTTTATTCCCTTTGATTCTTCTGCTCAACGGAAAAGGAGAAATCGTAAAAAAATGGGAACAATACCCAACGGAAAACCTCGATGAATTTATCACCAAATTAAAGGACAACTAATGCTCCAGAAAAAAGTTGAAAAATTAATGGGCAATCGCTTCGAGTTTACCGTTTTGGGACCCGATGAAAATTGGTGCGATCAAAAAATCAATTTGGCCATTGATGAAATCCGAAGAATCGAAAAACTGCTGACTACTTTTTCTACTAGTAGTATCACGCATGAAATAAACGAAAATTCAGGAAGTAAGCCGATTAAAGTCCCGGATGAAGTTTTCAACCTGATTCAACGTTGCCAGATGATTTCCAGAATTACGCAGGGCGCTTTTGACATAAGTTATGGCGGCATTGATAAAAAATTCTGGAACTTCGACTTAAACATGACCAAATTACCCGATGCGGAAACTGCAAAAAAATCAGTAGAACTAATCAATTACGAAAACATCATCCTTAATGAATCCGAAAAAACAGTATTCTTAAAGAAAAAAGGAATGAGGATCGGTTTTGGCGGCATCGGAAAAGGATATGCGGCCGAAATGGCCAAGAAAAAACTCATCGAAAATGGCGTGGAAAGCGGTATAGTTAACGCTTCCGGTGATTTATCAGCCTGGGGCTATCAGGAAAACGGTGAACCTTGGACCATTGGCATTGCAGATCCGAACCTGAAAAACGATATTTTTTCAACTTTCAAAATCACCAATACGGCAGTGGCAACTTCCGGTAATTATGAAAAATTCGTACTAATTGACGGCAAAAAATATTCCCATACTATAGACCCTAAAACCGGTTTTCCGGTAAGCGGTATCAAAAGTGTTACCATTATTGCTGAAAATGCAGAAATTGCAGATGCATTGGCCACTCCGGTAACTGTAATGGGTATAGAAGTTGGTTTGGATTTTATCAATCAGCTGAAGCAAATCGGCTGTATCATCATCGACGACAACGATACTAAATTTTTTTCCCATAACATAAAACTCACTTAACCTCAAAATTGATAATCATGAAAGGAATTGCCTTATTATCTGCACTTATTTTAAGTGCCGGATGCAAACCAGTTAAGGAATATCAGAAATCCAAAATCAACGATTCCGAAATGCAGTTGGCAGCCAAAAAATCTGAAAAATTCGAAAATACGTTTCAACTCTACAGGGAAGGAAGCTCCGGTGCCAACGGTGGCAAAACAGGAGGTGGCTGCGGCTGTAATTAATTTTTGCTTGAATCATGAAAAGAAGGATATTTGCAGCTTCAGTACTGGCTTTTCTATTCGGAAACAATATGAAAGCCCAAGACAACAGGTCTACCACAGACAGTTCGACATATAAAAAGCAAAAACTGAAAATCGAAGAAGTCAATTTCATTTCCAGTTATTACACGCAGGACGGAAACAATTCTGCCGTGACAGGAGGTAAAGGAACCGAAAAACTTAACGACTTGGCCACTACCATCGAAGTAAAAGTTTCCAAAAGAGACCGTTACAACCACAAACACAATCTAGCTTTTGAACTGGGCATAGACACCTATACTTCGGCATCATCGGACAAAATCGATCCGGATACGGTAAGTTCCGCTTCTTATCAGGATGTAAGGGTTTATCCGTCCTTAAATTACAGCTTAGAAAACGAGGCCAAAAACTACATCCTGAACGGAGGACTTTCTTTCTCTGGTGAGTTTGATTATACATCCATAGGAGGAAACTTCGGTTTTACTAAAATCTCAAAGGATAAAAACCGGGAATTTTCAGCTAAAGGAATGGTTTTTTTCGATACCTGGAAAGTAATCCTTCCGGTAGAACTCCGAAATAACCCCTCGGATGATGAAGCAAAACAAGGGGATAAGAAACCAAGAACGTCCTATAATTTAAGTTTAACATTGTCGCAAGTCATTAACCGTAATTTCCAGATGGCCCTACTTACTGACTTAGGCTACCAGCAGGGTTTACTGGCTACAAAATTCAACAGGGTCTATTTTAATGACGTCCCGGCAACTGTAAAATCAGAAAAATTACCCGACACACGTTTTAAAGTTCCCATTGGGGTAAGGGCAAATTATTTCTTGGGAGACAATATTGTTTTAAGAAGTTTTTACCGTTATTATTGGGATAACTGGAATATCAATTCACACACAATAAGTTTTGAACCCAGTTACAAATTATCGGCATTCTCATCAATATCGGTACCATATCGATTTTATACCCAAACCGCTGCCAAATGTTTCCAACCAATTTATTTGCATGGACTGGAAGACGAATTCTATACAAGCGATTACGATTTGTCAAAATTCAGCAGTCATATGATCGGGTTAAGTTATAAAATATCAGATGCCAATAAAGGAATATTCCATATTAAATACATAAACAGTTTAGAGGTTCGGTATGGATTTTACACCCGTAATAACGGATTGGATTCACACATCCTAACCTTGGCAATGAAGTTTAAGTAAAACCATTTCTTCAAAAACCTCTCCGCAGATTCACAGCATATATCCATTTAAGACCTGTGAGTCTGCGGTTTTCTCATCATCGCCCGGTTACTTGCAAAGGACTGAATCTGCACTAAAATTAGTATCTTTGCAACTAAGCTACTAAAAAACATGAAATTCCAGGTCGTATCCAATTTTGCTCCTATGGGAGACCAGCCCCAAGCCATCGACAAACTATCGCATGGCATTGAGAACGGCGAAAAATACCAAACCTTACTTGGGGTAACCGGTTCCGGAAAGACATTTACCGTAGCCAATGTAATCCAGGAAGTCCAACGACCTACCTTGGTTTTAGCACATAACAAAACCCTTGCGGCTCAGTTGTATTCGGAATTCAAGCAGTTTTTCCCGAACAATTCGGTGCAGTATTTTGTGTCCTATTACGACTACTATCAGCCGGAAGCCTTTATTCCGGTAACGGGAACCTATATTGAAAAAGATTTATCCATTAACGACGAACTGGAAAAACTGCGCTTAAGCACCACTTCTGCCCTGCTTTCCGGCCGTCGTGATGTTTTGGTGGTAGCCTCGGTTTCGTGCCTGTACGGTATCGGAAACCCGGTGGAATTCCAGAAAAATGTGATTTCGATTGAACGCGATCAGACCATATCACGTACCAAATTATTACATCGTTTAGTACAAAGTTTATATTCAAGAACCGAAGCGGAATTCACCCCAGGAACTTTCAGAATAAAAGGCGACACCGTGGAAATTTTTCCTAGTTATGCCGATGAACCGTTCCGCGTACACTTCTTCGGCGATGATATTGAAGAAATTGAAGCCTTTGATGCCAAAACCGCTCAAGTGATCGAGAAGTATGAAAAGCTGAACATTTATCCGGCCAATATGTTTGTGACCTCTCCGGATGTCTTGCAGAATGCCATCTGGGAAATTCAGCAGGATCTGGTAAAACAGGTTGATTATTTCAAAGAAATTGGAAAACATTTAGAAGCCAAACGTCTTGAAGAACGCACAAATTTCGACTTGGAAATGATCCGTGAATTGGGTTATTGCTCCGGAATCGAAAACTATTCGAGATACCTTGACGGCAGACTACCCGGCACACGCCCGTTCTGTTTATTGGATTATTTCCCGGATGATTTTTTAATGGTGGTGGATGAAAGTCACGTGACGATTTCACAGGTGCACGCCATGTACGGAGGCGACCGTTCCCGAAAAGAAAATCTGGTGGAATACGGTTTTAGGCTACCTGCCGCGATGGACAACCGCCCGCTGAAGTTTGAAGAATTCGAAAGCCTTCAAAACCAGGTGATTTATGTTTCGGCCACTCCGGCGGATTATGAATTACAGAAATCGGAAGGTATTTATGTCGAACAGGTGATTCGTCCAACCGGATTATTGGATCCTATCATTGAAATTCGCCCGAGTGAAAACCAGATCGACGATTTAATTGAAGAAATACAGCAACGTTGTGAAGCCGACGAACGTGTTTTGGTCACCACCTTAACCAAACGTATGGCGGAAGAACTGACCAAATATTTAACCAAAGTGGCCATCCGTTGCCGCTACATCCATTCCGATGTGGATACTTTGGAACGCGTGGAAATCATGCAGGATTTACGAAAAGGCATATTCGATGTCCTTATTGGGGTAAACCTGTTGCGAGAAGGATTGGATTTACCGGAAGTTTCGCTGGTTGCTATTTTGGATGCCGATAAAGAAGGATTCCTGCGCAGTCATCGTTCGCTGACACAAACGGTTGGGCGTGCCGCGAGAAACGTAAACGGGAAAGCCATCATGTATGCTGATAAAATAACAGCTTCGATGAAGAAAACCATCGACGAAACCAATTACCGTCGTGAAAAACAGATGGCCTACAACAAAGCAAACAATCTGGAACCTAAAGCTTTAAACAAAAGCTTAGGAAATGCTTTGGCCGGAAATTCCGTATCTACCCAATATTTCGAAGACAAGGCATTGAAAGCTTCGGAACCGGAAAGCCTGTACCTGTCCAAACCTGAAATTGAAAAGAAAATCCGTGAACTGCGCAAATCGATGGAAAAAGCCGCAAAGGATTTAGACTTTATGCAGGCCGCCAAATTACGCGACGAAATAAAACATTTACAGGAAAAAATGTGATATTTTTCATACATTATATCTTTTAAAGAAACAACTTTTTTCTATTTGTTACTTTTACCACAAACAATACTCAAATCGTATGATAAAGAAAATTAGCGGATTATTTAGTTTAATCCTTATTATGGGACTTGCTTCCTGTTCAAGTGACAGCAGCAACAGTTCAAACACTCCTTCCGGAACAATTACCGCAACCATTGACGGTCAGGACTGGCGTTCAATAAACGGTGCAGCTGTTGCAAATTTATCCACTGTTAATATAGACGGAGAAACCCAAACAGTTCTTATGATTACAGGAATGAAAGCGGACCAGTCAACCATAGGCATTCAGTTTCCGGTAGACAATTTAACAGAAGGAACATACCATTTTAATGCGGATGAATATGTAGGCTTACTTTCCTACTCCAATGCAGCAATGGACATGTATTCAAGTGATGAACCCGGTGGAAGTTTTACAATTACCATAACCGATATCGATATTAATTCCGGAAGACTCTCGGGTACTTTTTCAGGTACTTTAAAAGATTTTGACGGAAACTCCATGACTATGACCGAAGGAAGAATCAATTCTGTTATGATCATGAATAACGATATGCATACCAACGGAACCATGAGCCTTTCCAAAAATGGAGGTGCTGTTTTCACCATGGATAACTCAATGGAAGACTCAAAATATCTGATGATTATGGAAAGCTCTGCAGCGAATAACGTTTCTATTTTTGGTTACAACGCTACAGACACTGCTGACTTTGGTATTTACAGCATAACAATCCCTGTTACTGCTTCACCTGGAACCTATAATTTAATGACCGCATCCGGTTTTGACGCAGGTATTGGAAATTCAGACACTGAGCCGGAATACAACTTAACCAGCGGAACGTTGACTATTACTTCACACTCCGGAACCAATTTAATCGGTACTTTCAGCTTTACCGCTTCAAATGGTGTAACTACGGTTACAATTACAAACGGTAGTTTCAATGTGAACCACAACTAAGCGTTAGAAACCATAGTATATAAAAAGGAGCTTAAAAGCTCCTTTTTTAATTTCAGCAACTCTTCCGGAGCACAACTTTCGACTTAAAAAACTATCATCCAAAAACTTAACTATCTTAATTTCAAAACCTTGACTTTTTAATTCGTACATTTACATTCTCATTTCTACCAAGTTTTTCACTCGAATATCCATTTAAACTCACAAGGATTTATGAAAACTGGTTCTCCCTTTCTGATTGGACTGCTGTTTTGCTCAGTCAGTGTTTCCTTAGCACAGTTAAAACCCCAACCCGCACCCGAGAAAGTAGTCACCGATGAATATTTTGGTGTAAAACTTGAAGACCCTTACCGTTATCTTGAAAACCTGAACGATCCAAAAGTAGTCGAATGGATGAAATCCAATGCGACTTATGCAAGGGCAAAAATCAACGAAGTTCCCGAACGTCAAAAACTCATTGACAAACTAAATGAACTTGACAAACGCAGAGAAAGTGTGATTTTCAATTTACAGATAACCGAAAACGACAATTATTTCTACTTAAAAAGAAAAGCAAACGAAGAAAACGGTAAGCTCTACCACAGATTAGGCTATAAAGGTGTTGAAAAATTACTTTTTGACCCTGAAACCTATAAAAAAGGGAATGGTTTGAATTACAGCATCAGTTCCATCTCCCCAAATGAAAAAGGTGATAAAGTGGCTTTTGAAATCTCGCCAAGTGGCTCGGAAAGTGCCGAATTGCTAATTGTTGACCGCAACGGAAAATTGTATCCCGAGGTATATGACCGATGCTGGTTCAGCTCACCTTCCTGGATGCCCGACGGTAATTCTTTCACCTACAGCCGGCTGAACTCTTCTGATGTTACTGATGTGAATCGCTTACTGAATTCCAAGGTATTTTATCACAGACTGGGTGAAGACCCTAAAAAAGATGTAGAATTCTTTTCCAATAAAACCAACCCGGAACTTACCATCGGCCCAGAAGAATTTCCATTAAATTTTTATCATAAAAACTCAAACAAAAATTACGGACTGGTGTTAACTGTTGACAAACGCCTTAAAATATATGCCACAGACTTTAAAGACAATTTCAACCCGGACCGATGGAAAACCTTAGTCGAGAAAAAAGACGAAATAGTTAATTTCAGTATCGATAAAGAGTTTATCTATTATCAGACTTTCAAAAATGCACCAAATTATAAAATCATTAAAGTTCCGATTGCAAAACCCAATATTGAAAATGCCATTACCGTTATTGAGGAACCAAAAAACGGAAACATCACCAATTTTTCCCTTACCAAAGACGGCCTTTATTACACGGTTACAGAAAACGGGGTTCAGGCAAAAGTATTTTTTCTGCCGAAAGGAAAATCAGTTCCAACCGAATTAAAATTACCTTTTCAGGCAGGTTCGGCAGACTTGGCAACCGTTAACGAAAACAGAAGCGAAGTATGGGTGACGCTATCCGGTTGGACTTCTCCGGCAAAACGATTCCTCTACAACCCGGCAACCAACGAGTTTGTTTTTCAACCACTCACAAAACAAATTGAATATCCAGAATTCATGAATATTGTCTCAAAAGAAGTGATGATTCCTTCCCATGACGGCACAATGGTTCCGGTTTCCATTATCTATAATAAAAACACAAAACTGAACGGTAATAATTCCGTGCTGATGATGGGTTATGGCGCATACGGGATATCGATACAGCCCAGATTCAGCTCCGGTTTTATACTGTCCTACTGTGCCTATGACGGAATATTTGTTGTCCCGCATGTAAGAGGTGGCGGTGAATTGGGAGATGCCTGGCACAAAGCCGGACAGAAACTGACCAAACCGAATACCTGGAAAGATTTTATTGCTGCGGCGGAATATCTGATTCGTGAAAAATACACCGCTCCGAACAAAATTGCCATTAGCGGCGGAAGTGCCGGCGGAATCCTGATTGGTCGTGCCATGACGGAACGCCCTGATTTATTTGCCGCTGCGATTCCGGAAGTTGGTTGTTTGAATGCGGTTCGTATGGAAACATCTCCAAATGGCCCGGGCAATGTTCCCGAGTTTGGAACAGTAGCAAAAGAAGACGAATTTAAAGCCCTTTTGGAAATGGATTCTTTCCACCACATTAAAAAAGGCACTGCTTATCCGGCAACATTAATAACAGCAGGAATGAATGATCCAAGGGTGATTGCGTGGGAGCCTTCCAAATTTGCGGCATGCCTACAAAATGCCAATACTTCAGGTAAACCAATCCTCTTCCTTACGGATTTTGAAGCAGGCCATGGCATGGGGGACAGTAAATCAAAAGCTTTTGAAGGTATTGGTGATTTGTTGAGCTTTGCTTACCAACACACCGGGCATCCTAAATTCCAGCCTGCAAAAAAAATAGAGAAGCATTAATTATGTTGCACCATAAAAGCATTTAAAAGAAATTCCGGCTCAATCATCTGGTTTGGTGATTGGGCCATTGCTTTTAACGTCCTTTTAATCCCCATAGGATTCAGTCCCATAGTGATCCCAATTTCATTAATGGATTTTATTTCCCTTTCGTGTAAAATACCGTCACAGTGCATCAATAGTGCCAAACGGTAAAATTGCATGATACGGTGGTGCTCGTCTTTGATTACTATAATTGAGTCACGTTTGCCGAACAATTCCAGAAAAACATCTTTTTTGATTCCCAACTCCTGGGCAATAATCCATAAGAAATCGTATTCACGGTCGTGAAGTTCCCCATCTACCACAGCAAAGGCAATCATTTCAGAAAGAAGGCTTATTTTTTCGTCGTACGTGTCCATCGTATATTTTTTGCTAAAGTAAAACTAAATTCCCATTTCTGAAAACTGTATCTTTGTTTCCTGAATTATCCTGAATTATGAACAACAACGATGTACTTAAAAAACTTCGGGTAGCCTTACAGTTGCGCGATGATCAAATTGTAGAAATACTTGAATTGGTAGATTTCCGAATCTCTAAAGGCGAACTGGGCAACTTTTTCCGCAACGAAGACCATCCGAAATACATGGACTGCGGCGATCAGGTGTTGCGTAATTTCTTAAACGGGTTGGTAATTCATCTGCGAGGCACAAAAGAAAACCCTAAAAACCCGAACGAAGTCCTGAAAGGTCATAAAGCGGAAGCAGCAAAAAATGTAGCCGAAAAACCAAAAGCCGAAGGCCCTAAAAAGGAATTCAAAAAGCCGGCTCCAAAAGGAAAAGCACCGGTTAAAAAAGAACCTGTCGTTCAAAACGTGAAATTTAAAAACGGGAAAAACAAAAAGTCATAATTGTAAGCATTGGATAAATTCGATACTCTTCATTACCTTGCTGACGGCAATCCGTTACAACAAAGAAGTTATGAGATTTTAACCCAACATTCGATTTTCGAAACTTTAAAAAAGTATTCCCCAATCCTTATAGGCACAATTCCTATTGATATTGCAATTGAAAACAGTGATTTGGATATTGCCTGTAAATGGGAAGACAAAACTGAATTCATTCAAACGATAGCAAACCGTTTTTCAAAATATCCCGATTTTAAAATTAAGGAAGTGTTTATTGAAAATCTTGAAACGGTAGTGGCCAGCTTTTTTACAGATGGCTTCGAAATAGAAATCTTCGGTCAAAACCTTCCGGTTAAAGAACAAATGGGCTATCGGCACATGATTATCGAAAACAGGATTTTAAAGGAAAAAGACGATAACTTCCGAAGATCTGTAATCGAATTGAAACGCAATGGTATGAAAACGGAACCTGCGTTTGCCTATTTACTCGGCCTTAATGGAGATCCGTATCAAGCACTCCTTTCCTATTATAAATAAAAAATCCCAAGCAAAACTTGGGATTTTTTTATCTTGAAACTAATTATTCAAATTAAGACAAAGCAGCTTTTACCTGATCTGCAGCTTCCTGGAACTGTACCGCAGATAAAATCGGCATACCTGAATTGTCGATCAATTCTTTAGCGATTTCAGCGTTTGTTCCCTGTAAACGTACAATGATCGGCACTTTAATAGCGTCTCCCATGTTTTTGTATGCATCTACAACTCCTTGTGCCACACGGTCACAACGAACGATACCTCCAAAGATGTTAATCAAGATCGCTTTTACGTTAGGATCTTTTAAGATGATACGGAAAGCAGTCTCAACACGTTTTGCATCAGCAGTACCTCCTACGTCAAGGAAGTTAGCCGGCTCGTATCCTGCATATTTAATCAAGTCCATAGTCGCCATTGCTAAACCAGCACCGTTTACCATACATCCTACAGTTCCGTCCAAATCTACGTAGTTTAATCCGGCTTCTTTAGCCTCTACTTCGATTGGGCGCTCTTCTGTAATATCTCTCATCTCCGCTAAATCAGCGTGACGGTATAAAGCGTTGTCATCTAAAGTAACTTTAGCGTCAACTGCCATGATTTTATTGTCTGACGTTTTCAATACCGGGTTGATCTCAAACATAGAAGAATCGGAACCGATATACGCTTTGTACAAAGCATCTACGAATTTCACCATGTCTTTGAAAGCATCACCGGACAAACCTAAGTTAAAGGCAATTCTTCTTGCCTGAAAACCTTGTAATCCTACAGCAGGATCGATTTCTTCCGTGAAGATTTTCTCAGGAGTGTGCTCTGCCACTTCTTCGATATCCATACCGCCTTCCGTAGAATACATGATCATGTTACGACCTTTACCACGGTTTAATAAAACCGACATGTAAAACTCTTTTGTTTCACTTTCTCCCGGGTAATAAACATCCTCAGCCACTAAAACTTTGTGAACTCTTTTTCCAGTTGGAGGTGTTTGAGGCGTAATCAAATCCATACCGATGATCTTACCGGCAATTTCCTGAACCTGATCTAAGTTTTTCGCTAACTTAACTCCGCCACCTTTTCCACGACCACCTGCGTGAATCTGAGCTTTAATTACGTGCCATCCGGTACCTGTTTCTGCAGTTAACTGTTTTGCTTTTGCAACTGCTTCTTCAGCATTATTGGCTACATAACCACGTTGAACACGCACGCCGTAGCTTGCTAATATTTGTTTCCCTTGATATTCGTGTAAATTCATAATAGATTGTGTTTCTTTATTAAAAAGTGTCACAAAAATAAAAAAGTATATTGAATGAGCCTAATGTTTTTTGCTATAAATCATTAACATTTTAAGGAAGGTTTCAATCCGATTTCACAAATCGGTACCTACAAAAAAAAACCTCCGCTAAAAAAGCGGAGGCACCAACAAACATAATACAATTACCTAAGTTTTTTAATTGAAAGCCATCAACCGGAAACTTTCAACTTACTAACTAAAATTCTGAATTGAATTACTCTAAAGTTGTTAATATGAAATTGGCAACAATGCTACCAACTCCATTTTTTACGATTAACAATGCAAATATATTTAGCGAAACAGTCCCGAAAAAATGATTGACTTGTTCAATTACTGAATTTTGAAAGCATAAAAAATACAAATACTTGAAAATCAATGTATTATAATAATTTTTCAAAAATTCATTTCAGGCTTTAACAGGTTTTAATTTCAAGATTTTAAAAGAAAAACCTTCAATACTTTCGAAAGTAACGTTTGTGATTTTCTGAAAATTATGCAATCCCGCAATAAGAAAACTTAAGACTTTGAAGATAACCAATAAAAAAAGCCACTCTTTCAAGTGGCTCTCTATCCGAATAAGGATAATAAATTGTGTTTAGCAAGACAATATTAGACAAAAAGACAATGCGCATCAATCATCAAATTCAGGTATTTTTGCCCTCACCAAATTTGGTGATGCCTGATGCCAAAATCCTATTAAAACCGAAAGTAAAAAAAGGAAAATTCAAAGAAAACAAATTGTATACTCAAGCTGTTCTTTAAAAACATTTAGCCTCGATCACAATTCAATCATCTCTTTAAATTGCTTGACCGGCAAAGGCTTACTGAATATCTTCTTTACATAATGATTCGCATTAGCTCTTCTGATATCGTTGATATCCAAAGTAGAAGAAAGCATAAAAATTTCGGTACCTCTTTTAAGTTCTTCTGAAAGGGCATCAAAACGGGTAAGAAATTCAAAACCATCCATCTCCGGCATTTTAATATCCAACAAGATGATCAAGGGTTCAGTGTCACTGTTTTTGAATTCGTAAAGCCAATCAATCCCTTCTTTCCCATTCCCTACTACATTGATATCATAATCCCCTAATGCATTTTTCAACAACTTGGTCGTGATCAGCTGGTCAATCGCATTATCCTCTATTAGTAAAAATGTATAATCAGGTTTCATGATGGTTAGGTATGATGACTGTAAAGGTTGTCCCTTTCTTAATTTCTGAACTCACGGTAATTGTCCCATTAAGAATTTCAACTGCTTCTTTAGTAATATAAAGTCCAAGTCCTGAACCCAAATTATGATTGGTCCCGAAAAACATTTCAAAAATTCTGGGCTGGACTTCCTTTTTAATACCTATTCCGTTGTCCTTAACCACAATCTTATGGAAATTTTCTTCTTTGGTGGCTTTTATTTCAATTATTTTTTCAGCTTTATCGTAATCGCAATACTTAATGGCATTTGAGACTAAGTTATTCAAAATAATCTTCAATCTCAAATGATCGCTGTGCATTTCATCGATTTTTATTTTCTTTTTTATTTTTATTTCCTTGGTTGCACTGATATGACTGTGTTGCATTAAAACTTCATCCACTACTTTTTGCAGGCTGACCGGTTCTTTTACCATCTCTTTCCTTTTATTTCGGGAATAATCGATAATATCACTGATGAACTGATCCTGTTGGGTGATACTCTGGTTCATCAGATCAAAATAATACCGGAGCTGTTCATAATCTTTTTCTTCTTTAGCCAATTCAATTAAGCCTTTTAAGGAGGTAAGCGGTGAACGTAAATCATGCGAAGCGCTGTAAACAAAATTATCAAGCTCCTTATTAACCAATAACAGATTGTTGTTTTTAGATTTAATCTCCCTGGCCGATTCAAGTAATTTTTTCATCATGGCAGAAAAATAAACACTTACACAACTTATAATCACCAGTATAAAAAATACATTCGCAAAAATCAGGTAACTTTTAATTTTTCCGGAACCGTCCCCCAAAGTATTGACAAAATTCCTTTCGTTAACCGTCAGTTTTTCACTAATACCTCCAATCTGCAGCAATAGCTCTTTCTTTTCTTCAACAGTTAATTCCGAAGTGGAAACTTTATCGCGAACCTCATTTCCGAGTGCAGCCAATTGGTTAACAAGCTGATCGCCCTGGGTCCATTCCTCAATAGCTTTTGCAAAAAAAGGAACGGTTTTGAAATTTTTAAAGAGCCAGATCATGTCGTTCAGATCAGTTTCTTTATTTCTTCCGGCTCTCAGACCAACTTTTGCTGCTTCGTCGTTCATCCCGTTTTCAAGTGCAATACGCGCATGTCCATCCCCCTGAGGCACCTGTATTTCCGTTAAAAAAAGCTCCCATTGCTTTTCTTCATTGGTATACAAATATGTGGTAAGGTAGCGTACCGCATCTTTTTGTGCTTTTGAATAATGGGACTCACCATTCACATAAGCCCGACTCGCCGATAAAATCCTGATAGTAGAATAGTTAATAAAGATTAAGGAGGCACACGACAAAAAGACGACGCCAAAAAGAAAGTACACGCTGGGAAACCTCAATCTATCCTTTATCTTTTTCTTTACCATGAAGACGTAAGTAGTTACATTGCTTTAAAATTACGACTTTTCTTATAATTTAAAAAGTTTAATTTTAAAAAAAAACAACATCCTAAAATATTATTGTTAATTTAAAAACATCCTGTGAGAAAACCGAAAAAACATAACATTTTTTAACCTTAATTACTAACTTATCAAAAAACATATATCAATCTTTACTATTTTTGCGAAAAATTTAATCATTTATGGAATCTAATCAATTACTCTCAGTAGCAGAAGAGTTTGGGTGTCCGCTTTATGTGTACGACGCCGCAAAAATCGAATCACAGTACAACCGTTTAACCAATGCATTTTCCAAGGTGGAGAAGCTGCGCATCAATTATGCAGTCAAGGCATTGTCGAACCTATCTGTTCTTAAGCTACTGAAGAAGATGGGTTCCGGACTTGATACAGTTTCCATCCAGGAAGTACAATTGGGACTGCACGCCGGCTTTACACCGGACAGTATCATTTACACACCCAACGGTGTTTCGATGGATGAAATTGAAGAAGTAGCCGCTTTAGGCGTACAAATCAACATTGACAACCTTTCAATTTTAGAGCAATTCGGGGCCAAACATCCTAAAACACCGGTTTGTATCCGTATCAATCCGCATGTAATGGCTGGTGGAAATTCAAATATTTCCGTGGGGCATATCGACAGTAAATTCGGTATTTCTATTCATCAGTTACCGCATTTGTTGCGAATCGTTGAGAACACCAACATGCACATCAACGGGATCCACATGCATACAGGCTCGGACATTCTGGATATCGAAGTGTTTTTATATGCCGCTGAAATTTTGTTTGATACGGCCAAACATTTCAAAGAACTGGACTTCATCGATTTCGGAAGTGGGTTCAAAGTACCTTACAAAAAAGGTGATATCGAAACCAATGTGGAAGAATTGGGTAAAAAATTAACCAAACGTTTCCTGGCTTTCGAAAAAGAATATGGTCGTGAATTAACACTGGCTTTCGAACCGGGTAAATTCCTTGTAAGCGAAGCTGGTTATTTCTTAGCAAAAGTAAACGTGGTAAAACAGACCACTTCCACGGTTTTTGCGGGCATCGACAGTGGTTTCAACCATTTAATCCGTCCGATGTTTTACGGTTCTCAGCATTTTATTGAGAACGTGAGCCATCCCAAAGGAAAAGAACGTTTCTACTCCGTGGTAGGCTATATCTGTGAAACCGATACGTTTGCCACCAACCGTCAAATTTCCGAAATCAAGGAAGGCGATATCTTAAGTTTCCGCAATGCAGGGGCTTATTGTTTTACTATGGCGTCTAACTACAATTCCCGCTTTAAACCGGCAGAAGTATTGTGGCGCGAAGGCAAAGGACACCTGATTCGTCAACGTGAAACCTTTGAAGATATTTTAAGAAATCAGATTGAAGTGGAATTGTAATACGATTCTCGATTTAAATACTAAAGGTTGACCAACTCTGGTCAGCCTTTTTTTTATGCATTACAGTCTGATTTTTAACAAATTTCTGATTAGTAAAAAATTCATTTGTAACATTTTAAGTACAGAATCGTTTTAATCATACAACCTAACCAAAAAAGAATTCACCATGGCAACATTCAGAAAATTTTCAGGCTTTCTTCTACTTGTTTTGTTGTTCTCCATACAAAAGTCTTTTTCCTGCAGCATGTACAAAATCACCCTAAACGGAAAAACCATTGTAGGCTGCAATGAAGATGCCTGGCGAACCACACCCCGAATCTGGTTTGAAACCGCTAACAGTACTTATCGATATGGAGCCGCTTTTACCGGTTCCCGTTTTGATGGCGCAAATGGTTTTGCACCGCAATCCGGTATGAACGAACACGGGCTTTGCTATTCAAGATTAGCAAGTTCTATTACAAAAAAAGACCGTTCCGGTTTTGAAAATAGGTTAAAAATTACAAACCCAACTGTTTATCTTAAAAACATAATACACAACTGTAAAACCGTTGATGATGTTCAGAAATTCATCAGTCAATATGATCACAGTTATTTCCTTGATGATGTTTTTATTTATGTAGAACCTTCAGGCAAATACCTCGTGGTAGAACCTTATCTGATGACTGTCGGTTATGACCCAAAATATGTTTTAGCAAACTTTTGCCCTTCCGAAACCACTACGGAAAAAGCAATGCGACTAAACCGTTACAAAAACGGGGTTACTTTCTTAAAAGACAAAACGGACATTTCCTTAGCATTTTGTACTGCTTTATCCGATACCATGAGCGTTTGCCGGGAAAAAATCGGGGACGGAACACTATTGACTTCCATCTGGAATCCGAAAGACGGAATCGTAAATCTTTACTTCTATCATAATTATCAGAAGAGTATACAATTCAACATTAAAGAGGAACTCGCAAAAGGCAATCACAGTATCGAAATTCAGAAATTATTTCCGAAAAACGAAGAATTTGAAAAACTGGCAACCTATCAGACACCTCAAAACAATGACAAATTACGATTCTTGTTGATGGGAATTGGTTTTCTTTCTCTAGTTTCAGCTTTCTATTTCGCAGTTACATATATCCGAAACAAAAAACAGTATACTAAATTCATACTGCTCTTTTTACCTTCAGGTATTGTTTTGTTCTATTACATGTTTGTTTTGTGTACCAACATCAATGTTTTTTACTTTAAGGCACCTTATGAGGATTATGGCTCATGGCTTATCACGTTAACATCGTACATCCCTTTTTTATTACTATTGCTTGTAATTCCAATAGGAAAACTGACTTTTAAAACATGTAAAAATAACACCTTCAATACGGTTACAAAATTCATTCTGATTTTAAACCTAACAAGTTACATCACGCTAATCGGATTGTTCTTTTACTGGGGGTTCTACAACGTCTTTTAAAAGAAAACTACTTAGTAAAAATCTCGGTCAGGACATTTGCCTCAGTACCATTCGGAAAGGGTATTTTCAGTTTCTGTGCCAAGGTCGGCGCTATTTGTGTAATCACTTTTTTATCATGCGATTCTCCTTTCGGGATGCCCCATCCGTAGAAAATAAGCGGCACATGCGTATCATAACTGTACGGGCTGCCGTGCGTGGTCCCTGTTCCGGAATATTCCACATAACCCGGTTTAAAGTTCAGCACTAACTCGCCGTTTTGAACTACATCATAGCCTCTCGAAATAGCATTCAGGTAATAATCCGTGGAAGCCACGTTATTGCGTATTTCCTCTTCAGTATACACGTTCTTCACATATTTCTGCTGCAATAAAAAAGTCTTGAATTCCTGTTTTACCTTATTTAAATCCAAACCTTTCTGTTTAATTACTTCCTTGTTCAGAAACACATTGAAATTCGAATAATTCAGTAACAGATTCGCGCCGTACATCGTTTCGGAAAAAGTACTGATAGCATTTTCAATATTTTTCCCCGGAATATTATCCACATCGTATTTATTGTCTTTCAGATAGGTTACATTTTCAGCACCGGCGTGATCGGCTGTTAAAAAAACTATGTAATTATCTTTTCCGACCTGCTTGTCCAAATAAGTCAAAAACTCGCCAATGCTCTCATCAAGACGCAAATAGGTATCTTGTAATTCAATAGAACGTGGCCCTAAAGTATGACCAACATAATCTGTAGACGAGAAACTCACGGCAAGAAAATCAGTGATATTGTCTTTTCCTAATGCTTCCGCTTCTATGGCCTTTCTGGCAAAATCGATAATCAGGTTGTTTCCGAACGGTGTTGAACGCAAAATCCCTGGGTTATTATCAGCCAGCATATCTTTTAAACTGTAAGGAAAGAAAGGTGTTCGTTTGTACAATTTCCCTTCATACGGATTGTTGTCCGTTAAACTTTCATTGTAGGTTTCCTTCGGTCTTAGCAAATCCCAGCCTTTATCAATATATTTCTGAAAATGCTTCTGATTGTTGAATTCCGTTGCCCAAGCCGGCAATTGCTGACCATAATACGTACTGGAGATAAAAGAACCTGTTTGGCTGTACCAGAAAGCCCAATCCGCAAAATGTCCTGCCGGTAAAATAGCGCCGCGGTCTTTCAAACTGATTCCGATTACTTTTCCTTTAAAGTTGGTAGACAGTTTTAATTCATCGGTAATGGTAGTCGTTTGAAGGTTTTTAGGAGACATTTCACCTTCGCTTTTGGTGCCATCCCCTATCGTTTTCACAGAAGCATCATCAGTGCAATACATTTCTTTACCGGTAGCTTTATTGAACCACTCGTTGCCTACAATCCCGTGAACACTTGGCGTTGTTCCTGTATACACCGAAGCATGACCGGGAGCGGTATAAGTCGGCATATAATTGTAATGTGTATTGTGGAACGTATAACCGTTTTGCATCAGTCGTTTAAAACCGTTAGCGGAAAAATCGTCTGAAAAACGGTACAGGTATTCCATTTTCATCTGATCCACCACAATTCCCACCACTAATTTAGGACGTTGTTGCGCCGTTGCAAACAGAGAAGTCAGTCCTATAAATAAACTACTAATTTTCTTCATGCTTTTCGCTATAAAAAAATCCCGAAAATCGGGAATTTATTGTTTTACATATTTCATGTTATAGACCAAAACACGACTGTCTTCTTTGATATACAACTGCTTTTGCTTACTGTCTTTATCGGTTCGGATGACCAAGACACATTTTTCACCGTCATTGTTCACACACTGAAAACTGTCAATGCTTCCGTTCTCGTTGGTTTTCGGATCGTCATAGCCTAAGATGGTATACAACTGAATTACTTCGGAATACACTACAATTCGGTCTTTACTGGTATCTAGGGTAACTACAATTTTCACATCCTGAAATTTGGTATACGGACTCCAAACCCCTTTAGCATTTTTGATGCTCATGCTCACTCCTGTAGTTTCAAAACGATAGGTTTGTGCCGAAGCAGTAATCCCCACAAAAAGCAGGAACAATAAACTGATATTTTTGATAAACTTCATATGCAGATAATTATTTTTTTAATGGTCATATGAAATCCCCTCGTCTTCATTGTTGTTTACTTGCGCAAACTTTTGTTAGTGGTGATTTCATAATTTCTTTTTCTTTAAAATTACAATAATGATGCCACTTGTTGACGGGCCGTTTCAAATTCTTTCATAACGTCGTCCACAATCTGTTGAACCGGCTTGATGTCGTTGATCAATCCCGCAATCTGACCGATTTCCAGTTCGCCTTCGTCTAAATCACCTTCGAACATCCCGCGTTTGGCCCTTGCTCTTCCCAATAATGTTTTCAATTCTTCGGTGGTTGGACATTTGGCATACAAGTCCTGTACATCATTATAGAATTTGTTTTTCACCAAACGTACCGGCGCCAATTCTTTTAAAGTCAAATGGGTATCGCCTTCTTTTACTTCTAAAATAGTCTGCTTGAAATTATCATGCGAAGAACTTTCAAACGATGCAGCAAAACGGCTTCCCATCTGAACCCCATCAGCTCCTAAAACCATGGCTGCCAACATTCCTCTTCCGGTTGCAATTCCTCCGGCGGCAATTAACGGAATACTGATATTTTCCCTAACCATCGGAATTAAGGTTAAAGTCGTGGTTTCTTCTCTTCCGTTGTGTCCTCCGGCTTCAAAACCTTCCGCAACTACAGCATCTACTCCAGCTTCCTGCGCTTTTAAAGCAAATTTGGAACTGCTCACTACATGCACTACTGTGATACCTCTTTCTTTTAAGAAAGCCGTCCATGTTTTTGGGTTTCCTGCAGAAGTAAAAACGATTTTCACGCCTTCTTCCACAATGATGTCCATGATTTCCTCAATGTTCGGATACAGCATCGGCACGTTTACCCCGAAAGGTTTGTCCGTTGCTTTTTTACATTTTTGAATATGCTCGCGCAAAACTTCCGGATACATGGAACCGGCTCCTAAAAGCCCTAATCCACCGGCATTACTCACTGCACTGGCCAGCTTATACCCGCTGTTCCAGATCATTCCACCCTGAACTATCGGGTACTGTATATTGAAAAGTTGTGTTATTTTATTCATATGATGCGATACTACTTCTTAATTAGTTTTCCTGAAGCGGAAAGCGTGTCGGAAGTAATTTTGTAAAGATAAACCCCAGAATTTAAATTATCAAGCGAAACCGTCTGATTGTTTTCAATCGTTTTTTCCAGAACAACTTGTCCCAGACTATTATAAAAGGAAATTTTTACTCTTGAGATTGTTTCAGAAAACGTTATACCAATCTGATTTTGAGCCGGATTCGGATACACCCTAAACCCTTTGCTGTCAAATTCCGCGGTTGACAAAGCATTATTATAAGCAAGCTGGAAATCTGGTATACCATAACCATAATTATTGTCCGGATTGGCAAAACGATCTGCAGAAGCCTTTACCAACTGAACGATTTCCGCATTAGTCTTGTTCGGAAAAGCACTCCAGAAAGAAGCAACAGCGCCTGCCAATATCGGGGAAGCGAAAGAAGTACCGTTGTTACTGGAAATAACACCTGCCTGAGTTGCCACTGTAGCACTAACGCCCATCGCCATTAAATCCGGTTTGATTCTTCCGTCGAAAGAAGGCCCAATAGAACTGAAACCGGCTTTAACTTCCGCATCGTTTACTGCTCCGATTGTAAGTGTTGTAGCCGCATCCGAAGGCACACTGATATGAGGATCAGCGGAATTGCCTGAATTTCCGGCAGAAGTCACCAAAATCATCCCTTTACTGAAAGCGATATTGGCTCCTCTTGAGGAAAAAGCGGTTTGTCCGTCCATATCAGCATAAGTATAACTGTAATCCGGATCCTGATACGCAAAATATCCTAAAGAAGTATTTATCACGTCGACACCTAAACTGTCAGCCATTTCCAGGGCTTCCACCCAATAACTCTCCTCAACAGGGTTTTCGGAACCGGCATCCTCTGTTCGGAACAAATAATAGTGTGCATCCGGGGCTGTTCCTGTCAGTTGACCGTCTACAAATCCGCCCATATTGGAAAGCACTTGAGTACCATGCTGATAGCCTGTATAAGGATTGTTGGTTCTGTTTACAAAATCGTAACCACCCAAAATAAGGTTGTTATCCCGCAATCGCTGAAACGGTGCCTGTGTATCAACACCTGGAAATCCGGCATCAATTACGGCAATGATTTTTCCCGAACCAGTGAAATTCTGCTGGTGAAGCCAATGGGCATTCAACATCTGAACCTGAGCAGCCGAAGCGCCGTAATTAAAATCCGCTTGTGTGTCCTGATATTTGTCTGTATAGGTAACTTTATGAGTCGATGACTGTTTCCCGCCCGGATTTAAACTTCGGTTAGCAAAAAAAACATGATCTACAAATGGTAAGTTTTCTAAATTCTGAATGTCAGTCTGTGTTCCTCTTACGTGCAGAGCATTTAACCATTTCGATTTCGCCATTACAGTAATTCCGGTCGCAGCAGTCACCTGATCGATATACGGCTGATGCACCGGTGCGTCCTGAGCGGTTACGGCAACACCATGAGCGGCTCTTCGATTTAAAGCCCTTTGGGTCAGCATGGTCAGTGGATTATCGATATAGGTTTGCGCAACAGGCTTATCGGAAAAATATACCCAGGCATCCTCTTGTGAAAAAGACAACCAGCCTGACAAAATCGCGATAAGTAAGAAGGCTTTTTTCATGACTTTCTGATTTAGAAAGCGCTAATTTATGAAATTACTCCGGAACCAACTAATTCATCCTCAAGATGCCACGAAACGAATTGTCCTTCGGTAATCGCAGATTGCGGTTCCTCAAAAGACACATATAAACCGTTTTCGAATTTATGCAGTTTCGCTTTTTGCAACGGCTGACGGTAACGGATACGCGCCATGATTTCCATAGATTCTCCGTTTTGCAAGGCTAAATCCTCACGAATCCAATGAATTTCTGACTTCTTAACAAACAAGGCTTTTTTAAATAAACCCGGATGGTTATTGCCCTGTCCTGTGTAGATTGCGTTGGTTTTCACATCCGTCGAAATGATGAACAAAGGCTCTTTCGTTCCGCCCACGTTCAGGCCTTTTCGCTGGCCAATAGTATAGTAATGAGCACCTTGGTGTTTTCCAACCATTTTACCCATTTCCGGTGAATAAGCTATGTTTTTAGCTTCAAAAGCGAGTTCTTCTTCTTTTGAGGAAAATTGTGGCTTTTCTTTTGAATACAAGGCGTTATCGGCTGTGATTTCGTAAATCAACCCTTCTTTGGGCTGAAGTTGCTGTTGTAAAAACTCAGGCAAACGCACTTTCCCTATGAAACAAAGTCCCTGTGAATCCTTTTTCTCGGCAGTTACCAGTTCCATTTTTGAGGCAATTTCACGCACTTGTGGTTTGGTCAACTCTCCAATCGGAAATAAGGCTTTAGCTAATTGTTCCTGTGATAATTGACAAAGAAAATACGACTGATCTTTGTTTCCGTCCACTCCTGCCAATAATTGATAGATTTCTTTTCCGTCTTTTTCAATCGTTCCTTTTCGGCAATAATGACCTGTGGCGACATAATCGGCACCAAGACTTAAAGCAATTTTCATGAAGACGTCGAATTTGATTTCGCGGTTGCACAACACATCCGGATTTGGGGTTCTTCCGTTTTCATATTCATTGAACATATAATCGACAATACGCTCTTTGTACTGTTCGCTTAAATCAACGGTTTGAAATGGAATCCCTAACTTTTCCGCCACAAGAAGTGCATCGTTGCTGTCTTCCAGCCACGGGCATTCGTTTGATATGGTAACCGAATCGTCATGCCAGTTCTTCATGAATAGGCCAATAACTTCGTATCCCTGTTCTTTTAAAAGGTAAGCTGCGACACTCGAATCTACACCGCCGGATAACCCGACAACTACTCGTTTCATTTTATTATTTTCCTCCCTGATAATCTTCAACCGGTTTTGTTCTTTTTTCGAACTTTTTACCCTGAAGATTCATATTTACATTCTTTAATTTTCCGTCTTCCAGCACTTTCCACATCCCAACTTTTTTGCCGTTTTTAAACAAGCCCTGAGAAGCAATTTTCCCTTCAGCCGTTTTGAAAGTGGCTTTACCTTCGTACTGATCGTTTTTATAAATGGCATCTTCCAAAACCACTCCGTTTTCGGCATATTTCTTATAAACACCTTCTTTCTTACCGTTTGCATAAGTCGTTTCTTCTGCAATCTTATCGGTATTGTAATACACTTTTCTAACGCCCTGAAGTTTTCCTTTTACATAATTTTCTTCAGTCATGATTTTTGGGGAATCCAGATGATAATATTTCCAAGGCCCCTCATAGGTATCTTTCCCGAAAACTTTCCCTTCACTTACCTTAAACCCTTTCTGATTGAAGAAAGTAGTATAATGCGATCCGTCGTTAGCAGAAAAATCACGAGTGGCAATTACCACCAACTTTGCAGTATTGTCGAAATATTTGAACACACCTACTTCTTTTCCGTGATCGAAAGTTCCTTCGTAACGCGGACGTTTGGTATCTTCATATATACCTTTCCAAAGACCGTGACGCTTTCCGTTTTCGTCAAATTTATTGGTTTCCTGAGCCGAAACTACTGCGGTGATAACTAAAAAAACTAAGGCAAAAAGTTTGTTCATCGTGAAAATTTGTTTGTCAAAATTAGTTTTTATTCTTCAATTATTGTTCCAAAATTATGAGCCCAGTTCCAAAGCACGCTGATTGGCCGCCATTACAGCCGCTCCTATCACATTTTCCGTAGCATTGACATTGAATACCTCCAGTGCTTTTTCGGTGGTTCCGCCTTTTGAAGCCACCTTGGTAATCCATTCCTGGTTAGACAAAGAACTCCCGTTTTGCAGATTTATTGCCCCGATAAAGGTCTGGTTGACCAACAATTCCGCTTCTGATTGGGAAAAACCCAATTGCTGTGCGGCTTCGATGATCGAATTCATGAAATAAAACACATAAGCCGGCCCGCTTCCGGAAACCGCTGTGGCAGCATCAATCAGTTTTTCATCTTCCACATAAACCGATTTCCCGGTAGTGTTGATTAAGTTCTGAACAATAAACAATTCTTTTCTGTCAATGAATGACGAAGCCGAAAACACCGTCATACCCATACCAATTTGTGTGGCGATATTTGGCATTGAACGGACAATTTTTCCGCAATATGTCAATTTTTCTATGGTTTCGATTTTCACACCGGCCATTACCGACAACAGTATTTGCTTATCCGTAACATATTCTTTCAGACTTGAGGCTACAACTCCGAAATCCTGTGGTTTGACTGACAGTATCACGATATCGACTTCAGAAATCCTGGCATTGACCGCCGTAAAAAAATTGCTTTCGGGGATACCAAAGGCTTCTTTCTCAGCCGGTATGCTTCTGCTGAACACAAAAATATCTTCCGACTTGATAAACCTTGAATTGATAAAACTACCTGCGTACGTTTTACCCATGTTTCCGTAACCTACAATTGCAATTTTCATAACGTTTTCCAACAAAAAACCCTGCTTCAAATTTTTCATTCAAATGCAGGGCTCTTCTATTTTTTAGTGATTATTTTTTCTGGTTAGCCTTTTTCTGTGCTTCGGCCTGTTCCATCATTTCCTGCATTTTTCTCTGGAACTTGCCCTGCGGCTTGTCTTTTGTTTTATTCTCCTGAATCTGAGCATGGATTTTCTTCTCGTTGATGATGTAATTCTTGATTACCAACATGATACCGATTGTAATGGTATTAGAAACGAAATAGTACAAACTCAATCCTGATGCGTAATTGTTAAAGAAGAACAACATCATAATCGGAGATACGTAAATCATAATTTTCATGATTTTACCCATATCCGGCATCCCTTCCTGCGGTGGTGTACTCATCGCCTGATCACCTGTTGTCATTTTCATGTAGAAGAAGATGGCAATTGACGCCAAAATCGGGAACAAACTCACGTGGTCACCGTAAAACGGAATGGTAAACGGTAATTTGAAAATCGAGTCGTACGAAGACAAATCGTCTGCCCATAAGAAACTCTTCTGACGTAAATCGAACATCGACGGGAAGAACTGGAACAAGGCATAAAAAATAGGAATCTGTGCAAAAGCCGGCAAACATCCTGCCATAGGGTTTACTCCTGCTTTCGAATACAGCTTCATGGTTTCCTGCTGCTTCTTCATCGGATCTTTGGCAAATTTGTTATTGATTTCCGCAATTTCCGGACGCAATACTTTCATTTTTGCCTGAGACAAATACGATTTATAAGTAACCGGAGACATCACCAAACGTACCAACATGGTAAAAATAATAATCGCAAGCCCGTGAGGAATGAAACCGCTTAAGAAACCGTACGCCGGGATAAACACATAACGGTTGATCCAACCGAAAATCCCCCAGCCCAAAGGCATTACTTCGTCAAGGTTCTTGTTGTAATTGTTTAAGATTTTATAATCTGCCGGCCCGTAATACCAGTTCATGTTATAGCTCAACTCGCCGCCTTTGAATTCCAACGGTAATTTTGCCGAGAAGTTTTTGGTGAACACCGTATCAACTTCTTCATTGCTCACCAGGTTTTCTGATTTTAACTGTGCTTTTTTAATTGGCGTATCCGTTAATAAAATAGCGGTAAAGAAATCCTGTTTGAAAGCCACATACGTTAAACCTTCAACGGTTTCCTCATCTAATTTACTGGTAACACTTAAGCTGTTGTCTTTTCCGTCTTCATATTCGTAACGCAAATCGGTGTAACGGTTTTCGTAAGAAACACTTTTCTCGTTACGGTAAGCTTTAAGGTTCCAATCCAAATCGATTGGTTTTGTAGTATTCAAAACGCTTGTTAAACCTTGTGTACGGATGGAAAAGTCCATCATGTATTCGTTTGGTTTCAACACATAACGGTATTCCAAAAACTGATTTTCACCCGCTTTAAGACGCATGCTCAAAACCTGGTTCTGACCTTCTTTGGTAAGCGTCGGTTCAAAATACAAATCCTTAGTGTTCAACACACGGTTATCGCGCGTTTGAAACTGTAGGTTCAGGTTAGCATTATTGTTTTTGATCAACTCAATAGGTTTTTTTGAACCTTTGTGAAGACTTTCAAAATTATTTACGACAGCTTCTGTGATATAACCCCCTTTATTGGAGATTTTCAACGTTAGCAATTCATTCTTGATTTCGGTAACATTTTCTTTAGCAGAAGGTAAAGAAGCCGAATAAGCAAAGGCTCCTAAAACACTTTGTAAAGCTTTCGCTTTAGTAGAATCTGCAGCTGCGGCTACTGCCGTTTGTACTTCTTGTGCTTTGGCTTGTTCTACTTTCTCGGTTTTCGCTTTTTTAGCATCATCCGCCATGGATTTTTTTTCATCGGAAATGTTGTTGTACATCATCCAAAGCATTAATCCCGTGATCAATACAAAACCTAAAATGGTTTTACCGTCAAATTTTTTTTCTTCCATTTGTGTTTTGCTTTAAGCATTAGGCTTTAAGCAGTAAGCTTCTTTTATTCGTGTTTTGTAAATAAGAATTATGTCAATTAGTATTTACAATTTCAAGTTGTTACAATTAACAACAAACTTTATTTTTTACCGCGGCTGCCACAAAGTTAACAAACAACGGATGCGGATTGGCTACCGTACTCTTATACTCCGGATGGTATTGCACCCCGATAAAGAACGGATGGTTTTCCAATTCCACCACTTCCACCAAACCGGTATCCGGATTGATTCCCGTAGCTTTTAATCCTGCATTTTCAAGCGCTTCCAAATAATCGCCGTTAAATTCGTAACGGTGACGGTGACGCTCTAAAATATCGGTTTTACCGTAAATAGAGTGTGCCAGGGTGTTTTCTTTCAACTGACATTTCCAGGCTCCTAAACGCATGGTACCTCCTTTATCGGTGATATTTTTCTGCTCTTCCATAATGCTGATTACCGGATGCGCTGTACTTTCGTTCATCTCGGTGGAATTCGCATCGGCAAATCCTAAAACATTTCTGGAGTATTCAATTACTGCCATCTGCATTCCCAAACAGATTCCGAAGAACGGAATGTTGTTTTCTCTTGCATAACGAACGGTTTCAATTTTTCCTTCAATCCCGCGACCGCCAAATCCCGGTGCAACTAATATGCCATCCAGTCCTTTTAACTGATTCTCTGCCGTTTTGGCATCCAGATACTCAGAATGGATACTGATTACGTTCACTTTTGTCTCATTGGCAGCTCCCGCGTGGATGAACGCTTCCAAAATGGATTTATACGAATCCTGTAATTCCACATACTTCCCTACCAATCCGATACTTACTTCGTGTTTCGGGTTTTTCAGTTTGTGTAGAAACTCGTTCCAGTTAGCTAAATCCGGTGTATTTTTTTCAGGTAAATCCAAACGCTTCAACGCTACACGATCCAATCCTTCTTCCAACATTAAATTTGGAACATCGTAAATCGTGGAAGCATCAATCGACTGGATTACCGCTTCTTTCTTCACATTACAGAACAAGGCCAGTTTCTGACGCAAATCCTGTGATATTTCATGCTCGGTTCTGCAAACCAAAATATCGGCTTTGATTCCGCTTTCCATCAAGGTTTTTACGGAATGCTGTGTCGGTTTCGTTTTCAATTCTCCCGCAGCAGCCAAATACGGTACAAGCGTTAAATGGATTACGATACCGTTATTATCTCCCAATTCCCACAACAACTGACGTACGGATTCAATGTAAGGCAACGACTCGATATCACCCACAGTTCCTCCGATTTCGGTAATCACAATATCATAATCACCCGATTTCCCAAGTAACTGCATGCGTTCCTTGATCTCGTTGGTGATATGTGGCACAACCTGAACTGTTTTTCCTAAAAATTCCCCGCGGCGTTCTTTCTCGATAACCGAAAGATAAACTCTTCCCGTGGTTACGTTATTCGCCTGAGATGTCGGCACATTCAAGAATCGCTCGTAATGCCCTAAATCCAAATCGGTTTCTGCACCGTCATCGGTAACATAACATTCTCCGTGTTCGTACGGGTTTAGCGTTCCCGGATCTACGTTGATGTATGGATCGAATTTCTGGATTGTTGTTCTGTACCCCCTTGCCTGCAATAATTTTGCTAAAGAAGCTGCGATAATCCCTTTTCCTAAAGAAGAGGTCACACCTCCGGTAACAAAAATATACTTCGTCTGATTCATTGTGTTGTGTTTATTCGTTGTGTCGTTGTTTAAAAAACCTGGCAAAAGTACGATTATAAATTGAAACTTAGAAATCCTGAATTGACAATTATTCGTTAAAGAATTAAGGCTTCGGAAAGTTTTTACGGATGTTTCGCACGAGTTCTTCCAGCCCGTTGAGTTTTAGCTCGTAAACCAGTTGCAACTGCTCCCCTAATTGCCCTTTTGGAAACCCTTTATTGTGGTACCAAACAACATAATATTCAGGCAGGTCAATAAGAAAATACCCCTCGTATTTTCCGAAGGGCATTTTGGTATGTGCGAGTTTTATTAAAAGCTGTTGTTGACTATCCATATATATTTAGAGAATAGAGGCAAGAGACAAGAAAAAAGAAGTTTAAAAAATATCTTTAGTACTTTACTCTGTCTCTTGCTTCTTGCTTCTTGCTTCTTGTTTCAATCTTTACTATTCAAACGATTCAGGAATTCAGGAATATATTAATAATTTAAGCACTACCATCAAAACCGCAGACACAATTCCCAGTATAAAAATCCTTTTCCCGTGATTTCTGTCCTTAGCGGAATAGTTATGAACTTTTTCTCCGTTAGGCAGTGTTTTCTTGAATGTTAAAAGATGCCATCCGATAAAAATTCCCAGCAAACCTCCAAGCAACGCAAAAAAGTAACCAATCACTACCCAGATCCCCTGGTCCTTTTCAGGTTTGGAAAGTTCCGTTAATCGTTCTTTTCGTGCATCCTCTATCTGACCGGCTGAAACTTCAACACCCCTGTCGTTTAATATCTTCAAGGCGAGATTATAATTAAAATCACCCCATTCATCTTTTTTGACAATGACATCTCTCAATTCATCATTAGAATATTGAAACAAATAATAATCCTCATCAATAGCTTCTATTTCAGATTTTGAAACCTCATTAAACAATTGATCAGCCTTATTAAAAAAATCCTTCTGAATCTTCAATATATATTCAATCGCAAAAGCACTGTTCCCAAAACTTGAATCCAGAGAACTACCGGTATCTTCAAGCATCACTTCGATACCGTTGTCTTTTAAAATGTCGCTGAAATAAAGGGCATCTTCTTTCTTATCGAATTTCTTATAAATTAAAAATTCCATAGCTTAAAATAATAATTGAATTCTGTTTTAGAAAATAAAACTGAGACCGAAGACTGAGACTGAAAATTATTTCCAATTAAAAACTACAGCCTTCTCTATATCCGGATGCAAGCTTAAAAGTACCGGACAGGTCATGGCACTTCTTTCTAAAATAGCCTTATTTTTATCTGATGTTGCAATTGCCATGTCCAAAACCACTTCTATTTTGGCAATTTTTCGTGGTTCTGCCTGCATTATTTTGGTAATGGAAACAGTAGAATCTTTCAAATCAACATCTAAATCCTTTGATTTTATTGCCATAATGGAAACCATACAACTTCCTAAAGCAGTTGCCACCAAATCCGTTGGCGAAAAAGCTTCCCCTTTCCCATGATTATCTGTTGGTGCATCCGTTAGAATTTCTGTTCCCGATTGCAGATGGATACATACCGTTCTTAAATCCCCTACATAAGTTATTTTTGAAGTTGCCATTATTTTGCTTCTTTTAACGTTAAGTCTTCGTCGTAATACAACAGATAAACACCTTTATTGTAGTACCCACCGTCGATATTCGCATAGTTGAATTTGCTCTCGATCTGCTCGGAAGCTTTTTCGTTCACCGATTCTTTGTAACCACCGTCCTGGAACAATCTCAAGATAACATCAAACGTTACATCGAATCCGCGGGTGGCGAAACGGTTCGGGAAAATATTGTTTTTCTTCTTAAATACTTTAGCGAAAATATCGGCTTCCGGTGCTTCGTTGTCTCTTGAAACAGACGGATACAACAATTTCAGACGTGTTAATTTACTCAATGGAATTTCCTCGAAATCAAGCGTTTCGTTCTTCTCCAAGGTCACCAATTGTACTTGATATTCCGATGAAGCCGTAACCAGGATGTTACAGGTACTCAACACCATTCCGGTTTTTTCGGATTCCAGAATTACATAATTCAGCTTCGATTTATCCATCAGGCTTTTTACGTTTTCCAAAGTAGGAACACCTTTGTCGGCACTTATCTCCGCAATTTTCACACCCGGATAATTCTCGGTGATAAATTGTTTTGCACTTCCTTTTTTCGGATCGATGATTGCAATGATGTTACCGTCCTTGGACATCATGAAATCAAACATTTTTTTCTTTACATCCAAAGAATTCGGCATTGCCTGAAACAAATTGGAATACGGTCTTCCTCTTTCGTTGGACAAAGGCGAAATTACCGGTGTATTATATTTTTCCAATAAAGCGGCGGCCGTTTCCACATGGTTCTGGAAGAAAGGCCCGATTACCGCATCGGTTTTTGAAAAGTCATTTTTAGAAATCAACGAGGCTACCGCTGAAGAGTTTTTCGATTCTTCTGAATCCAAAATCTTAACCGTTAAAGGTAATCCCATGGTTTTAGCCGAGTCGATTGCAATTAATGCTCCTGCGTAAAAATCAAGGGTCATGTTAAGGAACTTGTCTTTTTTCAGACGCTCCTGAACTGTGTTGGTGGAATCTGCTTCGATTTTATCCATGTGGAACGGAAGCATCAGCACCAATTCTTTACCTTCCTGCTTGTTCAACGATTTTACAATATCAACCTGCTCCTTGTTCGGATTGATCTGGTTGAATTTAGAGGTGGACGGCATTTTTATGGTCATCCCGATTTTCACACCGTTTGCCAATTCCGGGTTTGCCGCAAGCAATTGTTCTTGTGTTAAACCGGATGATTTTGTTAAGCTGTACAAGGTTTCTTTCGGCTGCACCTGATAATCCATAAACTGAACGGCTGATTTTACAGGAGTCACCGGAGTTTTAGCCGCAACCGGAGTATTTTTATTCAGACGCAGATTTTGTCCGATTTCAAGATTTTCTTTGATTTCCGGGTTTAAAGCCTCCAGTTCTTCTACAGACATCCCGTATTTTTTGGCAATTCCGAATTTAGTTTCTTTCGGTTCCACCAAATGGTATTTTGCCGAAGCCGCTACGGTATTCTTAACTGTTGCAGCAGTTGGCTTGTCTACTTTTTTGGAAGTAAAAACAATAACCGTGTTCCCGATTTTCAAGCCATCTTTTTCAATGTCCGGATTGTTTTTGTTGATGGATTCTACGGTTACCTCATATTTTTTAGCGATACTGTATACAGTTTCTTTGGCTTCCACTACGTGGTACACCTTCACCTCTTTCCCGGTGGGTTTCGGTGTTTCCTTCACGGTTGCAACAACATTATTTTTAACAGATTGTCCCGTACCGGAAGGCACTAATATGATTGCATTTTCATTGACACCGTTTTTAGCCTCAGGGTTCAAACGATAAATATCTTCAGGTGAAACGCCGTATTTTTTCGCGATGGAATAGGCAGTTTCTCCTTTAGCTACTTTATGTTCTTTATAATTCTTAGTCTGTGCAAACGCTGTTGTCGAGACTAATACTGTCGTACATAATCCAATAAAAAAATGCTTCATATAGTATTTTTTAAGCAAACAAGTCGTTACAAATTTAACCATTGCAACGACTTATTCATTATTTTCTTGTAAAAATTTATTCCCATTCAATTGTAGCAGGCGGTTTCGAACTGATATCGTAAACCACTCGGTTCACCCCTTTTACCTTATTGATGATTTCATTCGAGATTTTCATTAAGAAATCGTAAGGCAAATGTACCCAATCCGCCGTCATACCATCTGTGGATTCAACCGCTCTAAGTGCCACTACTTTTTCGTAAGTACGCTCATCGCCCATTACTCCCACACTGTTCACCGGCAACAAAATTGCTCCTGCCTGCCATACTTTATCGTATAAACCGTGCTCTTTCAATCCGTTGATAAAAATATAATCTACTTCCTGAAGGATTCTTACTTTCTCCGGCGTGATATCACCTAAAATACGGATCGACAAACCTGGTCCCGGGAACGGGTGACGTCCAAGCAACTCATCATCAATTCCTAATGTTTTACCTACTCTTCGCACTTCATCTTTAAACAACATACGAAGCGGTTCTACAACTTTCAGTTTCATAAAATCAGGCAATCCTCCAACATTGTGGTGCGATTTAATGGTTGCAGAAGGCCCTTTTACCGAAATCGATTCGATTACGTCCGGATAAATGGTTCCCTGTGCCAGGAATTTCACGTCTTCCAATAAATGTGATTCGTCATCAAAAACTTCAATGAACACACGACCAATGATCTTTCTTTTGGTTTCCGGATCGTCCACTCCTGCCAATTCAGACAAAAATCGTTCCGAAGCATCTACGCCTTTTACGTTAAGCCCCATTCCTTTGTATTGGTTCAGAACGCTTTCGAATTCGTTTTTACGAAGTAAACCGTTATTTACGAAAATACAATATAAGTTTTTACCGATAGCTTTATTCAATAAAACTGCAGCTACTGTTGAATCTACCCCACCAGAAAGTCCTAAAACCACTTTATCATCCTGGATTTTCTCTTTCATTTCCGCTACAATTTCATCAACGAAAGATTTTGGTGTGAAATTTTGAGGTACTTCTGCGATTTTCACCAAAAAGTTCTCTAACATTTGCTTTCCGTCTTCTGAATGATAAACTTCCGGGTGGTATTGGATTGCATACGTAGTTTCTCCTTCAATACGATACGCAGCGTTTTCAACATCTTTTGTCGACGCTAAACGAACTCCTCCGGTTGGCAACTGCTTGATGGTATCACTATGGCTCATCCAAACCTGACTGTTGATGTTTACATCGTCGAAAAACAATTCATCTTCTTTAATGAAAGACAAATTTGCTCTTCCGTATTCACGGATGTTTGATGGCGCTACTTCACCTCCACTAAAATGTGCCAAATATTGCGCACCATAACAAACCGCAAGCAAAGGCATTTTTCCGCGAATTTGTGATAAATCCGGATGCGGGGCATCTTCACCTCGAACCGAAAAAGGGCTTCCTGAAAGGATAACCGCTTTATAACTCGACAAATCGGAAGGAACGTTGTTGTATGGGAAAATTTCGCAGAATATGTTTAATTCGCGAACACGGCGCGCAATCAGCTGGGTGTATTGCGAACCAAAATCTAAAATAAGTACGTTGTGTTGCATGTGCAAAAATAGACATTTCTTTAAAATTAAAAAATTGAAATTTTGAAAGATTTATTTATGTCTGTTTTTGTGTGAAAAACAGTTCCAATTTAAACCTTGTGATCAAATTTATTCTAAAAAAAATCCGATCACAAAACTGTGATCAATTTTCGAATCAAGAAAAAAAGTTCACAAAACTGTGATCAAAAAAAATTTAAAAGAATAAAAATCACAAAACTAATTTCAACGTGCTCATTAAATTTCTGCTATATAAAAATTGAAAGATTTATTTAACGGAATTTTTATTCAAAAAACGTATTTTCGCAACATGATGACAGTTAATGATATTGAAGGGCTGAAGCAACTTTTAGCGACGCCAAAAAAAATAACGATAGTTCCGCACCGCAACCCCGATGGCGATGCAATGGGTTCCACTTTAGGACTTTATCACTTTTTACTACAGCAAAACCATGATGCGGTGGTGGTATCCCCTAATGAATTTCCTGATTTCTTAGCATGGTTGCCCGATTCAGACAAGGTAAAGATTTTTGAAAAAGACATACAAAACTGTACCGAAAGACTTAAACAATCTGAAATTATATTCACTTTAGACTTTAACGCTTTGCATCGTGCAGGCGAACAAATGCAGAAAGCTTTGGAAGCGGTTTCGACCACTTTTGTGATGATCGACCACCATCAGTTGCCGGATTCGTATGCGCAATTCACGTATTCGGATACTCAAATGGGTTCTACCTGCGAAATGGTGTATCATTTCATCCATCAGCTTGGCGGTGAAAACCTTATCAACAAAACAGTGGCGACTTGTATCTATACCGGAATTGTAACCGATTCAGGTTCGTTCCGATTCCCGTTGACTACCAGCACCACGCACAGAGTCGTAGCAGATTTACTGGACAAAGGCGTTGACAATCCTAAAATCCACAATTTACTTTTCGATACAAGTTCATACAATCGTTTGCAATTACTGGGACGTGCGTTACAGAACATGAAACTGTTGCCGGAATACAAAACATCGTACATCACCTTAAGTCAGGAAGAGCTTGACATGTTCCATTATGTAAAAGGTGATACGGAAGGCATCGTAAATTACGGTTTGTCGCTGAAAGGATTCGATTTTACAGCCATCTTCATTGAAAACAAAGAGGAAAACATCATCAAAATATCCTTTCGCTCGCAAGGTGCTTTTGACGTGAACCAGTTTGCCCGAAATCATTTTAACGGCGGCGGACACATTAATGCAGCCGGTGGAAAAGCTTTCGGTACCATGGAAGAAACCATCAATCAATTTATTGCTATTTTAGCCAAAGAAAAGAACAACTGATTATGAAGAAAATACACATATACGGTGTAATGCTCTCAGGACTTATACTAGCCTGTTGCACCTCAAAGCAGGAAGCCAGAAAACCTGTTTCGCACACCTCGGGAACTTTTATGAAGGAATCCATCGAAAGAAATAAAAAACTGATCAGCAACGAGGAAACTTTAATTGCCAACATCATCAAAAAAGATACGGCAAAAAGCTACATTGCATCCCCGAGAGGCTACTGGTACCGTTACGACATGAAAAGCGAGAACGAAACCACGACTCCGGTTAAAGGCGATATCGCTTATTTTGATTATTCGATTACCAATCTGAAAGGCGAAACCATCTACACGGCTGAAGAACTGAAACCACAGGTGTACGCGGTAGACAAACAAAACATCATGATGGGGCTTCGCGATGGTATCAAACTGATGAAGAAAGGCGAAAAAGTAACCTTTTTATTCCCATCCCACATGGCTTACGGCTATCACGGTGATAACGACAAAATCGGCACCAACCAACCGATTATCTGTACTGTAACGCTTAATGATTTCAAAAAAGACACTACTGTTAAACCAAAACCAACTGAATAATTCAACTCCAAACCATGAAAAAACTAGTTTCAGTTTTTATTTTACTTGCCGCTTTTAGTTTTACGTCCTGTGAAAAGGAACACGATAAACGCCCAGACGGGATATATGCAGACATTGAAACCGTAAAAGGAAACATTTTAGTGTCGCTGGAATTTCAGAAAACCCCGGTTACCGTAGCCAACTTCATTTCTTTGGCCGAAGGTAAAAACCCGTTTGTTAACCCAAAATACAAAGGAAAACATTTTTATGACGGCCTGATTTTCCACAGGGTAATCAACCATTTTATGGTTCAGGGCGGTGATCCGGAAGGAACCGGAAACGGCAACCCGGGTTATAAATTCAAAGACGAATTCAATCCTACCCTAAAGCATGATTCGGAAGGCGTACTTTCGATGGCCAATGCTGGACCGAACACCAACGGAAGCCAGTTTTTCATTACCCACAATGCCACTCCGCATCTGGATGGTATGCATACGGTTTTCGGGAAAGTCGTGGAAGGTATGGATGTAGTAAATACCATTGAAAGCAATGATGAAATCATTTCCGTTACCATCATCCGAAAAGGAAAAGATGCCAACAAATTCGATGCTCCTAAAGTTTTCAAAGACTATTACGACAAAGAAGCTGTTGAACTGAAAAAAATGGCCGATCAATATGCCGAAATCCAGACGGTGAAAACAGCAGAATTTGAAAGCTACAGAAAAAAAGCCATCAAAACGGAATCTGGTCTGAAATTTGCATACATCAAAAAGTCCGGTAATGCAAAACCAAATCCCGGTACTGAAGTTATGTTCAGTTATGCGGGTTATTTTACAAACGGATTATTATTTGACACCAATTATGCAGAGGTGGCAAAAGCCTATGGAAAATACGACATCAACAGAGACCGTCAAGGCGGATATGCACCGTTCCCGTTTACTTACGGAAACAAGCAGGGCCTTATCCCCGGTTTTATTGAAGGAATGGAAAAAATGGCTATTGGAGACAAAGTCATGTTATTTATCCCTTCGTATCTGGCCTATGGAGAAAGAGGTGCTCAGGGGGCAATCCCTCCTAATACCGATTTAATTTTTGAAATGGAATTATCACCAGCTAAATAAACAACCGGGAAAAACCCTGAAAATCCCTGCATAATGCAAAAAGAGTAAGGTTAATGAACTATAAAATGAAAAACAAAATTCTACTTTTATTGTTTTTAGGTGTAATGAGCGGCTACGCACAAAAAGCCAAAACCACAGCAACAAAGAAAAAGGCTGTTGCCACAAAAACAGTAGTCAACAACAATAACGAAGGTATCTTTGCCGATATCGAAACCAACAAAGGAAAAATAACGGTTAAACTTGAATACAAGAAAACACCGATTACCGTTGCCAACTTCATATCACTGGCCGAAGGAACCAATACTATAGTTAGTGAAGCTTATAAAGGAAAACCTTATTACGACAATATTAAATTCCACCGTGTAATCAAAGACTTTATGATTCAGGGAGGTGATCCGTTAGGAAACGGTTCCGGAGATCCGGGTTATAAATTCAAGGATGAAATCGTTCCGGAATTAAAACACACTAAAGGCGGAATTTTGTCTATGGCCAACTCTGGTCCGGCAACCAACGGAAGCCAGTTTTTCATTACACACAAAGACACACCTTGGCTGGACGGAAGACACACTGTTTTCGGGGAAGTAACCCAGGGAATGGATGTGGTTAATAAAATTGAGCAAGGCGACAACATTGTAAAAATGACCATCATCCGCAAAGGAAAAGAGGCCCAGAAGTTCAATGCTCCTAAAATTTTTGCAGATTATTATGCCAACAAAGCAGAAGACGACAAAAAACAAGCTGCTTTAGAAGAAGAAAAAAGAAAGAAACAGGCTGAAGAACAGGCATTAAAAGACAAAGAATACGAAACCAAATACGGCCAGGTAATCCAAATGAAAAAAGCCGAATTTGACAAATTAAGAGCTACAGCTTCCAAAACAGCAAGCGGCTTACAATATGTAGTCACCAAAAAAGGAACCGGTGTAAAACCGGCAGCAGGTGCTCAGGTGCAAATTGGTTATGCCGGTTATTTTGAAAACGGAAAAATGTTTGACACCAGTTTTGAGGATGTGGCCAAAATGTACGGTAAACACGACCCGATGCGTGCACAACAAGGCGGATACAACGGATTTCCTTTTACCTATGGAAACAAAAACGGTTTAATACCTGGATTCATCGAAGCTTTGGAAAACCTGAACTTTGGTGACAAAGCAACCTTTTTCATCCCAGCCAATCTTGGTTACGGACAAAAAGGTGCCGGTACAGTTATCCCGCCAAATTCCAACTTGATTTTCGAAATCGAAATGACGGATCCGACGAAAAAATAACATCTTATAGGATAACAAAAAAGGCACAATGGTTTTTACTTTTGTGCCTTTTTTTATACCTCTTATTTTGTTTTGGTTATCCTGAAAACTTCCAGTCAAATTCGTCATAATTATTGAAAACGGCACCAACTTCCACTTTAGTTATTACACCAAATTCTGCGATAAGCATTAGCCAATTATCCTCATTAAAGTAACTTTCTATTCCGTCTTCTTCTACAATTTCCCATGTTTTATAATACTTCTCAGGCAATTCACTTTGTACTTCTTTAGGCAAACGCCCCATTATTTTTTTATCGAAAAGTGTTGTTTCCGGATCCGAAACTACTATATATCCTAAACGAAATTCTTCGTCGTCATAGAACGTAAGACGCACTTTGTGTTGGTTATACAAGTAAACAATATTTCCTTCTTCGTCTTTGAATTGCTTATTAGGCTTACCATACACAGCCACTACGTGTTGTTGCTGCATTCCGAAAACTAACTCGCCTACTCCGTTCTTGGGATTTATGTTCATGGTTTTAAATTTTTACAAAGGTAAGGTTTTTCGGGATGGTCAAAAATCATATTTTTACAATATTGAGATTTCAAAAAATTTAAAAAAAGAAAACAAATTTGATTCAGAGATAAAAAAAAACCCTCAGTTGAGGGATTTTCTTTTAATATTCAAATACTCCGTATTCCGAAGTGATTGTTAGCTTTTTATTTTCTGAGGCTTCTACCCTTCCAACAATTTGGGCTTCCACTCCGAAAGATTGTGAAATGGCAATGATATCTTCCGCAATATCCGACGGCACGTACAATTCCATACGATGTCCGCAGTTGAACACCTGATACATTTCTTTCCAATCCGTTTTGGATTGTTCCTGAATCAGCTTGAACAATGGCGGCACCGGGAACAAATTGTCTTTGATTACGTGTACATTGTCCACAAAATGAAGCACTTTAGTTTGCGCTCCACCGCTGCAATGCACCATTCCGTGAATCAGACCGGCAGAATATTTATTTAAGATCGCCTTGATGATCGGCGCATATGTTCTTGTTGGGGAAAGTACCAGTTTACCGGCATCTATCGGGGAACCTTCTACTTTATCCGTTAATTTTACGTTTCCGGAATATACTAAGTCGTTCGGTACCGAAGCGTCATAACTTTCAGGATATTTTTCAGCAAGGTATTTGGCGAAAACGTCGTGACGGGCAGAAGTCAATCCGTTGCTTCCCATACCGCCATTATATGATTTTTCATAATTTGCCTGACCGTAAGAAGCCAAACCAACAATCACATCGCCCGGCTGAATATGCGCATTATCCACAACTTGTGAACGTTTCATGCGTGCTGTTACCGTTGAATCTACAATAATCGTTCTGACTAAATCACCAACATCGGCAGTTTCCCCACCTGTGGAATGAATTGTTACGCCATATTCTTTTAATTCAGCGATCAACTCTTCTGTTCCGTTAATAATAGCAGAGATTACTTCGCCCGGAATAAGGTTTTTATTTCTTCCGATAGTAGACGAAAGCATAATGTTATCCGTAGCGCCCACACAAAGCAAATCATCAATATTCATGATCAAAGCATCTTGTGCAATGCCTTTCCAAACAGACATGTCACCGGTTTCTTTCCAGTACATATAGGCCAAAGACGATTTTGTACCGGCTCCGTCCGCATGCATGATAAGACAATAATGGTCGTCATTGGTTAAATGATCGGGAACAATTTTGCAGAAAGCTTTCGGGAACAATCCCTTATCAATGTTTTTGATGGCGTTGTGCACATCTTCTTTGGAAGCCGAAACTCCACGAAGATTATAACGTTGGCTGTTATCAGAACTCATGTAGCAAGTTTGTGTTGTTGTGGGGCAAAGGTAAAAATAAGTTATAAGTTATGCGTGATAAGTGATAAGTTTTTTAATCCGTTTAACTAAAAGCAGAAAGCAAACATACCAACACAACTTAAGCTACATTGTACCCGCCGTCATAGACATATAATAATTTGCACAGTGCAATGAATTCAGCAACAATAATTCTTTATCAGGGAAAGCATCAAAGGTGTCAGAGATTGTAATCGCATACTCATAATTCATTTTGCTCCATTTCAAATGTGGCTTCATCACTATAAGTTCAACACCTTCCTGGTCGGCAAGGATAAATGAATCCTTAAAAAAACCTCTGTGCTTAAAAACATAATCTTTCTCCGATCCGTTAAAGTAAGTCTGCACGATAATTTCTCCGTTCCAGTTCATTTTGAATTCCAGCAGTACCTTTTCCCCGTCTTTAATTTCAATTGTGGTTCCCCAAAAACCTTTCGGCACAACCTGATAACTGGATTGGTTTGCAATTTCTATTACAGCATTGAACTTAAACCAACTCTGGTAAGTGAGTTTACCAATCAGCCTGTCGTCCTTGGTCACATCGAAGGATAAGGAGTTGTTTATTTTTGCCTGATATTCTGTCATAGCAATGTGAATTTAGCTGAATATAATTTGAATGTACACAACTGATAAATATTCTCAACTTCCCTTTTGACTTATCACTTATCACTTATCCCTTTTCACTTATTCATTACTTGCTCAAAATCATAATCTCCACACGACGGTTGGCCGCTGCCTGTTCTTGGTTAGCTTCAGGAATCGGGTAACGCGGATGGGAAACCCCAAATCCTTTCACTTTTATCCTGTTGTTCGGAATGCTGTTGGACTGCAACACCCTTCTTACCTGTTTGGCTCTTTCTAATGATAAATTGCGTCGGTCGGCATCTGTACAGCAAATGTGTCCCTGTATTTCGATGCGCATTTTAGGATATTTATCCAAAACCATCAACAGTTCATCTATTGCGGGTTTGGAAGTTGGGATTATACCGAAGGAATTCAGGTAAAAATAGATATTTCTCAATTCGATTCGCGTACCCGGGCGGGACAGCTTAATCTTTTCTTCCAAAGTGGCATTCGGCGGAAAATTCATATCCGCTTCTTCGATGGGAACGATTTGTTCGTCTGTAAGTTCTGCAGGTTTGATCCCCAGAATTTCGTTTTCCCTTGCCAAATCTTTTGACAAGATATAATGAATAACCACTTTACGGTTTTCAGCTTTTATTTTAGACTGGTTAAACGTTTCGCCAAAACTTCTGGTCTTGAAGTCTTCACGGATTTTCACTTTATTGTTCAGTATGATTCCGTGAATAAAATTCACCCTTCTTTGCGAAAGGGAATCGTTATGGGCTGTGGTCCCTACTTCATCAGCATAACCGTTGATGGCAACCACTTTAGAATCTTTATTGCCGGCAATCCAGGCCGCAAGCAAATCGGATTGTTTCTTGGTCAACTCGTGTTTATTAGTATCAAAATAAACCGTAAACTTCTCCTGAGCAGTTACCAGTACAGAAAAGAAAAGCATCAGAAGCAAGTGTGTCTTTTTCATGATTAAATGTTTTAAACGAATAAACGAAATTTATATGAATTATAACGCGTTTTACTAATTTTCTAGTATCTGAATTTCCACTCTTCTGTTCTCGTCTTTTTCAAATTCATTTTTCTCCGGAATGGGATACAAGGGCTGTGTATTTCCGAATCCTTTGTACGACAATCTGTTTTTATCGATCCCATTGTTTATCAGGAAATTGTAAACCGTCCTGCAGCGCAAAGTGGATATATCATCTGCATCGGATACGAGCTGGCAACAGATATGTCCTTGAATATCTATTTTCAGTTTTGGGTTTTTCTTCATGATGCTGAGCAATTCTGTTAAAACTGGCCGCGACTTAGGCACCACTACTCCGGAATGGTTGTAAAAATTCAAGTTTCGTAAACGCAGTTTGTCCCCTACTTTCAATTGTTGGATTTTCTCGGAGAGTTTCAGCTCTTTTTTCTGATAATAAATAACCACTTTACGGTTTTCGGCTTGAACGGAAGATTGTTCAAAACGCTTTCCGAATCCTTTCTTTTCCAGTTTTTCAGAAAGGGAAATTTTTTGTTCCTGAAGTTTTTTCACTACCGAATTTATCCGACGAACCGCTAATTGATCATTGTATTCGTGTGAACCAACGCTGTCGCAAAAACCATGAAGCTGCAACACTTCAATATCCTTATTCTGTTGAAGCCATTCGTCTAATTTGACCGTAGATTCGGAATTGACTTCGTGTATATCAAAGTCAAAGTAAACTGTCATTTTCTCCTGCGAAAATCCACTCAGGAAGACCAGTAAAATAAGGTAAAAGCTGTTTTTCATCTTGCTGTAAATTCGGACAGAAAAATAGCAAAAAAAGAAAAGCACTCCCTTAAAAATTTTAAGAAAATGCTTTTCCAACTAAAAAACAAGTTAATGGATCCGAATTTAAAAAAGTGAGACAGACAGCATCTGTCTCACTTTCCTCTATGGGTTTGTTTGTTTCTGAGTACAGGCAAAACAACAAATTACCGAATTTTTAACACAATCCCTGTGTTGATTCTTTTCCGCTAAAGGCAAAAAAGAAAAATTGCGGTTTTAACCTGTTCGTTTAACGATTTAAAAAAATCGTGTACCTTATGTGATTAACCCATAAAGATATCAACAATAAAAAAATTATTCAACTGTGTAAGGGGAGTTCGTAACAATTTCCGTAGTATAAAATTGTCATTGGAAGAAGAATCTTGTGGTTGATTCATGAGTCAAATTTAGAACAAAAAAACATACGGGTAAAATAATTAAACAGCTATTTTTCAGGAAATTACAATTATTCTACCAAGCGTTAAAAAAAGCAGCCGAAGTGCATAAAAAAACCTCCCGAAGGAGGTTTTCAAAATAAATATAAACAAACAGATTATTTTGTAAACAATAATTCTCTGTATTTAGTTAACGTCCAGATTTCGTCATCCACTAATAGCTCCAACTTATCGCAGTGGCTTCTGATGATGTCAAAATAAGGTTTTACTTTATCGCAATAGGCATCCGCCATTTTCTCCGTGCTGGTAAGATTGTTTGCTTTCTTACGTTCTTCGGTCATCGCTTCCACATTGGTGTTAATGCCTTCGATATGTTCTGAAATTTCTTTGATCAATCCGATTTGCTCTTTCGCAATCTTTTCAAAATCTTTTCCGAAAATTTCTTTTAACCCTTTTACGTTTTCGATTAACGTATTTTGATATTTAATAGCTGTCGGAATTACGTGGTTACGGGCAATATCTCCTAAAACACGTCCTTCAATCTGAATTTTTTTAGTGTACTCTTCCAATTCGATTTCATAACGCGATTCTACCTCAACGTGGTTCATAACGTTCATTTCTCCGAAAAGAGCAATAGCTTTTTTAGAAACTTTCGCTTTTAACGCCTTTGGAGTTGTTTTATGATTACTCAATCCGCGTTTTTTCGCTTCTTTTTCCCAAGCATCGCTGTAACCGTCACCTTCGAACAAGATAGCTTTGGTCTCCTTGATGTATTCTCTTAAAACATTGAAGATTGCATCGTCTTTCTTCATGTCTTTTTTCTCGATTAAAGCATCTACTTCCACTTTAAAATCTTTCAATTGTTTTGCAACGATTGTATTTAAAGTAGTCATTGAAACCGCACAGTTTGCAGAAGAACCTACCGCTCTGAACTCGAATTTGTTTCCGGTGAAAGCAAATGGAGATGTTCTGTTTCTATCTGTATTATCCAACAAAACGTCTGGTAATTTTCCAACTACGTTTAGTTTTAAATCGGTTTTTTCTTCCGGAGATAATTTTCCGTTGGAAACACCTTCTAATTCTAATAATACCTTAGTCAATTGTTGTCCGATGAAAACGGAGATAATTGCCGGTGGCGCTTCGTTAGCACCTAAACGGTGATCATTACTTGCAGAAGCAATTGACGCTCTTAACAGTTCTTCATAATCATGAACTGCTTTAATCGTATTGATAAAGAAAGTCAGGAATTGTAAGTTACTCATTGGTGTTTTACCGGGACTTAACAGGTTGATACCTGTATCCGTTGCCAATGACCAGTTATTGTGCTTACCTGAACCGTTTACACCTTTGAATGGTTTTTCATGGAACAACACTTTAAAATCATGACGCTCTGCTACTTTCTGCATTACATCCATCAATAAAGAATTGTGGTCAACCGCTAAATTGGTTTCTTCAAAAATAGGAGCCAACTCAAACTGATTTGGAGCCACTTCGTTATGACGTGTTTTTACAGGGATTCCCAATAACATACATTCATTTTCCAAATCCCTCATATATTGTAACACACGCGTTGGAATCGAACCAAAATAATGATCGTCCAATTGTTGTCCTTTAGAAGAGGTATGTCCTAACAAAGTTCTTCCAGTCGCTAAAATATCCGGACGTGAATAGGCTAAAGCACTATCAACTAAGAAATATTCCTGCTCCCAACCTAAAGTAGGTGTGATTTTTTTAACGTTTTTATCAAAATATTTAGCTACATCTGTTGCAGCTGTATCAATTGCATGTAGAGCTCTTAATAAAGGTGTTTTGTTATCTAAAGCCTCACCAGTATAAGAGATGAAAACTGTAGGGATACATAAAGTAGTTCCGAAGATGAATGCTGGAGAGGTTGGATCCCAAGCCGTATAACCACGAGCTTCGAATGTATTACGGATTCCACCGTTCGGGAACGAGGATGCATCCGGTTCTTGCTGTACTAACTGGCTTCCACCAAATTTCTCTACAGGGTCGCTACCGTCCATTGACGTTTCAAAGAAAGCATCGTGTTTTTCAGCAGTTGTACCTGTTAAAGGCTGGAACCAGTGGGTATAGTGGGTTACTCCTTTTGACAATGCCCACTCTTTCATTCCCATGGCGATGTACTCAGCCAGTTTACGATCGATTTTAGTTCCGAACTCAATTGCGCTCTTTACCGCTTTGTAAGCTTCCGGAGTTAAAAATTGTCGCATTGCTTTGTCACCAAAAACGTTGCTACCGAAAATCGCTGATTTTCTATCCAATTCTTCTACCGTTACCGGCTTTCTGTCTGTGGCTTTTTCCAAGGCCTTAAAACGAAATGTTGACATAAAGTTCTGTTTTTAGATTTATACCCTCTAATTTTATGATGCAAAAATATAAAATTTTACAACACAAACACAATACCCTATAAAAAAATAGGGGTGACTGTCGAAATTAATTTTTAAAACCAACAGCACCCCTAAATCAATCAACTTATATCCATAAAAAAAACCGTCTTGCGACGGTTTCTGTTTATTTTGCAATTTTCACAATTTTGGACTCATCTATATTAAAGTGTTTAATCACTTCATTATAGTTATTCAAATCCACCTCTTTGGCATTTTTGTTTCCAAAGTAAGCCGGAATAACAACCACTCTGAATATCTGGTTATCGGTCCATGCGGAAGAAAGCGTATTCAAATCAAAATTAGCATCCAGAAACACCCTGGCATCTGTTGTGGTAAAATCAAAGTTATAATCCAATTCGCCACCGGCACTGAAATAATAGGTCTGCGGCATTAATCGCCAAACATCCTGTCCGCCGCTTACCTCATATAAATGATAAACCAAAACCATATCAGAGGTATAGGTAGCATGAGGAAAGTCTAATAAAACACTGTATCCGTTGCCGGGATGAAAATCCACATTGGTATACTCCCAAACTTCACTTATGGTGTCATTATCAATAACATCTTCATGTACAACTTCCTCTCTAACGCAACTCTGCGTCATCAACATTCCGCTAATCAACGCAAAAAATAATATAATTCTTCTCATGGTTTAATAATTTATGTTCTGGTTAAAAGTATAATTCAATAGTCGTGCCAAAAATTACGATAACAAAAAAAAGGCCTCAAAATTGAGACCTTTTATAGCTTTTAAAAACTACATATTTCTTCGGTACTGCCCTCCCACTTCAAATAAAGCCGAAGTAATCTGACCTAACGAACAAACTTTTGTAGCATCCATTAATTTTTCAAAAATATTATGGTTTTGAATCGCCGCTTCCTGAATAATACCCAGTTGCTCTTCCACTTTATCCTTATTAGCAGTGTGAAGGTGATCCAACATTACAATCTGATATTGTTTCTCTTCCTCAGTCGCACGGATAACTTCCGCCGGAACCACTGTTGGAGAACCTTTAGAACTTAAGAAGGTATTTACCCCAATGATTGGGAATTCACCGGTATGTTTCAAGGTTTCATAATACAAAGACTCTTCCTGGATTTTAGAACGTTGGTACATGGTTTCCATTGCTCCAAGTACACCGCCCCTTTCCGTGATTCTGTCGAATTCCTGTAAAACAGCCTCTTCCACCAAATCCGTTAATTCTTCAATGATGAATGAACCTTGGATTGGATTTTCGTTTTTCGCCAATCCTAATTCCTTATTGATAATCAACTGAATAGCCATCGCACGACGTACCGATTCTTCCGTTGGCGTGGTAATCGCCTCGTCATACGCATTGGTATGCAACGAGTTACAGTTATCGTAAATCGCATACAACGCCTGTAAGGTTGTACGGATATCATTGAAGTCAATTTCCTGCGCGTGCAACGAACGTCCTGAAGTCTGGATGTGGTATTTCAACATCTGAGCTCTTTCGTTCGCTCCGTATTTATTTTTCAATGCTTTTGCCCAGATTTTACGCGCCACACGACCGATTACCGCATATTCCGGATCAATACCGTTCGAGAAGAAGAACGACAAGTTCGGACCGAAATCGTTGATATTCATGCCGCGGCTTAAATAGTATTCCACGTAAGTGAAACCGTTTGCCAGCGTAAATGCCAACTGAGTGATAGGATTGGCTCCGGCTTCCGCAATATGGTAACCCGAAATCGAAACCGAATAGAAGTTACGAACATTCTCTTTAATAAAATATTCCTGAACGTCACCCATCAAACGAAGCGCGAATTCCGTAGAGAAAATACAGGTATTCTGTGCCTGGTCTTCTTTTAAGATATCAGCCTGAACCGTTCCACGAACCTGCGCTAAAGTTTTAATTTTGATATCGTTATAAACATCAGCAGGTAAAACCTCATCTCCGGTAACACCTAAAAGCATCAACCCTAAACCATCGTTCCCGGCAGGTAAATCACCTTGGTAATGCGGACGTTCTACACCTTTTTGCTTATAAATAGCGTTGATTTTAGCTTCAACTTCTTTTTCTAAGCCGTTTTCTTTGATGTATTTTTCACAGTTCTGATCGATTGCCGCATTCATAAAGAATCCTAACAACATCGGCGCCGGACCATTAATGGTCATTGAAACCGAAGTCATTGCGTGGCTCAAATCGAAACCTGAGTATAATTTTTTAGCATCATCCAAACAACAGATGGAAACTCCAGCATTACCAATTTTTCCATAAATATCCGGACGAACATGTGGATCATTTCCATACAACGTTACACTGTCAAAAGCAGTCGACAAACGTTTTGCAGGTAAACCGGCGCTCACGTAATGGAAACGCTTATTGGTTCTTTCCGGCCCGCCTTCTCCGGCAAACATACGCGATGGATCTTCCCCTTCACGTTTGAACGGATACAATCCTGATGCGAACGGGAATTCACCCGGAACATTTTCCTGTAAGTTCCATTTTAGGATATCGCCCCAAGCCTGGTATTTTGGCAACGCTACTTTTGGGATTTGAGAATGCGATAAACTCTCCGTATGGGTTGCAATTTTAATTTCCTTATCCCGTACTTTAAACGAGTAAACCGGATTTTTATATTTGTTTACTTTTTCATCCCAAGTTAAAATGATTTCCCAGTTGTACGGATCTAAATTCATTTTTACGCGGTCGAATTCTTTGGTCAGTAACGATAAAAATTCTTTCTTGTCCGGTGAATGATTTAAGGATTCTTCAACAATTCCTGCTTTATCAATTTTAGGTACTCTTCCGGATACCGTTTCAACCGTTTTGAAAATTCCGTATAATTTCTGCGCTACATCAACCTGTGAAAGTGCTGTTTCATCATATTTACGGTTGTTTTCCGCAATTTCAGACAAATAACGGGTTCTGTGCGGCGGAATCACGAAGATCTTCTCACTCATTTCACGCGTAATTTCAAACGTGGAATGCAAATCGATACCTGTTTTCTCTACAATTTTATCCATGATGGATTTGTAAAGCGTGTTCATACCTGGGTCGTTAAATTGTGAAGCAATCGTTCCGAAAACCGGCATTTTATCTGGATCAACGTCCCATAAATTATGGTTACGCTGGTATTGTTTTTTCACATCGCGGATAGCGTCTAAAGCGCCACGTTTGTCGAATTTGTTCAACGCTACCAAATCGGCAAAATCTAACATATCGATTTTTTCTAACTGAGTAGCCGCACCAAATTCCGGTGTCATTACATATAACGAAACATCGGAGTGGTCCATGATTTCCGTATCCGACTGACCAATACCGGAAGTTTCCAAAACAATCAAATCGTATTTGGCTGCTTTCAACACTTCAATCGCTTCCTGAACGTATTTCGACAACGCCAAATTTGATTGACGGGTTGCCAACGAACGCATGTAAACCCTAGGATTATTGATGGCATTCATACGGATTCTGTCTCCTAAAAGCGCACCGCCTGTTTTACGTTTTGAAGGGTCAACAGAAATCAATCCGATGGTTTTTTCAGGGAAATCGATCAAGAAACGACGTACCAACTCATCTACTAATGATGATTTTCCGGCACCTCCTGTTCCTGTGATTCCAAGAACCGGGGTTTTACTGTCCTGGTTTATTTTATAAATCATGTCCAAAGCAGGTTTTGCCACTTCAGGAAAATTCTCTGCAGAGGAAATCACGCGCGCAATCGCTGTTGGATTTTTATCTTCCAAATGACTTACTTCGCCATTTAATTTATCCCCAACTGGAAAATCCGAACGTTGTACCAAATCATTAATCATGCCTTGTAACCCCAATTCACGACCGTCATCCGGAGCATAAATTCTTTCGATACCGTATTCGTGCAATTCCGAAATTTCAGAAGGAAGGATTACGCCACCTCCACCACCGAAGATTTTAATATGACCTGCTCCTTTTTCGTTAAGCAAATCGTACATGTATTTGAAATATTCGTTGTGACCTCCTTGGTACGAAGTCATTGCAATCGCATTGGCATCTTCCTGAATAGCAGTATTTACCACTTCTTCCACACTTCTGTCATGTCCTAAGTGAATTACCTCAACACCGGTCGCCTGAATGATACGGCGCATAATGTTGATGGCTGCATCGTGTCCGTCAAATAACGACGCTGCAGTTACAATTCTAACTTTATTCTTAGGTTGATAGGGTTGTTGTTGTTCCATTTTGGGTAATAAATTTGAGGCTGCAATTTACGCATTTCTGAAAAAGTAACCACTTAAAAATTAAATTCTTCTGCACAAAAAAAAGACCTTCTGTAACAAAAACGTTTTTGACTCGTCTTTAGGTTATCATCGGACGGATTTCGTAAGATGAAATCATCAATCAAAAAAATCAATTAAAAGTCAACTATGAAAAAGCATCTTTTTCTACTCTTTGGATTACTCTTCACTTTCAACATCTTTTCACAAAACGCCAGCTACAAACTCGATTTCATCAGACAACAACAAAACATACTGCATGTAAAAGCTGAGCTTGATTTGACCCAAGCCAAAAACCGATTCTATATGATGACCCACGGTTCGGAAACAAATCCGCAAGGGGAAGCCAAATTTCTAAAAAACCTGACGGCTAAAAATGCCAAAGGTCAACTGCAAACCATTAAAGACTTAGGCGAAGAAACCTGGGAAATCCAATCGCCAACCCACGGAAAATACACAATTGAATACGACATTCTATTGCAGCACGATTCTGAAAACTGGGACCATTGCGGAGGCATCGACGAAGTGGCTTACCGTGTTCCCGAAGGACTATTCTTCACTGGTTATTCCTTATTCATGGCGCCCGATGTCCCTTCACTTGCCGATATCAAAAAGGTAACTGTTGATTTCAAATTACCACAAAACTGGAAAGCTTCCACCCCTTGGATTAAAAACACTAAAGCCAATAGTTTCACAGTAAATGAAGATATTCGTTTTTTACTGAACAACTGCCTTTTTGTGGGAACACATCAGGAAAAGGAAATCAAATTGGGTGATTTTGAATTGCTGTTCGCTTTAGGAAATTCAATGAAAGCCAGCGAAGACCAGTTCATCGAATTGATGCAACCGATTATTGAAGCCACCACCAATGTTTTCAAAGGTTCGCCTAAGAAAAAATACCTGATTGTGGTAAACGAAAACAACCGCCTAACCGACGGAAGTGCTTTTAGAACCAGTTTCAGCCAAATCATCAAAGGGAAAGTAAACAAAAACAGCCGTACCAATTGGGGGCATATCATGGCGCACGAAACAATTCACCTCTGGAACGGACACACTTTAATTCCGGATGGGCAGGAAGAATGGTTCAAGGAAGGTTTTACCGATTATCTGACCAATATTCTATTAACCCGAACCAAAATTATAGACGAAGCCATTTTTTACAAACGTTTTGAAAACGTGATTACCAAATACAACTTCAGCCGCGATTACCTGCAAAACAAACTGAGTGTTCGTGAGGCCGGAAACCATAAAAATGAAAACCGCTACCTGGTGTATGGCGGCGGCGAATTGGTAGCCTTAGGCTTGGATATTGAAATTCGAAAAGCAACCAACAACACCAAAAGCCTTGATGATTTGTTTGCCGGTTTGTATGATGAATTTGCAAAAAACAATAAGCCTTATACACTAAATGATATAATTGCCGTGACCAACAAGCTCACCAATAAAAATCTACAATGGTTTTTTGATGATTATGTTACGGGAGTAAAACGCATTCCGGTTACGGAGTATTTGGCCGCGATGGGTTTACAACTGGATGGTTTTCTGGAAGAAGTTTACATTTCCCCCATTGAAAACCCGAGCGCGGAACAACTTACATACAAAAAAGGGATTTTAGGGCTGTAACCAAACTATTTACTTGGTCAATTTGCGTATCTTTAAGTATCAAAACACAACTTAAAAAAGACATTCTTATGGCGACGCAAAATAAATCCGAATGGACAGAAGCAAACAACATGCTGTACAAAAAATTTGTTTTTACTGATTTTTCAGAAGCTTTTGGCTTTATGACCCGGGTAGCACTTGTGGCCCAGCAACTTGACCATCATCCAACATGGACCAATACCTGGAACAAAGTGGAAATCTGGCTTTCTACGCATTCTGCCGGTGATCTGGTTACTATGAAAGACCGTGAACTGGCCGCTGAAATCGATCGTTTGATTTATTGATTTTTGATATTGAAAAAACGCTGTAAAACCTAAGTCCTACAGCGTTTTTATTATTTTTCAGTGTTCCTTATTTTGAACCTTCACTGACAGTACTGTTCAAGATGCTTTTTATTTGTGCTACATCTGCTTCAGTTTGTGATAATCGTTTATTCATGTCTGCATTATCAGCTTTAAGATTACGAATCTGAGTTTCCTGCTGGTTGATGATTTTGATAAGCTCTTGTGTAGCAGAGATATTAAGCGTAGAAAGTGCTTCATAATCTACAGTGTGGAAATCCTTCACTTCTCGTCCGTAAACAAATACTTTTCCTTCATCATTCAAAGCAATATTAAAACCGTATTCATCCGCCTGAAGCACTTCTGCCATTTCAGTTCTGTTCTCGAAAACCAATTTTACACGATCGCCTTTTTGCAGCGTGTTTTTCAGAATAATTCTTCCGTCTTTAATTTTAGCAATCGAATAGATATCCGGAATTATATCTGTAATTTTTGATACTGCCTGCGGATAAACTTTCTCAACTTGTTGCGCAATTACTTTCTTGTTCAATCCAGTTCCTTTACCAATTGAGTCTTTAAACGTATAGTCGGTAATTTGGATTTTATTTAGTGTTTCAAGATCTTTACTACTATTAGAAATGCCTTTGATGTTTTTAATTCTTTTATCTGAAAAGGCATTGAATTCGGTAGCAGCTATCTTTCCAGAAGCATAAATAGAATAGCCCGAAGTTCCTGAACTTGTTCCTGTAGTACCATCGGATTGCAAATAACCATAAGAAAGTGTACTATCCTGTGTTCCGATGATAACCAGTTTTGCTTGTATTGGAGCCGTACTTCCAATACCTACATTGCCATTACTGTGGATACGCATTCTTTCAGTAAAACCTGTACCAACGACAGAAGTAAAAAAGCGATGATTTCCGTCAGTATCCCAACCATTAGAACCAGCCATAAAATCAACAGAAAAGTTCCATGAAGTATTGATTTTCGAACCGTTATCACCCCAATCAGTCAATAAGATTTTCTCAACATTGTCAGGGCTGTTCATGTATAATGTTCCGGACTCAATTATTTGACCTCCTTTAATATGCAATCTTGAAGCCGGAGCATTAGTACCAATTCCAAAATTTCCAGCAGTCGTCATTCTTGCTGTTTCTGTTGAGTTAGTTTTAATTACCAAATCTTTAGCATCAGTAGTTCCAAGAAAATTTGTTGCTGGATTAGTTCCTGAATTACCGGTAGCAGACCAGTCGTTAGTTATCCCTGGTACACTTCCCCAAACACCTGTTCCTAATAAAACCTGTGATGCAGTTCCTGCTGCAAGTGGCGTCAAAGTACCATTAGTATCAGCCTGTACCATTCTTGTTCCTGTTCCGGCTAGTGATGACGTTCTAATATCACCTACAACTTCAAGCTCTTCAGTTGGTGACGTAGTTCCGATCCCCACTTTCACTGCATCGGCACCTGTACCACCTAAAACCATACTACTACTTGTGGACACTTTAGCATTATAACCGATTGCAGAAGCATTAGAGAGCCCCGAAGTAGTCACATCGGCACTACTTCCCAATGCCATATTATTTGACCCGGTTGTATTAGTATACATGGCATTTAAACCCAAAGCCACATTGTTGTTCCCTGTATTATTAAGCCCCATTGCCTGAAATCCCATTGCGGTGTTACTTCCACCTGTAGTATTGGTGTGCATTGCGCTTACACCCACAGCAGTATTTTGAATAGCTGTGGTGGAAAACAATAAGGCATACTTACCAAAACCGGTATTATTACTTCCCGTGGTGATATTCAGTAAGGTTTCATTTCCCATTGCGGTATTGTTACCCCCAGTGGTATTTTTGCTTAAGGCAGCATATCCTACAGCCGTATTACTTGAACCGGTAGTAGTTGCTTTCAAAGCTTCAAAACCTACAGCAGTACCTCTGATACCAGTATAATTCTGAAGCGCATTATATCCAACGGCTGTTGCGCCATTTGAAGTATTGTTCTGTAATGCTTGGTATCCGATACCCGTATTAAATGTTGACGTTGTATTTGTTTGACCTGCATTTAAACCGATAAAGGTATTCCTGTTATCTGAGAGGTCATCGTTAGCACCGGCACCTTCACCAACAAATACGGAATTACCGGTATTCAGAGTTTCTATCTGTCCTTTAGTAGTAAATCGGGTTCTGAGAATATTATTGGTTCTGATATCCAAAGCCTGAGCGTCGGTTGTACCAATGAAATTAGTTCCCGATGCGGTGCCTATATTACCTGTTAGTGCCCAACCACTTGTTGATGAAGCCAAGCCGATCCACGTTGAAGTGGTATTGTCCCAATAATAAAATCCGGGTGGTTTGATTCCAACGGTGGTAGTCAGAAACACCATCATACCGTTTTGCGCTGTAGTTGGGTTTGTTACCGGAAAAGCGTCAATTTTTGGAATTAAAATACCATCGGTGTTTGTGGGAGCCGCCTGATTACTGGATTTTATCTCAAGCTGTGCTTGGGGAGTTGTGGTATTGATACCGACTTGCCCAACTGCTGTGCTAAAAGACAATATAAAAAGTAACTTATACAATTGCTTTCTCATTAGGAAAATTTTGGTTTTATAACTTTGACGACAAAATTCTTTTATTCTTGCGCTAAAACCTATTATTTTTTTTAAAGAAAGACAAGAAACTCTTAAATCAAAAGAAAACAACCTGTAAATCAAAGACTTAAATTTGCAAAAAACAAAAAAACAAAAAACAACAATTAAAGCAATCAATAATTCCTGTTCAGTAAAATAAAAAACACATAACAGTATGTTATTAAGGATATTTATTCACTCAAAACTCAACTGAAAAACCTTACCTTCCATTTCAAAAATCACTTTGGTCCAAAACGATATTGCCGTTTGTTCCGTTGGATACCAATGGCGGTTTAGAGACGAAACGATAAACAAACCGTGATCATCACCCAACACTGAAAAATTTTCTCTCTTGGGTTGTTTTTCGAAGAAATCCGTGCCGTACATAAAATTGACTTCATCGCAAAAAGTCAGTACATCCAGAACGGCAAAACCAATTTCGCTGATCTTCAAAAAAGAATTTGCATCAAAGGAATTATTACAAATGTTGAGCAAATCATACCGCACGATGCCTTCCAGTATATTACCATTGTTATCGTAGAAATAAAAAGATTTGGCATTCCAGTTACTGAAATCCACAATGAATTTGTCTTTCTCGTACGGAATCAGTTCGGCTTTGCTCCGCACCCACTCCAATCCTTCTTCCAGTTGGTTTTCAGGAATATCGAATGCAAAATGATACACCGGTTTTTGAAGTCTTTCCGTCTGATGAAACCACAGCTTGGAAATCCCCACTTCAAAACAAAGAAGTTCATCCGTTTGTTCCACTACCTTAAAACCTAGCTTTTCCTTGTAAAAGAATTCGGTTTCACGGAGGGAATCGGTCAACAGATGAACTTCCAATAGTTGCATAATATCAATATCGTTAAGCTAAATCAAAACGATCGAGCTGCATCACTTTATTCCAGGCCGCAATAAAATCACTGATGAATTTCTCCCCACCGTCAGAGCTGGCATACACTTCGGCAATCGCTCTCAGTTCGGAATTGGACCCAAAAACCAAATCAGCTCTTGTTCCCGTCCATTTCAGTTCGTTGTTGGCACGGCCCCGTCCTTCAAAAAATTCCTGATGTTCGTCGGTAGCTTTCCAGACCGTGTCCATATCCAGAAGGTTCACGAAGAAATCATTTGACAAGGTCTCCGGACGATTGGTAAACACCCCCAGCTTGGAATGGTCAAAATTTGTGTTCAACACCCGCATCCCGCCTATAAGAACGGTCAACTCCGGTGCTGTCAGTGTTAACAATTGGGCTTTATCCACTAATAAGGCTTCCGTTGCAACCGCGAATTTCGCTTTCAGGTAATTGCGGAATCCGTCTGCTTTCGGTTCCAAAACAGCAAAGGAATCAATATCGGTTTGTTCCTGAGAAGCGTCCATGCGCCCCGGTGCAAAAGGAACCTTTATATTGTGTCCTGCATTTTTGGCTGCTTTTTCGATACCGGCACATCCGCCCAAAACAATCATATCAGCCAAAGACACTTTTTTACGATCAGATTGACCTGCAATAAATCCTTGCTGAATACCTTCGAGCGTATCCAAAACTTTTGACAATTGTGATGGATTGTTTACTGCCCAATGTTTCTGCGGAGACAAACGAATACGCGCTCCATTAGCACCGCCGCGTTTATCAGATCCTCTGAAAGTGGATGCCGAAGCCCAAGCCGTGGAAACCAATTCTCCAACCGAAAGACCGGAATCCAGTATTTTCGCTTTCAAAAAGGCGATGTCGCTTTCAGAAATCAGTTCATGATCGACCGCCGGGATCGGATCTTGCCAGATTAAGGCTTCTTTTGGTACTTCATCCCCTAAATAACGTGCTAAAGGTCCCATATCGCGATGTGTCAACTTAAACCAGGCTCTGGCAAAAGCGTCAGCAAACTGATCTGGATTTTCATAGAAACGTCGTGAAATTTTTTCATAGGCAGGATCGAAACGCAACGAAAGATCGGTGGTCAGCATCATCGGCGCATGTTTTTTGGAGGCATCATGCGCATCCGGTATGGTTCCGGCTCCTGCTCCGTTTTTAGCTACCCATTGATGAGCACCGGCAGGACTTTTAGTCAATTCCCACTCGTAATTAAACAAGTTGGCAAAGAAATGATTACTCCATTTTGTAGGTGTAGGCGTCCAGGTTACTTCAGGTCCTCCTGTGATGGTGTCGCCGGCTTTACCTGAACCGTGTTTGTTCACCCAGCCAAGTCCTTGTAATTCAATTCCGGCTGCCTCAGGCTCCGGACCTACCAGGGAATCGTCTCCGGCACCATGTGCTTTACCAAAAGTGTGACCGCCTGCTATGAGCGCTACGGTTTCTTCATCGTTCATCGCCATACGGGCAAAGGTTTCACGAATGTCTCTTGCCGCCGCAATCGGGTCGGGATTACCGTTAGGCCCTTGCGGATTTACGTAAATCAGTCCCATCTGTACAGCAGCCAGCGGATTTTCTAAATCTCTGTCTCCGGAATACCGCTTGTCTTCCAGCCAGACATTTTCTGAACCCCAATAGACATCTTCTTCCGGTTCCCAGACATCTTCACGGCCACCGGCAAAACCAAACGTTTTAAAGCCCATGGATTCCAAAGCGACATTTCCGGCAAGGATCATTAAATCGGCCCAGGAAATTTTCTGTCCGTATTTCTGTTTGATGGACCAAAGCAAACGACGGGCTTTATCCAAATTGGCATTGTCCGGCCAACTGTTTAAAGGTGCAAAACGCTGCTGCCCTGTACCGCCTCCGCCACGACCGTCACCAATCCTGTAGGTTCCGGCACTGTGCCAGGCCATTCGGATGAAAAGCGGGCCATAGTGTCCGAAATCGGCGGGCCACCACTCTTGTGAATCGGTCATTAAATCGGTAAGGTCTTTTTTAAGCGCCTGAAGGTCTAAGGTTTTAAAAGCTTCCGCGTAGTTGAATTTGTTATCCAGCGGATTGGAAAGCGAAGAATTTTGCCGCAGGATGTTTAATTTTAACTGATTCGGCCACCAATCACGGTTTCCGGTTCCGTTGCCGGCTGCATTCTGGTTACCTGCCGCACCGGAAAAAGGGCATTTACCGTTGTTGTTAGAACTGTTTTCCATATTGTAAAGTATATTAGAAGATGACTATTTCCTTTTCAATCAAACAACTGTAAACCAAAAATTTACAATCATTAAATTTACCTAAAATTACCCAATTGAGAAAGATAAATCTGATAAATCAAATTGATTGTTTTTATTTTTTCATAATCAAAAACTATTTACTCATACTGTTATTCCGTTTTGTGAGTGTTACCATGAATACGGCAATTCCTTTTCAGACAACTTGAACGGAATGAAAAAAACAAATTAAAGCACCCTTTTCAGCTTTTTTAAAAAATTGTCAATCAAATTATTATGCTTTATATTCGTGGATTCGTGACTGTTTTTCTAATGTATTAAACATATTTACTAAAATTTGGCATCATGTTTGCCTATCTTTAAAAAACTAAATCTATTACTATATGAAAAAGATAATCTTACTTTTCGCTTTTGTACCGTTTTTAGGTTGCGCCGAAATGCAACAGGTAATGCAGCAATTACCGCAAACCCAAGGAATTTTAACACAGGGAGAAATCGCTTCCGGCCTAAAAGAAGCCCTAAACAAAGGAATCGACAAACAAGTGGTAAAACTGACCAATGTGGACGGTTTTTATAAAAATGAAATGGTAAAGATTTTATTGCCGGAAGAATTAAAAAAAGTAGATAAAACACTTCGCGATATCGGAATGAGCAAACTGGCGGATGAAGGTTTGAAAATGATGAACCGTGCCGCGGAAGATGCCGTAAAAGAATCTACGCCAATTTTCGTGGATGCCATAAAAGGAATGTCTTTCACCGATGCCAAAAACATTTTAATGGGCGATGACCGTTCGGCTACGACTTATTTACAAAATACGACCTCATCGGCTTTGTATACTAAATTCAGCCCGGTGATTAAAAATTCCTATGCAAAAGTAGGTGCGGATAAGGTTTGGACACAGATCATCAACAAATACAACAGCATACCGTTAGTGAAAAAAGTAAATCCGGATTTAACCGATTATACCACTAACAAAGCTATGGAAGGTGTTTTCAAAATGATCGCGGTGGAAGAAAAAGACATCAGAAACAATTTCGCTGCCAGAACCACAGACTTATTGAAAAAAGTGTTCTCGCTACAAGATAATAAAACGAACTAACTTTTTAGTTTTCAATAAGATACATATAACAATTCCTTAACATTAAGTGTTAAAAAATTATCGGAACTTTGTTTCATAATAAATAGTTTCTCATTTGGTTAGGGTTAGTTAAAAAGAATTCCACGCTTTCGGGCGTGGTTTTTTAGTTTAAAGGCAAACGGTTTCGCAACTGCTTAAAATACTCAAAAGCCTTTACCAGCCTGCTTCCGTACCAAGAAAACATTTCTCCGTCGACAAAAATCGTAGTGGCATGATGCGTGTGTCGTCCTAACTCAAAAGCATGCTCATCTTTAAACGGATAAGGTTCCGAAGACAGCAAAATCAAATCCGGATCACCCTGAATACGCATTTTCTGAATCACGATTTCCGGATAACGCCCTTCGTATTTAGGATGGTTGTCGTAGATATTTTTGAATTTGTTCAGCTTCAGCAGTTCGTTGATAAAATTATCACCGCCGGCCACCATATAAGGGTTCGCCCAAATAAAATAAGCCACTTTTTTAACTTCTTTGTCTTCGATGAAGCTTTTAAAATCTTCTAAGGCAAAATTGGTTTTATTAATCCATTTCTGGGCATTGGTGCGCTTGTTGAACAACTGACCGAAATCTTCGATCATCTTCAGATTGTCTTCAATGGTGATGATATTGGTCACCCAAACCGGACAGATCTCTTTTAAAGATGCTACTATTTCAAGGGTGTTTTCTTCTTTGTTGGCAATGATAATATCGGGATTTAACGCCTTTATCTTATCGATTTTAACCTGCTTTGTCCCGCCGATTATCGTTTTTGTAGATTTCAAATGAAACGGATGCACACAGAATTTGGTAATCCCGACCAGGCTTTCTTCCAGACCCATATCGTATAAAAGTTCGGTCTGGGAAGGCACTAACGAAATGATTCGCTTCGGGGTTTCGGCAAATTTGTGGACAGTTCCAAGTTGGTCGGTAAAAGTTTTCAATGAATTATGCTTTAGTTTTTGTGAAAGATAGGCCGTTAGGGTAAGCAATCGCCAACAGGACGGCTATCAGTAAAAAATTGAACTCAACACCGTTTCGGCCACCACCAACTACATACCATCCGTCGGGCAAATGCACCATAAAAATACCCACAACTAAAATGAATATCGTCACCCAGGCAGCTGGTTTCAAATATCGGTTCGCTAAAAGTAAAACGGCAGCAGCTGTGTGCGACAACTTAATCGCCCAGGCAATCACCAATCCGAACGGTGCAAAACCCTGAGTATCCAAATACAATTTTCCGAAATCATTGATTCCGTTGTTGAACATCCCGGGAACACTGTGCAGTATCAAAATGACAGCAACTGCTATACGAAGAAGTAAATTACCTGACATTACATTTGTATTTGAAACGTTATCAGACAAATATAACTATTTCAGAATTTCAGCCATTTCCTGCTGTAATTTTAAGGCTTCGGTTCTTGCTTTTTCAGCAAAATCAGTTCCGTTGGATGCATAAATAATCCCTCTTGAAGAATTGATCAGCAAACCAACATTGTCGCTCATACCATATTTGCATACATCTGACAAGCTTCCTCCCTGAGCTCCGACACCGGGAACCAAAAAGAAACTGTCCGGTAGCATTTTACGGATTTCGGTGAAGTATTCCGCTTTGGTTGCCCCAACCACATACATCAGGTTTTGGGAATTTTTCCAGCCTTTTGAGGTTTCGATTACGGTTTTGTACAACTCCTTGCCTTCCACATTTTTAGTCTGAAAATCAAAAGCTCCCTCGTTAGAGGTTAGCGCCAACATAATGGTATGTTTATTCTCAAATGCTAAAAAAGGTTCAACCGAATCTTTCCCCATATACGGCGCTACGGTTACCGAATCGAAATTCAGGTCTTCGAAAAACGCTTTGGCATACATGGAAGACGTGTTTCCGATGTCTCCGCGTTTAGCATCAGCTATTGTGAAAATCTCCGGATACTTTTCATTGATGTAGTTGATGGTTTTCTGCAACGACATCCAGCCTTTCAACCCGTAGGCTTCATAAAATGCAGTATTCGGTTTATAAGAAACACACAAATCATGCGTAGCATCGATAATGGCTTTGTTGAATTCGAAAATCGGGTCTTCGGTTTGCAGTAAATGCTGTGGAATTTTGTTCAGATCGACATCCAGACCAATACATAAAAACGATTTTTTAGTTTGAATCTGCTGAATGAGTTGTTGTGTAGTCATGGTCTTGTTTTGTAGCGCAAAGTTACAAGGTTAAACGGTAAATGTCAAAATTTTATAACATTCTCCCGAGATTATATAACAAACCATGGGCAACACGGCTATACCTTTGTTAAAACAGTAAATCAGCAAAGCCGTTACTCTCCATTTTTATCTGCACAACCCATGAACAGTGAACTTATGAAAGCCTCCGACTATAATCCGCAACTTGCTTATAATCTGTTCTGCTTCATTGCAATTATTTTCATATTGCACCTACTCAAACCGGTAATTGTGCCGTTGCTTTTCGCCATTATTTTAAGCATACTGGTTTATCCGGCAGTAACCTTTCTGGAGCGAAAATGGCGTTTTAACCGGATTGCCTCCACCCTTACGGCAGTATTACTGATTATTACGCTATTTGTCAGTTTGTTTACTTTCATCGGTTTTCAGATAAAAGATGTGCTGGAGAAATCCGATGTCTATGTTACGCGACTGGCCGAAATCACTAATCAGACACTTCAATACACGGAAGACAATTTCGGCATCGACAAAAAGGAAATCCTCTCCGACAGAAGCCTGAAACTTGAAAACCTCATCAAAAACAATTTTTACAGAATCAGCGATTTTGTAACACAATCGGGAGAATTCATCAGTGATTTATTCCTAATCCCGCTCTATATTTTCTTTATGCTGCTTTACCGGAAATTCTTCGTGGAATTCGTGCACAAGGCTTTTCCGAAAAAAGACAACGCCTACCTGAACATTATTCTGAAGAAAATCTACGAAACCCAGCAAAACTATCTGAGCGGCCTTTCCATAGTCATGCTGATTGTGGCGCTGCTGAACAGTTTGGGATTATGGATTCTTGGCATTGAAAACCCTTTCTTCTATGGCTTTTTAGGCGCTTTATTGTTGCTGATTCCTTATATCGGTATCATTATCGGAGCGCTGTTGCCCGCTTTTATTGCTTTGGCTACTAAAGATTCTGCCTGGTACGCCGTTGGCGTGATTGGTGTTTTCACATTCGTCCAGTTTCTGGAAGGTAATTTTATCACGCCGAAAATTACGGGTTCGAAAATAAGTATTAACGCTTTTGTCTGCATCCTTGCTTTAGTGCTTTTTGCAATACTTTGGGGAATTACAGGCATGGTACTGGCGCTTCCTGTCACGGCGACGGTGAAAATCATCTTCGATCAGATTCCTTCACTGCAACCTTATGGATTTCTTATGGGAGAACCCGACAGTAAGTATTTAAGAAGCAAAGCCTTAACCCGACTGATGAAATGGCGAAAAATACGGGCCCGAAAAGCACAACATCCAACCGCAAATTGATTATCCGATGACAAATAATTGGGTTGGTAAGCAACAATTCTGTAACTTTAAGATGATAAAAACCGATTTTATGAAAGCTTTCCTAAAATTCGACTTTAATACCCTGAGCAAAAAGTTTCTGGAAGAAAAGCTGAATGCATTTGAGGTAAAATTCAGCATAACCGGTTTTGGTGAAGTGGAATTCCTGGAACATGTTTCAACGGAAAAACTGGAAAAAATAACGCTTTTGCTTAACGAGTACGGCATCGAGGTCATTGAAAACCAGAAAAGCATTCTGGTACAGAAAATCAAAGATACCATTGTGGAAATGGTCTTTCTGGAAAATGCCACCAATGTAAAAAGTTCGGTCTATCTGTCGGAAAAACTGAATCACAGCTACGGTTACCTGTCTAATCTGTTTTCAGAAGTAACCTATACCTCTATAGAGAATTTTATCATTATGCAGAAAATCGAGTTGGCCAAACAGCTAATTGTGAACAACAAATTGAGCCTCACGGAAATTGCCTTTCAGCTCAATTATTCCAGCGTGGCCCATTTAAGCACTCAATTTAAAAACACCACCGGCATTACACCATCTGCCTTTCAGCGGATTATTGCCAAAAGAAGGGAAATTGCCAATACGAAATAAGTTCAGTAACAAAACACCTGATTATGGACAAGGAATATATCTACATAATTCTGGCCGATGACGACGAAGACGATCGTTTTTTCTTTACCGATGCTTTCAGTGAGATGAAAATCAATACAAAAGTAGACACTTTCAAAGACGGTGTGGAACTGATGAATTATCTGAACGATCCGGAAGCGATATTGCCTAATGTGCTTTTCCTCGACCTGAACATGCCGAAGAAAAACGGTATTGAATGCCTGCATGAAATCAAAAGCAACGAAAGGTTCAAAGATATTGCCATTGCGATTTATTCCACCTCATCTTCCGAAGAAGACATTGAGGAAACGTTTGTGTGCGGGGCAAATATCTACATCAAAAAACCCAACGATTTCAACACCCTGAAAAAAGTACTCTCCGATGTGGTGACCATCAACTGGCAATACCATACTTCTGGCTTAAACAAAGACAACTTTCTGCTACGTTTATAACGTCATAAAAAGCACCCATGAAATTCACCCAATTCATACGGACCTCCTTATTTCTCAAAATACTCTTTGTGATTTCCATTGCGGTTATCTTCTTCATTTCAGGTGTAACCTACAAGCATTTGACACGCCTTTCAGATTCTTCGCAACAGGTTTCCGACGCTTACGAAATGTCCTTGCAACTGGAAAAAATAATGTCGCAGATCAAAGACGCCGAAACCGGAAACCGCGGGTACATCATCACACAGGATTCTACTTTTCTGGAGCCTTACCTGTTTGCCCGAATGCGGATTAACACCAGTTATAATGTTTTAGAACACTTGACAAACAACCGTCGGCTTCCCAACGATAATCTAACCATGCTGAAAGGTCTGATCGACCGACGCCTGAATTGTATGGAAAAATCCATTTTGTTAGCCCAGCAACACAAAACCAGAGAATTGCAGCAAAACCTTCTACAAGGAAAATCTATCATGGACAGCATCCGCAATTGTGTTGCCGATATGGCCAATCTGGAGACGCAGCTTTTATCCATAAAACAGGAAAATTATGAAAGTGTCACCTCATTTACTCCGGTTTTCATTTACGTTGTTATCCTTATCGGTTTGATTTTAACGGTATTGGCTTTTGTAAAAATCAACCGGGATTTAAGTGAACTGCGCGAAACCAACAACCAGTTGGCCATTGCAAACGAATCCAGAAATATTGCAGAAGTCGTAGGCAACTTCGGGCGCTGGGAATGGGATATCGACAAAAACAAATACCGGTTCTCTGACAACCAATACCGTCTTTTGGGCAGTGAACCGGGCGCTTTTGAAGCCTCACTGGAAAATTTTATGAAACACATTCATCCGGAAGATTCGGTTTATGTGCATCAGGTGATGGAAAAAATGATGACCGATAACGACTTACCTTCTTTCCATTACCGAATCATTAAAGAAGACGGCGAAATCCGGCATTTCAAATCCATCGGTAAATTGATACTGAACAAATCCGGTGAGAAAATCCTAATCGGAACCACCAGCGATATCACTGAAGAATTAAAGACCACAAAATCCATCGAAGAACGAAATCTGGAACTGGAACGCAGCAACAAGGAACTGACCGCTTTCAACTATGTGGCCAGTCATGATTTACAGGAACCTTTGCGTAAAATCCAAACGTTTATTTCGCGTATGGCCGAAAAGGAAACCGACAATTTATCGGAAACCGGAAACGAATACCTGAAACGAATCATTGCTGCTTCAGGAAGAATGCGCAATCTGATAGACGATTTGCTGCAATTCTCCAGATCGAACAAAGCCGAAGAAAAATTCGACCTGAGCGATTTAAACCAGCTACTGGAAAATGCCAAACAGGAATTGTCCTCCACTATTGAAGAGAAAAAAGCGGTAATCATAAGCGACTCTTTACCGGAAATGAATGTTATCCCGTTCCAGATTCAGCAACTGTTTACTAACATCATCGGAAATTCACTGAAATACGGCAAAGAAGGAATTCCGCCGGAGATTTTTATCAACGTTTGCAAAATAACCGCTTCGGAAGAGGAACAACTTCCGTTGGACAACAATGATAAATTCTATCGTTTCACCATAAGCGATAACGGAATCGGTTTCGAACAGGAATATGCCGAGCGGATTTTCATCCTCTTCAATCGTCTGCACAACAAAAACGAATACGAAGGCACCGGTATCGGATTGGCCATCTGCAAAAAAATTGTGGACAATCACAAAGGTTACATTTTTGCTAAAGGAACTCCAAATCAAGGTGCAGTTTTCACGGTTTACCTTCCAATCGCACATAACAACAGTTAAGTATTTTACAATTGTTTTTACATAAATCCCACAGTGCTGGGATTTTTTTATTGCCCTTGATTAAACAACGAGTGGAAATTCTGTAACAATTACAAAAGAAGTTATAACACAAAGTTGCTCAGGCTGTTGCAACTTTGTAATATAATCAAATGAGAATGTATTCACTATTTTAAAGCTAACGATTATGCAAAATTTACTTTATACGGCCGCTGTGATATTGGTGATATTATGGGCCTTAGGATTTTTTGTTTTCAGTGTCGGAAAGTTAATTCACTTATTGCTAGTGATTGCAGTCATAGCTATACTATTGCGATTGATAAAGACAAAAGAATTATAAAATAACTTTAAAAACAACTATTATGAGACCAAGTAACGTAGTATTAGGAGCTTTAGGCGGATTGGCCGTCGGAGCAGTGTTGGGAATTTTATTTGCTCCGGACAAAGGAAGCAATACCCGAAAAAAAATTGCCCAAAAGGGAACTGATTTAAAAAACAACCTGAAAGAAGGCATCCACAACATTATAGCATCAGCGGAAGAAAAACTTAACGAGATCACTTCCCGATCCAAAAATAATGTGGAGGACAACATTTCAAATCTTGAAAGAATGAACAGTGAACTTGAACGATAATTGTTATGGAAAATATTGCAGACACCATCGAAACGCTTTACGTAAAAGCCGAGAAGTACTCCAAAACGAGTTTTGAATTACTCAAGTTAAACGCCATAGACAAAACCTCAGATGTTATTGCATCATTAACACTGATTATTTGTCTTTCCATGGTGTTTGCAATATTTACTTTGTTCGTTAACATTGGCCTGGGATTGCTGCTTGGCAGAATGCTGGACAGTTATGCCGCCGGCTTTTTTATTGTATCCGGTTTCTATGTGGTTTTGGGAATGGTCCTTTACCGCTTCCGACACCAACTCATTAAGGATCCGATCAGTAGCCTTGTAATCAAAAAACTGCTTCGCAACGACTCACCAGAGAATTCACAAGATAACGCATCGAAAGAACCGTCGAAGGTTAATTAAGCCGATAAGGTCATGAAAGCAATACATCCATACGAACTTCTGAATCAGAAAATTACCGAAGTAAAACACCGACAGGAGCAGGAATACATCGACCTTAGAAGCGAAGTACAGCTCACCTTGGGAAGTTTAACTCCGGAAAAACTGATCCATCGCGGTATCGATGAAATTTTCAATGCTGCGAACAGCAAAAAAATACTCTGGGCCGCAGCAGCAGGAATCATTGGCAATTACCTATCCAAAAAAATAATCGGTCGAAAAACAGAAAATTCATTGTTACCGATGCTTGGCAATCTTGCACAATTTGCACTGACCAGCTATTTAGCCTATCAGTCTAAAAAAGAAGAATAGTCATCTCCATCAAAATCAGCACCATCATAATAATCCAAACTGTAACACCTTCTACTTAACAACAACTATAAATTAAACGCTATGAAAAATGTAAAATTTTATATTACAGTGGTAACAGTTGCGGCTGTAATGATTTCGTGTAAAGATGAAAAAAAGGAACAGGCCGATAAAGCCGTAAACAGCTATGCTGCCTATATTGATTCCGTCAGTAAAATTGATTCCAAAGAGGCGATTGCCAATTTTGAACAAATTGAAGCCGGTGCCAATTACAAAAAAACAGAAGCCGAAACTTCTATTGGTGCGGTATCCGACAAAACGCAGTATGAAACCAAAATAACAGCCTCTTCAAACAAATACGAGGAATTTAAATTAAGCGTTGAGACTGAAAAACAAAAAACCGAAGCCGTCAGTACAAAACCCAACGACAAAATGTCCTTCAGAAAAACTTTGTTCGGTGGTGTGGAAATTGGTGACGACATGAATTTCGACTGGGTGAACAAAGATAACATCGCAAGTGTTTATGATAATTTCGTAACAACTGTTTCCAACAACAAAGACTCGTATTCCCGAGAAGACTGGGATGAGATTAAATTATTATATGAAGCCCTTGATGCCCACAAAAATACAGTTGAGAAAAACGGTTTATCCGGTAAGGACAATACCAAAATTGCCGGTTTGAAAATCAAATTCTCCACTATGTACCGAGTTAACAGAATGGGAGCCAAATCAGAAGAAAACGAAGCTGCCAAACAATAATTCTTATTTCGGTATAAAAAAAGCGAGGTTTTTGACCTCGCTTTTTTTATTTAGAATACTTCACTTTCTTTTAGTTTTTCGGTATTGGCTACCAATTGAAGTTCATCGATCATCTTCTGAAGGTTTCCATTCATAAAACCATCTAAATCGAAAATACTCAAACCGATACGGTGATCTGTAATTCGTCCTTGTGCATAGTTGTAGGTACGAATTTTTGCCGAACGGTCACCGCTACTCACCTGGGAATTACGCTTCTTAGCATCTTCTTCCTGCTTTTTCGCCAATTCCTGTTCATACAAACGCGAACGTAAAACCGTTAAGGCTTTGTCTTTATTTTTATGCTGTGATTTTTCATCCTGACACTGCGCTACCAAACCGGTTGGAATGTGCGTCATACGAACTGCCGATTTTGTAGTATTTACAGATTGTCCACCAGGTCCAGAAGAACAGAAATAATCAATACGCACATCGTTCATGTCGATCTGTACGTCGAACTCTTCAGCTTCCGGTAAAACCATAACCGTCGCAGCGGAAGTATGTACGCGACCTTGTGTTTCCGTTTGAGGAACACGTTGTACACGGTGTACCCCTGCTTCAAATTTCAACGTTCCGTATACGTCTTCACCGGTTACTTCAAAAATCACCTCTTTGAATCCTCCTGAAGTTCCTTCATTCAAATCTACCACAGAAGTTCTCCAACCTTTGCCTTCGCAGTATTTAGTATACATACGGAACAAATCTCCGGCAAAAATAGAAGCTTCATCACCACCCGTTCCCGCTCGGATTTCCACCATAACGTTTTTGGCATCTTCCGGATCTTTCGGGATCAGCATGAATTTGATTTCTTCTTCCAGTTGTGGTAAACGCTCCTGCGCTTCGTCCAACTGCATTTTGGCCATTTCCACCATTTCGGCATCGGAACCGTCCGCGATGATTTCTTTCGCTTCTTTGATGTTTCCGTCAAGGTTGATATATTCCTCACGTTTTTCCACCAAAGCTTTCAAATCTTTATATTCTTTATTCAACTGAACATAACGCTTCTGATCGGCAATCACATCCGGCTGAATGATCAAATCCGATATCTCGTCGAAACGCTGTTTCACATATTGCAATCTGTCTAACATAGTAATTTCCTCCTATTTTGGATGTGCAAAATTACGAAAAAAATCGGTTCAAAAAATAGTCGAAAAATGCCACCGAAATTTTTGCAAAATATTTAACGTTTTAGCTACCTTTAACCCGTCAAATAACCTATATGAAATAATGAAAAAAACGACGTTACTTTTAGCTGCTTTTGCGGTTGTTTCGTGTAAAGAGAGAAATGAAAGTTCCGCACAGTACGGAGAGCCGCAGGAGATTGAAACGAAAACCTATGAACAGTTGGAAAAAGTAAACTGGCTGGTGGGCGAATGGGGTAATACCACTCCTGAAGGAAATTTAACAGAGACCTGGACACAATCCAACGACAGTACCTTAACCGGAAAAACTGTTTTTGTGGCCGGAAAAGACACTATGTTTACCGAAACCATTGAAATTGTACAGATTAACGACAGTTTATTGTACAACACCAAAGTTTCAAACCAAAACCAGGGAAAAACCGTTTCTTTTAAAGCTTCCGCTGTTTCTGATATGAGTGTGGCTTTTGAAAACGTTAAACACGATTTCCCTCAAAAAATCACCTACAACAAAATTTCAGCCGATAGTCTGGTTGCCGAAATTTCCGGAATGAAAGAAGGAAAAGAAAGCAAAGAAAACTATCCAATGAAGAAAAAATAATTAAAATTCTTACACAACACAAAAGCCTCGCTATCCGCGAGGCTTTTTTATTTACAAAATACTGACTATCAAACAGTAATAAAAATATCACAAATTTTATTTAAATTAAGTCTAAATAAATTTTGTGTTTAGCCGATTCAAGAAATAGTTTTGTCAAAAAATATTATTTTAATTTATTCTAAATAAAAATATGAAAAAATTATTTCTTACCCTCACGCTCCTTTTCGCCAGTTTTTCTATCAGTGCGCAGGAAAAAGAAAAGCAGCCTTCACAGCACGATTCAATCAAAAAGCTAGACGAAGTAATCGTAAACGGAAACGTCAATAAATTCAAACGGGAAAAAAGCAGCACCGTTTCTAAAATGGCTTTGGCCGATCTGGAAAATCCACAGGTGTATAACGCTATTTCATCAGAACTTTTAAAAGAACAAGTCGTAACTAATTTTAACGACGCCCTTAAAAACGCAACCGGGGTTACCCGTCTTTGGGAATCTACAGGACGTGGTACTGACGGCGCCGAATACTATTCCATGCGGGGTTTTGCGGTACAACCCACCATGATTAACGGCTTACCGGGCATCAACAACGGTAAAATAGATCCGGTTAATATAGACAACATCGAAGTAATTAAAGGACCCTCCGGAACTTTATTCGGGAGTAGTTTAATATCGTATGGCGGTTTAATCAATGTGGTGACCAAAAAACCCTATCAGACTTTTGGAGGAGAAATCGGTTATAATTCCGGAACCTATGGCATGGATCGCATCACGGCTGATTTTAATGCACCGCTAACAAAGGCGAAAGATGTTTTGCTTCGCGTGACCTCGGCTTATCAGAAAGAAGGCAGTTTCCAGGGTGCCGGTTTTGCCAAATCCTTCTTCATTGCACCATCTTTAAATTATATTGTGAGTGATAAATTGTCCTTCCTAATCAATACAGAATTCACGCAAAGGGAAACAGCCAATGCACCGATGATTTTCCTAAGCCGTTACGCACCATTGTCCTTCCTCTCCATGGATTTGTTCGACAAGAACTACAAGAACTCCTTCACCTCCAATCAACTAAGCATCAAAAACCCAACCTTCAGTTTACAGGGACAAATGTTCTACAAACTATCGGAAAGCTGGACCTCACAAACCGTTTTATCAAGAAGCAACAGTAAAACAGACGGTTATTACTCCTATTTATGGGATGCAGCCAACGGCGATGAGTTCACCCGATACATTTCAAAAGCCAATGGCGAAACCTATACCACGGATATTCAACAAAATTTTATCGGTGATTTCAAAATCGGAAACTTCAGAAACCGAATAGTGGCCGGACTGGATTACTTCAAAGCAAATATTATGAGCGGAAGTCCGGGTTGGGTAGATTTTGGAACCATTTCTTTGGTTAATGGCACGGATCTATGGACAGACCCAAACAGTGGAACAACAATTCCTACTCCGCTAACACAAGCAAGTGCCGATAACGTATTGGCAGGTACCTATTCCGGTATTTCCAAAGCTGAAACAGAAGTCTACAGCGCCTATGTTTCCGATATTTTAAACATTTTACCGGAAGTATCAGCCATGGTTAGTTTACGGGTAGATCACTTCAAAGGAAGAAGCAACACTTATTCTGAAGAAAATAAAGGGCAAACTGCTTTTTCACCAAAGTTCGGTATTGTTTACCAGCCCATTAAAGACAAAGTATCGATTTTCGGAAATTACATGAATGGTTTTCTATATGTTGCGCCTCAAAACACTTATGACATAGGAGGAAATTTCCTTGGAACACAAACTTATGACCCTGAGCATGCCAATCAATTTGAATTTGGTGTTAAAACAAATCTGTACAAGGATAAAATTTCAGTTTCGGTAAGCTACTACAACATCAAGGTAAAAAACAAACTGATGGCAGATACAGCCAATCCTTTAAATTCGATTCAAGGTGGTGAAGTGGAAAGCCAAGGTATTGAACTAAGCATCATTGCCAATCCTATCGACGGACTAAACATCGTTGCCGGATTCAGTAACAATAAAAGTGAAGTCACAAAAGACAACCCAAACAGCGGATATTTAGGAATGCGACCAGAGGAAGCCGGTCCGGAAACGTTACTTAATCTTTGGACAAGTTACACCCTGCAAAACGGGAAACTGAAAGGTTTAGGTTTTGGTCTGGGCGGAAATTATGCCAGCGAATACAAAACGCTTAACCGTTCTACGACGGGAACTTTCGAATTACCGGATTACGCCATTCTGAATACAGCGGTTTCTTACAACACCGGTAAATTCAATATTTCCCTGAAATTGAATAACATGTTCAATGAAAAATATTATTCCGGCTGGTCAACAGTTACCACACAAAAATTACGAAATATTACCGCGGGAGTAACCTACAGATTTTAATATCAATTTTAGTTTAGTTATTTTTGAAAAGCTCCCTGCTCCGGCGGGGAGTTTCATCGTTTAAACATGAAAAAAAACAACCTTAAAAAACCCATTCGAAAACTACACCTCTGGTTGGGGCTTTCCTCCGGAATTGTGGTTTTTATTGTTGCCATTACCGGATGTCTGTACGCCTTTCAACAGGAAATAAAAGACGCAACGGAAGCATACCGATTCATTAAAAAACAGGAGTTGCCTTTCTTACCGCCTTCCCAATTGCAGCAGATTGCAAAACTGGAATTACCGGAAAAACATCTTCATGCCATCAAATACAACGGTACTGCCGAAGCTGCCGAAGCACTGTTTTATAATGACGAACCACATTACTACTATGCTGTTTACCTCAACCCGTATACCGGAAAAGTTATTAAAACCGTGGATTTGGAGAAAGGCTTTTTCCCTTTTATTCTGGACGGCCATTTTTATTTGTGGCTGCCGCATGAAATTGGTCAAACAGTGGTGGCTACTGCTACTTTGATTTTTATTCTGATGATCATCAGCGGCTTCATTCTTTGGTTTCCCAAGAACCGAAAAGCTGCCAAACAACGTTTCTGGTTTCAGTGGAAAGAAGGCCTTAAATGGAAGCGCAAAAACTACGACATACACAACATTACCGGGTTTTATGTGCTGTCCATTGCTTTGATTTTTGCCGTTACGGGATTAGTTTGGGGTTTCCCCTGGTTTGCATATTGCTACTACAAAGTGATTGGTGGTGAAAAAGAACTGCAGTATCAGGATCCGGTTTCTGTAAAACCAAAAATCTTTGATCCTAAAACAGCACATCCGATGGACAAAGCTTGGGCCATGATGCAACAGGAATATCCAACAGCAAAATCCATTGAGGTGCATCCGCCGGAAACCGATAGTTCCTCGATAGCGGCCAATGCGAATCCAGAAAAAGGTACCTATTGGAAAATCGACTACCGTTATTACGATCAATACACACTGGAAGAAAAACAAGTCAATCACTTATGGGGACGTTTTCCAAAAACGGATGCTTCGGATAAGTTAATGCGGATGAACTACGACTTACATACCGGAGCCGTGCTCGGTTTACCGGGAAAAATCTTTGCTTTCTTAATCAGTTTGCTGATCGCAAGTTTGCCCATAACCGGTTTCCTGATCTGGTGGGGACGGAAAAAGAAAAAAGCCTCTAAATGAGGCTTTTTTTTATCTGCGAGAATTAAAATAGGACGCAAGATTGTTGCAATTCGACAAATCTTCGTGGTATTGCGGGAATTCTTTTTTGAGTTCCTTAAAAGCATTAAGATTGCTGTACTCCGCAAACTCTCTCATTCTTAGACATAGCGCTTTGAATTTATCAGTTTTGGCATTCTCGTAGGCTAACTGATAATAAGAAACCGCTTTCTCGTTGTGTCGGTATTCCTTTTCGTCGATATAAGAATTGTCAAAAACTTCATCATCATAATAACCGTTGCTGCTGTTATAGCGCCTCATCATCCATGAATTTCCGGCCGAGGACATATTGAAATAACAGTTAGCGGCTAAAAAGTAATAGTAATCCCTGTCTTTGGTCTTCGGATTATTGGCAAGGTTCAGATATTTGATCAGATGTTCGGTAACCGTCAATTTGCTTAACAGATATTTTTCGTCCTTTTTGATAAAATCTTCGGTATGTTTAAACTCATAAAACGGATTTTGGTCAAAAGCATAATAGTCGGAATAGATACCGCGTTCCCAGCCATTATAGTTATCATCCCAGTATTTTTGGGGAAGCGATTTAAATGTTTTCAAGGCTGCCGTCAATCTGTCTTCTCTTAAATATTTTGTTCCTAACAAATCCGTCAGGCTTTCTTTATCGGCTAAAAGCTGTTTATAAATAACCCTGTCAAATTGCGAATCTCTTTTGGCGTTCAGCGCATTGATTACCAACTGCAACTCATCTGCGGAATACACAAAATCCAGGTAATCAAAATACGTGTAAAAATACTCCAGGTTCCCGGAAGCCTTGTTTCGGTTACCTTGCCATTCTACCCCTTCGATATCATAATAATAATCAATATTATATTGGTTTGCAGTGGCAATAATTGCTAATCCGTCGGGTAAATCCCCTTTAAATTCCAGCTCTCTGCCTAAAGCGAACATAAAGCGTTCGTCTTTGTTATACTTCAGAATAATGGGTTTGGCCTCATCTTTAATTACAGCGTTTCCGTAATCCTGATCGGCAATGACACAGAGTGCTTTAATTTTTTCTACTATTTCAAACGCTGCGTTCTTCTTAAATTTTCGTTCAAAATCCTGAATTTCAGCCCTACACTCCTCATATTTTCGGGCGATAAACAACAACTGGATTTTAGAACTTTGCCATACCACCGGATCATAGGTTTCGGAAAAATTGACCGTATTCATAAAACCTAACATCTCACTGGCATAGATTCGGTCTTTTTCGGAACGTTCTCTTAAAATTAAAGTGGTAACCGTGTCGTCATAGTTAGCAACGCCAGAAAAAGGCCCCGTTGTAGGCTCGTAATTTGTATAATAAGGCGTAAAAACCCAGTCTTCAATTTTGTTCACCTCGCGCAGGAGTAAAAAACCAAGAATTCTCGATTTCGGATGGTTTTGATAAATCTGCTTTAAATACTCCAGATTTCTGTCGGCCTTCTGAATGGAGGCATAAGCGTAGATATTGGCCACATCTTCTTTGGTTTTGGCAAATCGCAACGCTTTTGCAACAGAGAATGTATCGTGAAAATAAAAATAGCTCGCTTCAAATTTCTCCGGTGAATTTGCCATTAATCGGGCGGCATCCACCAATCGCTCTCCTTCTGATTTGGTATAACTGTTGAAAAAAGTTGCCCAATAATAGAGATAGTCTTGGGTAGAATTTTCAAATGTTTCCCTGAAAAGCTTCTGAACAATCTTAAAATCATTCGCATAATACGCCAATCGGATTGCTAAAAAAGCATATTTCCGTTTAAAATAGGCACTTTTCTCCTGATTGTATTTTGACACAACCTTGTTAAGAATGCGGACGCGTTGTGCATCAATTTGTATTTCTTCACGTTCCCAGGCATCCAGAGCGCCCCAACTGTTAACATCTTCGCATTGCTTGGCTATTTTCAGATACTCGATGGCATCTTTCTTATTATTTTTAAACAGATACTGTATGAATCCGTTCCCGCTTCCCGCATGGATATCGGTAAGTTTAAGGTTGTTAATAAAATCATTTACGACATCAATACTGACTGTTTTATTGGTATAAGCATACCAGTCTTCCACATTGGCAGTGTAATAAGAAGGCTTTCTATCACCATAAATCAATCCGTTTTCAAAGCCCCATGAATCCGTATTGTAATAAAAGGACGCATAATCTTTATAGTTAAAGTAAGCCGGTTTGAAAATACAATACCGAACGTCTTCCCCATACGGAGAGTAGCCGCAGGCTAAAACTTTACTAAAACTACTTAGTAAAAGAATCGTAAAACCTAGAAATTTCTTCATCGGAATAATTTTTAAATGCATTTTCTTCAAGGTGAAACAAGCTGATCGTTGCAGTTTTGTCCAGAGCGACATTCTTTTTGATAATACCAATGGCTTCTTCCAATGTCTTGGCTGAAACTTCTTCACATTTAATCTGATCGCCAACTCTAATGTAATTATCGTAATTAATAACCGTATCTCGGGTCACTTCATACCACAAAGGTTTTTGCAATTTAGTGAAGCTTTTCAACTCGTTAGATGACATATTCAGCAACCCGGAAAAATGATTATTCTGATACAATTGCGTCCATCCGAAAACCGGTAAGGCGACATCCAGGTGTTTTGGATAATCCCTTCTTTCATTCAGATACGATTTTAATTCATCCAGATCAAGAATTGAATTTTTACCTTGGTTGGATAGTGGTTTTATCAGATTATAGCACATCAGCGTAACTTTATCCACGGGCGGAATCCCCATTTGGTCAGGATATTTATAAGGGTAAAGTCGTAGCGTACAACTGATGTTCTTTTTGGAAAGCTCTTTTATCTTTTCAAGCAGGTAAAAATATTTTTCTTTGGTGGATTTAGTCCAGTCGCAATCGATCTGAATTTCATTTTCAAATTTGAGGTACTTTTCCGCATTTCTGTTGTATTTATCTACGAGGAAAACAATATTATCGGCGAGTTTGTCTAAATCCTTCTCTTTATTGTATTGAAAAATCTCATTTTTGATGTACACACACGGCACTATTTTAACCTCCTCAAAGCCAGAAGCCTGATACTCCGAAATCTGATTTTTATCGTACGGAAAATTTCCCATGGCCTCGCTGTAATCTACTTCAAAGTATTTTACATAAACCTTTTTAACCTGGTTTTGAACCAATTTTAATTTTAAATTGTCAGACAAGTTACCGTCGCTTTTCCAATAGTAAAATGCTCTTTCCACCTGCTCGACTTTGTCTGATTTTGAACAGGAAAGAAATAGAAGTGACGCAAGCAAAAATGCCGAAATTTTTCTCATGTTGAAATTTTTATTTATAACGTAAAATCGCATAAAATTATGCAAAACCGAACAATATTTTCCACAAAAAAACCTGCTTATTTCTAAACAGGTTTTCATTTATTATTATGCTGATTTCGCTTAGTTTTTCACCGGAATATTTTCCAGGATCTCCATCACGAATTTCCAGTATTTCTGAGCCGAAGAAATTGATGCTCTTTCGTCCGGGCTGTGCGCACCTTTGATGGTTGGCCCGAAAGAAATCATGTCCATATCCGGGTAATTGGTTCCTAAGATTCCGCATTCTAAACCGGCGTGACAAGCTACTACATGCGCTTTTGAACCGTTTTGTTTTTCGTAGATTGAAGTTAACACATCCAAAATCGGGGAACTTACATTTGGTGTCCAACCTGGGTATGAACCAGCAAAAGTCACTTCACATCCGAACAATTCGAAAGCAGAACGCAAAGCATTCGCTAAATCGAATTTAGACGATTCCACCGATGAACGCGTCAAATTCTGAATCGAGATTTCTCCGTCTTTCACAATCACACGGGCAATGTTGTTTGAAGTTTCCACAAGGTTTTCCATATCGGCACTCATTCTGTAAACGCCGTTATGTGCTGTGTAAATAGCACGAAGCAATCCTTCCTGAACACCTAAATCCATTACTTTTGAAGGTAAATCGGATTTCACGATTTCGATAGTTAGGTTTTTCTCCGTGGTTTTGTATTCGAATTTGATATCGTTGATTACTTCCTGCATGTCGAACACGAAAGCCTCATCGTACATTTCCGCAATGATCACTTTCGCAACACTTTCACGCGGAATCGCATTACGCAAACTTCCTCCGTTGATTTCCGCAATCTGTAAACCGAAGTTTTCAAATCCGTCAAATAACAAACGGTTCATGATTTTATTGGCGTTCCCTAAACCTTTGTCAATGTCCATTCCGGAGTGACCACCGTTCAAACCTTTTACAGTAATGGTATATCCAACAGAACCTTCCGGAGTTTCTTCTTCAGTATAAGAACGAACCGCCGTAACATCTACCCCACCGGCACAACCGATATCAATTTCATCGTCTTCTTCTGTATCTAAATTCAAAAGGATTTCCCCATCTAGCAAACCGCCTTTTAAGCCCATGGCTCCGGTCATTCCCGTTTCTTCATCGATAGTGAATAAGGCTTCAATCGCCGGGTGTTTGATGTCTTTGCTTTCCAGAATCGCCATAATAGTTGCAACTCCTAAACCGTTATCGGCACCAAGCGTTGTTCCTTTAGCGCGAACCCAGTCACCATCCACATACATTTCAATGCCCTGAGTATCGAAATCGAAAATGGTATCGTTGTTTTTTTGGTGCACCATATCCAAATGCGACTGCATCACGATGGTTTTGCGGTTTTCCATGCCAGCAGTAGCCGGTTTTTTGATGATAACGTTTCCTACTTCATCTTTGATGGTTTCCAAACCTAAGTTTTTACCGAAATCCATCATGAAAGCGATTACACGTTCTTCTTTTTTGGAAGGACGCGGAACGGCATTCAGGTCGGCAAATTTATTCCAAAGCTGTTTTGGCTCAAGATTTCTAACTTCCTGACTCATATTTTTAAATTAAAATTGTTGTTGTTTTTTACAAAGTCCCAAAGTTACAAAGTTTTACCGCTTTGCAGCTTTAAATTGCAGTAATTTTCAGAAGAAATTATTTGTGATTCAGAAGTTTGGCGTGTGCTATATGCTCTTCAAAAAGTTGCGGGATTTTCTTTTCGGATACCTCACCGTACCAAACATTATCTGGTTGAAAACCAACAACTGGGGCACATTTGCAATTGTCGGTGCAATGCGTTTTAATCATTTCCACCTCGCCTTTCATTTCGGTTTGTTTGATCAGGCCACGAAACACTTTGCGGTTGTGCTTGTTGTCTTTACCGCATTTGCTCCCGTCGCAAAACAGGATCACTTTTTTCCGCATGTCTAACTTCTTCATCACACTGGTTTTAAAGTGTTTCTTCTATCTTACAAATTTACGATAAGTCTTTCATTCCTACATTCAATTAACATTTTTTATCTTTAGCAAAATTTCCCGGATGAACAGAAAACTGATTTTACCCTTATTTCTTGTTGTGCAATTAATCGGATTGCGAATTCTTTCGTTATTTCCGGAAACTGTGGAACGGTATTACAGCAATGGTTTCTATCCAATATTAGCAAAGATTTCAAGAGTAACGCTGGGCAACATTTCTTTTTCGGTTGGGGATGTGATGTATGGGATTGCAATTGTCTTTTTACTGCGATGGTTCTGGAAAAAACGTAAAACCTGGAAACCGGAATGGAAATCTAACCTACTTTCCTTGGTTGGCTTTATATCGGTTTTTTATTTCCTCTTCAATATGCTTTGGGCGCTGAATTATTTACGGGTCCCGATGTATCAGAAATTGAATATCGAACGGGAATATTCGCAGGAAGATTTACTGGCTTTCACCAAACAGCTGATTGTAAAAACCAACGCTATCCATTCGCAATTAGTTCAAAACGATTCGATAAAAGTAACGGTTCCTTATTCGCAGGACGAAATTTTTGAAAAGGCACAAAACGGTTATGACAAACTGGCCAAGACCTTACCATATCTGCACTATGAAAACCATTCGGTTAAACCTTCCTTGTTGAGTTTGCCTTTGACTTATATGGGATTTGGCGGTTATTTAAATCCTTTTACCAATGAAGCGCAGGTTAACGACAGGGTTCCAAAGCACAATTTTGTAGTAACTACTTCACATGAAATGTCGCATCAGATCGGCATCGGATCGGAAAGTGAAGCGAATTTTGTGGGTTACATGGCCTCCATCCATAACGAAGACGTATATTTTAAATATTGTGGTTATTCGTATGCTTTGCGCTACTGTTTGGGAAATCTTGAAAACTTTAAAGAAGGTTCGGCCAAAGAATTACTGCCGTTAATCCACAAAGGCATTTTGAAAAATTTTGATGAAACAGAGGAGTTCTGGGACAGCCATCAAACGTTTATCGATGTGATTTTCCATAGTTTTTACGACAAGTTCCTAAAACTCAACCAACAGAAAGACGGCCTGGAGAGTTATAGCAAGTTTGTGGATCTGATGGTGAATTATTATAAAGGAAAAGACTTATGAGAAACAAGAAACAAGAAGCAAGACAATCTGACAATAACTACTTCTTGCCTCTTATCCCTTGACTCTATTTCTCTAAATCTCATCCGTTGTAAAACTCTGTATATTTTTCTTTTTGTACGGTCGGATAATTAGGCGGCCTTCCCTGTCTAATCGGATGTAATTGTACACCCAGTTCATCAGCACTACAGCTTTGTTCTTAAAGCCGATTAAGGAAAACAGATGTACAAACATCCAAACGAACCACGCGAAAACCCCGTGAAAATGCATTTTCGGCAAATCAACAACAGCTTTGTTTCTCCCGATTGTGGCCATGGACCCTTTGTCATTATATTCAAAAGCTTTCATGGGTTTGCCTTTTATTTTTTTGATCAGATTTTCCGCCAATAAACTTCCCTGCTGGATAGCGGGCTGTGCCATCATCGGATGCCCTAACGGATATTTCTCGGAAGCCATGGAAGCAATATCGCCCACTGCAAAAACAGCATCATACCCTAACACCTGATTGTATTCATTGACCCTGAACCGATCTGCACGTTCTATTAAAGCTTCTGCCTGAAGTCCGTTAACAGCGGCTCCTTTAACACCTGCGGCCCAAATAACGGTTGCGGTATCAAAAGTCAAATCGGAACCTGTGGTGACGGTACGGCCGTCGTAGTTGGTCACCCGAACGTTTTTCCAGATACTGACCCCTAAACTTTGCAGAAATTTTTCAGCACTTTCAGATGATTTTGCTGTCATGGCATCTAGTAACCGATCACTTCCCTGCACCAGATGAATACCCATTTTCCGGATGTCTAAATCGGGGTAATCTTTGGGAAGGATTGCTTTTTTCATTTCGGCTAAAGCGCCGGCTAACTCCACTCCCGTTGGTCCTCCTCCTACGATTACGAAATTCATTAAAGCATTTCGCTCGGCTATGTCATTGGTTAAAGTCGCCTGTTCAAAATTCTCAAGAATCAAACTGCGGATGTTGAGCGACTGCGGAATGGTTTTCATGGCCATACTGTAACTCTCAATATCCTTATTGCCAAAAAAATTGGTTTTGGAACCCGTTGCAATCACTAAATAATCATAATGCAAATCGCCGATGTCTGCCAATACTTTCTGATTCACCGTATCGATTTCCTTCACATTAGCCAACCGGAAATAAAAATCCTGGTATTCCTGCACTACTTTCCGAATCGGGTAGGCAATGGATCCGGCTTCCAAACCACCAGTGGCTACCTGGTACAACAACGGCTGAAAGGTATGGTAATTATGCTTGTCCAGTAAAACTACCTGAACATCTTTATTCTTAAGTTTTTTGGCTAAATTGATTCCTGCAAAACCGCCACCGATGATGACAATACGCGGAAAACTGGAGCGGGGAATATTCATGTTTGTCTTGAATTGCTTTGTTGCTAAGTTACGAAGAAAGTCTGATGATTGAAAGAGAAAAGAGTCAAGAACCAAGAGTCAAGACAGGATTACCCAAATTCGCCTTCTTATTTCTTATTGCTTGATTCTGGCTTCTTGTTTCTATTTTAGTCAAAAAAAATGCTCTTGAAAAATAAAATTTTCTAATTTGTAACATTCCACCAGGAACCAACACTAATCGTTTATGAATTCGAGTTTAGAGCAATCGTTTGTTTCGCAATTACAGGAGCATCAGAATATAATCCACAAGATTTGTAGGTTGTATACGTCTGATGAAGACGCGCACAAAGATCTGTTTCAGGAAATTACCATTCAGCTCTGGAAGGCTTTTCCTCAGTTCCGTGGCGAAGCAAAATTTACCACTTGGGCCTATCGCGTGGCTTTGAATACCGCCATCACGCTGTACCGGAAAAAGACCAAATCGGTCAACACGATCGAATTTGACAGCACGGTTCACAAATTCAGCCATGAGGATTACAATTATGAAGAAGAGGAACAGATAAAACTGCTCTACAAAGCGGTCCATCAGTTGAATGACATTGAAAAAGCCTTAGTTTTCATGTATCTGGAAGACAAAGATTACACGGAAATCGCCGAAACCCTGGGAATCAGTGAAGTAAATGCAAGGGTAAAAATGAACCGAATCAAAGGAAAATTAAAGAAAATAGTAAATCCGTAAGGAGTTGGAAAATATGAACGAGTTAGATTTATTAAAAAAAGACTGGAAGAAAAACGACAGTCAGTTTCCGAAAATTTCGGAGCAGGAAATTTATGCGATGCTGCATAAGAAGTCGTCTTCCATAGTAAAATGGATTTTCATCATAAGTGTACTTGAAATACTGCTTTGGAGTGCCTTAAGCTTTTTTACCGCCGACGAAAATTATTTTAAGACGCTTGAAAACTATCATATCGACACGTTAATGAATGTTTTCATGATCGTGAATTATGCTGTTATTGCTGTTTTTATTTACCTGTTTTATAAGAATTTCAAAAGCATTGACACGACAAACAATGTGAAAGCGCTAATGAGAAGCATACTAAAAACAAGAAAAACTGTACAATACTATATTTGGTACAATTTAGCTATGATTGGCCTCACTTTTATTGTGATCATGATTGCAACGGTTAAATACGACAACAACATTAACAAAATAGCAAATCAGCTTTCAGGAAGTGACAAAAACATAGTTTTCTGGGTTTTCCTTTTTGGAATCACATTGGTGTTTTTAGCCGTCTTCTTAACAATTTTTTGGTTGTTCTACCGACTTATTTACGGTTTCTTACTAAGAAGATTGTACAGAAATTATGAAGAATTAAAAAAAATCGATCTGTAACATGAAATACAAAATAGCCATTACCTTTATTCTGATTGGGTTATCAGTTCAGGCACAAAAGCTTGAAAACGCCTTACTATGGAAAATCAGTGGTAAAGATTTAGCCGCTCCATCCTATCTTTTCGGGACCATCCACATGACTTGTGATGCTACCTTAAAAGACAATGTAAAAAAAGCATTGGGAACAACCGATCAGCTTTATCTGGAACTGGACATGGATGACACCGCACTGCAAACCAAAATGATGACAGGCATGATGATGAAGGACGGTGTTACGATGACCTCGCTTTGTTCTGAAGAAGATTTTAAAATCGTCGACAGTTTTTTGACCAAAAACATTGGTTTTTCCGCCAAGTTGCTTAACACATTCAAACCTTTCATGATTAGCGCCATGCTGTATCCGAAGATGCTTGACTGCCCGATGCAATCCGTTGAAGGGGAATTGATGCGCATCACCAAAGAACAGCAGGAAGAAACATTTGGACTGGAATCTGTTGCAGAACAAATGGCTGTTTTTGATGCTATTCCGTACAAAGACCAAATGACCGAATTGGTAAAAACAGCAAAAGGGAACATGGAAAAAGACAAAAACGAATTCAAAAAGGTAATGGAAATTTACAAATCCGAGAACCTGAATGCGATGCTGGAACTTTCCAGAACGTCAGACAATACCATCACCTCTAAATTTGAGGACGATCTTCTTACCAAAAGAAACAAAAACTGGATCAGCAAAATAGCCGAAGCCGCTAAAACAAAACCGACATTTTTTGGTGTCGGAGCAGCCCATCTGGGTGGAGACAACGGTGTAATCAATCTTTTGCGAAAAGCCGGCTACAAAGTAGAAGCAGTAAAATAAAAAAGAGGCTTTTGCCTCTTTTTTTATTTCTAATAATTCCATTGGCGCTGTCTGTCCAATTCTTTCATTTCTTCTATTTCCTCGTTCGGGATAACTTTCAGAAACGATGGATGCTGTTCAATGGCATATTCGATTTTTTCTACAATCTGTTCAATTGTTTCATTATCATAATCAATCTCCAAAGGTTCTTTAATGATAAACGATTGCAGGATTCCCTTTTTCTTCAGACGCAATCCTTTACGGTCGAACGAACGTCTGAAACCGTCAATCACAATCGGGACCACTATGGGTTTATGCTGCTTGATGATATGTGCTGTTCCTTTACGAACCGGTTTAAACGAACGTGTTGTGCCTTGAGGAAAGGTGATTACCCATCCGTCGGCTAATGCAATTTTAATATTTTCGGTATCGTTGAAGTTGACTTCTTTTCGCTCATGTTCTGCCACATCTTTTCCTCCGGCTCTCCAAGTTCGTTCTACCGTGATGGCTCCTACATATGACAAAATTCTTGGCAACAATCCTGACTGCATCGTTTCTTTTGCAGCAACGTAATAAATATTAAGTTTTGGATTCCAAAGGTAACCGATGTTCTTAATATTGTCTTCGCGGCCTTTTAAACTGGCATTGAAAACGTGAAACATCGCCACCACATCGGCAAAATATGTCTGATGATTGGATATAAACAATACATTTCTGTCCGGAAGCGCACGGATAATCTCCGAACCGTCAATATGCAACTGATTGAAACCACGATAACGTCTGTGCGTAAGGGCCCCGAAAATACGGATCAGCCAGGTTTTTATGAAAAGTATATGACCGAAAGGATTTCTTTTGAACAATCCCATAATTTTAGTTAATTAAGTTCTAAAAAAGAGGTGCAAATGTAAACAATTAATTTTTTCAGAGCACTTTTCGGATGGTTTCTTTCAGTTCACTCATCATCATGGCCGTAGCACCCCAAACTACATATTTGTCTACGTTAAAAACCGGGACGCTTATATTCTTCGCATAAGAAGTTGACATGACTACCTGCGTAATGATTCTGTCATCAAGTAAATCTTCCAAAGGCAGTTCCAAAACTCTTTTTACTTCGTAAGGACTTGGAATAAAAGTAATCTCTTCATAAACAATCCCCAGAAACGGGGATACTAAAAAATTGCTGGGCGGTATATACAATTCACTGAAAGGTTTGATAACATTTACCAATTCTGGTTTCACCCCTATTTCCTCATGGGTCTCACGTAAAGCGGTATGTTCAAGGTTTTTGTCCTCTGGTTCCACTTTACCTCCCGGAAAAGCGATTTGCGAGGCATGAATACCCGGATACGAATTTCTTACGATCAAAGCCAGATGAACTTTCTTGTTTCTTGGATACAAAAGCATCATTACTGCTGCTTTTTTTGGGTTTTTATCAAGATAATCTTTGGACGATAACGACGATACCCTCTCCAGAGGCGCCATTTTCATATGGGCTTCTACAGAAAGTAACTTTTCTTTTTCTATTTTTGGTAAATATTTTAAGAAATCCAGAAAATCCATTTTTTAGTTGAAAATTTTAGGTACCAACTATAAAGTTACCGCTAAAATTAATTTTAACAAACTTTTACGCAAAGAATATGTTCAGTAAAGAAGAAGCACAGAGAATCAAAAAAGAATTTTGGACAGCATTTGCAGAAGCCTATCCAAGAAAATGGCTTTTGTATGACACCAAAATAAAGGACTTCTCCTTTAAGTTTTATATCGACAATAAAAAAGCTCAGGTTTTAATCGACATTGAATGCCGTGACGATGAAAAAAGAAAGATTTACTACGAAAAAATCGAATCTTTGAAAACCATCTTACTCGAAGATTTTATTGCTGAGGCTATTTTTGAGCGCAATTTCTATCTGGAAACCGGACACTGTAACAGCCGCATTTGGGTTGAAAAAACTGGAATCAGCTTGTACAACAAAGCTACCTGGGATGAAATTTTCGACTTTTTTCATGAAAACATGGATGCGTTTGAACGCTTCTTCTATGAGTATCAGGAGTACATCAGTGACCTGGAAATCAATACCTAATCGTTATTTCTTATTTTTTTCTTCGATCCATTTGGACATGTAACGGGTACTTTGCGTCGTATGGTGCTGGAGCATGGCGCCGATAAAATTCTGCTGTCGGTGCTGGTCAAGCGTGGTGCTCAAATGTTCTATTTTACCTTTCAGATTCTCCCAAAACCTATCGCTTTGGAACCTTTTTTTAAGAATTTCATAGCCCTGTTGTTGCGCTGTTTTCCAACAGTTTTCATCAGTATAAAGCAAAACCGCCGAATCGATAAACTCAGCATTAGTATCTTCAACAAAACCATTCCAGGATAAATCTCCAGGCATCGCTTCAGCACCAACAGAAGTAGTAACCGATGGCGTCCCATAAAGCATCGCCTCAAGCAATTTGCCTTTAATCCCTGCACCAAAACGAATTGGCGCAAGCAAAACCCTCGCATTTTCTATAACCTCCTGAGCACTTTCCGCACGGCCTTTTATGTAAAACCTTTCATTAGGATTATTCAGTTGCAGTACCTTCTGACTTGGATAGGCGCCATAAATCAACATGTTTGCCATGGGTGTTTTTTTTCGTAATTCCGGCCAGATTTCTTTTTTCAGCACTTCGACACAATTCCAGTTGGGTTCATGAAGAAAGTTACCGATAAAGACAAAATCTTTTCGTTCCGAAAATGCCAAACGTTTATCAGATTGGTCTAATTTACCATCGACAGTTATGGGTAAATAATGTAATAATGCATCCTCAACCTTGAATAGCCGCTGTAACAATCCCATTTCATATTCTGAAATCATTAACGTCAAATCACACCTGAAAATCGAAGCAATTTCCCGTTTGGCAACCTCCGAAAACAGCAATTGTTCGCTGAAATCAAGATTTCTTTTATAAGCGTCTCTTCTGGCATCCCGCAGACAATGCAGGTCTTCAGTATCCAATAATCGCAAGGCCTTGGGACAACTATTAGTCACACGCCATCCGAATTGTTCTTCAACCATAAACCGATCAAACAAAACCACATCTGGCTGTTGCTCTACAGCAAAATCATCAAAACTGCTGTCATTTAATTGCACGGAAAAGGTTTCAACTCCAATGGTTGCAAGATCAAAAGAGAATTCTGAAGCTGAGGCTGTGCTCGCATAAACCACTGAATATCCTAAACCCTGGAAAAATCGTATCAACTGTAACATTCGATTGCCCGCTGCAGAAGATTTCGGTTCCACCCAAACAGAACTGAGGATTAAAAGTTTCGGTTTTTGCATGCTCAAAAATACTCTGTATCAGACCATAAATCCAAAAAAGAACTTACTTTTGTACAAATTTTTACAAATGTTAGGTTTAAAATTAGCAACCGACCCGCGCTGGGTAAATATCGTAGAATCCAATATAGAAGAAATATTGACCGATCACGCCTGGTGTGAGCAAAAAGCAGCTTCTAATGCGATTTACATCATCATAAACAACGCTGAAAAACCCGATTTGGTTGCCGAAATGACCAATATCGCCATTGAAGAAATGGAACATTTCAGAATGGTAATCAACGTCATTAAAGAACGTGGTCTAACTTTGGGTCGCGAACGAAAAGACGATTACGTAAATGATCTGGTAAAATTTTGCAGAAAAGACGGTAGCAGAGACGATGCATTAATTGAACGCTTACTCTTCGCCGCCATGATTGAAGCCCGCAGTTGCGAACGTTTTCGCGTGTTATCGCAAAATATTGAAGATCCCGAATTAGCTAAATTTTATCACGATTTAATGGTAAGCGAAGCTGGTCACTACACCACCTTTTTAAAGTTCGCCAAACAATATGCCGGAAAAACAGACGTCGACAAACGCTGGAAAGAATGGTTGGAGTATGAGGCGTCTGTAATCGCTAAATACGGAAAAAAAGAAACCATACACGGATAATTTTGCCCCATAAAACACCTAAGCCAGCTATTTCTATTTTAGTTGGCTTTTTTTATTTGGAGCGAATGGCCTGGTTTTGATTGCTATGCGAAGTTCCCGCTGTCCGCACTACAAGGTAGTTGCTCCCATCAGGGCTATTTAAGGAATTCCTTTTCGTTTTCAGAAGCGAAAGGATTAAAACAAAACACTACAAATTCCTTTCAATTAATTCGTGATTTGATGGAAAGAACCCAATCAACAAATTTCTTTATTTCACTAAGTCACAGGCTTTTACCTGCATTCTAT
>NZ_JBSNCR010000005.1:0-222385 GCF_053764385.1 Flavobacterium pedocola | reverse complement strand
GTTTGAATTCACGATGATAGTCAATGTAGCTGTTGGAGCACATTGTCCTGCATCCGGTGTAAAGGTATAAGTAGTGGTAGTCGTATTATCTAAGAACGGAGACCATGAACCTGTAACACCTTCATTGGACACAGTAGGCAATTCTGCTAATACCGTTCCTGAACAAATAGGCTCGATTGCATCAAAGGTTGGCGTAACAACCGGGTTAACCGTAATGGTCATCGTAGCCGTACTTGCACATTGCCCTGCATTAGGGGTAAAGGTGTAAGTGGTTGTAGTGGTATTATCCATTGCCGGAGACCAAGTACCCATTATTCCTTCATTGGAAGTGGTTGATAAGGTTGCTAAAGCATCACCACTACAGATAGGATCTACCTGATTGAATGTTGGTGAAACATTAGGATTCACTGTGATGGTTCCTGTAGCGATTACTGTACCACAACCTCCAGTTAATGGAATACTATAGTTAAACACTCCTGAAGCCGTTGGTGTACCACTAATGGTAATCGTATTGGCTGCCCATGAGGCTGTAACACCTGCCGGTAAGCCCGTAGCAGTCCCAATACCTGTTGCTCCTGTAGTAGTATGCGTGATAGCCGTCATAGCCGTATTAACACACAATGTTGGTGATGCTGATGCAGCACTTGTCGAAATATCAATTGTCACCGTGATTGTTCCTGTAGCGGTTACTGTACCACAACCTCCTGTTAACGGAATGCTGTAGTTAAATACTCCTGCTGCAGTTGGTGTACCACTGATGGTAATTGTATTACCTGTCCAAGAAGCAGTTACTCCTGCCGGTAAGCCTGTAGCAGCTCCAATACCTGTAGCATCTGTTGTTGTGTGCGTGATAGCGGTCATAGCTGTGTTGATACAAAGCGTTGGGTTCGCTGATGCCGCACTTACTGTATTCTCAGGGTTTACCGTGATAGTTCCGATAGCGGTTGCTGTACCACAACCTCCTGTTAACGGAATGCTGTAGTTGAACACTCCTGCCGCAGTTGGCGTTCCGCTGATGGTAATTGTATTACCTGCCCAAGTAGCCGTAACACCAGCCGGTAAGCCTGTAGCAGCTCCGATACCTGTAGCATCTGTTGTTGTGTGCGTGATATCGGTCATAGCCGTATTGATACACAACGTTGGGTTCGTTGAAGCAGCACTTACTGTATTGTCAGTTGTTACCGTGATTGTTCCTGTAGCGGTTACTGTACCACAACCTCCAGTTAACGGAATGCTGTAGTTGAACACACCTGCTGCAGTTGGCGTTCCGCTGATGGTAATTGTGTTACCAGCCCATGCAGCTGTTACGCCTGTCGGTAAGCCTGTAGCAGTTCCGATACCTGTAGCATCTGTCGTTGTGTGCGTGATATCGGTCATAACTGTGTTGATACAAAGCGTTGGGTTCGCTGATGCCGCACTTACTGTATTCTCAGGGTTTACCGTGATAGTCCCGATAGCGGTTGCTGTACCACAACCTCCAGTTAACGGAATGCTGTAGTTGAACACACCTGCTGCAGTTGGTGTACCACTGATGGTAATCGTGTTACCTGCCCAAGTAGCAGTTACCCCTGCCGGTAGGTTCGTAGCAACACCAATGCCTGTAGCATCTGTTGTGGTGTGCGTGATAGCGGTCATAGCTGTGTTGATACAAAGCGTTGGGTTCGCTGAAGCAGCAGATACTGTATTCTCAGGGTTTACGGTGATAGTCCCGATGGCGGTTGCTGTACCACAACCTCCTGTTAAAGGAATACTGTAGTTAAACACACCTGCTACAGTTGGTGTACCACTGATGGTTATCATGTCACCTGCCCAAGTAGCTGTTACCCCTGCCGGTAAATCCGTAGCAATATCAATGCCTGTAGCGCCTGTAGTAGTATGTGTGATAGCAGTCATAGTTGAATTAACACACAACGTTGTATTTGGTGATGCAGAACTTACTGTATTGTCATTTGTTACAATGATTGTCCCTGTAGCTGATGCTGTACCACAACCTCCAGTTAATGGAATATTGTAGTTGAACACACCTGCTGCAGTTGGGGTTCCACTGATGGTTATCGTGTCACCTGCCCAAGTAGCCATTATTCCTGCCGGTAATCCTGTAGCAGATCCGATACCTGTTGCTTCAGTAGTAGTGTGCGTAATAGTTGTCATAGTCGTATTGATACACAACGTTGGACTAGCTGATGCTGCACTTACTGTATTTTCATTTGTTACCGTGATTGTTCCTGTAGCGGTTACTGTACCACAGTCGCCAATTAACGGAATGCTGTAGTTGAACACACCTGCTGCGGTTGGCGTTCCGCTGATGGTAATTGTGTTACTTGCCCAGCTAGCTGTTACTCCTGCCGGTAAGTCCATTGCAGCTCCAATGCCGGTAGCTTCAGTGGTAGTGTGTGTAATAGCGGTCATAGCCGTGTTGATACAAAGCGTTGGGCTCGCTGATGCCGCACTTACTGTATTATTTGGTGTTACCGTGATTGTCATCGTCGTTGGAATAGCACATTGCCCTGCATTCGGTGTGAATGTATAGGTCGTTGTAGTTGTGTTATCCAAAGCTGGTGACCAAGTACCTGTAATACCTTCGTTAGAAGTTGTTGGTAAGGGCTGAATTGTTGATAATTCACAAACCGGATCAACTTGAGTAAATAATGGTAATCGGTTTCCGTTATCTGTATAAGTAATCTCAATTGTACTTGTACAATATAACGTTGTCCAATCGTATCTGTAAATACCCGGTAGTGTAAATCCACTGATAGTTGTAGTATTTTCAGTAGGGTCTCCAATAGTCGTTGCCCCCGGATTGTCGGTATGAGCAGACCATGTTCCTAAACCTGCAGCTACAACAGTAGATACATTGCTTGAACAATCTAAACTTAAAGGAGATACAGAAATAACACTGTTATCCGCTTTAAATTCAATACTATCTAAGAAGTTTCCGATAGTTGCACCTCCAACACTTGAAATGGATTGGAAAATAAATCGGGTAACTGTCTGACCTGCAGGTACGGTATAGGCACGTGCAGCAGGATAACTCCATGCATTTGGTCCGTTTCCTGTACTTCTTCTGTCAATCTCAACATATGGTCCTCCCGGAGGTCCTGCTAAAACGGCAACAGTGTCAGTACCTTGTCTTCCTTTGTGAGCATATCTGTATGTGAACACCGTACTTACCGGTGTTGCAAAATCCTGATACACTCCAGAAACTTCAGTTGCATTTAATTCGATAAACTGGTTTCCTGAATGCGCCGTATGATTTTCATAGTTTGGCGCCGGCCAAAATTCCATTTGATGCCCTGGAGCGGTTGTTCTCCATCCCAACACCATGTGATCATATAAATCAGCAAATCTTGGAAAAGTTCCACTAATTACAGGATTTTCAAAACTTGGATTAACGGTATTGATCAAACAGTCTACACTAGTTCCACTGGCAGGTGCCGTTGGAATTTTGACACAAACGTTAAATGTTACATTAGTATTAGTCGTAACTGTATTGATTGAAGCCCTAATAAAATAAGTGCTGCCTATTTGTAATCCTGAAAGCGTAGTTGAATTGTTATAGCTACATGCTAATTGAGTCAAAGCACCACAATTTCCAGAATAAACAGTCATCATGATCGGGTTATTGTATACTGAAAAATCTCTAAAATCAATAGTGTGCGAAGTATTGGTAGCCGTGAATTGGAACCAGATATCACCCGAGTTTGCAGTCCCACAGCTTGAGCCACCTACAGTTGAAACCGTAGCACCATTAAAAATTGCAGCTCTTACCTGAGTACACAGATCATTATTATTAACAGGAACGTTATAAGCTCCAGTACACTCATCATTTCCGATGAAAGTCGTAAATGTTTTAGGACCTGCCCAAGTACTAAATACTGATGTTGGAGTACAAACTGCTCTTACATAAAAATCGTAAGCTGTATACGGTTGTAAACCAGTAATAGTATAAGGTGGTGGTGTTGTAACCGAAGTACCTGTTGTTCCAGCCGTTGGTGCTGGAGATCCTGTTGGTAATACAATGATTTCCCATTCTGTTTCCGAACATCCCGGTGTCCATGTTACGTTAGCGCTGGTTGGCATCGGTGATCCCACTACAGCCAGGTTGTATGGCTTAGGACAAGTAGGAAGTTCTACTTTAAAATTATCAATCGCGGCCGGTGGCTGTGTTCCTGTTGTAGCATTATTTCTCCATTCAACGATCACACGCATAACTCCACCAACATATGGTGCACTGTTAACCGAATAGGATACATTCGTGAAAGCGGCACCACCATTTAATTGGTTCGATATAAAAATTCCTCCACTTGCAGCTGCTGTGATTCCCGTTCCCGCAGTAGGGGCATATGTAGCAGGCACAATCCAAACATTTATAAAGTCATTCGCTGCTTGTCCCATAGAACGCCAATCGAATGAAACGTTCACAGTTCCAGCACATGTTGCCGGTATTGCAATATCTCTATAAGCGTGAACAATTGATGTAGACGTAATTGTATAAGCATTGGTTGTACCGCTATCATTACTGATGTATAAGGCACGTGTACCGCCATTATTTGCAGCAGTTCCTTCAAACCATTTGTTCACTGCAGTTCCGTTAACTGTTGTCCAACCTGATGTTCCCTCAAAACCTTCATTATAAGGTATTATTGCAGGAATCTGTGAAGTAGTAAAGGTTCTTGGTCCCGTCCATGTACTTACATCTGTAGCAGAACTACAAACGGCTCTAACATAATATTCGTAATTAGTCGATGGGTTTAAACCTGTAATAGTAAACGGATTTGTTCCCGCCGGAATGATCGTACTTGATCCGGTTGGTTGCCCAGAACCTACCGGTTGAACTACAACTTCCCATTGTGTTTCAGAAGCACCGGCTGTCCATTGTACTGTTGCTGTAGATTGTGTCACACTCACTACAATTGGAGCAGTAGGAGCCGGACATGTAATAACCGTAATGTTAATATTATCTATGGCGGCAGGTGGTTGTGTACCAAGAGAACCGTCATTTCTCCATTCAAAAACAAATCTACCGGTCAGTCCAGCAAAGGCCGTAGCATTTACCACTAAATTTCTTCTGATCCATGTAGCTTGTAGGTTGATATTCCCACTAAGATTGATTCTGTCCGCTGCGGCTGTTATCTGTGTTCCCGGTGTTGGAACAAAAGTAGTTGGCACAAGCCATACTCTCAAATAATCAAAAGTAGATTCTCCTTGTGCGCGCCAGTCAAAACCAACGTTAACCTGATTAACACCTGCAGGAATCTGAACATCTCTATAGGTCTGTACCACAGAAGCAGCTGTAAGCGTATAAGTATTAGTCACACCACTGTCATTGGAAACGTACATAGCACGAGTTCCTCCGTTGTTCACAGCTGTCCCTTCAAACCATTTATTTGTTTGAGTTCCGTTCACCGTAGACCAACCGGATGTTCCTTCAAAAGTTTCTGCATAAGGCATTATTGCAGGAATTTGAGTGGTAGTAAATACTGTCGGTCCTGACCATGTACTTACATCTGTAGCAGAGCTACAAACGGCTCTAACATAGTATTCATAATTTGTAGACGGATTCAATCCGGTTACTGTAAACGGATTGGTTCCCGCAGGGATGATGATACTAGCTCCTGTTGGCTGTCCTGAACCCGGTGCTTGAACTACAATTTCCCATTGCGTTTCAGAAGCTCCGGCTGTCCATTGAAGTGTTGCTGTAGTTTGTGTTACAGCTGTTACCGTAAGTGCGGTAGGAGCAGGACAAGTAATAACGTTGATATTTATGTTATCTATCGCTGCCGGTGGTTGTGTACCAACAACGTTGTCATTTCTCCATTCATAAACAAGTCTTACAGTCTGGCCAGCAAATGCAGTTGCATTTACAACTATATTTCTTCTGGTCCATGCACCGTTTTGATTAATATTTCCACTGATGTTGATTCTGTCCGCAGCAGCAGTAATCTGAGTTCCGGCTGTTGGTATAAACGTAGTCGGAACAATCCATACTCTGAAATAATCGAAAGTGGATTCTCCTATCGCTCTCCAGTCGAAAGCAACATTGATCTGGCTTGTACCGGCAGGAATTATAATATCTCTATACGATTGAGCCACAGAAGCTGCCGTGACAGTATAAGCATTCGTAACTGCGTTGTCATTGGAGATATACATAGAACGTGTTCCTCCGTTATTCGCAGCAGTGCCCGCAAACCATTTGTTGGTCTGAGTTCCGTTTACTGTATCCCAGTCGAAGTTTCCTTCAAAGGTATCTGCAAATGGAAGTGGTGCCGGAACCTGAGGTGTTCTGAACGTAACAGGTCCGATCCAAATACTTGACGTAGCACCACAGTTAGCCAATACATATACATCATATGTAGTAGAACTGTTAAGTGGTGTAGCGTTGTATGTTGGAGTTGTGTTTACCGTTACTCCTTGCGTTGGCAAAGTCGGTGCCGGTAAGCCTGAAGTTTGTACCAATACCTGCCAAGAAGTTTCTGTATTTCCAGGAATCCAGTTAACAGTAGCCGAGTTCGCTGTAACGCCTGATACTGTCAAAGCAGTTGGTTCAGGACACGCCGGCATGTCTTCAATGATTACCTGATCGATATAGATTCTCGAACCGTTGGCACCCGGTGCCACATAGAAGCCGATATTCACGTTTCCGGAATAGGCTGCTAAGTTTACGATTCGCTCTATATAAGTAGTGTTGTTATAAGAAGCAGGTGCAACCAAAACCGATGTCATGTCTGAAGGAGATGCTCCGTTTGTGGAAAGTCTCACTTCAAACGTACACGGTGATGTACCTGTTTCTACTCTGTATCTGAATTTTAAACGCTGGTTATTGTTAAGCCCCATGATTTGTGGAGAAATCAACCAGTCGTTGTTCGCCACGGATGAAGCGACTAAACTCGCCGATTGATTTCCTTCGAACGGGTTGGTTGCATAATCCATGTTCCAGGAGTTGGCATCAGCATTTAAGTTTAGTACTGTCCAACAAGCCTGTGAGGTTGACGTACTGTTAAAGCCTTCCGTAAAAGGAATCGGGAATGCAGTACACAATGTTCTGAATTGGAATGGTCCTGCCCAGGCACTGAAAGTACCGCCACCACAATCTACTCTTACGTAGAATTCGTAGTTGGTGTTAGCTGTTAAACCTCCAATCGTTGCAGAAGTTGTTCCTGCAGGAGTTCCCGCACCTCCCGGTAAACCTGTTCCCGCCGGTTGAAATACATATTCCCACGCGGTTGCACTTGCCGGGTTACCCCAGGTTAAAGTTGCCCCTGTTTGTGAAATTCCTGATGCCCCCAAGTTATTTGGTGGAGGACATCCTACCTGTTGTATGGTTAAAGTATAAGGAATAGTTTGTGGAGTCCCTGAAGTCGAAATAACGATATAGTATGTAGTTCCTGCTGTAACAGCAAAGAAAGGGATGTTACGAACACCGCCCGCGGTATTAGCCACACCCGCCTGACATAGTATACCTACATCATTACAACTTCCATAAACAAAAACACCCGAGTTGTTTCCAGTCGGTGTCATTGAGATATCTACAACTCCTGTAAAAGTAGGAGTGAAGGAATAGAAAACATCATTACCGTTTAAATAGTTACCGGTAATTCCACAAGAAGCTCCAGGGCTTCCGTCAATAACATCACCATATAATCCGGTGTTGCTTGTATGCGTATAAGGAAGTGCTCCAACCACAATAGGTCCGGCACATGTTTGTCCTAAAGGAGTAGTAAGGAAGGTGAAAGGCCCTACCCAATTGCTTCGTACCCCTGCCGCACAAACTGATCTTACATAGTAAGAATATTGTGTTCCGGGAGTAAGTCCTGTAAGCATGTATGGGTTAGTATTAGCCGTAACGTTCGGAATTCCATCCGGTGTTGCAGGGTTAGCTGCATAATCAATTTCCCATGAAGTAGCAGGTCCGGGGCTGTTCCAGCCTAATTGTGCCTGTGTTGCACTAATGTTTGTCGCCGTTAATGTTACCGGGTCTAAACATTGTTGTGCCAAATTTACATTGTCTACCAACCAACGGTCTCCCGATGTTGTTGTACCTGTTTGCGTATGCACTCTTACAAAAGCTACATAAATCTGTTGTCCTACATAAGCATTCAGATTCAAAACAATCTCACCATAAATGTTGTAGCCAGTCGAGCCTCCGTTGGCCATGGCAATTTCCAGCTCTGATTCTGTCCATTGCTGGATGGTTGTAAAGCTGGCCTGATTGGTTTGAGATGTTGTAGAGACACGAACCTGGTAAAGTGTACCGTTGTCTCCCGAAAGCACCATTTTGGTCATAAAGCGCAGCTGCGCTTGAGCTGGGACCGAATATTGCGGAGCAACCAACCAGTCTTCGGAAGTATTTCCCTGACCGATATTTCCTCTGTCAATAAGTGCCGCGGATGTTCCGCTGGGATGCGGTCCGTAAAGCGTGGTGGTTGTCCAGTTTTGGACAGTTCCCACCCCATTGTCCATAACATTCCAGTTAGCAGGAATGCCAGATTCGAAATTTTCCGGAAACTGGGCATATCCTACAAAGGACAAAAGCGACATGAAAATTAAAAATGTAATTTTTTTCATAGTTAATAATTAGTTGTTTTTGTTTTGTAACACTTTTAAAATCCAGACTTTAAACCAGGGCAATTATTTTATAAAACTTTAGTCAGGGGATTATTTGTAACTGTCGTTTCCGGCAAGGAGAAACAACAAATGCAACAACTGTCCGACTTCTGTTTTAAAAATTATTTGCCGGCGGAATACCCTAAAGCATTCAGCTGCATGGCCTAACTTCTAAAAGTTAAAATGTGCAAAGCCAAAAATAAAAAAGTAATGAACCGGAGCGAATATGGCTAGATGGCTACAGTATTATATAAATATTTAATTATATAAGTTTTTACTTATGGTTTTTATTGTAGCTAAATTGTTTTAAGATGAAAAATTGTTATAAAAAACCCTGTAAACATTGAAAAATCACTAATTGTTGATTTTTAAAAATGGAAATTTACCACTGAAAATAAAGTATAATGCATGCATAATTTGTTAAACAAAAAAGGTAAATAGTTGGTTGATTTAAACAAAATAAAAAATTAATGTTATTTTTTGTAATTAAAAAAGACACATAAAAGTGTGGTTATTGTGCTGATTTTTAGATAATTTATAAATTTTGTTATAAAAAAATAAAACACATAAGATTCAAATTCTTTAGAAAAGCTCCGATTCTGACTTAAAAAGAAAAATAGGCTCTTTTTCTTAAGATGAATTAAGAAAATTCCATAAGAAATTTATCCTTTTAAAAGGAGTTCTTTTGAATAATAGTGAAAGTGGTAGAAAATGCTCAGTTTATTATGCATTTTTAGATGATGGGTCAAATCAGGTGTTCGGAACCCTTATCCTTTTGGTCAGGCTTTCCATCAGTTTTTTATCCCCAACCACCCAAAGGATATCGCCTTTTTGTAAAACCAAATGGGAATCGGGATTAAGCATACGTCTTCCGTTTCGTTCGATACCCACAACAAGGCCTTTTGTTTTTTCCCTGATCTGTGACTCGCGGATGCTTTTACCGATAAACGATTCATTTTTGAGTTCAAGGTGTTCCAGAACAATGTCGGCTTCAACCACATCTTCGGGTGTTTCAATTTCGTTCTGGACTAAAAACTTCTTCAATTTTTTTACCTGTGAGTCGGTACCGATTACGCAAATTTCATCATTAGGGAAAAGACGCTCGTTTCGGCTGGGAACATTTATGGTGTATTCCCCACGTTTGATAAAAGCAATGTTTATTCCTATTTTTTCTCTCATCTTCAATTCTTCAAGAGTTTTGCCTGCCAGATTGGAAGTGGCTCTGATCTCGAAGGTAGCCATGTGTCCGTCCCAAGGCGTCAGGTCTTTTCGCAGACTTTTTTCTCTCGTCATTTCACGGTCGTGCAGGTTTCTTAAAAAGTGCTGTTCGATTTTCTGATAACGGGCATGCAACTGTTTCGGAAAAACCAGATAGGCAGCCAAAGCGATCACAAGAGCAATAAGGGCGATACCCGGTGACAGAAAGTTGTTCAGGATGAATCCGATGAAGAATAAGCCCAACGCCATTCTTACAAAGATTAGCAACAAAATTGGACCTCTTGATTTTCGGTTGGCAAACAATTCGCTTACTTCTTCTGTGGCAATCCTTCTGAGCGAAAGTGCCCATAGAAACGGTGAAACTATAATCAACGCAATTAAAGCGGCAAGGGCATGTCCGAATTTGGAACCTTCCACAAGAGGAATGATATATTTTGATGACAATAAAATGACCGCCACAATTATAATGGAATGGAAGACAATCTGAAATAGATAGGCCCTCAATACAATCTGCCAGGTTGATAAAGTTTTGATAGCTTCAGCATTGGCACTGTAATCGGCAATCGCTTTTATCCATTTTCTCGGAAGTCTTTTCTCCAGCAATACCGCCATGGGAGTTCCCAGCTTTACCATATAAGGCGTGGTAAAAGTTGTGACCGCTGCTACTGCAACCACTGTCGGATAAAGAAAATCACTAGTGACACCTAAGGTCATTCCCAGCGTGGCTATGATGAATGAGAATTCCCCAATCTGCGATAAACTCATCCCGGCCTGAACGGATTGCTTCAAAGGCTGTCCAGACAATAAAGAGCCAATTGTTGCGCTAAACGATTGTCCAAGTATGGTTACCACTGTGAGTATGGCAACGGGAACGGCATATTCTACCAGCGTATCAGGATTGATCAACATTCCGACCGATACGAAGAAAACAGCCCCAAATAAGTCTTTTACAGGTTTTACAAGATGTTCAATATGTTCGGCCTGCGTGGTTTCGGCGATGATGGATCCCATGATAAAGGCTCCTAAAGCGGGAGAAAATCCAACATTGGCTGCAAAGGTCACCATCACCAGACATAAAGCCAAAGAGAGAATCAGTAACATTTCATCCGTGAGCAAATGTTTGGCTTTTTTCAGTAATGTCGGAATGAAGAAAATACCGGCCACAAACCATATCGTCAGAAAGAAAACCAATTTTAAAACCGATTGCAGTAATTCACTTCCGGAAACCTGTTGGCTCACAGCAACGGTTGATAATAAAACCATCATTAAAATGGCCACAATATCCTGAACAATTAAGGCTCCGATTACATTTCCGGCAAATTTCTGTGCTTTTACGCCCAATTCATCAAAAGCTTTAAGGATTATTGTTGTTGATGATATCGACAGGATCACGCCCAGAAACAGGCTGTCCATTTTATTCCAACCCATCAATTGGCCAACAGTAAACCCGAGAAGTACCATAAAGAGGATTTGGGTAATTGCCGTAATTGATGCTGTTCCACCAACCTTGACGAGTTTCTTGAAACTAAATTCCAGACCTAAACTGAACAAGAGGAATATGATTCCGATTTCTGCCCAGATTTCAACACTGTGCACATCTTTAACAGACGGGAAAAAAGCAAAATGATTTCCGGCCAAAAAACCCGCGATCAGATAACCTAAAACCAAAGGTTGTTTCAGTTTTCGGAAAATCAGTACGGCAACACCGGCAGTAAGGAGGATTAGTCCTAAATCACTGATTAAGGGTTTGAGATGTGTCGTTGAAGCTGCGGCAACAGTTAAAAGCATAGGCGTATAGTTTATCAGGTAAATAGCAATAAGGCGTAAAATACTAAAAAAAGCCCGGTTTTTCAAGTTTTAAGTTGAAAATTGGGGGTTTTTTAAGATGAATTAAGGTCTCTGAGGAGGAGAGGCCTCTTTTGAAATCAGCGGGAGTCTAAATTATATTGGGTTTTATACAGATGCTTTTCTTTTGGTTAACAGAAAAACGAATAATCCAAATCCGATTAACCCAAGCAGGGCAGTACTATTAAAAAGTAATTGGTTCCCGGATAATTTTTCCGCCGCCAACAGAGGAATAATGAAAACCGATAATTTTGCAGGGATAAAAGTTAAACTCATTACAGTAGCTAAATATTTGGGATTACAGTTTTGGGATACGGCTGCATAAACCAATGGTGAAATGTGAACTTCTGCCAATGCCATTAGTAGGATTGCTGTAAAGAAAACCAAAACCGAATAGGTAATCATTTGTTCGGCTAAAAGCAACATTATGCCTGACGATAAAGCACCAAGCAGGAATCCAATTGCTAGTTTTTGGACTCGACTGCTGAATTTATGTGTCCAGATAAGAGCAGTTATAATCCCTAACGGAACCACAAAGCTGGAAATATAGGATGAAGCTGGAATTGAACTCAGAATAAGATTATCATGAAAAAGAGTTGCTACATACTCAGTGCCCGGTTCGGAATATTCGTAAACGAGCCAATAGATAAATACCAGCATAATGAAACTCAAAATATAAAGGGCATTTTTAGTATTGATTTTGGCGGCATATTCTGAAGATAGTGCTTGAGTTTCAGCGATTTCTTTTTCCTTAATGAAGAACGCGATTGTTATGGCTGAAAGCATCATTATTCCCGAAGTGATAAAACCATAGGAATAGCTGGAATAACCTATAAAAGAAATCAATCCTATGCCTGCAAATACGCCAAAACTAATGCTTGTATATAAGATACTGAATCCGGCATCCATAAGTTTGGGTTTGCTGAGATAACTTTTTCCAAAGTTGGATAACAGGTTGGGTGTGAAGAGTCCGCTTCCTAAAACAATAAGAGTCAAACCAATATAAAGGGCAGTTACTGATGGAATGCAAAGTGTGAAACAACCAATAGCGTGTAATAATCCGCCGGCAAGAAGTGTCTTTTTATTTCCCAGGACAAAATCTCCCAGAATACCACCCAGAATTTGAGCGAAAACAAAAGCCGAAATAAAAGTACCGTAAATTTCAGTTGCTTCCATTTCGGTAAATCTGATTCCGTTAATCATGTAAAGCACCAAAAGTCCTTTCATGCCATAATGAGCACCTCTCTCCAATGCTCTTGAAATACTGTATAAGTAAGCTTCTTTAGGGTGAATCAGATTGCTGTCGTTCATCATGGGTTATGGGTTTATTCAAATATATACAACTTTTCTTAAACGCATAAAAAAACCCGGAGAAGTTGTTTCTCCGGGTTTCTTTAATATCATGATGGAAATTATATTCCCAAATAATTGCTTGGTGTTATTTTCAGCAATTCTGCTTTCACATCATCTGAAACATTTAAGGTTCCGATGAAATTATGGATTGCTTCTTTGTTGATAACCGTGTTGGTACGGGTTAAATCTTTCAAAGCTTCGTACGGGTTCGGATAAGCTTCGCGACGTAAAATCGTTTGGATGGCTTCCGCAACCACAGCCCAGTTTTTCTCTAAATCTTCAGCAAATTTATCTTCGTTTAAAAGTAATTTGTTTAGACCTTTCAAAGTTGCTTCAAAAGCGATTAATGTGTGCCCCATCGGAACACCAATATTTCTTAAAACTGTGCTATCTGTTAAATCGCGCTGTAATCTTGAAACCGGTAATTTAGCCGAAAGGTGTTCGAAAATCGCATTGGCAATCCCTAAGTTTCCTTCTGAATTTTCAAAATCGATCGGGTTTACTTTATGTGGCATAGCCGAAGAACCTATTTCACCGGCTTTGATTTTCTGTTTGAAATAATCCATCGAAACATACGTCCAGATGTCACGGTCTAAATCGATTAAGATTGTGTTGATACGTTTCAAAGCATCAAAGAAAGCTGCAAAATGGTCGTAATGTTCAATTTGAGTCGTTGGGAACGAATGGTGTAAACCTAACGTGTCTTCCACGAAATCATTTCCGAATTTTCTCCAGTCGTTGTTAGGGTAAGCAATCGCATGCGCATTGTAATTTCCGGTAGCACCACCGAATTTAGCTGCAAAAGGAACATTGAAAAGCAAACGCATCTGTTCTTCCAGACGCTCCACGAAAACCTGGATTTCTTTGCCCAAACGGGTAGGAGAGGCAGGTTGTCCGTGTGTACGCGCTAACATCGGCACATCCTTCCATTCGATGCTTAATTCTTTTAATTTCGAAACCACACTCACCAAAGAAGGCATGTAAACTTTTTCAAAAGCTTCTTTAGTTGATAATGGAATCGCTGTATTGTTGATATCCTGAGACGTTAATCCGAAGTGAATGAACTCTTTGTATTGCTGTAAACCTAACTTGTCGAAAGCTGCCTTGATGAAATATTCCACCGCTTTTACATCGTGGTTGGTTGTTTTCTCGGTTTCTTTGATCCAAAGTGCATCTTCCGTAGAGAAGTTCTCATACATTTTGCGTAATTCCGGATAAAGGTTTTTGTCAACACCTGAAAGTTGCGGCAAAGGCAATTCACATAATGCGATGAAATATTCCACTTCCACCAAAACACGGTAGCGGATTAAAGCTTCTTCGGAAAAATATTGGGATAAGGAAACCGTTTTGTTTCTATAACGACCGTCGATTGGCGAAATAGCATTCAGTTCAGTTAGTTGCATGTTTTTATTGTGTTGTTTTTTGAAGCTGCAAAAATAGTTATAAGTTATGAGTTATAAATTATGAATCGCATTTTTTTTAGTTACTGAAAGAGTTCTCAGTCACAGTCGCAGTTTTCAGTTTTCTTTGTAACAAGTATTAAAAATATTCATTACATCTTATAACTTATAACTCATAACTCATAATTTTCTCCATTCCTTCACTGGCTGTCATCGGGATCACTGTAACCGGATTTACAATGTTATAAATGTTGGCCGGTTTCAGGTCGATATAATAAATAGGGATTTGATCGTTCGCATAATGGATCAGGCTGGCTGCGGGATAAACCTGTAACGAAGTTCCAATGATGATCAGTACATCGGCATCCTCAATAATTTCTATTGCGGGATCTATGGCCGGTACTTCTTCGCCAAACCAAACAATATGTGGTCGTAACTGATTGCCTTCGTAATCCACATCGCCTAAATTCAGGTCTTTTTTCCATTCGTAAATCATGTCATGGAATTTGGTGCTGCGGACTTTGAACAATTCTCCATGTAGGTGCAGTACATTGGTGCTTCCGGCGCGCTCGTGCAAATCGTCTACATTTTGGGTAATCACGGAAACGTCGTAATCTTTTTCCAGTTCCGCAACCAATTGATGGCCTTTGTTGGGTTTTACTTCCAGAAGCTGGGCGCGTCTTGCGTTGTAGAAATCCAACACTACTTTCGGGTTGTTTGCCCATCCGATAGGGGATGCCACTTCCATAATGTCATGGCCTTCCCAGAGACCGTCCGAATCCCTGAAGGTTTTGATACCGCTTTCGGCACTCATTCCGGCTCCTGATAGAATTACGATTTTCTTTTTCATAAACACTGAAAGTATTAAATGTTCGGAGTGTCAGCTAAAAATTAGTTTTTGGAAAATAGTGATTTTATTTGGGTTTTGGTATCAAAATATTCTTTGTCAAGCCCCAGGATTATACTGACGTATGCTATGTGATATTCTTTGTTGTTGATTGCATATTCCATTAAACCCTGATCTTCCACCGAAATGTATTGATAGGTTTTATTGTTGCGGGTTGTAAATTCATAGCCGATAAAAATCAGACAGTTTTTCTCATCAATAGGGATACACTTTTCAAACCTCACAATAGATTTTAGTTTTTCATTTTTAGAAGTTGATGACCATTTGGTAAAGTGGTAAGAGTCTGTTATTTGAGAAGCGGATATGTAGTTTTTCAGACTTGTTTTTTCAAACTGTTTGAATTCTTGAAGATGTAGTACATCCCCCATAAATCTATTTTCTTCCAGATTTTTCAAATCGTTCTTATAAAGACTGGGGAAATCAAAGTTTTGAGCCTGAAGTGTACTTGTTAAAAATAATAAAAGAAACAATATTTTCATGATTGTTAAAGCTTCTGCAGATTATACCTTTCCTAAAGCATACAACTGATCCATGGTCGGCACGGCACTTCCTCCTTCCGGTTCAAGGGTAATACCAAAAGCTTCGGCATCTGAAGTGTAGTCAACCTGATACATTTTTGAAGAGGCATCAGCTTCTTTTTCCAACAAACCGATACTGGTAGGCGTAAGCGGATTCATTTTTAAAGCCCAAACCTGATATACCATGCCTTGTGGAGGATCCGGTAAACTTTTGGCGTCTACATAAACGCTTTGTGTGGCTTTGTTCCAGTATATTTTTGCAGTTGCGGACGGCATTGCGGCCTGACCGTCCAGTTTTACAATCGTATTGTTGTTGTCGCGGAGCATTTCCATCATGCTTTCGGTAGTTTTGGCTTTTTCTTCCATGGTGCTTACCGTTTGCTGCATTTTGGTGTATTCGGTTTTGTTTTTCTCGATTTCGGAATTAATCTGCTCGTTCATCGTGTCATTCATACGAAGGTACATCATCCCGGCTCCCAAAAGAATTACGAACGAAGCGGCCCAGCCCATATACTGTATCCAATTGGTTTTTGATTTCATCTTGATGATTTGCGGATCACTGCCTAATAATTCTTCACGGATTCTGTCATAAGTTTCCGAAGAAATGTTTGGAGAAACACTGTGCGAAAGATTGATAACGGCTTTTTCGATAGCTGCTATTTCAGTTCGAATTGCCGGATTGTCTGCTGCCATTTGTTGTACCTCAAACCTTTCCTCTTCGGATAACTTCCCGAAAACGTAAAGCTCCAAAATACCGCTTTCTATGTATTCTCTACTGTTCATTTAAACTTTCAATAGGTTTCTTAATTCGTTTATGCAGTTTCGGTTTTGTGTTTTTACGGTGCCTAGCGGGATTTCAAGCTCGTCGGCAACTTCCTGTTGGGTATAGCCTTTAAAAAACAGTAAATCGATTAACTGAATGCATTTGGGTTTTAATTTTTTAACAAATTCCTGAATACCAATAGTGTCAATTTTGTTATTGATTTTGGAACTGTCGTCAAGTATATGTACGAAATTATCAGCCGATAAGTTTTTCTGGCTGTTGTTAAAATTTTTAGACCGTAATTTATCGATGGCGGAATTGCGTGCAATGTTCAGTATCCAGGTAAAAAAGCGCCCTTTGGTTTCGTTGTAAGTATCAATTCCTTTCCAGATTTTTACGAAAGTTTCCTGTAAGACGTCTTCGGATTCTTCTTTGTCTTTGATGAGGTTGAAAATCACCCCGAAAAGACTCTTGGCGTACATGTCATACAAAAGCGTAAATGCTTTGTCGTCTTTTTTATAAATTTGCTCCAATAATTCTTCTTGAGTCATAAGTAGGAATTAACTTGGTCTAAGTTACTAAACAATTTAATTAAAACACCGTTTTTAATGGAAAACCTTTTCGCAGACGCTAATTATCTTGCCTATTTGGAAGAATTTATTACTGAAAATCGCAAAGATGGATTTTTAAAAGTACTGCAAAATCGTACCCGACATTTTACCGTTGCCATAGAAGATGTGTATCAGTTGCACAATACCAGTGCCGTGATGCGAAGCTGTGAAGTGTTTGGCATTCAGGAGCTTAATGTGGTAGAGCAGCGGTACGGAAAAAAAATCGACAAGGAAATTGCGATGGGCGCAGAGAAATGGGTGGACATTCACCGTTTTTCGACCAATCAGGATTGTATCGATAATCTGAAATCAAGAGGTTACCAGATTATTGCCACAACGCCTCATGAAAACGATTGTATGCTGGAAGATTTTGATATCACGAAGCCTTCCGCTCTGTTTTTCGGTACGGAACGATTGGGTTTGTCGGATGAGGTTATGCAACAGGCAGACGGTTTTCTGAAAATCCCGATGGTAGGTTTTACGGAAAGCCTGAACATTTCGGTTTCGGCGGCGATTATCATTCAGGCAATTACCAACCGTTTGCGTCACTCGGATATCGACTGGAAACTAACGGAAGCGGAACTGCTTGAAAAGCGTATAGACTGGACAAGAAAATCGATTAAGGATATTGATTTTATTACGAGGAAGTATTTGGAAACCAAAACGGTGTAAGGTCAGTTTTCACTAATGTTTTTTAATTGGTTTTCAAACTTGGCCAGGTTTTTTTGTTCCGGTCTGGACTGAAGCTTTTCTTTTACGTAATCCAGTGTTTTTTGATAATCCGAATGATTTAGGTTCTTGATAATCCTTCCAAAATACGTCAATGAGGATTGTTCGTTGCAGTTGATCATCTTCTCGTAAAAATCGGTATCGTTTGTAATGGTATCAGAGCCTGTATTTTCGTCAATTTCAAATAAATCCAGAAGGTTTTGGATGTAACTGAGATAAATGAAAGATTTGTTTTCTTGTGAAATCAGTTTGGCATTATTTTGATAGACCTTGATCAGATTCATTTTAATACCAACTGAACCCGGGAATTTCGAAGTTAGGGCTTTAGATTTATTTATGAAATCAATTAATTGTTGTTCGTTTTCATAAATAGGGTATGGGACAGAAAGTTTTGGATTAAAATATAATGGGTTTTCCGCCAGAAAAGTGAGATAGGTGTCAGCATTTACCAAATCGGGTTTTTCAGGATCCAAAGGATATTTGTTTCCGGCCGGATCGAACCCTTCCTGTATAGTACCTTTTTGAAGTATGGAAAATGTATTGATACCGTAAAAAGCAAAAACATCCGCATACGACATTTGTATAAATTCTTCGTAGTTTGAGTTAACCTTTTCAGCGATAACACGGCTTTGCGCAAGCCCCGATTCTCTTATATCCTTTTTTATTTTATCGAGCATTTGAGCCTTAGTCAGATTTGTTTTGATTAATGCTTTGAAATGCTGAGTAAAAGGGATTGGTTTAATTAAATCTTTCATTATAAAACCTAAATCCGTATTAACCGGAACAATATACACGTTGATTAAAGCCAATAAATTGTTCAGTTTGTCTTTGTTTTTCTCTTTTAGGATCAAGGTTTTAAGTTGAGATTCTAGTGAGGAAAGGGAATGTTTACCGTCTTTATTATCATTAATATATCGCAACAGGTAGTTTATGGCTTTCTTCGGAGCATCGGAATCATCATGAAGAATCGTGTTTTCGGTTTGCTGAATGGCAGCCTTGCATGCTGCGGTTTCACAGTCATTAAGAAAGTTTAAAAAATAATCGTTTTTAAATGCTGTTTTATTGGTTTCCCATAGTGTAAGAAGCTGCTTTATCGCTTCCGGTTCGTTTAAAGTATTGTATTGGGATCCTTTACCGTTACTGTACTGCAGTTCCAATTTCATTAAAGAATACTGAAGCTTGTTCTGATTGCTTAAACCGGGAGAATTGAGGATACTGTCTGTTTTTTGTAAAAGCTCGTCCTTTTGAGGGAAAATAACATTACGGGCACTTTTATCCCTGGCAGTGAGTTCCTGTCGGTAAATCAATTTGAATGCATTAGGATTGGCAGGATATTTTGCTTTGAAGGCAGCCAGTAATGTTGCATAATCGGTTGTGGAGTTGGTGTGATAACTCAGCCATAATTTGGCAAAATCTTTTTCTTCAGTAGTGAAATTCTGGCTCTCGAGATATGCCAAAGCACTTTCCTTTCCGATCGTATTATATCGGATCAAGGATTCTATGAAAGCTGCTTCTTTTTTGTTTTTGGTGAAGAAATCATTTTTTAAGATTTCGATCGATTTTTTATAATTGCCTTTAAAGGAAGCAAACGAAATGGCCCGGTTCATCTGGTAGGAGCTGTTTTGGTAATCAAAAAAGTAGCTGTTTTCGGTTAATTGTGCCGAGCAGTAAACCGAAAAAATCAAAGTGTAGACAATGAAAAAATTGCGGTTAAGCATTTTTTAGTTTTTAAAGAATTCAATACCGTTTTCGCCTACATAACCTTCGCCTTTTTCTGTTTCAACCTTGAAAAGACCAAATTGCCATGTGTCGTTTATTTGTATTGGCATGCTTTTTTTTATGGCTTCGTATTTGGCTGGTATAAAAGGGTAAGAAGTGTTAAAAATATAAAGACCGGTTTTGTTGTCTTTTTTCAGGAGTAAGGCTCCGAGTTCATAACTTGAAGTGATTTTGTCGTATTCAACCGGAAGTAAAAAAATATTACCTTCTTTAACCAGTCCGTACTTTTTGTTATTGACTACCTCAAATATTTTCTTGTCATGATCCTCTCCGGAAAACATTATGTAATCATATTCCGGGTTAATGATGAAGCTTTCTGTTCTCAGGTCAATGACTCCGGTTTTTTTGTCTTTCCCGACGAAAGCAAATTTCCGATATCGATCAACATCTACAAACCTATAAATTTTGCCGAGTTTGTGTGCTATTGCGTCAATGTCAAGATCGGCCTCTTTCGCATCCATTAATTCAACCATTCCAGCACTGGATTCAGATTCCTGTGACGTTTTCTTAACCTTTACATCGCTGAATTCTTTATCGGTAAAGAACCCTTTGGCTTTCCATATAAATTGCGGTTTGTTTTGGTCTTTATCCTCATAAGAAGGATGGATTCTGTCGTATTCAACAGGGATGATTGTTTTTCCGCTGCTGTTCAATAATCCTGCAAATTTTCCTTTTTTTACAACGAAACTGCTGTTATGGGTTGGATGGATTTCGTCATATAAACATGGAATCAATTCTTTTCCGTTGGTATATAATCCAGCTTTTCCTTTCTTGAAAACGTAAAATTGGTTGATGTCGCTCCTTGAAATCAGGATGGAATCGTAGGTATTGGTTTCCGGGAGAAATACTTTTTTACTGCGGTTGATCACAAAGTAATTCTTGTTGGTTTTCACCACGTAACGGGAACTGCGCTTCTTGTTGTAGGCGATATGGAAATCCTTGATTTCTTTATAGGCAGGCTGTACTTTGATATTGCCTAAAGTATCCGAAAGCCCCCAAAGGTTTTTGACACGGTATGGGATCAATATTTTTGTGTCTTCCTGGGTTTTCTGTGTTTGTCCGTAAGTGATTGTTGTAATTAAAAGTAGAAAAAGTACCGTTTTTTTCATTAAGTATTATTTGCTTTTCTTCAACAGTTTATAATCTTCATAACATCCTTTTATGGCGTCCATGATTTGTAAATCGTTGGCGGTTTCTATAAAAGCGTCGGAATAATTACATCCTTTGAGAATGTCTTTGATTTCTTTTTTATCAATGCCTAACAGTGCGGCAACTGTTTCGCGGTCATATTTGGAAGCGAGTACATTTCGAACCGTTTCGTCTTTTTTGAACTCGCGCAGCTTTTTCATTTCTTTCGGTTTTTTCCCGAAGACATTATAGAGCGCATCCGCCGGATTGGAGATAGCACCTAAAACTTTACCAACTTGGGAAGACGAACTTCCGCCGGATTCGTAACCATACGGTAAACCTGAGATACTATAGCGCTGGGCTTCGTTTAATGCGATTAGTTTAGTGTCGACTTCAAGATAACCGGTCAATAAATATCTGGGAATGAAAACCTCTTCAAGGGCAAAGGCTTTTTCGGTAAGTTTAACTTTAAAACCTTTTTTGTTCTTCACCCAATCCGCAGAAACACGGATTTTAATTGACTGAAAACCAATAAATGAAAAGTGTAAGGTATCGTTAACTTTTGCTTCAATTTCAAATTCCCCCATACCGTTGGTAGTGGTTCCTTTTACGGTATTCAGGTTGATTACGTTAACGTCTTTTTTAGGTAGGAGGTTGGCTTCGTTTACAACGACTCCGGATATTTTAGTATATACGTCTTCCTGAGCAAAAGCGGATAATGAAAACAGGGCAAATAAAAAAACTACAAAATATTTCATACTTGTTTTTAGAAAGGTCTAAAAGTACTAGATATTTTGTAGTTTCTATAGGAATTTAAAGAAAATTAACAAAAAGAATTAGCTTCTTCTTGGTCTTCTTTCTCTAGGTGCGTTACTGTCGGAACGACGAGGTGCTGCACTGCTGCGTCTTTCGTTTCTTGGTGCTCTGTCATCCGAACTGTTTCTTCTGTCGGAACCTCTTCCTTCACCACGTGGGGCTCTGTCAGATGAGCGAGATTCGCTTCTTCCTCCAAATCCACCTTCTCTTCTTCCGCCAGAACTTCTTTCGTTTCTTCCACCACCGAAGCTTCTTCTTTCACCACCGCGACCGTTATGATCACGACGACTTGAGTTGCTGCCACCGTCGTTTTTAGATATTTCAACGTTGATACGTCTTCCGTGTAAGTCAAAACCATTTAGGATGTCCATTACTTTGGCTGTGTGCTCTCCGTCAGTGTTGAAGAAAGAGAAACCTTCTTTAACGTCTACTTTGAATACATCGTCACGGCCTAAATCTAAAGTATCTTTTAAGAAGTCTTTCAGTTGCATCCAGTCGAAATCGTCTCTTGCACCAATGTTGATGAAGTAACGTACCGGATCTCCGGCTCTGATTTCTCTTGGCTCAGAACTTCTTTCGCCTCTGTCGCCACCTTGACTTGATAAATCACGTTTCGATTTGTAGTAAGACAAGAAACGGTTGAATTCAACGGAAACCATTCTTTTTACCAATTCCTCTTTTGTTAAGTCTTGGAAAACTTCATAGATAGCCGGTAAATAGTTGTCAATTTCATGATCAACTTCCGTATCGTGGATTTTATTAGCTAAGTGTAATAACTGGATTTCACAGATTTCGATTCCGCTCGGGATTGTTTTCTCTTCAAACTTCTGTTTGATGATTTTTTCAATCGAGTGGATTTTACGGATTTCACTTTTCGTTACGATAACAATTGAAGTACCCAATTTACCGGCACGACCTGTACGGCCTGAACGGTGGTTGTAGGTTTCAATTTCATCCGGTAACTGATAGTTTACTACGTGTGTTACGTTGTCTACGTCGATTCCACGAGCGGCTACGTCTGTAGCAACCAACATCTGGATCTGACGGCCACGGAAGGCTTTCATTACCCCGTCACGTTGTGCCTGGGATAAATCACCATGTAGTGCAGCAGCGTTATATCCGTCTTCGATTAATTTTTCTGCAACCGATTGGGTATCACGTTTGGTACGACAGAAAATAACCGAGAAAATATCCGGGTTAGCATCTGCTAAACGTTTTAAAGCTTCGTAACGGTCACGGGCGTTTACCATGTAAAATTCGTGCGATACCGTTGAAGAACCGGAGTTTTTAGCACCAACGGTAATTTCCTGAGGATTGTGCATGAACTGTTTTGCAATTCGTGCTACTTCCTGCGGCATGGTAGCCGAGAATAACCAAGTGTTTTTTTCGTCCGGAGTGTCTGATAATATCGAACAGATATCATCATAAAATCCCATGTTTAACATTTCGTCTGCTTCATCAAGCACACAAAAGTTAATGTTTTTAATGTTTACAAGCCCACGATTGATCATGTCTTGCATTCTACCAGGAGTAGCCACAATAATTTGTGCACCTCTTTTTACTTCACGCGCCTGCTCGGTAATGCTTGCACCACCATAAACCGCAACGGTGTGTAAGCCCTTAATGTATTTTGAATATTGTTTAATCTCGTTTGTGATCTGTAAACAAAGTTCACGTGTTGGCGATAAAATTAAGCCTTGAGTGCTTCTGTCATCAGCGTCTATTTTCTGGATTAGCGGGAAGCCGAATGCTGCCGTTTTACCTGTTCCAGTTTGTGCCAATGCTACAATGTCTGTGTTTTGCTCCAATAGTATTGGAATCGCTTTTTCCTGTACTTCTGACGGATTCTCAAATCCTAGATCTTTAACCGCCAGCAGTAGCGATTCATTCAATCCTAATTGTTCAAATTTATTCATTATGTAATTTTAAATTGGGTGCAAAAGTAGTGTTAATTAATGAGACTAACTAATGAAAAAACTTTATTTGTGAATTTATTAGTATTTGATAATCAACAAATTAGAAAAATACGAAGAATGAAAGTTTGAGGATTTAAAGATTTTTACGGCTTTTTATTGAGGATTTGATAATGAAATTAGACGTTTTGAAGGAAGGAAATCAGTTGTTTTACAGCTTTTCCGCGATGGCTGATGGCCGATTTTTCTTCCATGGTTAATTCAGCAAAAGTTTTCTCATAACCAGCTGCAATAAAGATTGGATCATAGCCAAAACCGTTCGTTCCTCTTTTCTCATTAATGATATTTCCGTTGATAATTCCGGTAAACAAATGTTGTTCCCCGTTGAGGTTTAGGGCAATAACTGTTTTGAAATTCGCTTTTCTGTTGGATTCATTCTGAAGATTGTGCAACACTTTATCCATGTTGTCGTTGTCGTTGCGCTGTGGTCCGGCATAACGTGCTGAAAAAACTCCTGGTTCTCCGTTAAGGGCTTCAATTTCCAGACCGCTGTCATCTGCAAAACAGGCGTAACCGTAATGTTCAGTTACATAATTTGCTTTCAGGATGGCGTTGCCTTCAATGGTTTCGGCCGTTTCGGGGATATCAACTTCACAACCAATGTCTTTCAAACTCAAAATTTGAATATCAGCCGGGACTAATTGTTGTATTTCCTTTATTTTATTAGCGTTGTTGGAGGCAAAAACGAGTTGCAGCATAAATTGTCGTGTTAGTGAATGCAAAGATAAGGTTTGAGCCTAAATAAGTTTGTTAATAATTATACCGAAAATCATCAGATTCAGTGAGTGCGGAATTGGATTGAAATAGTTATGTTTGGAACCATTTCTGAAACTACAATAAAAGCAAACCATGAAAAAATTACTTTTTGTAATAACCCTGACTGTCGCGCTGTTTTCTTGTGAAAATAAAATGGATAAAAAACCGGAACAGTTAACCTACGACGAGTTTGATTCATCGACTGCTATAGATACCAGTGGTTTACACGGGAATTCAACTTTTTCACAAATTAACAATTCCACAACTTCTGTACTACCGACCGGAATTGATAAGGTAAAACTGATTCCTGTTTATAAAATCAGAAGGGAAAGTGATAAGAACATCAACTATGATCAGGAATCTTCCTATTTGATGGAGCCTGAAGTGGATGGGGTTGATTTTCATTATTTCATGCCCGGAATGGATTTATTGTCCGGTTATAATCTGATCAACATTGCACATTATAATCTTGAAACGGAGAAAATTACTTATTTTTTCAGTAAGCCTGCCTTAATCCGTAATCTTTATTATCCCGGAGACAAGCAGGATTCGCTTAACAAACTGCCAATAAAGAGAAACTATTTCCTTGTTTCGGCGTATGATGAAGATACCAACAAGGATTCACTTATCAATAAGAAAGACCTTCGAAAAATATATTACATTGATGAACAGAACAGCAGAAAAATTGCGCTGTTGCCTAGAACACATTCGGCTATTCGATCTAGTTACGATTCCAAGAGTGACATCATGTACATCTATGCCCGCAAGGATAATAACAAAAACGGAAAGTCTGAAAAAGAAGAGCCGGTAAACATCTTTTGGATCAATATGCAAAACCCGACAGTAGCTAAAAAGATGTTGTAGTTATTGGTTTCAGGAGCAAAAATTAAAACCCTATTAAAAAGAAAAAGCCGAGGTGGAGCCCCCGACTTTTAAAGTGAACGTGTAACCACATTGCTGTGCGTTCGGGGACAAAGGTAAGTCAAATTATTTGATTAGGATACTTTTTTTCAAAAAATGACTAAAAAGATTAGTTGCTTTTATAATAAAACAGGTCATTAGTGCTGATTGTGTCCAAGGTTTTAGTTAGCTACTGTTGGCTGTAAGTTGTACATAGCCAATGTGTTATTGATATCCCAAACCTTAAGAATTCCTTCATTAAATCCTCAACTTTTAGTAAATTTGTTATTCCTCACCTCGACAAAGGCTAAACGCCGCAACACGTAAGCTGCAACTTTGTTTGCAATGCGAATTCAATGATATACTGTTTATAAGCCTATCAAATCCGGAAAAAATAGAGAAATCATGGATGACATTGTTGAAATAAGAGAGTTGAAACTTAACGACTACAAGGAATTAATCACCACCATGGAAGCCGCCTATAAAAACTGGCATGGCAATTTATGGGCATTCAATTCTATAGATGCACTTATAAAAAAGTTTCCCGAAGGACAGCTGGTGGTCTGTTTCAATGAGCAAATCGTGGGATGCGCTTTGTCGATAATTGTCAATTATGACGAATTTGGCGATAATCATACCTATAAGGACATCACAGGTAATTATACCTTTTCCACGCATACTCAAAAAGGCGATGTGCTTTACGGTATTGAAGTGTTCATCCATCCGGATTATCGGGGCAGACGTTTGGGAAGAAGACTTTATGATGTACGGAAAGAACTCTGCGAAAAAAAGAACCTGAAAGCTGTGGTTTTTGGTGGCCGAATCCCCAACTATCACAAGTATGTTTCGGAAATGAAACCTAAAGAATACATTACGAAAGTAAAACGGAAAGAGATTTACGATCCCGTGCTGACCTTTCAGTTAAGCAATGACTTCCATGTAAAAAAAGTACTGACGAATTATATGCCTGAAGATTTGCAAAGTAAAGAGTTCGCAACACTTTTGCAATGGGACAATGTGTATTATGAAGACAAAGAAGCAACCGAGACAAAAAGGGTAACCCGTAACGTTCGTTTGGGATTGATTCAGTGGGAAATGCGGTATTATACAACAGTGGAACAAATGTTCAAACAGGCTGAATACTTTATCGATTCGGTGTCCTCTTATAAATCGGATTTTGCCGTTTTTCCTGAGTTTTTCAACGCCCCTTTAATGGCATTACTGGAAAGCAAAGACGAAGCCGATGCCATGCGACAACTTGCGGAGTATACAGAACAGATAAAAGACAAATTCAGTGAATGGGCCATAAAGTATAATGTGAACATCATTACCGGAAGTATGCCTTTTATGGAAGATAACCGCCTTCAAAACGGAGGATTCCTGTGCCATCGTAATGGGAAAACGGAACTCTACGAAAAAATCCACATTACCCCCGACGAAGAAAAATATTGGGGATTGAAAGGCGGCGATACCCTGAGAGCTTATGACACCGACGCCGGTAAAATCGGAATTTTGATTTGTTACGACGTGGAATTTCCCGAATTGGCCCGAATATTATCAGAAGAACGCATCCAGATACTCTTTGTACCGTACCTTACCGATACCCATAACGCTTACATGAGGGTACGTCATTGTGCAGCAGCAAGAGCCATTGAAAATGAATGTTTCGTTGCTATTACCGGAAGTGTCGGGAATTTACCGCAAGTGGAAGCTATGGACTTACATTATTCGCAAGCCGTAGTGTTTACCCCTTGTGATTTTGCCTTTCCGTTTAACGGTATTAAAAGCGAAGCCACCGCCAATACCGAAATGATACTAATATCCGATGTAGATTTAAGCCTATTGGAAAACCTGCATTTTCACGGAAGTGTAAAAAACCTACTCGATAAACGAACTGATTTGTACTCCCTGCAACTCAATGGAAAACCATAGATTTTTTAACTGTTGCAAAATAATATTTTTTAAAAAAATGCAACAACTTTCGTTGCAAAATAATAATTTTAAAAATTTTGCAACACTTTTTGTTGCAAAAAAAATATTTTAAAAAAAATGCAACAGATATGTTTTAGACTTCTGAGATTAGTATCAGGAAAATAGAATATAAATAAAAGAAAAACCCCAATACTAAGTATCAGGGCCTTTCAGAAGTAAAAATGGATTAGGTTGTTCTGAATGTTAGTTCCATCCGCCACCAAGGGCTTTGTAAATGTTCACCATGGCGTTGAACTGTTGCATTTTGGTTTCCACTAAATCGAATTTGGATTCCAGAGCATCACGCTGCGTTAATAAAACTTCCATGTAATCGGCACGGGCGGAACGGAACAAATCGTTGGAAATGTTCACGGAACTGTTTAAAGCCTCAACTTGTTGGTTTCTTAAAACATAGCTTTTTTCCAGATTACTGATTTTGGAAACCTGGTTGCCCACTTCGATGTAAGCCTTTAAAATGGTTTGCTCATAGTTGATAACCGCCTGAACCTGTTTAGCATTTGCCGTGTTGTAACTGGCCTTAATAGCATTCCTGTTGATTAACGGCGCCACTAAATCTCCTGCGATGGAATACAATAACGACTCCGGTTTAAAAAGATATTCCGGATTGAAAGCCTTGTAACCGATACCGGCCGAAATTCCCAAAGAAGGGTAGAAGCGGGCCTTAGCAGATTTGACATCAAGTTTAGCCGCTGCGATTTCTAATTCAGCCTGTCGGATATCCGGGCGGTTGGTTAGTAAATCCGAAGGTAAACCGGAATGAACCGTGTTCGGTAAACTTTCATTGAAAGCTTCTGCATTTCGGTCAATGTGCTGGGGAAAGCGTCCAACCAAGAAGTTGATTCTGTTTTCGGTTTCCACGATTTTTTGCTGAATGTCGAATTGTAAGCTTCGGGTTTTAAATACTTCGGCTTCAAATTTCTTAACGGCCAATTCGGTTACACGTGCGGCAACTTTCTGCAGTTTTACAATTTCCAGTGCATTGTTCTGAATGGTAATGTTCTGGTTTACGATTTCCAGCTGATTGTCTAAAGCCAACAACTCGTAGTACGAATTGGCAATTTCCGAAACCAGATTGGTCACCATAAAGTTTTTACCTTCAACCGAAGACAGGTAACGTTTCATCGCCGATTTTTTAGCATTGCGGAGTTTTCCCCACATATCCACTTCCCAGTTGGCATAAAGGCCAACATTGTAATCCTGAAGTGGTTCCGGCATTTCTTTTCCGGGCTTGATTTCTGTTGTGGCTTCCATAGCACCGATGTTGGTGAAACGGGCTACTTTATCTACACCGGCACCGGCTTTCGCACCTACAAACGGAAGGTATTCTCCTTTACGGGCTTTCACTTCGTTTTTAGCGATTTCGATTTCCTGCATGGTGATGTTCAGCTCCTGGTTGTTTTTCAGGGCTTCATCGATCAGGGCTTGTAAATACGTATCTTTAAAATACGTTTTCCAGGTGATTTTTCCCGAATTCACCGTGTCCTTAACCGTATCGTACTGCTCAGGAATTTTAGTGTCGGCTGTTCTTTCAGCTACACTCGGTGTTTTACAGCTTGCCACGCTTAATAAAATAAGAGCCGCAACAAGCTTATAGTTCAAATTCTTAATGATTTTCATTATTCTCTTCTGTTTCATTATGGGGTTTAAAAGCATCTATCATGTGAACAAATTCATCGGATAATGAACTTTCGTCTTCTCCTTTTATCAGTTTTCTTCCGTCTGCTAATGTTCCGAAAATGTAATACAGTCCGGGAACGACAATTACTCCGAAGACAGTACCTAAAAGCATTCCGCCTAAGGCCGCTGCTCCGATGGTTTTGTTTCCGATAGCTCCGGCACCTGTTGCGATAATCAATGGAATCAACCCGGCAATAAACGCGAACGAAGTCATCAGGATCGGTCGGAATCGCACTTTGGCACCTTCGATGGCGGCTTCTAAAATGGTCATCCCTTCGTTATGTTTCTGTATGGCGAATTCAACGATAAGTACCGCATTCTTACCGAGGAGCCCGACGAGCATGATCAGTCCGATTTGAGCATAAATATTGTTTTCCATTCCCATTAGCTGAAGTAGGAAGAACGAGCCGAAAATACCCGCAGGTAACGAGAAGATAACCGATAGCGGAATAATGAAACTTTCGTATTGTGCGGCTAAAACCAAGTACACGAAGATCAAAACGATCGCAAAAATGTAGATGGATTCATTCCCTCTGTTGGATTCGTCATACGAAAGTCCTTCCCAAGCAATATCATACCCTTTAGGTAACGAAACCTCGGCCACTTCACGAATCGCCTGAATGGCTTCCGCAGTAGTGTAGCCTTTTGCCGGAAGTCCCTGTATTGCAGACGAATTGTACATATTGTATCGAGTGATTTCGTTTGGCCCCTGAGATTTTTTAAGGGTCATAAAGGCAGAATACGGAACCATTTCCCCATGATCGTTTTTAACGTACATATTCAGGATGTCCGTTGGCAATCGTCTGAATTTAGGATCGGACTGCACGTATACTTTAAAGAAACGACCGAACTTAATGAAACCTTGCTCGTAGGTACTACCAATCATGATATTCAGGTTTTCCATGGCAGTACCAATGGAAACACCTTTCTGCATCGCTAAATCGTTATTGATTTCCAGCTCATACTGAGGATAATTGGCCGCAAAGAAGGTAAACAATCCGGTAAGTTCTTTACGCTTTCCTAGATCTGCCATGAATTTTTTGTTGATTTTGTCGAACTCATGGTAGTCTGTAGTTGTATTTTTGTCCAACAAACGCATGGAGAAACCACCCGATGAACCGAATCCCGGAATGGCAGGCGGCTCAAAGTATTCCACTACGGCACCAAGACCTTTGGATTTTTCCTCCAACTCTTCCATGATTTCTTTCACGGTGTGTTCGCGCTCAGACCAAGGTTTTAAGTTGATAAGACAGGTTCCGGCATTTGATCCACGACCTTCGGTCATAATTTCATAACCGGCTAAGGAAGATACGGATTCCACACCTTCAACCTGTTTACATACCTTCTGAAGTTTTTGTGAAACCTGGTTGGTTCGCTCTAAAGTAGATCCAGGAGGCGTCTGGATGATTGCATAAATAGTTCCCTGATCTTCACTTGGGATGAATCCTGCCGGCAAAACCTGATTTTCCAATAAGATTCCTGCACAGAAAACCAATAAGATCCCGAAGGTTACCCATCTTCTGCTTGCTATTTTTCGTAATAGGGTTACGTATTTACCGGTAAGTTTGTCAAATCCGCTGTTAAAACGGTCAAGAGCTTTGGTAAACAAGTTGCTTTTCTTTTCTTTTCCGTGATTGTTTTTGAGCATCATGGCACACAATACCGGGGTAAGGGTAAGGGCAATAATGGCTGAAATTACAATGGAACTCGCCATGGTAATGGAGAACTGTCGGTAGAAGGTTCCAACCGGACCGGTCATGAAGGATATCGGTAAGAATACGGATACCATTACCGCCGTAATCGCGATAATCGCACCACTGATTTCACCTAATACTTTTTTAACGGCCTGATACGGGGTGATGTGTGGATCTTCTTCGAATTTGGCATGCACCGCCTCGACGACGACGATTGCGTCATCTACCACAATTCCGATGGCTAATACAAGGGCAAAAAGGGTTACCAGGTTAATGGAAAGGCTAAAAAACTGGATGACAAAAAACGCACCGACTAAAGAAACCGGTACGGCTAAAATCGGAATTAAGGTAGAGCGCCAGTCGCCAAGGAAGACAAACACTACCAAAGCTACAAGTATGAAAGCATCCCGTAAAGTGTCAATTACCTGTTCGATCGAAGCATCAAGGAACTGCGATACATCATAACTGATTTTATATTCCATTCCCGGCGGGAACGATTCTTTCATTTCTTCCAGCTTGGTTTTGATTTCTTCAATTACTTCGCTGGCATTACTTCCGTAGTTTTGTTTTAATACGATAGCGGCCGATGGACTACCATCCAAATTGGAATAAATATCGAAGAATTCACTTCCTAATTCCACTTTTCCGATGTCTTTTAAACGGATGCTTTCACCGTCTGCATTCGCTCTGATGATTACGTTTTCGTATTCTTTCGGTTCGCTGTAGCGTCCTTTATAGGTTAAAACATATTCCAGGGATTGCGCGGAGATACCGGAACTTTGTCCGATTCTTCCCGGACGTCCGATAATACTTTGCTCGCCTAAAGCTTTCATCACTTCGTCTACCGAAATGTTGTAAGAACGCATACGGTCCGGGTTTAACCAAACACGCATCGCATAGGTTCTGCTTCCTAAAATCTGGGAACGGGCAACACCTTTTAATCGGTTGATTTCCGGAATCATTTTCACACTGGCATAATTGTACAGGAATTTTTCATCCATACTTTTATCCTTGGAATAAAGATTCACGTACATCAACATACTCGGCTGGATCGGGGTGATAACCACACCTTCACGCTGCACAAGTTCCGGTAAAAGCGGCATTACCTGGTCGACCCTGGTTTTTACCCGGACAACGGCCTGGTTGGGATCGGTTCCCGGTTCGAAAATAATTCTAAGGGTGGCTTCTCCGGCACTGGTGGCATCGGTTGCGATATAGCGCATGCCTTCCACACCGTTGATGGAGTTTTCAAGGGTAATAAGCGTGGATTTAACCAATACATCGGCACTTGCACCCGGATACGCAATAAAGATATTTACCGTAGTCGGGGCAATCTGAGGGAACTGTGAGATAGGGAGTTGCTTGATGGCAATAGACCCTACAAAGAGTATTACAATTGAAATTACAATCGCAAATACCGGTCTGTGTATGAACTTGCTGAACATTTTTTTTCTTTTTAAGATTCAGGATTACTCAGCATACATGTCTCCTAAATGGGACAATACAGATGCAGGACTTACGGTTTTGAAATGGATTTTTTCATTTTCTTTTACAAGGCCTAGACCTTCCAGAAGAATTTTATCGCCTTCCGCTAAGCCTTTGACTGCGAAAATATGGGGCAATTCAGCAACAATAGAAACCGCTTTAGAGTGGATTACATTGTTTTTGTCCACTACATACACATATTTTTTATCCAATACTTCGAAGGTTGATTTTTGAGGGATCAATACAGCCTTTTTTAAAGGAATAGTAGTTTGAACGCTTCCGGTTTCCCCGTGTCTTAATAAACCTTTAGGGTTAGGGAAGGTGGCTCTGAAAGAAATGTTTCCGGTTTCGTTATTGAAATCCGCTTCTATGGTTTCCACTACACCTGTATAATCAAAAAACTCATTGTTCGCCATTAAAAGGTTTACTTTGGTTTTGCTGTTGTCTTTTACATGGCTTTTGTAGTCAAGGTATTCTGCTTCCGGTACATTGAAGTAAACCCACATTTTGCTGTTGTCGGATAAATTGGTTAAAAGGTCTCCTTCTTCCAATAAACTGCCTAAACGAACGTGGAATTTATCGATGATACCGTCAAAAGGTGCTCTGATTTCAGTAAAAGCTAAATGCACTTTTGTTAAAGCCAATTCTGCTTTCGCCTTATCTAATTTTGCTTTTGCCATTGCTAATTCATTAGGAGAAACAACGTTTTTGTCTGCCAATGTTTTAGTGTTCTGGTATTCAATCTGTGTGAAGTTAACTTCCGCCTGCATTTTTTGTACTTCCGCCTGATACAGGTTCGGCATGATCTGGAACAACAATTGTCCTTTTCTCACGAATTGTCCTTCATCTACATATATTTTTTGCAGATAACCTCTTTCCTGAGCGCGCAGCTCGATATGGTTTACCGAGTGAATCTGAGATACATAGGATTTAGTAATTAAAGTATCTTTCTCTACCGGATTGGTAACCAGGAATTCCGCATGTTCTTCTTTCTTTTCTTTTTCGGAATTGCAGCTTGTGTTCAATAATACACCACACAAGCTAATAAGCATTAAAAATCTTTTAGCCATAATAATAAAATGGAAATTGTGTAAGGAAATAAATAAAATGGCTCCTGTCCTTTAAACAAAAGGGAGTTTACCTAATTACAAGGCCTGAGCCGCCAATAAAGAGAAAGAGAGAATCAAATCCTGTATACACAGTACATGATGCAAAGCGATTGTAAATTTTCTAAATATAAAACATGTTTACCGGGTGATAAACCATTTTGTATCAGACGGCAAAGATTGCCAAATGTTGGTGTGGTCAGATATGCTTCAAAGAAATTGAAGCTGGCTGCAAAAGTAAAAGCCTGGGAATCTTCGGTTTCTGTTTCGCTTTCCGAAAGTTCTATTTTGTCCTTAATGTCTTTTTGGGCAAAGAAAGGCGACTTAACATCTGAATTGGTTTCAAATTCAAACGGAGTATGATAAGCTGTTTCCGATGTGGTAAAAGCATCCTTCGCCTTATTGGAAGTAGCAAACAGTTGGTTGCTAACCAGTAAAGCGGTGAAAAGAAACAGAAGATAGTTAAACAGTCTTTTCATACGAGCGCAAAAGTAAGTAAACTTTTTTGTTAGGAAAACATTATAGGGGATAAATTGTTGTTAAATTACCATTAAGGGAGTTTTTATATCGTCTTGAAGCGCCTGAAAATTATTCTGCTTAAAAGTGGCGAAAATCAATAAAAAAAATTTATGATACCAAACCAGAAATAATTACTTTTGGAGCGATTAAAAATCAGACTTATACATACTTGAATTATGGTTAAAGATTTATTTGAAAGAATACAAAACAATAAAGGTCCGTTAGGACGATGGGCTTCACAGGCAGAAGGTTATTACGTATTCCCCAAACTGGAAGGAGAATTAGGGCCAAGAATGAAGTTTCACGGAAGAGAAATCTTGAACTGGTCAATCAATGATTATTTAGGTTTAGCAAATAACCCTGAAATCCGTAAAGTAGATGCAGAAGCAGCGGCACAATACGGTGCAGCGTACCCGATGGGCGCGCGTATGATGTCAGGGCATACTACTTTACACGAACAATTACAGGATGAGTTGGCCGCTTTCGTTGGTAAAGAAGCCGCTTATTTGTTGAATTTCGGTTATCAGGGAATGGTTTCAACTATCGATGCTTTGGTAACGAAAAATGACGTAATCGTTTATGATGTAGACGGTCACGGTTGTATTATCGACGGGGTACGTCTTCACATGGGAAAACGTTTTACGTACAAACATAACGATGTTGAAAGTTTAGAAAAGAACTTACAGCGTGCCACTAAAATGGCTACTGAATTAGGCGGTGGAATTTTAGTAATTACCGAAGGTGTTTTCGGAATGCGAGGACAACAGGGTAAACTGAAAGAAATCGTTGCATTGAAGGAAAAATACAACTTCCGTTTGTTGGTAGACGACGCGCACGGATTCGGAACTCTTGGTAAAACAGGAGCAGGAGCCGGTGAGGAGCAAGGTTGTCAGGACGGTATCGATGTTTACTTCTCGACTTTCGCAAAATCCATGGCGAGTATTGGCGCTTTCGTAGCCGGAGATAAAGACATTATCGATTATTTAAAATACAACTTGCGTTCCCAAATGTTCGCGAAATCCTTACCGATGATTTTCACGGTAGGTGCTTTAAAACGTTTAGAGATGTTACGTACCATGCCGGAGTTGAAAGACAAACTTTGGGAAAACGTAAACTATCTGCAAAGCGGATTGAAAGCAAAAGGATTCAACATTGGAGATACCAACACTTGTGTAACTCCGGTATATTTAGAAGGATCGATTCCTGAAGCGATGGTGATGGTAAACGATTTACGTGAGAACTACAACATCTTCTTATCGATTGTAGTTTATCCGGTAATCCCGAAAGGTATCATTTTGTTGCGTATGATTCCAACGGCTTCTCACACGATTGCAGATATCGACGAGACTTTAACCGCGTTTGAAGCGATCCGTGAAAAATTATCGAACGGAACTTATAAAGCAATTGCTGAAAAAACTACGGTAGACGTTTCTGCGGAGTAATTTTCAAAAGAGATATAATTAAAAAAGGGATGCTCAATTGAGCATCCCTTTTTTTTATGATTGAAAGATTAAAAGATTGAAGAGTTTGTTAATTTCGAATTTCAAATAACCGAAAAACGAATAACCGAATCCACAAACTATTAAATATCTTTTCGGTACGTTCGTCTTCTTTTGTGAATTCTCGGGTTGAAGTTTTTCCAAAGATTATGTATCGCATGGTTTTCTTCTAATTCCGGTGTTCTGATGCATAATTCGATTCCTTTTTCAAGGCTCACCTTATAGTACTCATCAAAAATTATTGCTGTAACACCTTTGCTTTGATATTCCGGTGTAATACCAATTAAGTAGAATACAATTTCTTTCGATTTTTTTCTGGCTTGAAGCAAATGATAAAATCCAAACGGAAAAAGTTTTCCTTTGGCTTTTTGCAATGCTTGAGCGAAATTCGGCATCACTATAGCAAAAGCTATCATGTTATCGTCCTTGTCCAAAATAAATTTGATGTATTCTGGATTAATCAAGCTAATGTATTTTTTCTTGAAATATTCTTTTTGGATGTCATTTATCGGTACAAAAGATTGTAGGGTAGCATAGGTTTCATTAAACAAATCGAACATTTTATCTACATAAGGCATTATTTCCTTTGTAGATTTAAAGTTTTGTGCTTTAAAGCCGTAACGTTCTTTTATTAATGTGCTTGCTTTTTGAAACGGTTTTGGGTCAATTCCTGAAAAAGTAAAATCACTTTCTATGTATTCTTTTTCTTTGACCAATCCCAGTTTCTCAAAATGTTCTTTATAGTAGGGCATACTGTACCAGGTGATCATATTGCCTATTTCTTCGAAACCTTCAGTAAGCACCCCAACTTTATCCAGATTGGAAAAACCCATTGGGCCTTCCATATGATCCATTTTATGCTGACGACCTAATTCGGTAGCTTTTTCAAGCAATGCTTTGGTTACTTCGATATCATCTATAGCATCAAACCAGCCAAAACGTACTTTTTTCTTGCCTAATATATTAACTTCGTCCCAGTTGATTATAGCAACAATTTTTCCAACTATTTTATTGTTTTTGTAAGCCAGATAAAAATGCGCCTCAGCAGTTTTAAAGGCCGGGTTTTTGTCTTTGTCGAAAGACTCCAGTTCATCTGCAATGATAGGGGGAATCCAGTACGGGTTGTTTTTGAAAAGTTCAAACGAAAACAGTACAAAATCTTTAAGCTCCTTTTTGGAACTGACTTCTTTAATGGTAATCATGCTTATTTAATTTCGTCGGTACGTTTTTTCTTTTCTTCCATTTGTTTGCCTTTGGTATTGCCTTTCTGTTCTTTACCTTCTTTGATTTCGATAGGCTTGTAGTTTTTGTCAAAACGCCATGCAAAACCTACGGCAGCTCCCATTACGGATGGTGTGTTTTTGAAGTTGGTTCCCAGGGAAACGTCAACCTGCATGTTTTTCTTTAAAAGGAAAGCGCCACCGCCTCGTAAAATACTGTCTGCATACCAGTCACTCTTATAGCCTTGGTTTTCCAAAAATACAGACCATCTTTCCCCAACGGCACGGCTTAAAGTAAGGATGTAGCCGTACGAAGGATAATCGGTAATGAATTTATCTGCGATGATGTTTGTGGTAAGCACGGTTTTGTTTCCAAAGTGGTTTTGCAAAATAGCCATCACTTTAGGGCTGAAACTAGGGTCGGTAGGGAAAGTATACGGATTTTCTCCAACATTGAAATTAGCTCCGGCATAAACGCCTACCGCCGGTAAAAGTTTTCTCCATTTGAATTTTTTATTGGCTTTCCAGCTGTACACGTTTACTTTCTCTTTATAATTTTTCCAAGGATCGTAAATCAGATATTTTGCTCCAAGATTTAGCTGTTTGAAACCATTGCGGTTTTCGCTGCCAAAATCCGTTTCCATTTTATCAGTCTGATACTGGATTTCGCCAATAAACTCTAACTGTTCCAAAAGTGCACCGTAACGAACAGCCAGGTCAAGTCCGAAACCTTTTGCTTCATAGTCCAGCTTACTATGATCTTCACGAAGATAGTAAACTCCGGTTTCTGCCTGAATTACGGTTTTTCCAATGGAATAAGCACCAAAGGATTTTCCGGGGCGGTTGGAATTGATTTCTTCCGTGTATTGGGCGAATGTGATTCCTGAAGTTAACAGCAAAAAGCCAAGTAGTTTCGTTTTTATGTTTTGCATGATCTGTTTAGTTTCGATTAAATACTGCTTTCCAAAAATAGCATTTTTATTATTATTTTAAGAATGGAAACCGATTTTTAAAACTAGCTTTGCTTAAATTTGACAAATTTTATTTTGAATATGGAAACGGCGTCATTCACTGGATTTATAAGAACACTGCTTTGGATTATATTTATTTACTACGTTTTGAAATTTTTAATGCGTTTGCTTGCACCATATTTGTTTCAGCAGGTGGTGAAAAAAGCCGAAGAAAACTTCAAACAGCAACAGCAAAACTACCAACAACAATCTAACCAGCAAACGCAGCAACAGAGTTCTCAGGATGAAATGCCTAAAGAGAAGAAAAAAGTTGGCGAGTATATTGATTTTGAAGAAATTGAATAAGCAGATACAAAACGAATAACACCCAGTTATTTGTTTTCTTTTTTTAAAAGGGTTTTTATTGTTATTTTAGCCTGATTTTTAAGCTAACAGAAGCAATTCACATCATATTCTTATGAAAAACCTAAACAAAATCTATCCTTATTTGCTGGTTATAGCAGGTTTTGCCATCATCTCCATTCTTTATTTTTATCCTGTGATGCAGGGCAAAAAAATCTACCAGAGTGATATTGCCCAATATACCGGAATGGCTAAAGAGCAAAACGACTTCAGAAAAGTTGCCGGAGAAGAGCCGTATTGGACCAACAGTGCTTTTGGAGGAATGCCTACGTATCAGTTAGGGGCCAATTATCCGCACAACTATATCAAAAAGATTGACAGTGTTTTACGCTTTTTACCGCGTCCTGCAGATTATCTGTTTTTGTATTTTATTGGATTTTTCATTTTGCTGAAAGCTTTAAAAGTAGACAATTTAAAAGCTTTTTTCGGAGCCCTCGCTTTTGGTCTTTCAACCTATCTGATTATTATTCTGGGGGTTGGTCATAATGCAAAGGCTCACGCGATTGCCTATATGCCGATGGTTGTTGCAGGTGTGATACTTGTGTATCAGAAACGATATGTGGTTGGTGGTTTACTCACTATGATCGCCGCAGCCTTGGAAATCAATGCCAATCATTTTCAGATGACGTATTATTTGTTGTTTTTACTTCTGGTAATTGCCATCTATTATAAGATACAGTATTTAAAAGAAAAAGATTTTAAAGGACTTTGGAAAGCAGCCGGTGTGTTTGCGATAGCCGGTATTTTAGCTTTAGGAGCAAACGCATCCAATTTGATGGCCACTGCGGAGTATACCGATTTCAGTATCAGGGGCAAAAGTGAATTAACCTTCAATGCAGACGGTACTGAAAATGTTACGGATTCTTCTATGAAACATGAATATATTACTGAATACAGTTATGGGAAAGCGGAGAGTTTAAACCTGATTTCTCCTAGACTTTTCGGTGGCGGTAACAGTGAAAAACTTGGAAAAGATTCGGAACTGTATCAGTTTTTATTGGGTTATGGTGCCACACCGGAGGAAGCGCTGCAGACCATTTCCTACTACGGAAAAACCTATTGGGGCGAACAGCCAATCGTTGAAGCTCCCGCTTATATTGGAGCAATTGTTTTCTTTCTGGCGGTTTTAGGATTGTTTCACGACAAGCGAAAAATAAAATACGTTTTTCTTGCCGGAGCCCTATTCTCTTTGTTGTTATCCTGGGGGAAAAACCTCGATTTCCTGACCAGCTTTTTTATTGATTATGTTCCTTTATACGATAAATTCCGTGCCGTTTCATCCATTCAGGTTATTTTGGAATTGTGTATGCCGGTATTGGCAATTATGGGATTGCAATCGTTCTTTTCAACTGATGAAGAAAAGAGATTACCTAATTTATTAAAGGCAGCTGGTGTGAGTTTAGGAATCGTGGTTGTTTTGTTGTTAGGCAAAGGAATGTTTGATTTTTCAAGTTCCATCGACAGCCAACTGGCACAGGTGTTCATCGACAGCCAGGATAAATCCTTCGGAATCAATTTTATTGATGCTTTGAAGAAAGACAGAATGAATTTCTATACAAACGATTTGTTGCGTTCCCTGTTTTTTATGGGTGTTGCGGCAATTGCTTTATGGTTGTATGTGAAAAATAAGCTTGCCGCCACTACGGCTGTAATTATAGTTGGTGTTTTTATGATTTTAGACTTGTTCGCAGTGGATAAACGCTACCTGAACAACGATCCGGATCATTTTAAAAGCGCAAGGGAAATCGATATCCCTTTTGCAGCTACTGAGGCGGATGACGCGATTTTACAGGATACTGCTGTTTACAGGGTATACGAAATCCAGGGCAGATTACAGGGAAGAACATCGTATTTCCATAAATCGGTTGGAGGTTACAGTGCTGTAAGACCAAGAAGAATGGATCAGTTGTTTGAATATCAGGTGGAAAAGAATTTAAATGAATTAGGCAATGCTATAGATTTTGATCGATTCAGCTTAACAAAAAGCAGCCCGGTTCTGGATCTGCTTAATGTGAAATATGTTATCGTTCCGACGGGTCAGGGCGATGTTCCGGTAGGTAATCCGTTTGCCAATGGTAACGCGTGGTTTGTAAGTGAAGTTAAAATGGTGAATTCAGCCGATGAGGAAATGAAAGCACTGGATAAGTTAGAAACCAAAGAAGTTGCCATCGTTAATATTTATGAGTTTGGTTCTCGATTTAAAAACGATCCAAAAACGTTTAAAGTGGATTCAAGCGCAACAATTCGTTTAAAAGAACACAAACCAAACCATTTAAAATACGAGTCCAACAATGCAAATGAAGGCTTAGCCGTTTTCTCTGAAATCTATTATCCAAAAGGATGGAACGCCACGATTGACGGAAAAGAAGCTACGATTTTAAATGTTGATTATGTTTTACGTGGTTTGCAAATTCCAGCCGGAAAACACACCATCGAATTCAAATTCGAGCCGCAAGTGGTTAAAACCGGAAGTATGATTTCCTTAATCAGTTTCCTTGGAATGCTTCTATTAATTGGTTTTGGAATTTTTACAGAAGTTAAGAGGAGAAAAGAAAAATTATAAAAATCCGTGATAATTCGCGTTGTGTGCATCCGTTTTATCCGCGTTCCAAAAAAACATGAGGACGATTTTATTAATAGCATTAGGCGGTGGATTGGGTAGCGTGTTTCGTTACCTGACCTCGCAATGGGTTAATAAGTTTTCGCAGTTGTATTTTCCTTACGCGACTTTTGTGACCAATATTGTTGGTTGTTTCCTGATCGGATTGTTTTTGGGGTATTTAGAGAAAAACAACATAACAAATCCTGATTTGAAATTCTTTTTGGTGACAGGTTTTTGCGGCGGTTATACCACGTTTTCAACTTTTTCCAATGAGAATTTGCAGTTGTTTCAGGCCAATCAGACCGGAACCGCTTTTCTCTACATCGGATTGAGTGTTATTGTCGGATTGGCTGCGACTTGGGCAGGTTTAACGGTTTCAAAATTATAAATGAAAAAGGTACTTATCATAACGTATTATTGGCCGCCCGCCGGAGGGCCAGGTGTTCAGCGTTGGTTGAAATTCGTGAAGTACCTGCCGGATTTTGATATTGAGCCTATCGTTTATATTCCTGAGAATCCGACTTATCCGTTAGTGGATGAGAAATTGCTTTCGGAAGTTCCTTCAAAGGTAACGATCCTTAAAAATAAGATTGTCGAGCCGTATGCCTGGGCTTCTGTATTTTCGAAAAAAAGTACCAAAAAAATCAGCTCCGGAATCATCCCGAATCAGAAGAAACAATCGCTGGTTCAGAAAATGATGCTTTGGGTTCGCGGTAATCTTTTTATTCCCGATGCCCGAGTGTTGTGGGTAAAGCCTTCTGTAAACTATCTTTCAAAATATATTAAGGAGAACGGAATCGATACCGTTATAACAACGGGGCCACCTCACAGTTTGCATTTAATCGGTTTGCAACTGAAGGAAAACCTGAACATTAAATGGATAGCTGATTTCCGTGATCCGTGGACAACTATCGGATATCATAAAGCGTTAAAACTTACATTGTCTTCCGCTAATCAACATAAAGCGCTGGAACGAAAAGTCATGAATGCTGCTGATTTTCTACTGGTAACCAGCCCGACCACAAAAAAAGAATTCGAAAGCATCACCACCAAACCCATTCACGTAATTACCAACGGTTATGATGTGGAAAATGTGGGACGACCGGCTTTGGATGAAAAGTTCACTTTGGCGCACATCGGTTCGTTTTTATCGGAAAGAAACCCAAGAATTTTATGGGAAGCCTTGCAGGAACTGGTAGAAGAGAATCCGGAATTTCAAAAATATTTCGAATTAAAACTTATAGGCGCCACCAGTCAGGAGGTTTTGGATACCATTACTGAATTTAAACTAAACGGATTTGTGAACAATCTCGGTTATGTTTCGCATCAGGAAGCTGTTGAACACCAGCGCAAATCACAGGTTTTATTGTTGATTGAGATCGATTCAGAAGACACTAAAAGCATCATCCCCGGAAAGTTGTTTGAATATATGGTTTCCGAACGTCCCATATTGGCAATCGGTCCCAAAGACGCCGATTTTTCAGTAATCTTACAGCAAACGAATACCGGAACTTTTGCGTTGTATACTGAAAAGGAGAAAGTAAAAGCGACAATTCTGAACTACTTCAATTTGTATCTGCAGCAGAACCTGAAAGTCTATCCGGTTGGTTTACAGCAATACAGCAGAAAGAGTCTGACTAAAGAATTGGCTAATCTGCTAAAATAAACACCCCACCCTTTGGGCACCTCCCGTTCAAAAACGGGATAAGCTATCTAAAAAGAGGGGAATTAAAAATCCCGCTTCACTTTGCAGTTCCACGGGATTTTGTAATCATTTATAAATTAAGCGGTTTGATATCGCCGGCCGGGGTGATAATGTAATAGCGGTTGTTTCGGATAATCGTGTTTTTGGGCAGCTGGTCTTCTTTGAGTTTTATTTTAATTGTCATTTCATAAAAAAGCTGGATGGTTGGTTCCGTGATTTCGGGATTGACTACAAATGTGTGCGATTTTGACAGTGCCGCATCGTAAAACTGTGTGGTGTTTTTCTTCACTTGGTTCACCTGGCTTTTCGGGTCAAAATTGATCGACGCCTGACTGTATGCGGAATAGGATTTGTAGCTTTCCATTGGGTAAATAGTATTGTAGCCTTCGGTTAGCGTTTTTTCTTTTTTGAACAAATCGGTATTCATAATCGACGAATAATTGGTAAGCATCTGTTTGTATTCTTCCAACGCTTTTGCCTGAAGCACATCCCGGATTTGGTCAAGATTATTGGTAACATAATCTACCTTTGCCATGTCGTAAATTTCCTGTTTCGCACAAATGTTCATGATTTTGTTCAGGTCGTTGGTGGTTTTGTATTTGATGATGAGATTCTTCTTCAGTTCGAATCCGGCCGGTTTTTCGTTGTAGGTTTTAGGGTTGAAGATTTTTTTCTCCACTTCGTATTCGTACGTTGGAATAAACGTGATAATATCGGAAACCACGTCGATGTCTTTGTTAAATTCCTGAATTTCTTTTACCACTTTGCTGATGCGTTCGTCAATAAGCGTGGTCACTTCTTCTGCCGTTTTTCCAATCTGAAGTACACTGAAAACCGCTCGTTGTGCAGTAGCTTTTTCGTTGTAAATCCCTTTGATGTTGATAACCATTTCATAATCGTTGGAATACGTGGTCTGGATGCTGTTCACTTCACGGTTCTGATACTGGTTGTTGTAATTGTAATTGCCCATTTCTTTTTTAGCGGTTTCGGAATTTACATTTCCGGAATGTTGTGCCGTAGCGGATAATAATGGAATTACGGTACATGCGATGGTTAGCCATTTTGATTTCATAGTGTCTGATTTTTAAAGTTCATGAGGCAAATGTATTTTTGGACAGGGAATTGTTTGTTGTAAAACGGGTTTCAACTTTCTGTAATGTTTTTTCAGTACATTTACAGTGCTTTTACAGTAAAGAAAACTACAAGGGAACTACTTTTACAGCAGTTATTTATGACCGAATTGGGCGTGTTTTTTCAGTTGAAACAAAAGGTTTTGGAAACCTATCAGAAGCAGCATCCGTATTTTTCCGGAAGCTGGAAGACGTTCAGTTCCCAGGATATTTTTAATCTGATCGATGCCATTCAGCTCAATACAAAACAATCCGTAAGTGAAAAATGGATTTACACCCATCTGAAACCGGAACAGAATGAGAAACTTCCGCGAAAAGACATGCTCGACATTCTAAGCCAGTATGTTGGGGTTTCGGGTTGGGACGAATTCAAATTCCAGTATCAGCAAATAGAAGCTAAAGAGGAAATGGCAGTCAAGGTTCCCAAAAGGAAAACTAATCGAATGCTGTACATGGCAGTGGCAGGAGCCATTTTGATACTTGTTGTCTTGCCTGTTAAAAATGTGTTTGTTCCGCAAAAGCAAACCCTTGAACTGAAAGATACTTTTACCAAAGAGAAAATTGCCGCTGATGAAGTGAGCGCTTTTATTGTGGAAGATTCGGTTGAAAAAGCAATACCGGTTAAAAACGGCGTTTTGGAAGTACGCGGGAAAGATAAAGTGGTTTTGAAAAGCCCTTTTTATCAGAGCCGGCAAATTACGGTAAGTTCCAATTCGGAAGCGCAGGTAATCGAACTGCAACCGGACGATTACGGCATGATGTTAAAAGCGTTTATGCAATCCGATGTTAAAGACTGGGAGATCCGGAAAAAGCAATTGGAGATGATTTTGTCGGACAACCTTGAAGTGATGATCATGCTGAAAGACAATCTGGGCGTGGAATATTTTGATAAAAAAGAGTTTACGCAGCAATTAGTGGTACCGACGCCCTCACTTAAAAAACTGAAAATAGTGGTTTTGGAGAAAGACACCAATAATAAAATTTCGTTAATCCGATTAATTCAGAAGTAAGATGAAGCAGTATCTGTATTTATTCCTGTTGTTGAGTTCTGTTTTTTGTTTCGGACAAAATGTTTCGAATAAAGAAGTGAGTACAGAAACTTCAAACGTTAATAAAAAAATGGGCAGGCAAGCTATTCAGGCGAATTTTAATGTTGCGGCTATCGGGGCTTATCAGGAAAATGCTGAAGAGAAAATCAAGGATTTATACAGTTATTTTCAAATGTTGTCCGGTGACGAATCCGAGGCTTTCAAACTTCAGGTAGCGCAAAATATCACGAATCTTTTCGGGAATGTTTCTGTAACCATGGATAATCTTTTATTGGAATCCGGAAACAAAATCAGTCTTGAAGCGTTATTGCAGCAACTCAAAACTTCAAAGCATGCCATTCAGTTTCTTGAAATTGAGAAAAAAACAGTATTGGAAAACAGCTTTTTGTTTACGTACACGGTTCAGGTGGATTCGGGGAAGAAAAGCATTCAGCAACAGGTGTTTTTTTATCCGGTTCAAAAACAGTTCGGAAGTAAAACCAAAGAAGTATGGACTTACACTTTAGGCCCTTTTAAAATGTAAAAATCCCGCTTCACATTGCTGCTCCACGGGAAATTAACCAAACTAACCAACCAAATCTTAACTATACCTAAGATCTTTTATTTTTCTCCTTTACGGATTGCTCGTCTTTTCTGATTTCTTCTACTTCTTCTTTGCTCATTTTGGCTTTTGAACCATCAGCGCGGTAGTAGTAGTAATCGTCTTCGTTATAACCGGAACCGCTTTCATAACCGTTATCGTAACCGTAATCATTAGCGGGGCCATAGTTACCATTATCGTATCCGGCGCCTGCAAAAGGATTGTAGGCATACGCATGACTCGCTCCGTTCACATAACCTACCACATCGATGATGCATCCTCTTCGGTTGTAGAAGATTCGCAGGCCGCCCACTTGGGTTAATGCAAAACTGTTGTATCGCATATAAACTGAACCTACACGTTTTACACGGTTGCGTCCGTCATAGTTGATGAAAACGTTTCCAACCCGTCTTACACGTCCGAAGTTATCGTGTTCTACACGCACTCCGTAGTTTGCAGGTCCATAGTGGGTTACACTTACTCCAGGGGCTCCATAGGTTGTGTTTACAACTCTGGGTCTAGGTCCTGAAGGTCTGGTGTTGAAATCAAATTCCCCATTTGGAAAGATGTAGAACTCAATTCCCCGCTCCATGAACATAATCGGTTCGGCATTACGGTAATCCACATTGTGGCGTGGGTTTCTTCCGTTGTTGTCAGAAAAAACAGGATTTTCTGACGCATAAGCCATACTTCCTGCCAGGAAGATGCTGGCTACTAATAGAGTAATTTTTTTTCTCATGACAATTTTATTTTCTAAATCAAGGTATTCGAGAATCTTACGATTTCATAACACTTTAATTTAATAGTTTGCTTACTCTTTCGATTTTCGGCTTTCTCGAACAAGTAAAATTTCTTGTTGTTTAGTAATATCCAATTAGCGTGCCAAAAATATTTACTATGCGTGCCTAGTATAAAAATACTTTGCAACTGGTTGTAAATAAAAGGGTTGTGGTGATAAAAAAATCTCATTCCGCAAACAGGAATGAGATTCAAAAAGGGGAAATAAGTTCGGTTTACTTAAATTTTTTCTGCAAATGCAATAATATGTCCGTCAAGATCGGCAAGATAACAAACGCGGTCACCCCAGTTCCGGTCTTCAATACCACTGATGATTTTTGCACCACATTTTACTGCATTTTCAAATTCAGATTGAATGTTTTCCACATAAAAATAGAGTTCACAACGCGGAATTTGGTTTCCCTTTTCCGGATGTGCCATTACAGGTGTAATAATTTTCGCAATTCCGTTGTTGGGCATCAAGCCGATTTTTAAGTTTTCGGATAATGTGAATTCGGTCATGCCCGGAACTTCCAAACTTGGTGTGCTTCTGAAAAGGCCTTCGTAAAAGCGGGATGCAGCGTCCTGATCGTCAACGTAAAGAATAAATTCGGAAGATAAAATATGTTTCATTTCACTATCAATTACAGAATAGGTTGAAAATTATAAAAAAAAATAATTTTTAAGTTAAATTTTTATAAATTCGTGAACCAAACTAACTTAACTAACTAAAATGAAATTACTTAATCGAAAAACATTGCTGTTGCTATCGGCGGTGTTTGGTTTGCAAATCACCACTGCGCAAACTTTTATTCAGGCCTATGCTGATGTGGTCAATCAGGCACAACAGTCAAACATTACCACCAATTTAACACAATACGAAGCTCTTGGGGTTAAAAGAAAAGGAACCGCAGCGCTTCAAAATACCCTTGATTGGATAAAAAATAAATACCTTAGTTATGGCTATACGGCTGGTCAGATGGTGGAAGACAGTTATTCTTATTCCGGATATACCTGCAAAAATTTAGTTGTAACAAAAGTCGGAACGCTTTACCCTAACACTTATGTTATTGTTTGTGGTCATTATGATTCGATAACAGGTACCGGAACTAATGATAATGGTAGTGGAACGGTAGTTTTACTGGAAGCTGCAAGATTGTTACAAAGCATTTCAACTGAATATTCTGTAAAATTTATCCATTTCAGTGGGGAAGAAGACGGACTTTATGGTAGTCAGCATTATGTTTCATCAGTAGTTAACGGTACAACACCAAAAATGGATATTCGTGTTGTGTTCAATATTGATGAGGTAGGTGGTGTTGCCGGAATGACAAATAACACTATTACTTGTGAAAGAGATACGGGAAGTCCAACATCGAATAATGCTGCTTCAAATACAATAACGAATGAGCTTATTACATGTGTTGGTTTGTATTCGCCCTTAAGCACCTATTTGAATTACGCTTATGCTTCAGATTATATGCCTTTTGAAGAGAATAACGAGATTATTACCGGTTTTTTTGAGAAAAATGAGTCGCCGCACCGTCATACTTCAACGGATTTATTAGTAAATATGGATCCGGTTTATGTATATAAGATTTCGAAAGCTACAACCGGAGCAACGATGCATTTTGCACGTGCAAATACGACCTTGTCTAATGATGACTTTAATGCAGATTTTCAGATAAGCTTTTTCCCAAACCCGACAAAAGGGAAACTGAATATCAATTTGGGGACATTGACCGATGCAAATTATGCTTTTTCAATTGTAGATATCAATGGTAAAAATGTTTTCAATAAGTCATTTTCCAATGCCAGACAGATTGAAACGCTGGATGTTTCACAATTAAGCAGTGGAATTTACATGGGTGTTCTGGAATCCGGAGATAAAAGAATAACCAAGAAGTTTATTATAGAATAAAAAAAAGACCTCTAATTGAGGTCTTTTTTTTTATAGTTTATCTTTTAAGTAATGTCCGGTAATCGATTTAGCGTTTTTGGAAACTTCTTCCGGTGTTCCGAAAGCGATAAGATTTCCACCGTTTTCACCACCTTCCGGGCCAATATCAATAATGTAATCGGCACATTTGATTAAATCCAGGTTGTGTTCGATTACTACTATTGAATGACCTTTCTCAATCAAAGCATCGAAAGAAGCTAATAATTTCTTGATGTCGTGGAAATGCAATCCGGTTGTAGGTTCATCGAAAACGAACAGCGCTTTTTCTTTCGTAGCTCCTTTCACCAAAAAGGATGCGAGTTTAATACGCTGTGCCTCACCGCCGGAAAGGGTAGAAGACGATTGTCCCAACTGAACATAGCCTAATCCCACATCCTGCAAAGGCTGTAACTTCTGGATGATTTTCGTCTGTTTATGAGTATTGAAGAATTCAATGGCATCATCAATGGTCATCGTTAGGATATCATCAATATTCTTACCTTCGAAATTTACTTCCAGGATTTCTTTTTTGAAACGTTTTCCGTTACAGGTTTCACACTCCAGGTGCACATCGGCCATGAACTGCATCTCGATGGTTACTTCACCTTCACCTTTACAGGTTTCACAGCGTCCGCCATCAACGTTGAACGAAAAATGTTTGGCCTGATAGGCGCGCATTTTCGACAATTGCTGTTTGGAAAATAAATCACGGATATCATCATAAGCCTTAATATACGTAACCGGGTTGGAACGTGAACTTCTTCCGATCGGGTTCTGGTCTACGTATTCAATGTGTTTGATCAGGGAATAACTTCCGCCTAAATCGGTAAACTGACCTGCTTTTTCACCAACACCTTCCAGTTTCTTCTGAAGGGCAGGGAACAATATTTTCTTGACTAAAGTACTTTTTCCGCTTCCCGAAACTCCCGTGATTACGGTTAAACATTCTAAAGGAAAAGTAACATTGATGTTTTTTAAGTTGTTTTCACGGGCTCCGATAACATCCACATGGTTTTTGAACTTACGGCGTTTCTTCGGAACTTCGATTTCCATTTTTCCGTTCAGGTATTGTGCGGTCAGGGAATCGGCTTTCAGAATTTCTTCGTAAGTGCCTTGAGCTACCAATCGTCCGCCAAAGGTTCCTGCTTCCGGACCGATATCGATAATCATGTCGGCCGCTTTCATGATGTCTTCGTCGTGTTCTACAACAATTACAGTATTACCCAAATTGCGTAAATCTTCCAAAACTTTTATAAGGCGTTCCGTGTCTTTTGGATGCAAACCGATACTTGGCTCATCCAGAATATACATCGAACCTACCAAACTGCTTCCTAAAGATGTCGCCAGATTGATGCGCTGTGATTCTCCACCGGATAATGTTGCCGAATTTCGGTTCAAAGTCAGGTAGTTCAGTCCCACTTCATCTAAAAAGCGCAAACGATTGTTGATTTCCAGTAAAAGACGTTTAGCAATTTTTTCGTCGTATTCGTTCAAGGTCATGCCTTTGAAGAATTCAATCAGGTTTTTAATCGGTAAATCGACTAAATCCGAAATGGTTTTTCCGCCTACCAAAACGTAATTGGCTTCCTGACGCAAACGTTTTCCTTTACAGACGTTACACTTGGTTTTGCCTCGGTAACGGGAAAGCATTACGCGGTTTTGAATTTTATAGTTTTTCTCTTCCAATTCCTGAAAGAAAGCATCCAGACCAACAAAATATTTGTTTCCTTTCCAGATCAGAGCCTTGTGTTCGGGAGATAATTCAAAAAACGGTTTGTGAATCGGAAAATCGAAATGATGACTGTTGTTCACCAACTGATCGCGGTACCAGCCCATGCTTTCGCCTCTCCACGGATAAATGGCGTTTTCGTATACCGAAAGTGCTGTATTTGGAACCACAAGTTCTTCATCAATCCCGATAACGTTTCCGTAACCTTCACATTTCGGGCAGGCACCGTAAGGATTGTTGAAGCTGAACAAATGGATGTTCGGTTCCAAAAAGGTAATGCCGTCCAGTTCAAAATTATTACTGAAGGTGAATTTCTTATCCGAATTGAGTTCCTGCAGATAACATTCGCCTTTTCCTTCGTAGAAAGCAGTTTGTACAGCATCGGCCAAGCGGTTGAAGAATTCCTCTTCTTCTTTTACCACGATACGGTCGATAATCAGTAAGACGTCTTTATTGTCTAACGAATGCTGATCGATTTCATCTAAACGAACCATATCGTTGTTCACCAGAATACGGGCAAAACCCTGTTGTAAAAGGACTTTCAGTTTGTCTTCCAGTGCTCGTCCGGCTTCCAGATGAATAGGGGAAAGGAGTAACCATTTGCTGTCCAGGTCGAAGTTTTTCACCTGAGTGATCACATCGGTTACGGTATGTTTTTTCACTTCAAGGCCTGAAACCGGCGAAAAGGTTTTCCCGATTCTGGCATAAAGCAGTTTTAAATAATCGTAAATTTCCGTAGAAGTACCCACCGTCGAGCGCGCATTGGTGGTGTTTACCTTTTGCTCGATGGCAATGGCAGGCGCGATTCCTTTGATGTATTCTACTTTTGGTTTGTCTAATCTTCCTAAGAACTGTCTTGCGTAGGATGATAAGCTTTCCACGTAGCGGCGTTGGCCTTCCGCATAAAGGGTGTCGAATGCCAGACTGGATTTTCCTGAACCCGAAAGCCCGGTAATCACCACAAGTTTATTACGGGGAATCGCCACATCCACATTTTTTAAATTGTGAAGTTGCGCTCCTTTAATGATGATATTCTTCTTAGGTTCTAGTGTTGTGATGTCGGTTTGCATAGCAAAATTCAATGAATTGCAAAGATAGTCAAAAACCAAATTTCAGGGAATTTGTTTACACAATATTACGTTGTAAATAACGTAAATTGCTTAAAATCAGTAAAAAGCCTAAATTTAATTATTTTTAGTTTTTTCATCGGATTTTTAAGGTTATTGTCTTAAATATTGTTAAATTTTCAAAATTAATTTGTGAGATAAAAATATTTATTGTTATATTTGGGTATCACTAATTGCAAAAAATAACATTCGCCTATAGGATAAAAATACTTTTTAGAGTTGTAAAGACTTAATTCCCAAACCAAAAACTAAAAGGTATTATTATGGCTAATGTTGTACTTCCGGACGCAGTCCTAGTGAAAAATTATGTAGGTGGAGACGAAATTGCTTTAGCTACATTAATCGAAAGACACCAATCTAAGATTTATGGTTTTATTTATTCGAAGGTAATGGATCGTGACGTTACCGAGGATATCTTTCAAGACACTTTTATTAAAGTTATCAAAACTTTAAAGACGAAAAACTATAACGAAGAAGGTAAATTTTTGCCTTGGGTAATGCGTATTTCACACAACCTGATTGTGGATCATTTCCGTAAAACGAAAAAGATGCCGTACCACAGAGAGACTGAGGAGTTTTCTATTTTTTCAATCATGTCGGATAACAGTCCGAATATTGAGAATAAGATCATCACCGAACAGGTAGAGGTTGATTTACAGCGATTGATTAACGAACTTCCCGACGATCAGCGAGAAGTGTTGGTAATGCGTATTTACGACGACTTGAGTTTCAAAGAAATAGCCGATATTACTGGGGTTAGCATCAACACAGCCTTAGGAAGAATGCGTTATGCTTTAATGAACTTAAGAAAGGTTATCGAAAAAAACCAAATTATTTTAACCAATTAAACAATATTTATAAAATACTTGCGTTGTTGTTATATAATTTAAATGTATAGCAATGGCAAAACTCTACTCTAAGAAGAAAAAAGCAAGTCCCAAAATGTCACCTAGGAAGGAAACGGTTAATTTTTTACTCAGCTATTCGAAAGCCCTGAGTATTACTAAAGTGGGTGATTTAGTTTTTGAGAATATTGCTAATTAGGGAAATGCCTCGAAGTGTTAATTTCGAGGCATTTCTTCGATCTGTACTAATTGAAAACCGCAACATCGCAGTGTATCTGTGAGTTGCGGTTTGTTTTTGAAGAATCGTTAATGAATTATTTGCCTTTATAATATTCCTCCAAAACCGATTTTCTGCCCAGTGTTTTGGTGATTATATCTTTCTCAAGATTCCAGCCACGTGCCGGTGAATATTCTCTTCCGTACCAAATAATCTGAAGGTGTAAATCGTTCCAGGTTTCTTTAGGGAAAATACGTTTGGCGTCTTTTTCGGTTTGTTGTACATTTTTTCCGTTTGACAGGTTCCAGCGGTACATCAGACGGTGAATATGGGTATCGACCGGAAAAGCAGGAACACCAAAAGCCTGGCTCATTACAACACTTGCGGTTTTATGACCTACAGCCGGTAACGCTTCCAAAGCTTCAAAACTTTGGGGGACTTCACCGTTGTGTTTTTCGATCAGAATTTGGGACAGGCCGTGAATTCCTTTTGATTTCATTGGTGAAAGCCCGCACGGTTTGATGATTTCCTTGATTTCCTCCACTGATAATTTTACCATATCATAAGGATTATCGGCTTTGGCAAATAACAACGGTGTGATTTGATTCACCCGAACATCTGTACACTGAGCGGAAAGTAAAACGGCTACTAATAAAGTATAAGGGTCTTTGTGATCCAGCGGAATGGGTATTTCCGGATATAATTCATTTAAAGTAGCAATTACGAATTGTACTTTTTCGTCTTTGGTCATTTTTTTTATGTTTATAAAATGTGCAACTTTGAACAAAATTAAACTTTAAACATTCCAAACAAAAAAATAAGATGACTACTTTACAAAAAGGTGATAAAGCACCGAACTTCTCCGCTGTTGATCAAGAAGGGCTTACACATAAACTATCAGATTATAAAGGAAAAAAGCTAGTCGTATTTTTTTATCCGGCAGCCAACACACCGAGTTGCACGATAGAAGTTTGTAATTTAAGAGACAATTATTCGGAACTTATCAGTAAAGGATACGAGTTATTGGGTGTGAGTGCCGATACCCAGAAAAAACAATCCAATTTCAAAAATAAGTTTGAGTTGCCTTTCCCGCTTTTAGCTGATGAAGATAAAAAAGTAATTGAAGCTTTTGGGGTTTGGGGGCCAAAGAAATTCATGGGTCGCGAATTTGACGGCATCCACAGAACGACTTTTGTAATCAATGAAAAAGGAATTATTGAAGAAGTAATCGCAAAAGTAAAAACAAAGGAGCACGCTGCTCAGATATTAGGTGTTTAGTAAAAAGTGTTCAGTGGTCTGTTAGTAAATTACAGACCACTGATTACTGCTTGTATTTTTAAACTTCTTCAAGTTGTTTTTTCTCACCAAATCCGAACAAATTGTTTTTTTTAATCAGTTCGGCAATACCTTCCGGCAGCATATCTTCCCAACCGGATTTTCCTTTGGAAATCATTTTCAGTACTTCTCTTGAGAAAATTTTAAGGTGATCCTGGTCGAAATCGGTGATATCCAGTACTTTTCCGTTGTAAGCGAAGAATTTGTACAATTCTTTCATACGAGGGTGCACTTTCAGGTTTTGTGAGTTGATGATTTCTCCGTTTTCTTCCATCGGATACAGGAACACTTTTAAATCACGGTAGAACAATTTACCGAAAGCTTCCAGAATGCCGCCACTCAAATGACGGTAGTATTTCTCGTCAAAAATATCAATCAGGTTGCTTACTCCCATGGCTAATCCCATGCGGGCTTTAGTGTATTCGGAGAAGTATTCCACCACTTTGTAATATTCCTGGAAGTTGGAAATCATTACGGTTTGTCCTAAGGAGCACAGTAATTCCGCTCTGTCCATGAAATCGCGCTCGTCAATTTCACCTTCGGAACGTAAATTGGATAAGGTAATTTCAAAAACCACCAAAGTATTTTCTTTTTCTACTTTTTTCTCCTGAAGGAACATCTCCAAAGACTTCTCGTACATGTCCATGTTCACTTTCGTTACCGGTCTGAAACTACCACGAAGCGCAAGGATATTTTTTTTGTAAAGTACTGCGGCGGGTAAAACGTTGTTCCCGTCCGGACCGAACATTACCGCGTCTGTCATTCCGTTTTTAACCAATTGCAAACTCATCAGACGGTTGTCAACATCTTGGAATATAGGTCCCGAAAAGTTGATGGTGTCGATTTCCAATTGATCTTTATCTAAATGATCGTATAAGTATTTTAATAATTTCTTAGGGTCTTTGTGTTTGTAGAAAGCTCCGTAGATAAGATTAACCCCAAGGGTTCCAAGGGTTTCCTGTTGTAACTTCGAATCGTTTTCCTTGAAACGGATGTGCAGCGTAATTTCGTTATACTCTTCACCCGGATCTACCTGAAATTTGATTCCAACCCAGCCGTGTCCTTTGAATTGCTTGGCAAAATCAATGGTAGCAACGGTATTGGCGTAACTGAAGAATAATTTTTCAGGATGTTTTTCACGGCCTAAACGTTCTTCGATTAAGCGTGTTTCGTGAGCAAGCATTTTTTTAAGACGGCTTTCCGTTACATAACGACCATCATCTTCCACACCGTAAATAGCGTCACTAAAATCTTTATCGTAAGCGGACATCGCTTTCGCAATAGTTCCCGATGAACCTCCAGCACGGAAAAAATGGCGTACAGTTTCCTGTCCGGCACCAATTTCGGCAAAGGTTCCGTAAATGTTTTTGTTAAGATTGATTCGTAAAGCTTTGTCAGCAATAGCAGGAACGTGTTCAATAATTCGGTCCCCTTTTAATATCAGTTCTCCTTCGGTAATCTTCATGATTTCAATAGATATTGACAAAGTTAACAAAATAGCTATTTTTACAAAAGATAAATAATTCTATTTTTGTAAAAAATCATTCTTTTGAAAGTATATTTTCTCGGTACAGGCACTTCACAGGGAATTCCGGTTATTGGAAGCACAGATCCTGTGTGTTTAAGTCAGGACAGTAGGGACAAACGATTACGGGTTTCGGCCTTAATTCGTTGGGACGACTATTGTTATGTAATCGACTGTGGCCCGGATTTCCGTCAGCAAATGATCAATGCTAACTGTATAAAGTTGGACGGAATACTGTTTACCCACGAACATGCCGATCATACCGCTGGACTGGATGACATCCGACCGTACAATTATCGTCAGGGTGATGTTCCTCTTTTTGCTCAGGGAAGGGTGTTAAAGAGCCTGAAGGATCGTTTCGGCTATATTTTTGAAACGGAAAACCGCTACCCGGGGGCGCCATCGGTACAGGCAAATGAAATTATTAACGATCAGCCCTTTTCCATCGGTAATAAAACCGCAATTCCAGTAAAAGTATGGCACGGAAGTTTGGAGGTGTTAGGATTCAGGATTGATGATTTTGCGTATCTTACGGATGTGAAAACCATTGATAAAGAAGAAATTGAAAAATTGAAAGGCCTGAAGGTTTTAGTGGTGAACGCCCTTCGCGAAGAACCGCACCCGACGCATTTCAATTTGCAGGAAGCCTTGGATTTTGTGCAGTTGATCAAACCTGAAAAGACCTATTTTACTCACATAAGCCACAATTTAGGTTTTCATGCTGAAGTAGAAAGTAAACTTCCTGAAAATGTGTTTTTAGCTTACGATAATTTAGAAATTACTATTTAATATATATGAAAAAAGCAGTTTTATACCTTTTTATTGTTTCGTTGTTGTTCAACATTTTTCAGTACATGAATTCGACTAAAATACTGAAAACACAGAGTAAAGAACTCGTAAATTGCGATGACAAAATCAAACAGGTCAGAGATTCTTCCAATATTGTTTATAACCAAATGCTGGATGCTAATTATTTTTCACTGGAAATGGATGATGAATCTAAGGATTACCTTGAAAATTACAGCATTCCGGAGTTAACGGAGCAAATAAGAAATGAATTGTTGTCTTTGAATGATGCGCCTAACGGTAATCGTTTAGTGCCTTATGACCCAATTAACGGTAATAAGTTTATCATCAATAAGTTTAAAATCCTGAACCACAGATGGATTATTGCCGATGTGTATTCCGGAACCATTCGCGGTGAAATCCTGATCAAATATTTTTTAAATGATGGAAAACCAACGGATTTTGAAACTGTGGAAACAATTTTGCACCAGCCAAGAAAACCAGTACAATAAAAATTCTTAGATTTGAGTTTTTAATTTTTTATCAGATTCAGATTATGAGAAGAACATTACATATAGTTTTTGCACTTTCGTTGCTTTTGGCTTCCTGTGACTTAATTCTCAAAGATCACAGCAATGATGATACGGGGAAATCCAATGATGAGAAAGTTGTTTTGGGGGCAGATAAAGATGAAAAAGGATGTGTGACATCGGCAGGTTACATGTGGTCGGATCTTAGAAAAAACTGTATTCGTGTTTTTGAAGAAGGATATCGTTTAGCCCCTTATAAAGATCAGGCTGAAGCGGAGGAAGAGGACAACGAACAAGCAACTTTAAATGCCTATGTGATTTTCAATGAAGAGAAAGATAAAGCAGAATTGTTCTTACCTAACAACAAAAAATCCGTGCTTTTGGAAAGAGAAAGTGAAGGCAAACCTTATGTTAGTGGGGAATGGATGTTAGAAACCTGGAAAGGCTATGTGCTCAAACAAAGGAATCAGATACAATATGTTTCCGCTGTTGCAGAACTAAAGAAATTTGTCGGAAGTGACAAAGCTGAACAATAAAAGAAAATCCCGCTGTTTGGCGGGATTTTTTATTTAAGACTGCAGCCAGTTTTTAAAATCGTAGAAGTTTTGCGGGGCAACGCCGTGGCCAACCGGATATTCTTTGTAAACCGCTTCTAAGCCAAGTTCTTTAAGAAATTCAGGTGCTTTTCTGGCCCAATCTACCGGGATAACCTGATCAACGCTTCCGTGTGAGATAAAGAATTTTAGTTTTGAAATAGCTTTGTTTCTGAAGTTTTCATCAATGATGTCCAGATTCAGATAGCCGCTTAAGGCTACCACACGTTGTACTTTCTCAGGATAAGAAAGTGCTGTGGCGTAACTCAAAATGGAACCCTGGCTAAACCCTATCAAAGTTACTTTTTCAGGATCGATCGGATAATTTTCGATTAGTTCATCAATAAAACCTGCAATCAGATCGCGGGATTCCCTTGCCTGGTCGTTATCGGAGAACTTGTTCTCATCCGCATCAAAATGAATAGCGTACCAAGCGTTTCCATAAGGCGGAAGCGAATATGGCGCTCGGGCGGAAATTACGTAATATTCTTCCGGTAATTCGCTGGCAAAAGAGAACAAATCCTCTTCGTTACTGCCATAACCGTGCAATAAAAGCAATAAAGGGTTTTTGTCCAATTTTACTTTAGGTTCTCTTACGAGATGATATAGTGAAAAGCTCATGAATTATAAATTTTTAAACCAGTCCTGGAAGTAATTTCCAACGAGAGGAACAATTTTCTGTTCACCCTGAATTGCTCCAATCAATCCGAATACCCAAAGAACAACAAAGAAAATATAAAAAGCGGAAGAAACCCCCCAGTTGTTAAAATATCCTATAAACCAGCCGATTATATAAAACATAAGGTTGATTCCTAGTGCCTGACGAATATGAAAAGCTGCAAACGTATTTTTCTTTTCGTTATTCATTAAAAAGGCAATGATGGTACCGATAATGGTAATATAGCTGATAATAGCTGTTGTTTTTCCCTGTTCGACTGTATTGTTTTCCATGACGATTAGTTTAAGATTAATTGTCCGTTATTGTAAATTCCGTAGGCACGACCTTTCATCGGTTGCCCTAAGAACGCGGAATTTTTAGATTTAGAAATAATATTCTCTTTGGAGAATTCCCAGGCACCATCAGTTGTGAAAAGAGAAAGACACGCTTTGTTACCTTCTTTGATTGCAACTTTTTCAATCCCGAAAACCGATTTACCGGCGGTTAATTTTTCAATGATAACAGCCGTTGGTAATACATTTTGCAAGGCTCCGAAAGCACTTTCCAGACCAATTGTCCCGTTTTTGGCATTGTCGAATTCCATTTTTTTCAGTTCGATATCCATCGGGTTATGATCAGAAGTAATCATATCGATAGTACCATTTAAAACCGCATCGATTAATGCTTTTCTGTGGTTCTCATCGCGTAGGGGCGGCGTTACTTTGTATCTTGAGTCGAATCCGTTTAAAACTTCGTCAGTCAATACTAAACTGTGAACCGCTACTGAACAACTAATTTTTAAACCTTTTGCTTTTGCCGCTCTAATCAATTCCACCGATTTAGCCGATGAAACCGTCGGAATGTGTAATTTACCACCAGTGTATTCCATTAAAAATAGGTTTCTAGCTACTTCCAGCTCTTCTGCTAAAGAAGGAATCCCTTTTAAACCCAATCTTGTGCTTACTAAGCCTTCGTGTACTACGCCGCTTCCTTTTACGGTTTTGTCCTGACAATACGCAATCAGTAAACCGTCAAAATCCTGCACATACTGCAAGCCGATTTTTAGAAGATTAGCATTGTCCAGATTTTTATTGTAATCGCCAAAAGCAACAGCTCCGGCATTTTTCATGTCAAACATTTCGGCTAAATCCGTTCCCTCGCTGTTTTTGGTGAAAGCGCCTATCGGATGCAATTGCGTCGCAGCACCGTTTGCTCTGTTCAATACAAAACTTACCTGTGACTGATTGTCGATAACAGGTTGTGAATTCGGTTGCAAGGCTACGTTTGTGAAACCGCTTTTGGCTGCAGTGGTCAATCCGTTGACGATGGTTTCGCGGTCTTCAAAACCAGGCTCTCCGAAAGAAACTGAGGAATCAAACCAACCTTGTGAAATATGTAAATTCTCTAACGCCACAACTTCAAAACCATTTTCCGCTGAAAGATTCTGACCAATATTTTTTATAATTCCGTTTTCAACTTTTATATCCATTTTTTGGTTGTGAAACGGGCTTTCTGTATCGATTATCGTTGTGTTTTTAAAAATTACGTTCATTTTACGAATTTTTGGATTAGTAGTTCAAGTAGTAAAAATAGTAGTGTTGCGATGATGAAATATTTCCAGATTTCATTACCGGTCCGTGCCGAATGAATATCGTCAAAAACTGTGGATACCGAATTCACGGAAGTAAAAGCATCAAATAAATTATCGTTGACCTGACTTAAATCACTTTCGGTACGCGCGTGGTTGAAACTGATATTTTTCAGGTTTTCTTTGTTTTTTAAGGCCGAATAATTTCCGGATGTTTCCGGATAATCCCCGAAAGACAACTTGATTTTGTTGTTCAGGATCTGTTGCATTGGAATGAAGTCGGAATTGTCATTGGCAATGGTTACCACTTCATCTTTCGATAATAAAACATCCAGAATAAGGTTTTGGTTTTCTCCGATGATATAAGCCGAAATCCCGGTTTTCTGATTGTTTTGCGCCATGTTGTAAAACGTCGGTACAATCAACGGTGAATTCTGGAAATTGCTGTTGGTTTTGTTTACGGGTGCCGAAAACAGGTAAAAATGACCAATTTTATTAGTTACCGATCCCAAGAAAAACGATTGGTCGGCGTAGCTTAAAATAGGAGCCATATTTCCGGTAAAGGTAAAGGCTGAGTTTACTTTCGGATATTGGAAATTGTCGGTTTTCTTTTCAAAAACGGTTTGGTACAACGGATGGCTGAACGCGATTTTGGTAATCTGTTTTTCCTGATTTTGAAGCGATCCGGTTTTCAATCCCGTGAAATTGCTCAGGAAAGTATTTAAGTTTTCCGATGAACTTACAGACGAAGGAATCACTACAATGTTTCCGCCTTTAGCATAAAAATCTTTAAGTGTCGTGATAAGTGCCAGTGGGATTTCTTCTAACTCATTTAAAACCACAGCGTCCTGATTTCCAATGGTGTTGTAGTTTAAGGAACTTAATTCGGTATTGGTGAAATGGAATTCGTCTGCGGTGTAAATCCGGGTAAGGAATTCGTTTTTGGCCGCTTCTCCAATTACGGTCACATTAGATTTTTTAGGTTTGGAAATACTGAAATAAAAGCTGTTGTCGTAAGCAAGGCTGTTATCTTCTATGGCAACATATCCGTGGAAATCTTTCTTTGGCAGAGTGAAAGTAACCGATTTTTTATTGGATTCCGGTTTTACAACTGTTTTGGCGATCAGGTTTTTACTGTTGTAGACCGACATCGGTATGTCATTTTCGATGTCACCGTAAGCCGAAACATCCACTTTTATTTCATAAAAATTGTCCAGATGTTGGCTGATGGAAACATTGTCGATGGAAACATTGTTTTTGTTTTCCGCTTCAGCAACCAGGCTGTAGACTGATTTTCGTTCTGAAAGCCGTTGCACATCTTTTTGATTCGTGCCTACTGCATCCGTAATGACTACAATGTCAAGAGGAACGTCGTGTTTTTTCGTTTCGATTTTCGTCAGCAGGAAATCCAACTGAAAAGGTGTCGAACTGTATTGAAGGTTCTGTAAATCTTTCTGAAGTGATTTGATATCGGTATCCCAGAAGGTTTCAGTATTGGTTACCAAGGAAAAACGTTGGTTCTCGGGAGTATTTTCTAATAAATCCTGAACTGCGCGTTTCAGTAATTCGCCTTTGCTGCCTTTGGCCTGCATCGAAAACGAATTGTCTAAAATAATAACCATTTCGTTGCCGGTGCTTTCGCTATCTTTGGCTTTAAAGTAAGGTTGTGCAAAAGCAAAAATAAAACAGGCAAGCAACAATAAACGTGTCGCCAACAATAACCATTTCTTGATGGTCGAGCTTTTACGGGTTTGAATGGAAAGTTCTTTAAGGAGTTTGACGTTGGTGAAGTACTCTTTCTTAAAACGTCGTAACTGGAATAAATGCACTAAAATTGGTATCACCAACAGAAACAGGAAATACAGGATTTCAGGATGTTTGAATTGCATTTAGTTTAAAGATTTTTCAAAGATAATTAAATTAGAGTAATTACTAGTCACTAGAATTATTTCTTCTTTCTTTTTGCTGCACGTGTTCTCTCCACACCGCGATTGGTCGGTTTGGTTTTTCTCGGATTACGTTTTCCGGGACCTCCAAGGTTAACCTTTTTGTTTTTTTCTGATTTGTCGTGGAAGGCTGCTCCACCTTCTACTTTTGGTTTCTTTAAAAGGAATTTTACTTTTTTCTTTTCCTTTTCGAATTCAAGGCGTTTTTCTTCAATTTTGATAGAAGCAGGAATTTCAAGGATTTCCAATTCTTTTTCCATTAAAAGTTCAGCTTCCACCTGAAATTCTTCTTCGGTTGGGGAAATTAAACTGATGGCAATTCCTTCTTTGTCCGCACGCCCGGTTCGCCCGATACGGTGAATATATTGTTCCGGCACTTCCGAAAACTGTAGGTTGACAACGTGTGTAATATCTGAAATGTCTAAACCACGCGCCATGATATCGGTCGTAACAATTCCCCGGATTTCACCATTTTGGAAAGTTGCCATGGTGTTCAAACGGTAATTCTGCGATTTGTTGGAGTGGATTACCCCGAACTGACCCGGGAAATCTTCTTCCAAAAGATCCATGGCAATATCGGCCACTTTTTTATTGTTTACGAATACCAAAAGACGCTCCATGGTTTCGTCTTCGGTCAGTAAATGCTTTAATACGTTAATTTTCGTAAGGAAGTTAGGAACATGATAAACGGTCTGTCTGATTTTTTCCAACGGCGTTCCTGAAGGGGCTAACGAAACTTCTTCTGGAAAATCGAAAAAGTCTTCCAGGATTTCATCCACTTCATCGGTCATCGTTGCGGAAAAAAGAATGTTCTGGCGTTTCGGTTTCATCATCGAGAGGATGGAAGTCACCTGAAAACGGAATCCTAAGTTCAGGATTTCATCGAATTCGTCGATAACCAGTTTTTGCATTTCATCAAAACGAACCACATTGTCCAAAGCCAAATCCATGATACGACCCGGAGTTCCCACTAAAATATCCACGCCTTCGTACACCGAAGTTTTCTGCGTATTGATGTTTACACCACCAAAAACGCCCAGCACACGAACGGACATGTATTTGGTCAGTTTTTCAACTTCTTCGGCTACTTGAACCACTAATTCACGGGTAGGTACCATAATCACCACTTTTGGGGTATGGGTGGGGGTAAATTTCCATTGTTTTAAAATGGGAAGCAGGTACGCATAGGTTTTACCGGTTCCCGTTTGGGCAATCCCCATCATATCACGTCCAGACATAATCACCGGAAACGAACGCTCCTGAATAGGCGTAGGGGTAGTTACACCGATTTCGTCGATGGCTTTCTGTAAGGATTTTGGTAGGTTGAATTGCTCAAAACTGTTCATAAAAACGGATATTTTCGGCAAAGATACGATTTCTGGGCCAGTTATCCGTATTTCGAATCAGTTGAGTGCTTTATAGGGCAAAAAGGAAAGGCTTTATACCAGATTCGGTTCTAATAACGATTTTACTTTTGTCAGGATTTCAGATGGATCGAATGGTTTTGCCAGAAATTCATCAACACCTAAATTGAATACCTCGGTAACGGTCTGATCTTCTTTGCCTAATGAAGAAACCATTAAAATAGGCGTGTCCGGATAGTGGGTTTTAGCAAACATAGTGATTTCCAGGCCTGACTTATAAGGCATTATGATATCGGTTATGATAAGATCCGGGTTAAGTTGGCTTATTTTTTCAATGCCTTCGATCCCGTTTTGGGCGATGTGCACTTCAAAGCCTTCTTTTTTAAGCAGAAAGTTAATGATGTTGGAGATAATCTTGTCGTCGTCGATGATCAGGATTTTTTTCATGGTTGGTTGTTGTTGGGTTGAGAGTTGTTGTTGGTTGAGAGTTGTTGTTGTTTTAGAATTTGTATTGTAAGGATAAAAACAAATCGTATTCATCCTGGTAATTGTCCGGCGCATATTCCTGACGGTTGTACATGCCTTGTATTCCAACGCAGTAATGCTGCCAAAGCAAACGGTAATAACCGGCTCCGATACGGTAAGAGTTTAAAGCGATTCGCTGTTGGAATTGTCCAAGTGTCACGCGTTCGTCCGGAGAAGTTCCGTAGCCAGCTATTACAGTGGCATAATCAAATTTGGTGTCAAAATAGTAACGCGCAGTTCCGATAAAAGCCGGGTACATTTTGTCCTCTTGCCATTGCAGATACGATTTCAGGTTCAGCCAATAGGAACCTGTATATTTTCCGATGCCTACTACTCCGGCATATAAATCTTTATCGGTTGTTTTGGTGTAACGGATACCCAAATCTCCTTCCCAGCCTTTTCCTAAATTGCGGAAATAAGAATAAGCGATTCGGAATTCCGGAAATACTGTTTTATCTCCAACGGCGATGTTGGCAAAAGAATAACTTTTTGCACTGTTGGTGAAATAGGTTTCAAATTCGTATTGCAAACCGTTGCTCAGGCTTTCACCGAAGTAATGTCTGTCGGCATAATTTATCCTGCCGATTAAGGTTAGTTTTTTTCGTTCACGGATGTATTGCAAACCCACCAAATGCCAAGGACCGATTCCGTCCCGACTGAAAGTAGTATAGTTGTAATTCACGCCGATACGATCTGAAACAGATTTGAGTTTAAGCTCCTTGATTTCGTCCTGAAAACGTTTGTCGTGCGGAAATTTTTCAGCCAGTTTGGACAGATATGCTATCGTTTCTCCATCATCATTTTTTGTTTTTATGGCTTCGGCTTTCAGGATGTAGAATTCCTTTTCATCAGGATAATTCAAAATTCCGTTGTCGATTACGGTATTGGCTTCGGAAACCTTTTTTTGTTCCAGTTCCAGTTTTGACAAATACAGAAAAGCGTCTTTGTATTTAGGATTTTTTGTGATGACATGATTGAAGTAGTAGCGTGCGCTGTCAATCGCTTTGTTTTGCCAATGCGCTCTTCCTAATAACAGATGGAAATCAAGATAATCCGGTGCTTCTTTTATACCGATATGTGCCAGTTTTATAGCTTTTGACACCTCTTTTTTGACATTCAGTTCATTTGAAGCTTCCTTTAAAAGACTATCGGTATCTACTTGCTGCGCGTGCAGAGTGATATTGAAAAATAGGCTGATACTGATTAAAAAAACTATTCTTTTCACGCCGGTTGATTTGAATTGATGAATCCTTTTCGCGACATCACACCCCATTTCTGTTTCTTTCGGAAGAAATAATTCCAATAGCCTTTCCATGAGGTGTAAATGGTTATCGGATGGTAAAGGAATGGCTCTAAAAACACCATGGCTATCAGCGTCAAAATTTCTTTGATGCTCGAATAATGGCGGTAAATGAGCTGATCCAACAGTACCGAAATAAGGGTAATTGTCGTATAGAACAGATAAATAAAAATGCTGACAATCAGCAAAAATTCATAGTTAATATCAAAAAACAAAAAGTCCAGTAGTAAAACCACCAGTCCAACAACTTCCAGGACCGGTACGGCAAATTCAAACAACACGAAATAAGGGAAGGCCAGCATCCCGGTTTTTCCGTATTTGGGGTTAAAAAAAACATTCTTGTGAAGGGTAAGGGTTTGTATCAAACCTCTGGACCAACGGGTACGTTGTCGCATGAACAATTCCAAAGTACTTGGAACTTCCGTCCAGCAAAGGGTTTCCGGAATGTATTTGATCAGGAAATTTTCTTTCCTCTCGTGCATGTATTTGCGCATGCGGGTAATCAGTTCAATGTCTTCTCCGAGCGATTTGTGCCAGTAGCCACCCACTTTTATCACTGTTTCCTTATCGAACATACCTAATCCGCCGGAAACTAAAAGCAAGCTGTTCATACGGCTCCAGGCCATTCTTCCGAAGATGAACGATCGGATGTATTCCAATTCCTGAAAACGCGAAAAGAAATTGTCCGGATAATGGGATTTGTAAAGTTCCCCATCCTTGAATTCACAGGAGTTGGAAATACGGATTGTTGCCCCTGTTGCAATGACTTTTTCAGTGTTTTCGATGAAAGGTTTTGCTAACATCGCGATGGTGTCTTTGCGTAAAATACAATCCACATCGGTACAAAGGAATAACGAATATTTGGCAGAATTGATTCCGGCATTTGAAGCATCGGCTTTACTGTTTCCGTTTTCTTTGTCGATTACCAGAAGTTTTGAGTAGATCGGGTTGGTCGATTTGTAATGGCCTCTTACCGGTTTGGTTTTTATTTTTTCCTGATAGAAGAAATCGACTTTTATCAGGCTGAATTCCTCAATCAGCAATTCCAGCGAGTTATCGGTACTACCATCGTTAATAATGATAACTTCAAACTTCGGATACACTTGTGCCAGTAAGGATTTTACATTGTAAACGATAGTTGCTGATTCATTAAAAGCCGGGGCAATCACTGAAACGCCTATGGTATGATTGGATTTTATCAGGACATCCTTATGCAGGTAATATTTTGAATTGTAATATTTCTTGATCGCGAGATAGGAAAGTACCGCCAGAATCAGGTAAAGCGCCACATAACTTATTGAATAATAAGCGGCAAAAATTTCGTAGTACTTTATAAAGGATGCTGCTGTTTTCAATTCAGATAAGGGTTTTTAACGTGTAAGGCAATCTTATGAATAAGGCTATTCTCAGCTTGATTATCAGTGCTGTAGTTATCAAAAAAGGATTGATCCAGTTTGTGGATACAGCTAACGATTTCAAATTTGATTTCCAGGTCGGTTTCTTCGGGCAGCAAGGTTTTGGCAAATTCCAAGGTGGTTCTATCCCCGATTACGCCAAGGGTTTTCAGACAGGAAATCTTGTTTCGTTTGTGGTTTTCTTTCGGATAATGGGCAATTAAATTCTCATTAGCATCTTTGATGACCAGTTCCCTGATAGCCAAAAGCGTTTCTTTTCTCACCAGTACATCATCATGAAGTAGCAAATAGGAAAGTTGCGGAAGCGTCAAATTCACCTTGTAACGGATCATCAGTTTCAAAGCCAAAAGCGTCACCGAATGATTTGAATTGTAAAGCCACTGCTCAATGTTTTTTGGTATTCTGGATTGTTTCTGATAGATGATGTCCAGGATTTTAAGTTCATCCGCCCTTGAAATAGTTTCCGGATAGTTGTCCAGAACCCCGAATTTTTCATCGGATAAAGCAATAACCGCAATTAAGGCATTGGAACGCAGGTACTTGTTTTTGCTTTTTAAGAACGACTTCATATAGCCTTTCTTGATCTTATAATCCAAAACCTGATAATGGTAAATACCCAAGGATTTGAAATACCAGCGTTTGTCATTAATCAGTTTCTGACTGTATTCCTGAAGACCGAAATATTTGTACATCAGCAAAATACGGTTTTTGTGAAGGCCGTGAAGATTTTGTTTGAAATGAATCAGTTTGTTAAGAATCAGGTAACGGCACCATTTTTCTTCGTAAGGAATTGTTTTCTTAAATGCCGCTATTCTGCTTTTGATTTCATCCGCCTCAAAATCCAGGAAAATCATTTCAGTAAGGAAATTGTTCAAAGTGGCATCAATTTCTTTTCTTTTTACGTCCAATTGTTCCGACCTGTAACGATTTGATACCAGTGCAAAAATCAAAAGCCCGATTACTGAAATAAGAAAAGGGATTATGATGAATTTCAGTAAATTATAGATAAAAGCAGCATTGAAATATTCCTCTAAAAAGGTAAGTTTAATGGTGTTAAATTTTGCCAAAAACAGGTCAACAATCTGAATACCGATTTCCGGGATTTCATTCAGAATAATATCTTCTAAAAAGACAAGTAGTAAATCGACCATTAAAAAAATAACAATTCGTGTTTATATTTTAGGTTTTTATAACAGATTTGGGTAATTTGTCTAAAAAAATATAAAAATCAGTGCGAATGTAGGTTGCAGATTGCTGAATTCCTAATAAAATTTAAAATTCGGTTAAAAATTAATAAAAATTAACAGTATTGTAAGGAATTGTTTTTTTGTAAGAATCTTTGACTAAAGTCAGTAATGAACGGAGATCGCCAGATTTTTGAAACGCTTAATCCGTTCATTACTGTTTTCAGTATTTTTTGAGGTATTTGATTAGTTAAATTTTAAGTAAAATATAAGCTGAATTAAGCAAGCCACATAGCAATCGAAGTTTTTTTATCAGAAACCTTCAAAAACACCTAATCCAAAAAGAGCGAAATCATACTTTACAGGATCATTAGCATCTAACTTTCTTAGGTTAGCATCCAATTCGAAAAGTGCTTTAGCATCGTTTTGTTTACGGGTGAGCAATTCCAGTTTTCGGGCCACGTTTCCGGAATGTACATCTAGCGGGCACGATAATTTGGATGGTGGAATACTTTTCCAGATTCCGAAATCAACGCCTTTATTGTCCTGACGACACATCCAGCGCAAATACATGTTGATGCGTTTGGCAGCTGAACCCCCAATGGGATCGGGCAGATGTTTTTCGGTTCGTGTCAAATGTTTGATTTCGAAGAACGTTTTTTTGAACTCGGAAATGCTTTTTTGTATTGAATCTTCTTCCTGATGCAAGGCGAACACGTTTTCCAGTCCGCCATGATTTTTATAAATGTTTTGCAGGCTCTTAATAAAACCGATGAAATCCTGCCCGTTGAAAGTACGGTGAACGAAATTTTCAAGCGGCTCTAAATCTTTTTCCCTGTGGCTCATGATGAAATCATACGGAGAATTCCCCATGAGTTCCATTTTCTTCCGGGCGTTGCGGATAATCATTTTACGATTCCCCCAAGCAATAACGGAGGCTAGAAAGCCGGCAATTTCAATATCTTCTTTTAAAGAATAGGCATGCGGAATCTGTATCGGATCACTTTCGATAAAATCCGGGTTGTTGTACAGCTCGACTTTTTCGTCCAGGAATTCTTTTAATTCAGATTCGGTCACTTTTTAAGAGAATAGAAAATAGAAAATAGAGAATAGAAAATAGAGAATAGAAAATAGAGAATAGAGATTTTTTTTAATTATTCATAACTCATAACTCATAACTCATAACTCATAATTTATTTAATTACCTCGTTACGGATGTCACCATCCACCATAACCAATTTACGGTCGGCCATATTGGCGAGTTCTTCGTTGTGGGTTACAATTACAAACGTCTGGCCGAATTCATCCCGCAGTTTAAAAAACAACTGATGCAGGTTTTCGGCAGAATGCGTATCCAGATTTCCGGAAGGTTCATCGGCAAAAATTACCGCAGGCTTGTTGATTAAGGCTCTGGCTACCGCCACACGTTGTTGTTCACCACCGGAAAGTTCACCCGGTTTGTGGTCGTAACGGTGTGATAAACCTAAATAGTCAAGTAATCGTTTGGCTTCGGCTTCGGTTTCTTTTTTGTCTTTTCCGGCGATATAAGCAGGAATGCAAACGTTTTCCAAAGCGGTAAATTCGGGTAGCAATTGATGAAACTGAAAGATAAAACCAAGCTTTAAATTCCGGAATTTAGACAACGACTTGTCCTTCATTTTCAATAAATCTTCCCCGTTGATAACCAGTTCCATGTTTTTATCGGAAGAAGGTTTGTCTAACGTACCCAATATTTGTAAAAGCGTTGTTTTTCCGGCACCTGAAGCACCAACGATGGAAACGATTTCCCCTTTCTTGATATGAAGGTTTACACCTTTAAGTACGTGAAGTTTATCGAAATATTTATGAATGTTTTTTGCCTGGATCATTACGATGTATTTGTACAAAGAAACAAAGAATTTCGGGAAAATGAAATCCAAACCCGTCAATATACCGTATACTACTATAAAGTTTCGTTAAGAGCGAAAAGTAAGTTTAGTAACTTGTTTAATTTTGATAAAAAAATAGCGATGAAGGCATTTTTTGTATTTTTAGTAAGCTTTTCGATGGGAAGTTGCCAATCGAAAGAAAAAAGTTTGTCAGCAGAAGAAAACAATCAGAACAAAGTAATGGAAGAACAAAAAGGATTAGAAGTGGCCACGGTTGCCGGAGGATGTTTCTGGTGTACGGAAGCATTGTTTTTAGAGTTGAAAGGTGTTAAGAAAGTAGTGTCAGGGTATACGGGTGGAAAAACCAAAAATCCTACCTATGAAGAAGTGTGTTCCGGATACAGCGGTCATGCAGAAGCCATTGAAATTACGTTCGATCCAAAAGAAATCTCGTATGAAGATATTCTTGAAGTGTTTTTCGCAACCCATGATCCCACAACCCTAAACCGACAGGGAGCTGATGTGGGTACACAATACAGAAGCGAGGTTTTCTATCATGGTGAAGTTCAGAAAACATCTGCTGAAAATTTTATTAAGTTGTTGAACGAACAGAATATTTTCGGGAAGAAAGTAGTTACTAAAATTTCTGAAGCAACTGTTTTTTATCCGGCGGAAGATTACCATCAGAATTATTACAACCGAAATAAAAATCAGGGATACTGTATGGCAGTCATCAGCCCTAAACTGGATAAGCTTCGTGAAAATTATCAATCGAAGTTGAAGTAGACGTGGGTTTGGTTATTCGGGGATTTGGTTATTCTGGATTGAGGTAATTTGAGGATTCGGGGATTTGGATAATCGTTTATTTGGCAAAACAAATAACCAAATTAACATACAATGAAAATACTGGCATTGGATTTGATAGTTATTTGTAAAAACATAAGTAAATGACAGACACAGCAGTACAAACAAAAACGGATGATAAAAGTCGAAAATTAGTGTTGAGTATTATCTTCGACCTGATTGGGTATGCATCCTACGGAATACCTTTGGTAGCTGAATTAACCGATATAATTTGGGCGCCAATAGCCGGATTTATATTGGCAAGGATGTATAAAGGAACCGTTGGGACTGTAGGTGGTTTAACAGTTTTTGTTGAAGAACTTTTACCAGGGATTGACTTTATTCCAACGTTTACCCTTACTTGGATTTATACGTATCTGATAAAGAAAGAAAATAGAAAATAGAAAATAGAAAATAGAAAGGAAGGAGGCTTATTGGTCTCCTTTTTTGTTACCGAACATATCAGCAATGAAGCCCAGTTTCATGCCGCGAAGCATTTTGAAGACAAAATTTTTAAAGAAAGTGTGTTGTCCGAAAAGTGTACCGATGAGTACCAGTAAAACTTTATAAACCGGAAGTATAATCAGGATATAAAGGATCCAGTATAAAACAGGGTGCAGGCTGTCTCTGGTTATTCCAAGACTGGCCAAAATAGGTTTTGAAAGATAGGAAGCCGAGGTACCTGTAATGGCAAAAACGACAAAGATAATTGCCATTTGCCAATTGCTTTGTATTCCCCAACGCTGTTTTAAGTTCGACATCTTTCAGAAATATTGGCAAAAATACAAATTATGGGGTAGGCATGAAACCTCCCAGGCGAATATTATTTTTTATTTGAAAATATACCAGATAGTTGTACAGTAAATAATTTACTTCATAACCATAATTCACATTGCTTCGATAATTGATTTCCATTCCAAAAAGATCACGGTCACGATCTGTTCTTGCAATACGCGCCCTGTTGTTCCATTCGATCACCCATGGAATATTTCTGGCTTCAAAGTAGTTTTGTGAATAAAAGCCTCTGCGTCGGGCTGTTGAATTTAACCAAGTGTTAAAGCCTCCGTCAATTATAATGATTTCGTACTCCAACTCCTCATTGGCAATACGTACCGTATCATTGGTGTTTTTGTTCAGCTGCTTTTCTGCAACGGGCTTACTGGTCGAATTACATCCGAAAAAGATTGAACCGATCACAATTAGTAAGCCGCAAAGTATCGTTTTCATTACTGTGAAATTTCTTATAAAGTTACTAAATATCAACTAATTGAAAAACCTATTTAACAAAAAAGCCAAACATTGCTGTCTGGCTTTCCTATAAGATTTAAGTTGTATTATTTTCCGAAAAACTTCCCGAGTAAGCCTCCTAAAAAACCACCGCTTTTACCTGAAAGGGCAGTAGTGGCATCACTCATGTCTACTTTTCCGTCGTTGTTTTGATCTAACCCGAATTGCCCTCCGTATTTGGAAACCGCATCCATCAGTCCGCCTGCATTCCCGCCTCCGATAGAGTTGACGATATCGGAAACATTAAAGCCCGGCTGATTCGGATCCTGTGCTTTCCCGATAAGAGAACCCAATACTTTAGGGATCATATTTCCTGCAACACCTGAAGCGGCTTCATTGCTCAAACCGAATTTCTGTCCAAGATTACCGGACAATTGCTCTGTCAATTGACGGACTACCGGATTAGAAGTATCCGCGGAACCACCATTCAATAATCCGGCAACATCATTAATATTTCCGGAAGCTACCATTTCTTTCAAACCGGATAGTATGGAAGAACTGGTTTCGTTCATCACGGCATCATTATGTTCGTTCGGAACGTTCTGATTGTTCACAATGGCATCACCGCCAAACTGTTTTACTAATTCTGATATCTGATCTAACATTGAAATAATTTTTTAAGGTTGGATATCAAATTTACGCAAAAAAAGGTTACAAAATTCTTAATTGTTTTTCAGTAAACTGATAATCTGTTCGGCTAATTCCGTTCCGATTCTGTCCTGAGCTTCCAAGGTTGCAGCACCGATATGAGGTGTCATGGAAATCTTCGGGTTCATCAAAACCTGAATGGCCGGAGTCGGTTCTTCTTCAAAAACATCTAAACCTGCAAATCGTACTTTGTTTTCGTCTAAAGCATCGATTAAGGCTACTTCGTCAATCACGCCGCCACGGGCACAGTTTACGATTCCCACGCCGTCTTTCATCATATCGAATTGTTCTTTTCCGATAATGTAATCGTCCTGAGCCGGAACATGAAGCGTTATAAAATCGGCATGTTTCAGGATATCTTCCATGGGTTCGGTTTCAATATCCACATTGATGAACTGACCGTTGTAGAAATCTACTTTGATGGTAGCTTCGTCAACGTATTTATCTGAAGCGATAACTTTCATGCCCAATCCTAATGCCATTCTTGCCACTTCACGACCGATTCTTCCAAATCCGATAATCCCGATGGTTTTACCGCGAAGTTCGATACCGTCTGCATAAGCTTTCTTTAAACTGTTGAACTGCGAATCGCCGTCCAAAGGCATGTTTCGGTTAGAATCGTGTAAAAAACGAACGCCTGAGAACAAATGCGCGAAAACCAATTCGGCCACAGATTCCGAAGAAGATGCCGGTGTATTGATCACATGGATTCCTTTTTCACGGGCATGGGTTACATCAATGTTGTCCATACCCACACCACCGCGACCGATGATTTTCAAAGACGGGCAATTGTCGATAATATCCTGACGTACTTTGGTGGCACTACGCACTAAAATCACGTCAATGTTATGGTTATTAATATAGTTAGCTACTTGTTCCTGAGCTACTTTTGTTGTGATAACTTCAAATCCGGCTTTTTCCAAAGTTTGAATTCCGCTTTGAGAAAGGCCGTCGTTGGCTAATATTTTCATTGTATGTTAATTTGTTGATTTGCTAATTTGGTTATTTGTTTTGTCTAATAAACGACTAACCAAATAACCGAATAAACTATATTTTACTGTTCCTTAACTGAAACCTGCGATTGGGACTGCGAACTAACAGCATTTTCCAATTCTTTCATGATATCGACTAAAACCTGAACGCTTTCTATCGGTAAGGCATTGTACATCGAAGCACGGTACCCACCAACAGAGCGGTGCCCGTTGATGCCCGATACGCCGGCTGCTTTCCACATCGAATCGAATAGTTCTTTATGACTTTCATCGGCTAATAAAAATGTTGCGTTCATATTGGAACGGTCTTCTTTTACAGTTGTTCCGATGAATAAAGGGTTTCTGTCGATTTCGTTATAAAGCAGTTTTGCCTTGGCTTCGTTTTGTTTTTCAATGGCCGTAATTCCGCCTAAGTTTTTCAGCCATTGCATGGTTAGAAGGGAAGTGTACACTGCAAAAACAGCAGGTGTGTTGTACATGCTTTCCTTTTCGATATGCTGCTGATAGTTCATGATGTTCGGAATGGCTCTTCCGGTTTTTCCTAAAATTTCTTCTTTCACAACGATTAAAGTAACACCGGCAGGGCCCATGTTTTTCTGTGCGCCGGCATAAATCAAATCGAATTTTGAAAAATCCAGGGTTCTTGAAAAAATATCGGAACTCATATCGCAAACCATCGGAACATTCGTGTCCGGAAAACTTTTCATTTGGGTTCCGAAAATCGTGTTGTTGCTGGTGCAGTGGAAATAATCCGAATCTGCCGGAATTGAATACTCAGTAGGAATATGAGTGTAATTATCTGTTTTTGAAGAAGCTACCACTACGGTTTCACCAAAAGCTTTTGCTTCTTTGATGGCGCCACTTGCCCACGTTCCGGTGTCTAAATAAGCGGCTTTTCCGTTTACTTTCATCAGGTTGTAAGGGATTCGCAAAAACTCCATACTGGCACCACCTTGTAAAAATAACGCCTGATAGCCTTTTCCGGTTAATCCCAAAAGCTCTAATGCTAACGCCTGAGCTTCTTCCATTACGGCTACGAATGCTTTGTCACGGTGGGAAATCTCTAAAATAGACAAGCCCATTCCGTTGAAATCTAAAACAGCCTGTGCAGCTTTCTCAAAAACTTCCTGAGGTAAAATACACGGACCGGCACTGAAATTATGTTTTTTCATTTTATGATTAGTCTTTAAATACCTGAATTACTACTTCTTTGTCTACAAGATCGGTAAATTTACCATTATATCGCGTTGCTTTTACCAAATGGTTGTCAATCCAGTGATAATTTCCGCCTCGTGGTTTTCCGAATAAAATACTGTGGAATTTAAAACCGTGTCTGATAAGCCATTCGGTGGTAACTTCGCGGTGATCTTCGGTTCTGGAAGTAAAAAAACAGATCTGATGCCCTTCGTCATACCATTTGTTGATGGTTTCCAGTGCATCCGGAAAAGGCTCGCAGGTAGCCATTCTTTCGGGTTGTTCGTTGGGAACATCTTCGGTGATGGTACCGTCGATGTCGATGAGGTAGTTTTTAATCCCTTCGTGTAAAACAGGACTAACATTGTTTTTGTGTTCTAGTTGCATTATGTTGTGTGTTTAATGCAAGCAAATGTCATAAAAAAGATGCGAACCCTGAAAAAAAATAACCTTAAACCGGTAATTGCTTACTTTTTTTAAAATATCAATTATATTTTGTTTAAGAATGTAAGTGTATCCACATTGTCGGCGTAGTCCCATAGTTTCGGCTGCTGGGTTTTCCCGAACGGAATGCTGTCCTCAATAAGGTTATTCGATACGATGCACTGAATCCTGTCTTCATCATTTTTTAAGCGTTCTTTCACGGTTTGCAGATCATCATAAAACTCGTAGAATACTGATGAAATAGGCGAAGCGTAACTTGTATCTTCTTTTAAAGTAAGGAATTCGTTGTCCAGTAACTTAAACAGGCTCATCAGAAAAACCGCTTTGTTGTAGTCGTAATTGTTGGCGTATTTCTCGTAATGAATGATATCGCCATATTGATAGATGGCTTCAAAAAACAGTTTGAAATCGTACCCTTTCGGAACAAAAAGTTTGGACACGTTGCGGCATCCCAATCCGAAGTAACGGAAAATATCTTCGCCTAAATTACTAAGGTCTTCTTTGGTTTCACTTCCGTTTAAAACAGCTGCCGAGTTTCTGTTTTTACGGATGATGCTCGGCTTGTCTTTAAAATAGTATTCAAAATAACGTGCCGTGTTGTTGCTTCCGGTGGCAATTACAGCGTCGAAGTTTTCCAGTTTGCCTTCCACAAAAGTGATACGGCTTTCTAATTTCGGTTCGGCACTGATTAAGTATTTTGCCAGGAACGGTAACAATTTCTGATCGTTGGACGACAATTTTACCATTACGTTATGCCCTGAAATCAATACCGATAAGAAGTCATGAAATCCAACCAGCGGAATGTTTCCGGCCAAAATCAACCCAACGGTTTTCGGCTGGACGTTTGAAAAATCATAGTTGGAAACCCATTGCGTAAGGTTTTCATCCGTTAAAGCTTCTGCCCAGGAATTAATGGAAAAATATACCTGCTCCGGTGTGAACCAACCGTTGTGGGATTGTGAAAGCTCTATCAAGGCGATAAAATCGTCATAAAAAAGGTCGTTATTTTTTACCCCGGAATTTTTACTGTTTCCGTTTTCTGAAAATTGTTGTAAAAACTTTCCCAGTTCAATAAAAGCGGCAATAATTTCCTTTTGTGACATTTCTTACTTGTTTATGTAGGGTTTACGTTGTAATTTTGTACAAAAATAAGGTTTTTATAGCACTTGCGGTAAGCAATATGCTATAAGCTTCTAAAATAGAGGTTTAACAGTTTTGAGCGTAAGGCTTAAAGCATAAAGCAAAGAAAAAATGGCCATCATTATAACAGACGAATGTATCAACTGCGGAGCTTGTGAACCGGAGTGCCCGAATACAGCAATCTATGAAGGTGCCGACGACTGGCGCTGGAAAGACGGAACCCGTTTAAGCGGTAAAATCATATTGCCGGACGGAACCGAAGTAGATTCTGATGCGGCGCAAACACCGATTTCGGATGATATTTATTACATCGTTCCCGGAAAATGTACGGAATGTAAAGGCTTTCACGAAGAACCACAATGTGCGGCAGTTTGCCCGGTAGATTGTTGCGTTCCGGATGATAATCACGTGGAAGACGAAGAAACCTTGCTGAACAGGCAGTCGTTTTTACATAACGAATAAAATTGGCCTCAGTTTTGCTGAGGTTTTTTTATACATGAAAAAAATTTTTTTTGGCATATTGACAATACTTTTAGTTTTCCATTTTGGATATAAAGCCGAACTCTATTTTTCGTGTGATAAAATAAAGGGAAAAGTGGTGAATTTTAAAGGTTATAGCTCAAGAAACGTACATACAAACCGACATGGCAACGAAGTGATTACTTATTATTCTTATGAAACTCCCATAATTGAAGCGAATATTGAAGGTGAGACACAAATGTTCACACAAAGTAATTGGGATAATGAGTACGCCGCTTTGAAAGTTAATGACTCAGTGACCGTCTTAATTGACAAAAAGAAGGATATTTTTGAGTTAAATCTTTTTTTTCTTTTTTGGTTGACTGTCTGGGATGTTTTTTATGGGTTACTTATTCTTATTTTTGGATCAATACTTTTAGGAATACTTTTACCGGAAAAGAAATATAAACCGATTAATTGGAAATAAATTTTAATAGATATGAGAAAAATTTTATTAGCAGTTTTAGCGCTTGGTTTTGCAGTTTCCGTTGGAGCTCAAACCAAAGGCGATGTGGAATTTGGTGTTAACCTGGGGTTTAACTCGTCTTCCGTTTCAAGTCAAGATGATACTTCGGAATATTCTTCCGGTATTAATTTCGGAGGTTCCATAGATTATTATTTTTCAGACCGTTGGAGTATTAAAGGAAAACTGATTTACGATCAGAAAGGATGGGACGAAGGGTTTATCTATATCGACAGCAATGATCCGATGTTTCCGTCAGGATACTACGAAACGGATTATAACCTGAACTATCTGACCATTCCGGTAATGGCCAACTGGCATTTTGGTAAGAAACGTAACTGGTATCTGAATTTTGGTCCTTACGTTGGTTTTTTAATGGATGCCAAGGAAACCCGTTTTGACCTGGATGTTAAAGATGCATTTAATTCCACAGATGCGGGACTTGCTTTCGGAATCGGGGTTAAAATCCCTTTGAATGATAAGTTAAGGCTGTTTATCGAATATGAAGGACAGGCAGGGCTTTCAGATCTTTTTGAATATACGGAAGAGGATAACTATACCAATTCAAGGGGAGCCTTAAACATAGGATTGAACTTTAAGATGAAATAAAAAAAGCAGCCAACCGGCTGCTTTTTTTATTCTTTGACCAATTTGAATTTTTCAAGGGTCATTTTATCGTTTTTTTCGTCGTAGGTTTCCAGGATCAGGTTACCCTCACTGTCGAAATAGCCAACGGATACTTTTCCTTTATTGATGTAAAGGTAATTGTCGTTTGATGTTTTTCTCAGCAAGGCTGTTTTTTTGCTGTTCGGAATCGACATGCTGTATCCGGTTTTGTCAACGGCGATCTGGTATTTTTTACCATCTAAAAGATAATAGGCAGATCGGTCCACGTCGATGCTTCGGGTTACGCCGTCCATAGTAACTTCTGTGGTTGCGGTTACCCGAACCGGTGTTTCCTTCACATCTTTATTCAGTACTTTGGATTCGGCGTCCTGTAACTCAATGGGCTGAACCTCTTTAATGTTCTCTTTTTTGATGATTTTTCGCTCACCGTCAGAATCCTTAATGGTCGTTACCGTCGTTTTGACTTCCTGCTGAACATTGGTGTTCTGTGCCAAGCAATTTACAGATACGAATAGGGCAAACCATGTTAAAAATGAAGTTTTCATAATGTAACTGTTTTATGATTAGTATGTTACAAATTTACGACTACTATTTGGGAGGTTGTTACAGAATTACGGAAAATGCTTATATCTTTTTCATTTTTGGGATTTTTGGAGTGCAAAAGGAGCTTAAGTATCAGTTTTATACTTGCGAATAATACACTATATTTGCACACTTAATTGAAAAAATCTAAATCCGTTAGCAGGAAACTGTTAGCTGTAAATTCAAAATATAATGAAAGCAGGAATTGTAGGATTACCGAATGTAGGGAAATCAACTCTTTTTAATTGTTTGTCAAACGCTAAAGCCCAGAGCGCCAACTTTCCGTTTTGTACGATCGAACCAAATATTGGGGTGGTAAATGTACCGGATCCGAGAATCAACCGTTTGGAGGAATTGGTAAAACCGGAGCGCGTTCAGATGGCAACTGTGGATATCGTGGATATTGCAGGTTTGGTGAAAGGAGCAAGTAAAGGGGAAGGTTTAGGAAATCAGTTCCTTGGAAACATCCGCGAGTGTAATGCGATTATTCACGTATTGCGTTGTTTCGATAACGACAACATCGTGCACGTAGACGGAAACGTAAATCCGATCCGCGACAAAGAAACCATCGATATCGAATTACAGTTAAAAGATCTTGAAACGGTTGAAAAACGTCTTGAAAAAGCAAACAAAGCGGCGAAAGTTGGTAACAAAGAAGCTTTAGCGGAACAAGCTTTGTTGAACCGAATCAAAGAAACGTTGTTGAACGCAAAATCGGCCCGTACCGTTGAACTTCAAAATCAGGATGAAGTAGAATTGATGGAAGGTTTCCAATTGATCACTTCAAAACCGGTATTGTATGTTTGTAATGTGGACGAAGGTTCTGCAGTTAACGGAAACAAATATGTAGACCAGGTTCGTGAAATGGTAAAAGACGAAGATGCAGAAGTAATCATCCTTTCGGTTGGTGCGGAAGCGGATATTACGGAATTGGAAAGCTACGAAGAGCGTCAGGTTTTCTTGGAAGATATGGGCTTATCAGAGCCAGGTTCATCGGTTTTAATCCGTGCAGCTTATAAATTGCTGAAATTGCAAACGTATTTCACGGCAGGAGTTAAAGAAGTTCGTGCGTGGACCATCAACATTGGAGATACTGCACCAAAAGCAGCAGGGGTAATCCACACCGATTTCGAAAAAGGATTCATCCGTGCAGAAGTTATCGCTTTTGATGATTATTCTAATTTCGGTTCAGAATCGAAAGTAAAAGAAGCCGGAAAACTACGTGTGGAAGGAAAAGAATACATTGTGAAAGATGGTGATGTGATGCATTTCCGTTTCAATGTGTAATTGAAACCCAATAAAATATGTGCAAAAAGCGAAGCAGAGATGTTTCGCTTTTTTTTATTACTTTTAAGCAACTTTATTAAATAGACATTTTCATGAAAATTATAGCTTTCGGCGGCAGTAACAGCAAAAATTCCATCAACAAAAAATTAGCCACTTACGTCTCACACCTTTTTGAAAATTATGAGGTTGAGGTTTTGGATTTAAACGATTTCGCTATGCCTTTATTCAGTGTGGATCTGGAAAAGGAAGTCGGTCACCAGCCGTTAGCCCAGGATTTTTTAGCTAAAATTGCTACTGCGGACATGCTCGTAGTTTCGATGGCAGAAAACAATGGAAATTATACAGCAGCTTTTAAAAGCCTTTTTGATTGGGCTTCCAGAATAGAGGTAAAAGTATTCCAGCAGAAACCCATGCTGCTAATGGCTACTTCACCGGGAGGAAGAGGAGGAGCCAGCGTTCTGGAGATTGCCAAAAATGCTTTCCCGAGATACGGCGCCAATGTTTTGGCTACCTTTTCGTTACCAAGTTTTAATGATAATTTCGATGTGGAAAACATGAAAATCGCCAATACGGTTTTAGATAATCAGATTAAGGATATTGTGAAGGAGTTTAGTTTTTAAGTTGTAATGTTCTATTTTACATAATTTTCTACACGGCTTTGCATGGACTATCCATGGCTTTGGTATGGCGTTACCATGACGTTATCATGGAGTAAGTATTGAGTGTGTTTTTTCTTCTTTTCTTTTGTCTTGACACAAACCGAAGGTTCAACGACCCGAGCGTTAGCGAACTGGCGAAGCAATACCAAAATCCGTGCTACTGATAAAACACATGGCTTCGAGAGCCTCAGCCACCGGTGAGTAAAACAGAATGCCCAATCAAAGCACTTCCCGACCTAAAAAAGCGTAACCGTTAAGAGAAATAAAACCAAGACCGTTAAGAATTATCTGCCTGTTTGATCTCGTTGTGAGCAACGAGAGAGTTCAGATAATTTAGGGCTTGGTTTTATTTTTTAGGTGAAGCGTTCCAGTCTTGATTTTTGGTACTTTGTATCAAGACAAAGTACAAAGAAAAAAAATGCAATTAATTGATTTTAAATGCATTTCACAAAATAAAAACACCACATTTCACGTTCTATATAAGACCCTTATTTTGCTCCACAAGCATTAATGTTTTTTATCTAGAATGCCTAATTGTAATCGATTAATTTGCAGCTATGAAAAGGATAATTTTATCCGTGTTGTTTATACTGTTTGTTGGTATACCGGCTGTATCCTGTCTGAAAGAAGATATTGTAAGTAAGAATAACGATAAGTTGACCAATAAGTCGGCCATAACCGACATGCTGATGCGGGTGTCACGCTCGAGTACTGCAAAAAACACAAAAACTACAGAGAAAAACTGGGAGGAATGTTTCACAGTTGACCTTCCGGTAACCCTTAGCTCTGATGGGGAATTTGTTACTATTGTAGATCAGGCTGATTATGTGATGGTGTTAAATGCGCTGGAAAACATTGATGATGACCAAAATACGATAGCTTTTGAATTCCCGATTTCGATAGTATTTGCCGATGGAACCGCGCAGACAATTAATAACACAGCTGCTTTGGTGAATGTCCTGGACGGCTGCCATTTTGAAGACGACGAAGATGATATCGAATGTTTTGAGATCCACTATCCGTTGAGTATAACCTTTTTTGATGCTACAGATGCAGGTGAAGTTGTGATTTTCAACAATGATGCAGAATTGTTTGCCTTTTTGGACGATCTGGAAGACGACGAATCGTTCACAATCGCTTATCCGGCAACTATTACCGATGCGGATGGCGAGATAATTACAATAAACAATAACGATCAGTTAGAGTCCTATCTCGAAGAAGCCGATAATCAATGTGGTGATCAACAGGGAGAAAACGAAGATGATGATGATAATGATGACAGCGATGAAAACGAAGATTGATCAATAACAGTATTATTCTTCAAAAAGAGATAAAGGGTGGCAATGGTCACCTTTTTTATTTGTGAATCTTAAGTAAAAGGATGTTTCTTTTCTTTCTTCTTTTCTTTCTTCTTTTCTTTTGTCCTGATACAAATCGAAGATTATTTCATCTGTTCGCCTTTCAGGCTCGGGTCAACGAATACCAAAACAAAATATTAACCTATGAGTTAAAAGTAACAAAAGGTCAAGACTGGAACGCTCCACCTAAAAAACCAGAACACTTCCTAAATTCTCCGAACTCTCTACGGTCAGACAGCGGATAATTTTTAACGGAAGTGTTCTGATTTTTCTTAACGGTTGCGCGTTCTTAGGTCGGGGTGCATTGATTGCGATTTTGTTTTTTGTATTGATTATTAGTTTGTTAGAAATTATCAGTTGAAAAACCTTGATTTTTAATCTATTTTGGCTTGAAAGTTGCTCTAGCATCACAAAACCAACCCGAAGCGAGTTCAGGAAAATGCTCAAAGTAAAGTCGTTGGGGAGTGAGCAACAATTTAAAAAAGTATCAAAATGAAAGTGTTGAAAAAAAGCCTTAAAATCCTCCTTAAAATCACATTGGGAATTATTGGATTCCTGATAATTTATGTTTTAGCCGTACTCGGAATTTCGAGGATTTCCGTGAACTCCGATATTGCCAAAAATGATAAAGGCATTGCGATTTATCTAAGAACCAACGGCGTACATACTGATTTGGTGTTACCTGTAAAATCAGCGGTTATTGATTGGTCTGAACAGGTGCAATATCAACATACCAAAGCAAAAGATACTACTTCAAAATATTTGGCTTTTGGTTGGGGTGACAAAGGCTTTTATCTGAATACGCCAACCTGGGCTGATTTGAAATTTTCAACAGCGTTTAAAGCGGCTTCAGGCTTGAGTACTTCGGCGATGCATTGTACTTTTTACCATTCGGTACGGGAAGATGGGCAGTGCAAAAAAATCATTGTTTCGGAGAAACAGTACGAACAACTGGTAGGCTATATACTGACTTCCTTTCAGCTGAAAAACGACAAAATCATGAAAATCGAAACCGATGCTGTTTACGGGAAAAATGATACGTTTTACGAAGCAAAAGGCAGTTACAATCTTTTCTATACCTGCAATACCTGGACCAACAACGCTTTAAAAGCAGCGGATCAGAAAGCGAGTTTGTGGACGGTGTATGATAAGGGGGTTTTGATGCATTATGAGTAAATTAAATTATAATTCATAACTCATAACTATTTCATTTCATTGTCAATAACTTTGCTTAAAACCACTTTTAATTCCGACTGATTTCACTTATTTTAGCAGAAATTCCAAAATTTCTATATGCTAGAGCAAAATCAGTACACCGAAGACAACATACGTTCCCTCGACTGGAAAGAGCATATCCGTATGCGTCCGGGTATGTATATCGGGAAGTTGGGCGATGGTTCGTCTCCCGATGACGGTATCTACATCCTTCTGAAAGAGGTACTTGACAACTGTATTGACGAATTCGTAATGGGTGCGGGGAAGACCATTGAGGTTACCGTAAAAGACAAAACCGTTACTGTTCGCGATTACGGTCGTGGTATTCCGCTGGGGAAAGTGGTCGATGTAGTGTCCAAAATGAATACGGGAGGAAAGTACGATTCCAAAGCATTTAAGAAATCCGTAGGTCTGAACGGGGTGGGTACCAAGGCGGTGAATGCCTTATCGAACTATTTTCGTGTAGAATCGGTTCGTGATAATCAGCAAAAGGCGGCCGAATTCTCTGCAGGAAATTTAACTCTGGAAGAAGAAATCACCGAAACTACAAAGCGTAAAGGAACCAAAGTTACTTTCGTTGCCGATGATGCGATATTCAAAAACTACAAGTACCGAAACGAGTACATCATAAAAATGCTGAAAAATTATTGTTATCTGAATACCGGATTGACAATAATTTACAACGGCGAGAAATTTTATTCCGATAACGGATTAAAGGATTTATTGGAAGAAACTATTTCCGAAGAAGACATGGTGTATCCGATTATCCATTTGATTGGTGACGATATTGAAGTCGCCTTAACACACAGTAAAACACAGTATTCCGAAGAATATTATTCGTTCGTTAACGGACAAAATACCACACAGGGAGGAACGCATTTAGGCGCTTTCCGTGAAGCAATCGTAAAAACGATAAAAGAATTTTACAACAAGAATTTCGAAGCTTCGGATATCCGCAAGTCTATTGTTTCTGCGATTTCCGTTAAGGTGGAAGAGCCGGTTTTCGAATCGCAGACCAAAACCAAATTGGGTTCTACCGATATGGGGCCGAATTCACCGTCTGTAAGAACGTTTGTCAACGATTTCATCAAAACCAAGCTAGATAACTTTCTTCATAAAAACCCGGAAATTGCCGATGCCCTGCTTCGTAAGATTTTACAAGCCGAACGCGAGCGTAAAGAACTTTCCGGTATTCGAAAATTAGCTAAAGACCGCGCGAAAAAAGCCAGTCTTCACAATAAAAAACTGCGTGATTGCCGAGTGCATTTAACCGATGCGAAGAATCCGCGAAGCTTGGAAAGTACGCTTTTCATTACTGAGGGAGATTCCGCATCAGGATCGATTACCAAATCGCGTGATGTGAATACGCAGGCAGTTTTCAGTTTGCGTGGTAAGCCTTTGAATTCGTATGGAATGTCGAAGAAAATCGTGTACGAAAACGAAGAATTCAACTTACTTCAAGCGGCCTTGGACATTGAGGAAAGCATGGAAGATTTGCGTTACAATAACATTGTAATTGCTACCGATGCCGACGTCGATGGTATGCACATCCGTTTGCTGTTGATTACGTTTTTTCTGCAGTTTTTCCCGGAAATGATTAAAGAAGGACATTTGTATATTCTGCAAACCCCTTTGTTCCGTGTGCGTAACAGGAAAGAAACGATTTATTGTTATTCTGAGCAGGAAAGGAAAGATGCCATTGAAAAATTAAAGCCAAAACCGGAAATCACCCGATTCAAAGGATTAGGAGAAATTTCACCCGATGAGTTCAAGCATTTCATTGGCGACAGTATCAGGCTGGAACCGGTGATGTTGGATAAAGCCACATCCATTGAAACCTTGCTGGAATTTTACATGGGGAAAAACACGCCGGATCGTCAGGAATTTATCATCAACAACCTGAAAGTGGAATTGGACACTGTGGAGGAACTAACGAGTTAAGAAACAAGAAACAAGAGTCAAGAACCGAGACATAACTGTCAACTGTTAACTGTCAACTGTTAACTAATTTATGAGCGAAGAAAACGAAAATATAAACGAAGATTTGAACCCGGAAGAGGATAATTTTTCTGAAGAAATCCCTTCAGTAGAGGGACATTCTTTTGAAGGGGAACATTTTTACGATCACGATGAAAACCCGGAAGATACCATTACCAAAGTTACAGGAATGTACAAAGATTGGTTTTTGGATTATGCTTCCTATGTAATTTTGGAGCGTGCCGTTCCTGCAATCGAAGACGGTTTTAAACCGGTGCAACGCCGTATCATGCATTCCATGAAAGAGTTGGATGACGGTCGTTACAACAAAGTTGCAAATGTGGTGGGTCACACCATGCAGTATCACCCACACGGAGATGCCAGTATTGGTGATGCGATGGTGCAAATCGGTCAGAAAGATTTACTAATTGATACTCAGGGTAACTGGGGAAATATTTTAACGGGTGACGGAGCCGCAGCTTCCCGTTATATTGAGGCCAGAATTTCTAAATTCGGTTTAGAGGTTTTGTATTCGCCAAAAATTACCGAATGGGGTGTTTCTTATGATGGCCGTCGTGCCGAGCCGATTAATTTACCGGTTAAGTTTCCGTTATTGTTAGCGCAAGGTGGAGAAGGGATTGCCGTAGGTTTGTCCACTAAGATTTTGCCTCACAATTTCAATGAGCTGATAGATGCCTCCATTAAAATATTAAAAGGAAAACCGTTTACCTTATTTCCGGATTTTCCAACGGCAGGAATTGCCGATGTTTCCAATTATAATGACGGTTTGCGTGGCGGACGTGTGCGTGTGCGTGCGAAAATCGGTCAGCTGGATAAACAAACGCTGACCATTACCCAAATTCCGTTTTCAACGAATACTTCTTCTTTGATTGACAGTATTTTGAAAGCGAATGAAAAAGGAAAAATCAAAGTCAAAAAAATTGAAGACAACACCGCAGCTGAGGTTGAGATTTTAATTCATCTCCCGCCAGGTGTTTCTCCGGATAAAACTATCGATGCCCTGTATGCCTTTACGGCTTGTGAAACTTCCATAGCTCCACTGGGTTGTGTGATTGAAAATCATAAACCGCTATTCATCGGTGTATCGGATATGCTTAAAATTTCAACGGATCGTACGGTTCAGTTGCTCAAGCAGGAATTGGAAATCCAATTGCAGGAGCTGGAAACCAAATGGCATTTTTCAACCCTGGAAAAAATCTTCATCCGTGAAGAAATGTACATCGATTTCAAATTGTATTCCGACAAAGAATCCTTATACGAATACATGTACAAACGTTTTGATGCATTTAAAAAATTGTTGGTACGTGAAATTGTTGACGAAGATTTACAAAAGCTGACGCAAATCCCGATGATCCGTATCACACGTTTTGATTCTGACAAAGCGGATGAGTTCATTGCGAAGTTGGAAGATGAAATGGAACAGGTGAAACATCATCTGGCACATTTAGTTGACTTTGCCATTGATTATTTTACCAAACTGAAAGAGAAGTACGGAAAAGGCCGCGAACGCCAAACAGAACTGAGAAGTTTTGATACGATTGAAGCCACTAAAGTAGTTTTACGAAATACGAAACTGTATGTAAACCGTGAAGAAGGTTTCATCGGAACCGGACTGAAGAAAGACGAATATGTAGCCGATTGTTCCGACATTGACGACGTGATTGTATTCCTTCGCGACGGTAAAATGATGATATCCAAAGTCGATGAAAAGAAATTCGTCGGGAAAGATATTATCCACGTAGCCGTTTTCGATAAGAACGATAAGCGTACCATCTACAACATGATTTACCGCGACGGAAAATCAGGCTCCTCGTTTATAAAGCGTTTCAACGTTTCCGGAGTTACGAGAGATAAAGCATACGATTTGACTCAGGAAAAACCGGGCTCACAAGTACTATATTTTTCAGACAATCCTAATGGAGAAGCGGAAGTAGTGACTATTTTGCTGCGTCAGGTGGGAAGCGTGAAAAAACTGAAGTGGGATTTGGATTTTGCCGATATTGCCATCAAAGGACGGGCTTCCAAAGGAAATACCGTTTCGAAATACCCGATCAAGAAAATCGAATTAAAGGAGAAAGGAATTTCTACACTTCGTCCGCGTAAGATTTGGTTTGATGATACTGTTCAGCGTTTGAATGTAGATGGAAGAGGCGAGTTATTGGGTGAATTCCGTCCGAACGACCGTTTGCTGATTATCAACCAATCCGGTAAACTGAAAACGATTATTCCGGAGCTTACGACGCATTTCGACGAAGATATGATCATCCTTGAAAAATGGCATCCGAAGAAACCGGTTTCGGCTATTTATTACGACGGCGAAAAAGAGCGTTATTTTATCAAACGTTTCTTAATCGAAAACGAAAACAAGGAAGAAATCTTTATCTCGGAACACGAAAAGTCACAGTTGGAAATCGTTTCCACAGATTGGCGTCCGGTAGCGGAACTTATTTTTGCCAAGAGCAAAGGTGTTCAGAAAGAGAATCAAACCATTGACATGGAGCAGTTCATCGCGGTTAAAGGTATAAAAGCCTTAGGGAACCAATTGACTGCGGATAAACTGAAACAGGTGAATTTGTTAGAACCGCTTCCTTATGAAGAACCCATTGAAGTGATTCCCGAGGAAATAGAAGTAAATCCGGAATCTGGAGAAGAAGGAAACGATTTGACAGATTACAACATAAGTTTAGATGACGACGGTCAGATAACCTTGACTTTAGAATAACAAAAAAGCTCTCAGAAATGAGAGCTTTTTTTATTTCATGGTTTTTAAAAAATTCAGCAGTTTGATTTCTTTTAGGATGCGACTCATTATAAATAGTCCAAATCCAATGAAAAAGGCAAACCCGCTTATCACCACATATAAATAAAATCCCGACGACATATTTTCCTTAAAAACAGGCAATAAAATTGTAAAACCTATGAAATAAGTAATGTAAATAATTGGGGTTAGGATGAAATGAATTCTTTTGCGCCAATTGTAAAACTGTTGTAGCTGAGCAGCATACGTTAATAGGGTACTGTCAGGTTTAATATTTCTAAATTTTCGGATGCTCACTACTTCCAATGCAATTCTTGTTAACAGCATTAGCATCATGATTCCAAGTCCTAAGCTGAATGCATTAAACCTGTAGATACCAATCCAAACAAAATAGCCTACCAGTATCAGGAAAGTGATTGAAATAATGCCAATGGTCCAAACATGATTGCTGCGGATTTCATTTTGGTGCTGTTCTGCTTTTTTTACGTAATCAGAAGCAGATTGATCTGTGCTAGGATTAGACTGCTGATTCCAAACGTTTTGTAAATCTTCAAATGTTTTCATTTTGTACACATTGTGTTAAGTTCTTTTTAATCCGATGAATTCTCACTCGTAGCGTTTCCTCTGTAATACCGACAATTTCAGAAATCTCCTGATACTCAATTCCTTCTAAAATCATAAGAATAATCATTTTGCCGGTTTCATCAAGCTTTTGAATGCATTGATACATTTTTCTCAATTGTTCTTCCTTTTCGTCTATGTAAGGTTCTGATGCTGTTTGAGGTAAAACTTCAGAAGCTATTTCTTTTTTTGAGGATGATTTCCGCAAAAAGACAAGACAGGTATTTACGGCAATTCTGTATAGCCACGTGCTGATGTTGGATTCACTTCTGAATGCTTCCAGGTTTTCCCATACTTTAATGAAAATTTCCTGTGTTGCATCAGCGGCTAAGGCTTCATTTCCTGTAAAATAACCTTTGCAGAGCCTGAAAACCTTTGCATGATGGGAATCGTACAAACCGTTAAAGATTGCCTTTTTGTCCAATTTAGTTCATAATTTGTTTGACTTTGCTAAGATACCAATCCGGTTGGTCGAACATGATAAAATGGGCAGAATTTTCTGCGTAATGAATGGTTGCCGAAGGTAAATTCTGGTACTGTTCTTTGTATGTTTTCTGAACGGTTTCAAGGTTAGGTTGAGAAGCGGCTAATATGACTACCGGGATTTTAATTTTAGCGATTTCTTTTCGTAAATCCAGATTAAGCAAATCAACATAACCATAAACATAAGTTTTTCGGTCGGCCCTATTCATCCATTGGTTGATTACCTGCTGTTTCTCTTTGTTCAGGCACATAAATGCAGTAGATTGTGAATTCATCGCCTCAAAAGCTTTCTGTTCCATCTGAAGCAACATTTTGCTTTGTGGATTGTCGTAAGGGATTACCTGACCCTTGTAATTAGGAATCATAAGCGATGCAGCACAAGGAATAGCATCCACGGCAATTATTTTACTGAACAGATTCGGTTCTTCAGATGCCAGCCACAAACTTAAAGTACCGCCAAGACTATGGCCAATAAGCGTTGTGTTCTTTAATTTTTTTGTTTTTACGTAGGTGATTATTTCCTCTTTTATTTGTGAGAGCCAAGGAGTTTCTATAGCTGGTACATCTCCAAATCCTGCAAAAGTAAAGATGTGGCATTCATTGGTTTTGGAGAGTTCTGCAACAGTTTCATTCCAGACGTCTCCGGTACATCCAAAGCCCGGAAATAATAGCACAGGATTTCCTTTTCCTTTGACGTCAACTTTAAAAGCGGATTGGGAATAAGAAGTTTTAAAAATAAACAATGTCAAAAACAGAAATAATAAAGATGTAGTTTTCATGATGATGGTTTTAAAATTTTACTTTTGATTCATCACCATCGAATATGTTACATCCAAAAAACGAATTTTTTTGAAAATATTTTTTAAACAGTTGATTTATAAACAAAAAAGCTCTCAGAAATGAGAGCTTTTTGTTTAAATATTATTCTTGCTGATGGTCAAATAATTCGCTAACCATTGGTAAGCCAAGAATCCAAAGAGGAAAATAGTTGTAAAAATATTAAATGCCACATTCAGAGAAAAAGCGGTATAAATAGCCAGCAATCCTACGAGACCTAAAGCGATTGTTATATATAACGGCAGATTCTTGATTCTTGAGGCTGTAAACATAGTGCTGAAAGGAATCATCATTAAAAACCCAAAACCGGTAAGAACAATAAAGTTTTCATTTCCCGTAATAAAATAGGTCAGTAGTCCGGCAAGAAAAACAATCAGGCTGATTCCGACAAAATTGGAACTTTTAATTTCTTCTTTGTCAAGGAGATATTTTCCGTAGGGATTCAATCGGAACAACAAATTACTGATTGGATGGATAATCCAGGTTGAAAAAGCAAAAATTGCCAAAAGAATAACAACAGGCGTCAGGTAAGGCCTAAGCGTCTCATTGTTGTTTGCTAGCGTTCTCAGAAACCTTGATAAAATATAAAACCCGATGATGAATGCCCATTGGTTCTTTTTGGTAAGGTTTTGCATGAAAAAGGCATATTTTAAATAAGCACGATAGATAAAATTATCTGCTTTTAATGCCTGAACCATTCCTGCCTGTGCATATTCATTTGAAGGATTATTTTTTAAAGATTCCCTGAAATGCTCCAAAGCCTTTTTATGATTCCCTTTTTCCAGCAAACCCCAGCCGTAATTGGAATGGGTAAAAGAATTTTCTGGATTTTCACGTAATGCGCCTTCGATTGCGGTAAACGATTCTTCTTTTCTGCCTAATTTAAGCAAAGCGGTACTTCTGGTGTTTAAGGCAAGCAGGTCTTCGGGATCAAGTTCAAGGGATTCGTTTGCTAAATCCAAAGCAAGCTGGTACTCTTTTTTAAAGAGTTTAAACTGAGCAAGTTTCGCTTTGTATCCGGCTACTTCAGGGTTCATCGCAATGGCAGTGCGCAATAAATCCTCGACAGTGTCATATTTTTCGGCCGCAAGATTAATGCAGGCTTTATAAAAATAGTAGAAATCAATGTCCGGCGACAGTGCAATCGACTTGTCTATCAAAGTTCCGGCTTCCTCAAATTTATCCTGTTGGAATTTGATACTGGAAAGTAAATAGTAGAGAAAAGAATTGTCCGCATCTTCAATCAGGAGCTGACTGATTTCATTTTGTGCCAGATCGAAGCGCTCATGCTGGATCAATAACTGTATTCTTTCAATATGTTCGTCAAACATCTTATTTCTTTATTTTAAGGTAAGTAAGGATTTCGTCATACAAACCGGTTTCGTTGGCATATAACGCATAATTTTTCGCAGTGTTGAACCATTCCTGGGTACTCGGCCTGTGTTTTTTAGTGGCATTGAGTAAATCCTTTGTGGTTAAAGGTTTTGGAATTCCGTCGGTGAAGGCTTCTTCCAGTTTTGCTTCAATGGCGATGTCTATGATGGCCTCGATGTCCGCTCCGGAATAATTGTCCAGTTTTTTAGCCAGTTGGATATAATCGATACTGTCCGTTGGTTTTTGTTCCAGTTTTATTTTAAGAATGGTTTCTTTAGCTTTTTCATCGGGTGGTGGAATGAAGATAATGCGGTCGAATCTTCCCGGTCTTCTGAAAGCCGTATCTAAATTCCAGGGAGTATTTGTCGCGCCTAAAACCAAGATGCCATCATTATTACTGTTAATTCCGTCTAATTCCAGTAAGAACTGATTGATCAGATGTCTTGAAGATGATTGCTTCATGTCACTTCTGCTGGCTCCTAAAGCATCGATTTCATCGAAAAATAAAACGCAGGGTTTGTTTTCACGGGCCAATTCAAAAATCTTATGGAGATTCTTTTCGCTGTTGCCAATCCACATGTCAAGGATGTCATTCAACCCCACACTGAAGAATTTAGACTGTATTTGTCCGGCGGTAGCTTTTGCAATGAATGTTTTTCCACAACCCGGTGGGCCGTAAAGTAAGATGCCGCCTCCGATTTTTTTTCCATATGATTTGTATAAATCCTCGTGAACCAAAGGCTTGATGATTTTTAAATCGATTTCCTTTTTTATTTGTTCCATCCCCCCGACATCGTTGAAGTTGATTTCGGTAATCTGAAGAAAATGATTTTTAATAGCGTCATTATTTTCATCCTCCTCTTCGTCCTCTTCTTCAAAATTGAAGTTTGAAACCCTTAAACGGCTATCCAGTTCATCGTCCTTAAACTGTGGATTTATATTTAATGCTTTTTGGTAGGCTTCCTGTGCTTTACCAATAGCATTTTCAACGAGTAGATTCCTTGCATATAATATCAGTGCGTCGAAATTATCTTCGTAGTCTAAAATGTCCTCCAGAATCACTATGGATTTTGAGAATTCCCTTTTAGCAAAATACACTTTCGCCAATCCAAACTTATGAGCTCCGGTATTGGCTAATCGGATCAGTTCAATATATTGGTTTTCAGATTCGTCATAACGTTTGGCTTTAAAAAGTACATCGGCCAAATGCGAACGAAGCGGAATGTTATCCGGGGAAAATTTTAAAGCTTCCAGCAAGCTGTTGATGGTTATATCATCCATTTTTCAATTGTATTTCAGTGGGCAAGATAGTAAAAAAGCTCTCAGGGATGAGAGCTTTTTTGGTATGTGTTAATCGGTAAGGTCTGTATCTTTCAGTTTTTCGTCAATGATTTTATTATTGTGTAACTGAACAGGATTTTTGCTTTTCTTCATGCGTAAGTTCAGGAACTCGACAAACAGCGAGAAGAAAATCGCAAAGTATAAATATCCTTTAGGGATGCTGTGTACTTCAGTGCCTCCGAAGAATTTTAACTCCGCCAAATGCGAACCTTCTGCCAACAACATCACACCGATTAAGATTAAGAACGAAAGTCCTAATATCTGGATGGTTGGGTGTTCGTTAACGAATTTCGAAACCGGTCCGGCAAAAATCAGCATGATTACAATCGAAATGACGATAGCGCCTACCATGATTTCCAAGGCTCCTGCAGGTCCAAAACCAACCGGTGGTTCTGAAGCACTTACAAGTCCAACAGCAGTTAAGATACTGTCGAAGGAGAAAACGATGTTCAATAAAGCGATCTGGATGATAGCACCTGATAACGAACCGCTTGCTTTTCCAGTAGTACCTTCTTCTTCACCTTCTAATTTGTGGTGGATTTCAGAAACTGATTTATAAAGTAAAAATAATCCCCCGCCAAAAACAATTAAACTCTGGCCTGAAATTCCTCCGGAAACAAAGCCCCAGTCAAAATCAAAAAATGAATTCTTTAAACTCATTACCCAGGTGATACCGAATAAAAGGATAATCCTGAAGGCCATCGCCAATAAAAGTCCTATTCTTCTTGCTTTCGGTTGATCTTCCGCACGCAATTTTCCGGATACAATCGATAAGAAAACAATGTTATCGATACCTAAAATAATTTCTAAAAAGGTTAAGGTTAATAATGCAATCCAAGCATCTGGGTTTACTAAAATTTCCATTTAAATAGTTATGATTTTGAGTTTAAATACAGCTGTTAAACGTATGTTATTCGATTTTTGTTACAGTTCCGCGTTGTTTTTTTCCTTCGCCCACAAAAGCATATTCAAAAACATAACCTTTCTTGTTGGTAGTCAGGATTTTCATGGCGATTGCTTTTTTTTCGGTCATGGTTTTCGGATGCAGTTTCTGCAATACGAATTCACAATCGTTCACCCAACGCACGGAAGCCGTATCGGTTTTTCCGTTAAAGGTTTCAATCTGAAGGTTTTCTGTACGTTCAAAAACAGATTTTTTTTGTTGCCCGTTAATTTCCTGGACAAATTCAAATTTTCCGGTTTTAAAATCTTTACAGTTGCGCTCCTGGTTGTAGCAGGAAGTCATCAGAGCTGATAAAGCAAGTAGTGCGACTAGTTTCATTTTAGTTTGTTTAGTTCGTCGTCTGTAAAATGTTTGGTGCTTTTTTCTTTAGAAAATTTATCGGTATTGTAATCGCCGGATTTGTTTTTTGGGATGGATAAGCTCGTCCATTCCGTTTGTTTGATCATTTTGGCGTAAAATACAATTTGGCCGATATGATAAGGATAATGTGCCAGTTGTCGGTTAATCGCATCTAAAACCGAATGGCCTTCATTTCGGATATAAACGATTTGTGAAAGTTGTTCCGGTGTTAAAGAATTTAGTGCTGAAAACAGACAATCCCAACCTTTTTCCCACAACTGCATCAGTTCTTCTTTGCTGCTGATGTTTTCTTCAAATTCCCCGTCCCGGTTGCGCCATTCTTTTTCCCCGTCGGAAGTTAAGAAATCCGTCCAGCGCGAGAGCATATTGCCCGATAAATGCTGAACGATTACAGCAATCGAATTGGTATCTTCGTTTGCAGCAAAAAAAAGTTGCTCCGGTTCTAACTGGTCCATGGCTTTTTCCCCAATGGTTTTGTAATAGAGGAACAGCCTTTTTATACTTTCCAGATAATTATTGTTTATCGCCATCGAATAAGCTTTTCATTATAGTTTGAATACCTCTGAACAATAAGAAAATTGATAACAGGCAAAAAATAATGCCCAAACCCAGAACAGGAATGTAAAATGGGTGGTTCTGATTTTTGAACGAACTGTGGACAATACTCGGGCCGATAAACATAAGGGGTAAGGCAAAAGCCATATAACGTACGCCTTTGACCAGAATTTTTTTGTCAGTAGCCATTAGAATGCAATTTGGATTCCGTAACCGTAACGGTTAGCGATAATGTTTAAATCAACCTTTGGTTTGTCGTTGAAACCAAGTGTGTTTTCAACGCCTTTGTTGTATAAATCGATTCCTTCTTTCATCTTTTTGTTTTTCCCGGACATAACAGGAATGGAAGTAATCACCGAAGCCGCTCCGATATAGGTCATCGCGGAAGGGTATTCCACATCGGAAACCAATCCTGCCACTAAATCACCAACAATCATGGCGCTTCCGAAACCAATCAGGAATCCACCAATGGATTCTTTACTTTTTCCTGCTTTGAAAAGATTTAAAGCCTTAGGATTTGTTGCCAATAGCTGTTTGGTTTCACGAGTGGAAATCTGATCGCCTTTTACAAAAAACTTTCCTTTTTCCATTCGGATCTGCTGTGAAAACGCTGTAACTGCAAACAGTATACAGATTAGGGTGAAAATGTTCTTCATACTTTTTATTTGTTGTTATAATTGTCAACTGCTTTTCTCACACTGCCGTGTTTTTCCAATAATGCTTTGGCTTCTTCATACGAAACCGGGATTTCCCCCATAATCATGCGGACACCGCGGTCAATCAATTTGGTATTGCTCAATTGCATATCGACCATTTTATTGCCTTTTACTCGGCCAAGCTGAATCATGGTTGCCGTGGAAATCATGTTCAGGACCAATTTTTGTGCTGTTCCGGCTTTCATTCTTGAACTTCCGGTTACGAATTCCGGCCCAACAACCACATCGATAGGGAATTGCGCGGTTTGTGATAAAGGGCTTCCGGCATTGCAGGAAATACTGCCGGTTGTGATATTGTTTTCATTGCATTTTGACAAGCCACCAATTACATATGGCGTTGTTCCTGAAGCGGCAATACCGATAACAACATCTTTCTCATTGATGTTCCATTCGGATAAATCTTTCCAGGCCTGTGCCGCGTCGTCCTCGGCAAATTCCACTGCTTTTCGGATAGCGGTATCACCACCGGCAATCAATCCGATTACCAAATCGAACGGAACCCCGAAAGTAGGAGGACATTCCGAAGCATCTACAATTCCCAGTCTTCCGGAAGTTCCTGCACCGATGTAAAATAAGCGTCCGCCGTCTTTCATTTTTTCCACTACTTTGGCAACCAGTGTTTCAATTTGTGGCAAAGCTTTTTCTACGGCAAGCGGAACAGTTTTGTCTTCGTTGTTGATGTTGGTCAGCAAATCGTGAACCGACATTTTTTCCAGATGTTCGTATTTTGAGGATTGTTCGGTGGTTTTGGTAAATGACATATTTTTTAAGTTACTGAGTAGTAAAGTTGCTAAGTTACAAAGTTTTGTCAGGAATTACTATTCTAAATTTTACTGTAAAATTAATGTTGAAATTACAGGCCGCGTGAGGGATTACTTCACGGTGCTTTTGTTTTTTTATGTGTTCAGTGAACTACGTTTGAAGTGAAAATCCTTTTTTGTTAAGACAAATTTGTTTTCTAAGCTAAACGTTTTGCAAAAAAGATTGCAGCGGATAGCCCGGTCTCGTTTTTTTTAACGGGATCACGCCCAAAATCACATAAAATAAGCCAGCACAATTCCCAATATTATTGCCGATAGTTTCGCCATATTGAACTTATGTCCTTCACTGGTTTCAAAGATAATGGTCGAGGAAATGTGGAACAGTATCCCGATTACAAAAGCAGTTATTTCTGCTCTTACATTTTGTAAAAGGCTGCTGTATTCTGAGAAAAAGGTCCCTAACGGCGTCATTACGGCAAAGGTTATCATAAACAGTAGTATCGATGCTTTGCTTAAATGGGATTGCGCAAAAAAGGTCGTTAAGATAATGGCGATCGGGAAATGATGTATTGAAATCCCCCAGGCCAAATCGTTGTTATGACTTACCGGCATCCCTTCCAAAAAAGCATGTAAACACAAACTGATAAACAAGGCCCACGGAATATGGTGCATGGTGTCGTGTCCGTGAACATGACCGTGTTCTGCGCCTTGTGAAAAATATTCCAGGATGATCTGGAAAACGATTCCCACCATGATAAAAATACCTACATGATTTTTATGACCATGAACATCAAAAGAAAGTCCGGACGAATTGTAGACTTCCGGCAACAGATGTGATATCGTCATGGCCAGTAAAAAAGAACCGCTGAAGGCCAGTAAAACCTTTATGTTCTTTTTGCTTTTCGGTCTGAAAAACGTTGCAATCAGATAACCTAAAATTACCGAAAGTAAGGGCAGCAGGTAAATCATATTATTTGAAAATCATGATTAGACGTTCTGAATCGTTTTTGAAAAACTTACGCAATTTATAATCACCGAAAACATCCAAAAGGAAAATTCCGGCTTCCTCCATCATCTGTTCAAAATCGTCTAAAGTTAAGGCTTTTACTTTTTCCGTGAAATGAAATTTTTGTCCATTATCTTCAAAATCGATTTCTTTGAAAATATGATTGTCTTTTACATAGCGTTTGATATGGAAATCAATGCCTTCCACGGTTTTAACTTCCTGCGGAACCAGATTGTTGATGATGTAATTCACGTTCATAAAATCGATTACCGCAAAACCGTATTCCGTAAGGCTGTCCTGTATTGCTTTTAATGTGGTCAGATTATCGTCGTCGCTTTCAAAATAGCCAAAACTTGTGAAAAGATTAAAAACAGCATCAAACTTTTCTTCAAACGGTTCACGCATGTCGTGTACTTTGAAATGCAGTTTTTCATTAGCAAATTCAGAAGCGGCCGCGATACTGTTTTCAGATAAATCGGCACCGGTTACATCATAGCCCAATTGGTTCAGATATACGGAATGGCGCCCTTTTCCACAGGCTAAGTCCAGGATTTTGGCATCTTCGGGTAAATTCAGGTAATGGGTAAGGTTGTCCATGAAGTGTTGCGCTTCGGCATAATCACGGTCTTTGTATAAAATATGATAGTAAGGAGTGTCGAACCAAGAGGCAAACCAGTTTTCGGTGGATGGTTTTTGTATATCTGACATGTATTCTTTTGTTGGAGGATAATTAATCTTGCAAATTTAACGTATTTTTGCGGACTAATTCCATAGTTGTGTTGTAAGATGCGTTGGAATTTGGAATTTAATTTTTGGAATTTCAATCGATGGAGAATTTTAAAATGATTGCCAAAACCTTATTTGGCTTCGAAGAAATATTAGCAAAAGAATTGCAGCAATTAGGGGCTCAAGACGTAGAAACAGGAACCAGAATGGTGAGTTTTGTGGGTGATAAAGGTTTTATGTACAAAGCAAACCTGTCTTTGCGTACAGCACTGAAAATCTTAAAACCGATTTACCATTTCCGCGCGTTTAACGAGCAAAGTCTGTACCGTGGTATCCAGGGAATTGACTGGTCAAAGTATTTGTCGGCACATCAGGCTTTTGTGGTGGATGTCACTTTACATTCGGAACATTTTAACCATTCGCAGTTTGTCGCTTTAAAAACTAAGGATGCGATTGTGGATCAGTTCCGTGATAAATTCGGTAAACGTCCGAACATTGATAAAGATTTCCCGGATTTGCGTATCAACGTGCATATCGACCGTGACCAGTGTTCGGTTTCTTTGGACAGTTCCGGTGATTCGTTGCACCACAGAGGTTACAAAACGGCTACTAATATTGCACCGATTAACGAAGTTTTAGCGGCAGGAATGCTCTTGCTTTCCGGTTGGGACGGACAAGGTGATTTTATCGATCCGATGTGTGGTTCCGGTACTATTTTAGCAGAAGCAGCGATGATTGCCTGTAATATTCCGGCGAACATCAACAGAAAGGAATTTGCCTTTGAGCGTTGGAACGATTGGGACAATGCGCTTTTCGATCAGATCATGGATTCACTGATGAAGAAAGTAAAAGAGTTTCATTATACGATTACAGGATATGACAAAGCACCATCAGCTGTGATGAAAGCTAAAGACAACATCCGAAACGCAAATCTTGATGAATACGTAAAAATCTCCGAGCGTAATTTCTTCGATACTGAAAAAGAAACCCGCGGACCATTGCACATGGTGTTCAACCCCCCTTACGGAGAACGTCTGGATATCGACATGGAACGTTTTTACAGGGAAATAGGGGATACGTTGAAGCAGAGTTATCCGGGAACCAATGCCTGGTTTATCACGGCCAACCTGGAAGCGCTTAAATTCGTAGGTTTAAAACCGTCAAGGAAAATAAAATTATTCAACGGGAAACTGGAATCCCGTTTGGTAAAATACGAAATGTACGAAGGAAGTAAACGTACGAAATTCCAAAATAAAGAGTAAAGAGACAAGAATCAAGAGGCAAGAGTGGTGATTTTAAATCTGAGGCTTTTACTTCGTACTTCGTAATTTGTAATTCGTAATTTGTAATTTTAAAAAGATATGTCAAAAAAAACAAAAGCATTTCTATATAACTTTTTAGGGTTTGCACCCTTGTTCATTCTAGTCAGAATTGTAGCAGGTTATACCACTAACTTAACCGGTTTCTGGCTTCCTTTAACGGCGGCTGTGGCTGCGTCAATATTGGCTCCGAAGTTTCAGGCCATCAATACGAACGAAGGGGAAAAGATTTTTATGAAGTGGCTCTTTATGAAAGGTGTTAAAGAAGTGAAATAAAACAAAAAATCCCAACTTTACGGTTGGGATTTTTTTATTTCTTGCTTTTATAAAACGGTATAAAGTAACTAAGTGTGTAGTTGAAGCCAACCCCGAATTTCCCTTCGTAAGTTCGGTTAAAACCAGGGATGAACAGATTGTCGAAGTTATCCGGTTTTTTGTTTGATACCAGATAATTCACACGGGCTGAGAAGCCTAAGTAAAGATTATCAAAAAGCTCTGCTTTTACACCGCCCACAATTTCAATCCAGCTAGCATTTAATCCGTCGTATTTTTTATTTGGGTAATACGTTGTTTGACCGAAATAAGGTTCAGTATTGTATATTGTATAACTGTTGAGTTCCTGTGAAAAAGAACTTACTCCATAACGTACACCGGCATAAATCATGTTTTCCATATCCAGCCAGTTCTGGTAGGCATTGTAATCGAAACCAACTTTGAAATAACTTCCGTTTGTGGTGAAGTTTAATTGTTCTTCGTCAACGGTTTTCTTTTCGTTTCCTAATTCCCCGGCTATGTAGATTTTTTTGGTCAGTCGATAATCCCCGACGATTTCAAATCCTCTGTAATCTTTGTCGTAAACTGATTTTGCCAAACGGTGCAAATCCGCGCCAACCCGGATTCCGTAACGCTCTGTTTTTCCGGATGCAACAGTGTCTTTTGCTTTTTGCTTCGCCTGTTCGCTTACGCTCGAGTCCTGTGCCGATGTTGATAATGAAACCAACAGTAAAGCTATATTAAAAATAGATTTTAATGTGTGTTTCATTTTCGTTTTGAATATTTGATTGCGTTATCGTTCTTGATTGTATCCACATACCGGCATCACCATCAGTTAAAGTCGGGCTGTCGGCATTCAGCTGAAAAACGGTTTTAAATCCGCAGGCTCTTGAAATGTAAACATCTTCCCGTGCATAATTAAAAGTCAGTACGTCGATATTGTCATTGGTATTATCTGTATCGGAACCGTTTCTGATGAACTGAAGTGTGGTTTCATCGGCATTGACCTTCAAAGGCACTTTTATTTTAGTTCCCCCTGCTAAATCAATATAAGTAGAAAGTGCGGGATCTTTTATCCTAAGGTTTGAAATCAATTTAAATGATGTTGGATTGGCCGCGTCATAAAATTCTATGACCACATTCGGAGTGGTTGGCGTTCCTTCCGCACAGATATCATCTTTCTCGCAACTCCAAAAGGAATTGGCAAGAAGAATCGATAAGGCAACTATTTTTAGTTTTTTCATAGTATATTTAGAATCAATGTACTAATCAATATTTTTAACGGATTACTGAGACTGCAAACTAATTTCTTTTCTCTAAAAGTACAACATTTTCCACATGGTGCGTTTGCGGGAACATATCCACCGGGCGCACTCGGGTTACCTTGTACATTTCGTCCATCAACGCCAAATCACGGGCCTGTGTTGCGGAGTTACAGCTTACGTAAACCACTTTTTCAGGAGCGATTTTCAGAATCTGTCCTACAACATCAGCATGCATTCCGTCACGTGGTGGATCGGTAATAATCACATCCGGATGACCGTGGGTTTTGATGAAGTCATCGTTGAATACATTTTTCATGTCTCCTACGAAAAACTCACAATTGGTGATGTTATTGCGTTTTGCGTTTTCTTTTGCATCGGCTATGGCTTCCGGTACAGCTTCCACACCGATTACTTTTTTCGCTTTTTTGGAAACGAATTGTGCAATGGTTCCGGTTCCGGTATATAAATCGTATACCAGTTCATTTCCGGTCAAACCTGCAAATTCTCTTGTAATCGAATACAATTCATATGCCTGTGCGGAATTCGTCTGGTAGAACGATTTTGCATTGATGCTGAAATTCAAACCTTCCATTTCTTCCAGAATATACTCTCTTCCTTTGAAAAGAATGATGTCCTGATCGTAAATAGTATCGTTGGCTTTCTGGTTGATCACATATTGTAACGAGGTGATTTCCGGGAAACGTTCCGCTAAGAAATTCATCATCAGGTCGATGCCTTTTTTGTCCTTGTCGTAGAACTGGATCAATACCATGATTTCGCCGGTTGAAGCAGTACGGATCATTAGTGTACGCAACAAACCGTGATTTTCTCTCGGATTAAAGAACGTTAAACCGTTTTCATTGGCAAATCGTCTGATTTCATTACGGATATCGTTTGAAGGATCCTGCTGTAAATGACATTTTTTGATGTCCAGGATTTTGTCCCACATTTTCGGGATATGGAAACCGACAGCGTTTTTGTTGTCCAATTCCACTTCAGAATCGATTTCCTCTTGTGTCATCCAACGCGAAGACGAGAAGCCGAATTCCATTTTATTTCTATAGAAGAATTGCTCTTTAGATCCCAAGATGGGTTCAAAATCAGGTAATTCCACTTTACCGATTCTTTTCAGATGATTGAAAACCTCCTGATTTTTATAGAACAATTGCTGTTCGTACTTCATGTTTTGCCATTTGCATCCGCCACAAACCCCGAAATGTTCACAGATCGGTTCAATGCGATGCTCGGAAAACTCGTGGAAATTCACGGCTTTTCCTTCGTAATAGGCTTTGCGTTTTTTGAAGGTTTGCACATCCACCACGTCGCCCGGCACAACATTCGGAATAAAAATTACTTTACCATCCGGAGCTTTGGCTACCGAAACGCCTTTTGCACCTGCATCAAGGACTTTTACGTTTTCGAATACGATTTTGTCTGTTTTTTTTCTTCCCATGCGGCAAAAATAAGGATTGTATTTTGAAACCCGTTAACTTAATAGTATGAATAAAGTACAAAGTGAGCTTATGTATTGAAAATCAGTTATTTAATTAACAAAATATTAATAGTAAATGGTGTAGGGATTGAGTAACTTAGGAGAAGCAATAAACAATGGGTGTGATGAGTCGTATAGTTATAGTTTTTTCGCTTTTTCTTTTTACGCTGAATCTTTTCGGACAGACTACTCTGAAAGGTGTTGTGGTGAGTGATAATTCCCCTTTGGCTCATGTTGAAGTGGTAAATGTGACCAAGCGTATTTCCAAAACAACAGATGATAAAGGAAGATTTTCAATTGAAGCTTCCGTCTACGATGAACTTCTTTTTGCGGCAAAGAATTATAATGAGCGAAGAGTGAAAGTCAACCGCAGGCATTTTTCTTCCGAAGCCGTGTTTGAACTTGAAAAAAAAACCATTGAATTAAAAGAAGTCGAAATTGCCAAAGCTGAAAAAATTCAGGTAGAGGCAACTTATGAGGCTACCAAAATGGCCCAGTTGGAAAAACAGCAGGCACAACCTAAAGTAATTGGGGTTTACACCGGAGAAATAGAAATGGGAACTGATTTCGTCGAAATTGGTGTTAAAGTAATTAAGTTTCTGGACAGGCAATTAGCGCCCAAAAAAGATTCAGGTGTTGCTAAGAAAACAGTGAGTTTTAAACAATATGTGCGACGGGAATTTTCAAATGAATTCTTTACCTCTAAGCTGGATCTGAAGGAAAGTGAAATCGATCCTTTTATAACTTTTTGTGAAAATGATTTGAAATCAAGGGATATTATCCAACAAAACGGTGTGCTGGACGTACTTCAGTTTTTGATTGAGAAACGAAGCGATTTTAAAAATTGAGGCAAACTGAAAATATAGTTGCAAAAACACCTTCAAATTTCGTACTTCGTAGTTCAAATTCAGAACTATTATGAATCGTCATTTAGCACTTCTTCGCGGGATCAATGTTTCCGGTCACAACATGATTAAAATGGAAGAACTCCGTGTCTTACTCGAGCGCATGGGATTTCAAAATGTCCGTACATATATCCAATCCGGCAATGTGTTTGTGGATTCCGATGAAGAACACGGGGCTACGGTCGGATTTAAAATCAAGCAGGAAATTTTTAAGGAATGGGGCTACGATGTCCCGATTATCGTTATCACTAAAGAGGATCTAGAAGCCTGTCTTAAAAATACACCTTATCTGAAGGAGAAAGACGTCGATACCAAAAAACTCTATTTCACATTCATCTCCAAAGAACTGAACGATAACGCTATTCACGATTTGAAAATGAGTCAGGTGAAACCCGACGAAGCCGTAATCGACAAAAACCGTATTTACATCAAATATGATGTCGGGGCAGGGAAGACGCGTTTCGATCAGAAATACATCGAGAAAAAGCTTAACGTAACGGCAACGATGCGTAATCTGAATACCGTTACGAAGCTATTGGAAATGTATGATGAATTATGAGCTATAAATTATGAGTTATGAGTTATGAGTTTCTTCCGTTAGTACTCATTATTCAAAGTTTTTAGGAAGGCGATTAAGTCCTGTATTTCTGTTTTGGAAAGATTCAATTTATCCGTCGGTAAGGTTTGATTTTCTAAATTGATTCCGATGCCTGCACCACCACCACGGTTGTAAAAATCGATTACTTCTTCGAGAGAATGGTACACACCGTTGTGCATGTAAGGAAAAGTTATTGCCGAATTTCTAACCGTTGGGGTTTTGAAGGCAAATTTCTTTAAAGGTGCTTTGGTAACCGCATATTCACCTAAATCCGCATCAATGGTTGCCTTTTGAGTTGTGTTTTTTGAAGGAACACCCAAAACTTCGCTTTCCAGTTCATTATACAAAGGCGGAACACTTCCGTTGAAGAGTGGAAAGAAATGACAGGTAGCACATTTCGCTTTTCCCATAAACAGATTGAATCCTTTTTTTTCATTTGACGAAAGTGCTGCTTTTCCGCGTAAATAATCATCAAATTTAGAATTGAGTTTGGATAACGAACGCACATAACCCGCTAAGGATTTCAACAGATTCTGTTCCGTGATTTCTTTCTCGGAAGGAAAAACTTTTTTGAATTCAGCCTGGTACTTCGCACTGGCTTTTACTTTTTGCAGCGCATGGGCAAAACTTCCGTGCATTTCGTCTTTATTGTTGATAACTGCCTTAGCCTGATCTTCAAGATAATTCACGCGACCGTCCAAAAACAAAGTGTTCTGAAACCCTGAATTTAACAAGGTAGGTGTGTTTCGGGATAATTTTCCGTTTTCGACGGCTTTGGCTTTATGATCAGCATATCCTTCTGATGGGATATGACAAGTCAGGCAAGAAACCTGATTGTTGCCGCTCAATATGGTGTCGGTAAAAAGTTGTTCTCCTAAAGCAATCTGCTCTTTTGAAGGATTTCGGTTGTAAGCAGGGGCGAAATAATTGACGTTGAAAGCGGTTTCTTCGAAAACTGTCGGTTCATCAAAATTAATGGCACCGGAATAGGGATTGTTTTTGATGTTGAGTGTTTTCTGGAGTTGTTGTATTTTTTTGGCGATGGGGATGCAGTAACCAACAATGAATTCGGCACGGTCAAAAGCATTGAAATTATTGTTTTTATGCAGATAAACTTTGGTTTTACCGATGAGTTCCGTGAAAACTTTATCCTCTTTAAAAAAGGAAAGTGTGGTTTCGATTGACGCAATGGCTGCTTTTGTTTCCGGAATGGAGTTGAAGGCAACCGGCGAATCAAAACCTGTAATACCCAAACTCATAATTCGTAATAATTCGAGTTTCTGTGCTTCGAAAATATTGCTGTCGGAAAGTTGAAGATTTGTCACGGTAGCTTTCATGGATTGCGTATAGCCGTTCAAAATCCCGATTTGTTTTTGCTGTTCCGCAGAATCGGTTTCTTCGGAGAAAAGCAATTCTTCCACTTTCTGAAAACCGGTGGCTTCTTCTGTTTTGCGGCTGGTTTCCTGAACATCGTTTTTATCAATGGCCGCACCGTTGAGTTTAGTGGCGGTTTCCGGAAAATAAAAGGATAAGAGCGCCTCCGTTTTTTTGTAGGCTAATCGGGTTTCTTTAAACTTTTGCTGAAGTTTTTCTTTTGAAGAATTCTTTAAAGCCTCAGTATTTAACTCTGAAACATTTTTGGCGAATTCGGAATAATCCTCAATAAAGCGTTGCCTGGTCTTTTCAACGGGACTTAGGTTTTTGTACTTGTCCTGCTGACAGGAAACTAAAAAAAGCACTGTCAGTAAAGCAATAAGTTTTCTCATGGGCATAATTATTAAATCAGGAGCAAGATTTCTCCGGCCCCTGATTTATTTGTATTCTTTGATTGATGGGTTATCTTGGCAATCCTTTGATTACAACAATCTGACTTCCCTGATTTTCATTAGGACGAACCGATCCGCCGTCAACACCTTTGAAAGCATCTGTTCTCCAGGTATGCGGTTGTACAGATAACATAAAGGTGTCCGGAACGCCGATAGTTTCTGAAACATCGATTAATGCACCGTATTCCCAAGAACCTAAAGCGGATGTTGCACTCATGAATTTGTTTGAAGGATCGGTTCTTTTGTGATCCAATTCAAAAACAACTTTCAATTCTTTTGTTGTGATGTTGTACTGGTAGATATAAGCATCATGCGTTTCATCGCCATAACCGTTAGAATCTTCCTGAATGTAAACATAGTTTTTAGTCACACAGATATTGTCCGGATTCTGGAACAAACGGGCTTTTCCGCTTCTGTTGTCACCATCTAATTCCAAAGTAAGCTGACCAATCAAAGGATTGTTGGCATCCATTTGCAGTTTGTAAACGCGTCCGTATTTAGAACGTGAATTGTCGGCATTAGCTCCAGTATTATTTTGCCCGGTAACGTTAAAGTAAATTTCACGCTCTTTTCCGGCTTCTTTGCGGTAATCGATATCTTCAACACGGCCAAACACAATTGTGTTTAAAGTCTGTGCCGCCTGATTGTTTTGTAAACCTGTATTGGTTCTTGCATTTGTAACTTCTACGAATTCAACAGGGTAAGTAGAGCCTTCTGTCATGGTTCTTTCGTTGGTAACGTTGTCAGTACGTTTGATAACATATACTTTTCCGTTGTTCAAATCACCTCTTGTGCCTTTGTACATCACAAGTTGACCTCCATAGGTCCCGGAATCATCATCTCCTAAAAGAACGATGGTCTGTCCTGTGTAAGCTTCTTTTGCCAGTGGTACTGCGTTTTCAGCACTCCATCTTCCAAAGCCTAAAACCGGTCTTGGTGTTGTATTGTTAGCTTTAGTGTCATAAGGAGTGATGCCGTGAACCTGAGATTCGCTGTCGCTTTCTCCGGCAGTAAGGAAAATAGGTCCGAAACCGTGGATTTCTGGAGTTGCTAAAGAAGCAGAACATAAACGGTTACCTGATCCGCTTGAATTCAATACATATTCTCCGGCTACCGGTTTAAAGGTATTGTCAAGTTTGATTTTAGAAACAGAGTAGTTATCTTCGTTGTTTACAAGGAAAGTAAAGGTACCGTCAGTATTTTTGAACAATCCGGAACCATCGGCAGAACCTCCAAAAACATAATCAGGTGTTTCAACGAAATCGTCTTCACTTGAAAATAAGGCAAATGTCTGCACGCCGGCAAATTCAGGTTTCGCATTTAGTAATGCAGGAGTAATCGAATGGTTTTTCAAATCGATTGGACTTGAAGGTTTGTTGTCTGAACTTTCATCAGAATTACAGGCAGCAATGGTTAGCAATGTCGCCGTACTTAAAAATGCATAGATAAATTTCATTGTTTTTTGTTTTTTATTAGATAATGCAAATTTATATGGCGTATGTTAGGGTAATTTTTGCGAAATATTCACAAAAGGTTATTATTTGTAACAAGTTCTTTGCTTTTTGTTAACTATATGTAAAGAGCGTATTATGTTGTTTTTTTACTATATTTTTGGATACAACAAAAGCCGTTTGTTATAAAATTCACAAAAATGAGTGCTAAATGTTATTTTTTTCGATTTGAATTGTTAACTTGCATCCAAATAAAGCCCCAATAGAATTTTATAATAACGGAACTACTAAAATCAATTTAAAATGCAAGTGTTAGAAAAAATGAGTTCTACAGCAGCTATTCAATTGGAAGATAAATATGGTGCCCATAATTATCATCCGCTTCCCGTAGTATTAAGTAAAGGTGAAGGCGTTTTTGTCTGGGATATTGAAGGAAAAAAGTACTATGATTTCTTATCGGCTTATTCAGCAGTAAACCAAGGACATTGCCATCCGAGAATTATTGAGGCTATGACCCGTCAGGCACAAACCCTGACGTTAACTTCAAGAGCTTTTTACAATGACAAATTAGGTGTTTATGAGCAATTCGTAACCGATTATTTTGGTTTCGATAAAGTATTGCCGATGAATACCGGTGCCGAAGCGGTTGAAACTGCTTTGAAACTTTGTCGTAAATGGGCTTATGAGAAAAAAGGGATTCATGAAAATGAGGCTCAGATTATAGTTTGTGAAAACAACTTCCACGGAAGAACCACAACCATCATTTCGTTTTCAAACGACGAGAATGCCCGTAAGAACTTTGGTCCTTATACGGCTGGTTTTATTAAAATCGCTTATGATGATATCGATGCTTTGGAAAAAGCGATCACATCCACTCCAAATATTGCCGGATTCCTTGTAGAGCCTATTCAGGGTGAAGCAGGTGTTTATGTACCGTCAGAAGGGTATTTGGCAAAAGCAAAAGCGTTATGTGAAAAACACAATGTGTTATTTATCGCAGACGAAGTTCAGACAGGAATTGCCCGTACCGGTAAATTGTTAGCGGTGCAGCATGAAAATGTAACTCCGGATGTTTTGATCTTAGGGAAAGCACTTTCAGGAGGCGCTTACCCGGTTTCGGCTGTATTGGCCAATGATGTTATTATGAATGTTATCAAGCCTGGTCAGCACGGTTCTACTTTTGGAGGTAATCCAATTGCAGCGGCTGTAGCCATCGCGGCTTTAGAAGTAGTGAAAGATGAAAATCTGGCCGAAAATGCAGAATATTTAGGTAAAATGTTCCGTACGGAAATTGGTAAATACATCGAAACTTCGAATATTGCCACTTTAGTTCGCGGAAAAGGATTGCTTAATGCTATTGTAATCAACGATACGGAAGAAAGCGAGACTGCTTGGAATATCTGTATGAAATTAGCAGAAAACGGCTTGTTGGCTAAACCAACACACGGAAACATTATCCGTTTTGCGCCGCCTTTGGTAATGACCGAAGAACAACTGTTAGATTGCGTTTCAATAATCACTAAAACACTAAAAGAATTTGAGAAATAATTACTTATAAAAAAAAATCCGCTGAAAAGCGGATTTTTTTATGTCTGAATGTGAAGGATTTTAGTTCCCCATCATTTCGCGGATTTTTTCCTGCATCAATTCCTGATCCTGAAGTGTTTCCCATCCGAAGTAGCTAATTGCCCAAATCATGTAAGCCAACATAAGAACACCTAAAACGATTCCGATGATACACAATACTCTTCCGGTTTTTACATTCTTGAAGTTGGTATACAAGGAAGGGTTCAGGTTGTAGGTATCGGTGTCTTTTTTCGCCAGATAAATCCCCAATGCTCCTAGAAGCACGCTCAGAATTCCGTAGCAGCAGCATACTAAAATTGATAAAACTCCTAAAATTATTACGGCTGTCGCGTTAGGCAGCTTTTGTTTGGTTTCAAAATTGTTGAAGTTTTCTTCCATGTTTAATTTGATTTTGGTTAGTTAGTATTAAATGTTGTAATAATGTTTTATGAAATAGGAAACTACCATGATTATTGCGTTTACAATTCCCAGTGTTACGATAATCTTGTGGTAATTTCTCGATTTGTCCATAAAATTCAAACCGATGAAAAGGCCAAAAAGCACTAAGGTGTAAATGGCCGGAAACATTTTGAATGCAGCACTGAATTCTCCCTGAAACAGTAAAACCAAAGCGCGTTGTGTGCCGCAACCGAAGCATTCGATTCCTAAAAATTTTTTGCTGAAGCAGGGCAACATGTATTCTTCCATTGGTAGCTTTTTTCTGTAAGCAATTTTAGTGAAAAACTTAATACTTTAGAAATAATCCGGAAGATATTTTAAACTTTACTATTTTTGAGGGCAAATAGGATAGCGATGAAAACCGTTTATATACTTCTTTTATTGATTGTTTTTGGTGTTGCTTTTTATGAGCAATCCAAACCTAATCCAAATATCTGGATTCAGGTTGTAGGTGTGGTAATATTCTTTTACGGAATGATGAAGCTGATGTCGAAAACACCGAGTAACCATAAAGACGAAGAGAAAGATGTTTAGTATTGGAGATAAAGTTTCGGTATTGGATGACGATTTTAATGGCGTCGTGGTGGGTTTCGAAAAGGAGTATGTCGTTATTGAAACCGAAGATGGTTTTACGATGAAATTTTTGTCAGGTCAATTGGTTAAAGAAATGGAAACCAGTGATTTAAAATATTTTACTTCAAATCAGAGTTTAAGCCAGGTTCTGAAAGAAAAGGAAGAGGAAAAGAAACGTTCCTTTGTTAAGGAAAAGAAATCCCGTAAAGACGAATTCGTGCTGGAAGTCGATTTACATATCGAAAAATTAGTACCGTCAAAACGCGGAATGTCTAATTATGATATCCTGACTTTGCAAATGGAAACGGCCAAACGTCAATTGGATTTCGCCATCAGGAACAGAATGCCGAAAGTCGTTTTTATTCACGGTGTGGGTGAAGGTGTTTTGAAAGCCGAACTTGATTTTCTTTTAGGGCGTTACGAGGGAATTACTTTTCAGGACGCTAATTACCAGAAATATGGTTTAGGCGCCACCGAAGTATACATTAAGCAAAATCCGAACCGTTAACTACAGATTTGTAGTGTACGTACCGAAAAGATATTCTTCAAATACAAAACTGTCATCAGGGTTTACAAACTGAATGTTGATGAATTTTATCTGATGGTTGTATCCTGTAACCGTTACTTCGTTGGTAACGGGATCCGTAACTGTTTTTTCGGTTGTTATAATCTGAATGGTTCCGCCCGGAGATGCTGTCCATTCTTTTAAAACTGTAGGCGTTGCCGGTGGAATTTCAGAACAAATCGTACTGTTGGAAAGCGACCCGTTGTACTTTCGGTAAAGAACCATGTTACTTTCTGTAATCTCAACGATTCTTGGCGAACCGACAGGAGTTACTTCATTCGGAAAGTTCGAAGCGGGAATGTCCAGCAGCAAAAGTTCTTCGCCTTTAATTTTAAACAACACTTCTTTATCGGTACATTTTTGTATCGAAACCGAATCAAAATTAAGGGATTCCAAAACCATATCCCCGTCATCACATGACCCTAAAAGCAGTGCGCAAACCAATAAACCGAAAAACTTTTTCATAAGTTGTTGTATTTGGGACAAAAATAGCACTTTTAGTTTTCAAAAACGATAAAAGAAATAACGAAAATTCATCAATATTCCTATATTTGGGAACCAATTGAAAAACTAATTTATGTCATCCAAACATCAAACCAATTATCCTGCGCTATATACGCTGATCACCGTTTTCTTTTTCTGGGGATTCATCGCGGCAGGAAACAGTATTTTTATTCCGTTCTGTAAAAGTTATTTTTCACTCGATCAGTTTCAGTCACAGCTGGTGGATTTCGCTTTTTACACGGCTTATTATATTGGAGCCTTATTGTTGTTCATCTTCGGGACCTTTAAAAATAAAGATATCGTAAGCGGCTGGGGATACAAAAAAAGTATCGTTTTCGGATTGCTTTTCTCAGCTTTGGGAGCCGGAGCCATGATTTTAGCAGTGGAAGCGAATTTGTATGCGGGGATGTTAACCGGTTTGTTTATTGTGGCTTTAGGTTTTTCACTACAGCAAACGGCTGCCAATCCTTTTGCAATTTCGTTAGGTAATCCTAAAACAGGAGCAGACCGTGTAAATTTAGGAGGAGGAATCAATTCCTTCGGAACGGCGATTGGTCCGTTAATTGTTGCTTTTGCTCTTTTCGGGACTACAGCAACCGTTACAGACGATCAGATCAAAAATTTAGATTTAGGGAAGGTGGTTTTACTATATGTATGTGTAGGATTGCTTTTCGTTGCGGCAGCTGCCATGTTCCGTTTTTCTAAAAAAGTACCGGACGGAATCTCCAACGAGCCGATGGAAAAAGCAAATAAAGCCATGCGTACCCTTGTGATCATGACAGGTTTGCTGGTAATTTGTTTTGTACCGGTTTTCAACAGTTATAAAAGTGAAGAAGCGAAACAAATTCTTGCTTTAGAAACGAAAATAGGGGATCTTAAAAAGGAATACGATGCAAAAGTAGCGGTAGTTTCCCATCCTGAAATTGTAAAATTAGAAGCTGAGATTACTTCACACGAAAATGAAATTAAACCTCTTAAAGAAGGATTGGAGCACTCCAGAATGCTTTGGTTGTCCGGCGCTTTAATTGTGGTTGTGGGAGGTTTGTTGTTTTCGTATCAGTCTGCCCAAAAAAACAGTGAAGGCTGGGGTGCAATGCAATATCCGCAATTGGTGTTGGGGATGTTGGCCATCTTTACTTATGTTGGAGTGGAAGTAGCTATCGGAAGTAATTTAACCGAGCTTTTAAAACTAAAAGAATTCGGAAGCATCAGTGTTTCAGACAGTGCGCCTTATATTTCCATGTATTGGGGAAGTTTGATGATTGGCCGCTGGGCAGGAGCCATCAGTGTTTTTCATTTAACGGATGCCAGAAAGAAGTTAGCCTTAATAATAGTTCCGTTGATTGCTTTTTCTGTGGTTATTGCTGTAAATACGATAGCACAAAAAGACATGTCGGCGTTGTATTACTACGTTATTTGTATAGCCCTGCAGATTGGTGCTTTCTTCATCAGTAAAGATAAACCCGCACGTACCTTGACGGTTTTCTCGATTTTTGGAGTTGCAGCCATGTTAATCGGATTGTTTGCTTCCGGAAATGTTGCTATTTATGCGTTTTTAGCTGGAGGATTGGCTTGTAGTATCATGTGGCCTGCTATTTTCAGTTTGTCTATCATCGGTTTAGGAAAATATACGTCTCAGGGATCAGCTTTTTTGATCATGATGATTTTGGGTGGAGGAATTATTCCGCCGCTTCAGGGTAAACTTTCGGATATCATCGGAATTCACCAATCGTATATTGTACCGGTAATTTGTTTCTCCTATTTATTGTTCTTTGCGATAATCGTAAAATCGATTTTAAAGAAACAGAATATTGATGTTGATGAAATCGAAGCGGAAGGCGGACACTAATCTTAATAAAATAATAATATCTAATTCGGAGCATGGGAAATACTGTACCTTTGTTCCGAATTTCTTTTTTATGCGAATCAATAAATACTATCTGGCAGCTGTTGCAGCTTTTGTAATCTGGGGGTTTTTTAGTTTGGCACTGAAGCCGATACACCATTATCCTTCGCTGGACATCTTGTTTTACAGGGTTTTTTTGAGTGTTTTGCTGATTTCGGCCATCAACCTTTTTATTCGTAGAAAGGTACTTTTGAAAGATTTCCAAACCATAAAAACTAAGCCTAAAGCCGAACGAAATATTATCCTCCTGTTGAATGTTGGTGGTGGATTGCTGCTAACGGCGAACTGGTTTATCTTTATTTACGTGATGAACCACATCAGTGTAAAAGCTGCCTCATTTGCTTATTTGGTTTGCCCGATTCTTACCACGGTGCTGGCGTTTTTCATCCTGAAAGAAAAGCTGAGTAAATGGCAATGGATAGCGGTTGGCATAAGTCTTTCGGGCTGTGTACTGTTGTCATTCAATAGTTTTGCCGATATTTTTTACAGTCTGATTGTGGCGCTAACGTACGCTTTGTATTTGATTTCGCAACGCAAGAATACAGAAGTTGATAAGTTTGTGGCTTTAAATGTGCAATTACTGACTTCCGGAATTTTACTATTGCCGTTTTATCCGTCTTTCAGTGGTCCGGTTCCAGGGGAAAGCCTGTTTTACATCTGCTTGGTTTTTATAGTGATTCTGTTCACGATCATTCCGTTGTTTTTAAATTTGTTTGCCCTTAAAGGCATGAATTCCTCCACATTGGGAATCATGTTATACATTAACCCGATTTTGAATTTTTTGCTGGCCGTATTCTATTATAAGGAAGAAGTCACTGGGATTCAGATTATTTCGTACTCGTTGATCTTGATATCGATTCTTGTTTTCAACGAAAAACTTATCTTTAAACGAAAATTGAAAGAACAGCCCGTTTCAGAATAATATGAGAAAAGTATACCTTGATAATGCTTCCACCACGCAGCTTCGTTCGGAAGTAGTGGCAGAGATGACTAAAGTGCTTTCCGAGGATTTCGGGAATCCTTCTTCTACGCACGGATATGGAAGAAGTGCTAAAGTAGTTTTGGAAACCGCAAGGAAATCCATTGCTAAGCAGATCAATGCGACAGCTTCTGAAATTATTTTTACCTCATGCGGAACGGAAGCCAACAACTGGATTTTGCGTTCGGCCGTTAAAGACATGAAAGTAGCGCGCATCATCACCAGTAAAATTGAGCACCATGCCGTACTGCATACCATTGAAGTATTGCAGCAGGAATTCGGTATCGATGTGGATTTTGTTGCCATCAAACCAAACGGTCAGATCGACTTTACCGATTTAGTGGAACTATTGTCGCAGGACAAAAAAACGCTGGTAAGTTTAATGCACGTGAATAACGAAATCGGAACCATTTTAAACCTTGAAAAAGCGGTACGGATCGCTCATGATTATAATGCGTTGTTTCATTCGGATACGGTGCAATCGGTGGGTAAAATGGAAATCAATGTACAGGAATTAGGCATCGATTTTCTGGTGTCCAGTGCGCATAAGTTCCACGGGCCAAAAGGCGTCGGGTTTGCTTATGTGAAGAAAAATGCCGGGCTGCAACCCTTATTTTTTGGCGGTGAACAGGAAAAAGGTTTACGTGCCGGAACCGAAGCAGTGCATCAGATTGCAGGAATGGCTAAAGCACTTGAATTAGCGTATCTGCATTTGGAAGAAGAAAGAAACTATATTTCAGCCCTGAAAAATTACACGATAGAATGCCTTGAAATTGATTTTCCGGAACTTATAATCAATGGGGAAGAAACACTTTACAACATCCTGAATGTAGTTTTACCGTTACCCGAAGACAAAACGGCCATGATTTTGTTTCACCTTGATATGAGAGGTATTGCAGTTTCCCGCGGAAGCGCCTGCCAGAGCGGAAGCATCAAACCGTCGCATGTGTTAGCTGAAATATTGGAAGCTGAGGATATCAATAAGCCAAGCTTACGCATATCGTTCAGTCATTACAATACTAAAGAAGATATCTATGCTTTAATGGATGCACTAAGAAATATTTGATTAAGGGATTAACTGAGTCTTTTTCATAGCTTCTAAATACCTTTTCTCTACGGTAGCCCAATTCACTACGTTGAAGAAAGCCGAGATGTATTCCCCGCGTTTGTTTTGAAACTTCAGATAATAGGCGTGTTCCCAAACATCCAATGCTAAAATCGGTGTTCCTGAAATCGGCATATCCGGCATGATAGGATTGTCCTGGTTTGAAGTACTGCCAACCGCAAGTTTACCGGTTTTGTCTACTACCAGCCATGCCCAGCCGGAACCAAACTGTTTGCCTGCTGCTTGAACGAATTGTGCTTTAAAAGCATCGTAAGAGCCAAAATCACGGTTGATGGCCGATGCCAGACTGTCTTTAGGTTGTCCTCCGGCTTTTGGTGCCATATTTTCCCAAAACAGGTTGTGGTTGTAATAACCTCCCGCATTGTTTCGGATTTCCATGTTGTTAGGGTCAGAACTTTTCAGGATTTGTTCAAGTGTCCAGTTTTCAAGATCGGTACCTTTTATAGCGGCATTTAAATTGTTACAATAGCTCAAATGATGGCGCGAATAGTGGATTTCCATGGTTTTGGCATCCAGATACGGTTCTAAAGCGGTATAAGCATAAGGTAAGCCGCGCATTTTGAATTTGCCTTTTGCGGCTTTTACATCAGCTGGATTTCCATAAGCGGATTGTGTTGCCTGAGCTTCCGGCTCCGGTATCTGCACCACTTCTTCAAGATTGTTTTTCTTACGGCAGGAAAACAAGGTCATTAAAGCGAAACAAAGAATTGCTGTTTTTTGGAATTTCATACTGATGTAATTAAAAGAAAAAACGAAACCTGGTTACAAATTTCGTTCTTTCATAAGTTTATTGATAATTTCTATATATTGTCTTTTTGCTTCATCCGCCGAGAGGTTATTGACTTGCATCCAGGCATTCAGTTTGAAGGCACTTCGGATATTCTGTGAATCCTGTCGAAAAAAAAAGCGGTCGGAATCGTTGGAAGTAGCCTGTTTGTATAGGCCATACAAAACCAACTGCAAATCTATCGGAACTGAAGATTGCGGTATCAGGTTGGCATTTTCAAAAGCCTCATCAAATAATTTATCTAATTCCGTAGAATTCATTATTTTTTAATTGCAATGATGGTTTTTCCACCTACAGCTTTTTCGTTTAGCTTAACATTGATTTCCGTACCTAAAGGTAAGTATAAATCTACTCTCGAACCAAATTTAATGAAACCGGCATCAGTTCCCTGAACTACCTGTATTCCTTCTTTTGCATAGTTAACAATACGTCTTGCCAATGCTCCGGCTATCTGACGGTATAAGATTTCCCCGAAAACCGGGCTTTCCACCACTACAGTCGTTCTTTCGTTTTCTTCGCTGGCTTTCGGATGCCATGCCACAAGGTATTTACCAGGATGGTATTTGCTGAATTTTACCAAACCGTTCACGGCATAACGCGTTACGTGTACGTTTATGGGCGACATAAAAATGGAAACCATTAAACGTTTGTCTTTAAAATATTCTGATTCGAATACTTCTTCAATAACTACTACTTTTCCGTCAACCGGTGCAATTACATGATTGTCATTGATTGCCGTAATTCTTGTTGGGTTACGGAAAAACTGTAAAATCATGATCAGCATGAACAGCGTGAAAAGCTGTATTGCTTTCTGAAGCCAGAAGATATTGATGAATTCATCCGCCAGGAAAATAACAGCTGTTGCTGTAATAGTGGCTCCTAAAATGATTTTTGCTCCTTCTTTATGAAATTGTATGAACATAATTTATAATTTGATAAAATAAGTATAAAAACGGTACTGCAAATATAACACTATCTAAGCGATCTAAAATACCTCCGTGTCCGGGCATTATTTTTCCGCTGTCTTTTACTCCGGCCATGCGTTTGAATTTGGATTCGATCAAATCACCGATGGTGCCGAAAACGGCTACGATTAAACCCGTAGCGACCCAGATTGCAGGAGAGAAGAAAGTGAAATAAATGCTTAAAATATAACTTCCGATCATAGCGAAAACCAATCCGCCTAAAAAGCCTTCAATTGTTTTTTTGGGAGAGATGCGTTCAAAAAGCTTGTGTTTTCCCAGTGATTTTCCAACAATATAAGCAAAAGTGTCGTTGGTCCAGATGATAATGAAGATGCCGATGATGATTCTGGGATTGTAGAGATTGTCAATGTTTGGCAACTTCATAATCAATACAAACGGCAGAATGATGTAACCAAAAAGGGTTACGTATTTTGATAAGGTGTCATTTTTTGGTTTTGTCTTTTCCTGAAACAAATCAAAAATTAAATTCACCGATACGAAAAGAGCGCCAAGAGTCAGTAATAAATCGGTTTTGGAATTGCCTGTATGAAAAAAGGCGAAAATCATATAACTGACCAATGCCAGTAAAATCGGAACCGAATTTTTTAAATGGATAAGTTTGCAGAATTCTACGGTGCAAATCAGCATGAACATTCCGAAAAGAAGCGAAAAGCTGTACTCGGAAAACAATGTTGCTGAAACCAAAAGCAAAATGTATACTATTCCGGAAAGGGATCGGATAATACTTTCACGCATACTATAAATCTTCTAAAAGCAGTAAATAAAGGTTTTTAGGACAACTTCCGTATTGAAGGAAATCTTCTTCCTTGGCCTTTTCGAAGTATTTAAAGGTTGTTATGTTTGTAGGGATTTCTTTGTCGTACTTTCTTTTGATTTCTCTTAAACCGTCGCTTTTGTTCCCGGTGATTTGGCTGGTTGTGGCCAAAACAACTATGTTGTCCGGTAATTCGTTGGGTTTGTATTGTTTGATCTGTTTGGATGAAAATAAAATCGACCCTTCATTGGCAATCAGATTTTCACAGGAAGTCAAAAGGAATTTCGGGTTGTTTGGATTGGTATAATTCAGTTTGTTTTCGTCAAGAAGGCTGTAAAGCTTTGGTTCAAGACATAATGCTTCTTGTTCAAACCAGTCATTTTCTTCCAATATGCTTTCAAAGTTGTCGTGAACCTCAGGTAAATTTTCACAGTATAAAAATTTGCCTCCGTTTTTCTTGAAATTATAGGTAAAGAGTTCATCGATAGGCATCACCGGATCCGGAAGGTAAGGACTTGTTTTTTCCTTCTCTTTGTCTTCATTCGAATCTTCGGATGATGTGCCAAAAAACTTTCTGAAAAGACTCATATATTTTATAAAATCTGGGAAATTTACAATTTGATAATAACCAAAGATAAAAAAATCTTAATTCAATCGTGCAACTGAATTAAGATTTTTATAAAAAATTATTTAACAAAACTATTCGTTCTCCGTAACCGCTTCACTATCTGATTTTTCAAATGGGCGTTTACCGAAAATAGTTTCAAGATCATCTTTGAAAATCACTTCTTTTTCAATAAGAATATCAGCTAATTGAACCAGTTTGTCCTGATTTTCCTTAAGGATTTTTATAGCTCTTTTGTATTGGTCTTCGATTAAATCGGAAATCTCTTTGTCAATAAGTCTTGCTGTATCTTCAGAATAAGGCTTGGAGAAATTGTAATCCGTTTGCCCGGAAGAATCATAATATGTTACGTTTCCAAGTTTGTCATTCAAACCGTAAATAGTAACCATGGCACGGGCCTGTTTCGTTACTTTTTCCAAATCGCTCAAGGCGCCTGTGGAAATCTTATCGAAAATTACTTTTTCTGCCGCACGGCCTCCCATGGTAGCACACATTTCATCAAGCATTTGCTCAGGACGAACGATTAAACGCTCTTCCGGTAAATACCAGGCAGCACCCAAACTTTGTCCGCGAGGAACGATGGTAACTTTTACTAGTGGAGCAGCATGTTCCAGCATCCAGCTTACTGTAGCGTGACCGGCTTCGTGAATGGCAATGGCTCTTTTTTCGGCCGGGGTAACAATTTTGTTTTTCTTTTCCAGACCTCCAACGATTCGGTCAACCGCATCAAGGAAATCTTGTTTACCAACTGCTTTTTTGTTTTTTCGGGCAGCGATTAATGCCGCTTCGTTACAAACGTTTGCGATGTCGGCACCGGAGAATCCAGGGGTTTGTTTGGCTAAGAAATCTGTATCCAGTTGTTCCTCTTTTTTAAGCGGTGTCAAGTGTACCTCAAAGATTTCTTTACGCTCACGGATATCCGGCAAATCCACATAAATCTGGCGGTCAAAACGTCCGGCACGCATCAGGGCTTTGTCCAAAATGTCTGCTCTGTTGGTGGCAGCAAGTACGATTACGTGCGTGTTTGTTCCGAAACCATCCATTTCGGTTAATAACTGGTTTAAGGTATTTTCACGTTCGTCGTTTGAGCCTGAAAAATTGCTTTTTCCACGGGCACGTCCAACGGCATCTATCTCATCAATGAAAATGATGGCCGGTGATTTTTCTTTGGCTTGTTTGAACAAATCACGCACACGGGATGCCCCAACTCCAACAAACATTTCAACGAAATCTGATCCTGATAAGGAGAAGAAAGGTACTTTAGCTTCACCGGCAACGGCTTTGGCTAATAAAGTTTTTCCTGTTCCCGGAGGGCCGACCAATAAAGCTCCTTTTGGTATTTTACCTCCAATTTCAGTATATTTTTCAGGGTTTTTAAGGAATTCCACAATTTCCTGAATTTCCTCTTTCGCTCCTTCTAATCCGGCTACGTCTTTGAACGTAACTTTCACATCGTTTTTCTCGTCAAATAATTTGGCTTTTGATTTCCCGATGGAGAAAATCTGGCCGCCGCCGCCACTTCCGCCACTTCCGGACATTCTGCGCATCATGTAGATCCAGAATCCGATAATGATGATTAACGGTAAATACGTGATGATGATTTCACCCCAATTGCTTTCAGGTTCTGAAGCATATTCATTTAGTTTATGTGCACGATTCGCCTCATCAAGCTTTTTTAGAAAAAGCTCGTTATTAGGGCCTATGTCAAAAGAATAGTGAGGACCTGTATTTTCTTTTCCGAAATAGGTTTCTTTTTTTATCTTGGAATGTTCTTTCGCTGTAAGTGCTTCTTTTTTCAGATAGACCTGTGCAGTGGTTTTGTTGTACACCACCTTGTTAACCTGTCCGGAATCCAAAAACTGGTAGAATTTGGAAATACTGGTAGGTTTTACTTCCTGAAAGTTTGATCCGCTGGAGATAATTTGGATAACAATCAGAATCAGAAGCGCGATTCCATAAAGAAACCAAGGGCTGATTTTAATTTTATTGTTTGGCTTATTTTCTTTTGACATGAAAATGTTGGGTTATAATTTGTTTTCAATTGAGGTGATTTTAGCATCACCCCATAAACTTTCGATGTTGTAGTACTCACGAATATGCTTTTGGAAAACGTGAACCACGATGCTCACATAATCCATTAAAATCCACTCGGCATTCTCACTTCCTTCCACATGCCAAGGCTTATCTTTCAATTCTTTGGATACTACTTTCTGAACAGAATTTGCAATAGCGTTAACCTGAGTGTTGGAGTTACCGTTACAGATTACGAAATAGTCGCAAACGGTATTGTCTATTGCTCTTAAATCTAAAATATCGATATCGTTTCCTTTTACGTCTTCAATCCCTTTGATGATGTTAGCTAATAAATCATCATTACTAATATCTTTTACTGCCATTTATAAATTTTATATTTTCGCAAAGTTACCATTTTTGTTGTTATTTTTGACATCTTAACATAAGATTAAACTACTTAAAGTTAATTATTTTTATGAATATCATCAAACTCGATGCCATACCTTCCACAAATGACTTTTTAAAGGAAAAGTTGTCAAAACAGTTTGTTGAAAATTTTACGGTTGTTGTAGCTGAAAACCAAACCGACGGTCGCGGCCAGATGGGAGCAAAGTGGTTAAACGAATCAGGTAAAAACCTAACGTTTAGTGTGCTTGTGAAAGATTTGTTGCTCGAAATCAATTCGATTTTTAACCTTAATGTAGCGGTTGCGGTGAGCATCACGGAAGCGTTAAACGAGTTTCTGATTCCCAATCTGTCGATAAAATGGCCGAACGACATTTTGGCAGAAAACAAGAAGATTGGCGGCATCCTGATTGAAAACAGTATCAAAAGTAACGGGGAAATTATTTCGATTATTGGGATCGGGCTGAATGTAAACCAGCATTTCTTTGAAGATTTACCAAAAGCAGGTTCCCTTTTTACAATTACGACCAAAGAATTTGACAGAGATGATGTGCTTCGTGTCATCCTTGAGAAATTAAAGCAGAATATCGCTTTGTTGCAAACTGGTAATTATAATCAGTTTTGGATTGGTTACGACAGGTTTTTGTACAAAAAAGGAGTTCCCATGCCTTTTGAAGATATGACGGGCGCCAGATTCATGGGGATTATCCAGAAAGTAAATGAAGTAGGTAAACTTGAAATTCTGCTGGAAGATGACAGTTGTCGTCAATTTGACATAAAAGAAGTGCAGATGTTATATTAAAAAAGGCTTTTAGAATTCTAAAAGCCTTTTTTGTTTAAGTCGTTCCGTTACTATAGCTTGTTCATGTTTTCCGCTAAAGTTTCGATAAATTTCGAAATCGGTCCTTTGATCATCATGGCCATCATCGGGTTGAACTCACCGTCAAAAACCAACTGAACTTCAGAAGTATTTTGGGTTAGTGCATTGATGTTCGCAGTTAATGTAAAAGGTAATTTATCACTTGCAGCACCCAAAACTACTTTGTTTGGGGCTACTTTGTCTTTCATTTTCAATTTGATTTCCGGCATGCCTTTTAATCCGAAGATAAAAGCGTTCTCATCCAAAACTTCAAATTTTGCAATGGAATCCGGCATAAGTTTCTCAAAATTTTTAACATCGGTTAACGCGTTGAACAAATAATCGTCTGATTTTTCAACGTTAACCTTAGGGCTTTCTAAATTCATAATGGTTGATATAAAATTTTAAACTTCCACACTCCAGGTTGATGGGCTTTTACGCCATTCCTTAAGTGTTTCGTGTTCTTCTTCTGTAATGTACTGACGGGCCACGGCTTCTTCCAGTAAGGTGTCGTAGTTTCCTAAAGTGAAAACATCCAGTTTGGCTTCTTTGCAGTTTTCTTCGGCAACGTCAAATCCGTAGGTGAAAATAGCGACCATTCCTTTTACGTTGGCACCGGCTTCTCTTAAGGCTTCAATGGCTTGTAAGCTGCTTTTTCCGGTACTGATCAAATCTTCAACCACTACAACCGTCTGGCCTTTCTGAAGAAAACCTTCCACCTGATTCTGACGCCCGTGTTTTTTAGGCTCAGGACGAACGTAAACAAAAGGAAGTCCCATGATTTCCGCAACCAGCATCCCGATTCCGATAGCTCCTGTGGCTACACCGGCAATCACATCAGGTTTACCAAATTGTTTTTCGATGTTTTTGGCAAATTCCTCACGAAGATAATTCCTGATTGGTGGAAATGAGAGCGTTATGCGGTTATCGCAATAAATTGGAGATTTCCAGCCCGAAGCCCAAGTAAAAGGATTTTTGGGATTTAATTTAATTGCGTTTATTTGTAAAAGCAATTCGGCTGTTTTTTTAGCTGTGTCTGTGTTAAAAATCATACTACAAATGTATAAAGTTTTTGTAAACGATAAACCACTTTTCCTGACAAATCAAGTTGTCAAAGAAACCGATTTTAAGCTATTTCTTCTGGAAAGCGTTGATATCAAACAGATTATTATGAAAATGTTTCAGAATAAAATTGACAAAGCATTTTTATATCATCCGGATGAAAAGGAAATTATGACCACACTGCGCGAGAAAATTCCTGTGGTGAAAGCCGGTGGCGGATTGGTTTACAACAAGAACGGGGAGGTGCTTTTCATCTTCAGAAACGGAAAATGGGACCTGCCAAAAGGCGGAATAGAAAAAGGTGAGGCCATTGAGGAAACTGCAATCCGTGAGGTAGAGGAAGAAACCGGAGTGACCGGCCTGAAAATCACGGGAAAATTGCAAAAAACGTATCACGTGTTTAAACGCAACGGCCGCTACAAACTAAAAGTAACCCATTGGTACGAAATGAAAACCAATTTCAAGGGAATTCCACAAGGTCAGGCCGATGAAGGCATCGAAAAAGTAGTGTGGATGAAACCGGAAGAAATACGAGAAGCCTTAACCAACTCCTACGAAAATATTAAACTTCTCTTTGAAGAAGAAAAGCTCCTGATTTAGGAGCTTTTTCTTTATAATGATGTTGTTGGTTAATACAACATTTTCTTGTAAATCGGATATTGCAGATACGCTTTTTCAAAGTATTTGGAGTGTTTGTATACCCAGTCCAACTGCGCTTCTCCACTTTCGGCAAACTTTTTGTCTTCGCTGCGTTTCTTCTCGAATTCCGCTTTCAGTTTTGGGTTTTCGTCTAAAAGCTGTTTTGCCAGATCTTCAAAAACATACGCTGAAAAATATTCTTTCTGCTGTAAAATAATATCGAAGAAATTCCAGTTGAAGAACGAATCGGCTGCTTCCGGTTCTAAGGTTTCCAGAAGATACTTTACATTTTTCTGAGTCGTTTTTACGATAAAATCGCCTTTTTTGAACTGTACATTTTCTCTACTCGCATTAACCGAAGTATTGTAGTGGTAATAGTGGTTTTCAAAGGGCTGGTTTGAGGTTTTGTAATCCGCAATTTTATAGCTTTCAACGTTGATGGTGGTGTCTTTTTTTAATTTCACCATATCGATATCGTTCAGTTTCATTAAGTCGATAACGTCCCAATATTGTTGCGGCACGATGTAATATTCCGGAATGGTGATTTCTTTTTTGGATTTGTATACCTCATAAAAAGGAATCATTTTATTGAAGGGTTTGGTTCTGTCGTAATACAAACGCGGTTTTCCGGAAACATCACTAGGCTTGTATTTGCCTTCATAGCCAAGGAAAGGAATCTGTTTTACTTTCGCCGAATCAATTTCCCACTGCACCGTGTATTTGTTATGAGCCTTATAATTTTCAAGGTTGTCCTGACGCAGTTTTTTGATTTTGGCCGCACTTTTATCCGTGAAGTTTAGAGTGGAAAGCATGTATTCATAAGTGACTTTCACTCTTTCGGAATATTTTTTCAGCATATGGGTTTCCACCATGGCGCCAAGTGTATTGAACATCGAAGCGTAACCTGTTGAAAATCTTGGTGTTTCCATACTTTTAGCAAAACCTGTTTCCGGAGTTTTGTCGTGAATGTTAACATAAGGAACCGATTCGATTTTCTTTGTTTTCAGATCTTTTAAAATGGCCGGCATCATTTCTTCGTTGAAGAAGGTTCCCAAAGTACCACCTAATTTTTGGTAATGCGTGGCAATGTAGGTTAGCGTATACTGATAATCCGCACCGTTGCTTACGTGATTGTCAAGAAAAACATCAGGGTTGACAAAGTTGAAAAGCGCCTGGAAACTTTTTGAATTTTTAGTGTCCGATTTGACAAAATCCCTGTTTAGGTCATAATTTCTTGAATTTCCTCTGAAACCATATTCTTCCGGGCCATTCTGATTTACACGTGAAGTGGAATTACGATTCATGGAACCACCAATGTTATACACCGGAATCGCCACAACAACCGTGTTTTTTGGCGCAGTGATTTTACCGGAAGCTAAATCTCTCATGAAAAGCATGGTAGCATCAATACCGTCTGTTTCTCCGGGATGGATTCCGTTGTTGATAAGCATTACGGCTTTTTTTGTTGAGGCCATCTGACGGAAATCGAAGAATTTATCCGCACTGTAAACCACTATATGAAGGGGTTCGCCGTTATCAGTAGCACCCATCGTTTTCATGGAAATGGTTTCAAAGCCTTTGTCCAGTTTCTGGTAATATTCGATCGCTTCTTTATAAGTAGCCGACTGGTTTCCGTTTCCTTTTTCGTAAGGTGTTTTGTAATCGGTTTGCTGGGCAAACAGTGAGGCCGTGCTTAGAAGAAATAAGCCGATTATTTGTTTCATTATGTTGTTATTTGATTTTTACAGATTGGGGAACTAAGAACGTATAATCACCGCCGTTTCGGATAACATCCCTAACAATACTTGAACTGATGTGTGAAGTGTCGATGGCAGTCAAAAGAAAAACCGTCTCAATATCTGATAGCTGGCGGTTGGTATGGGCGATGGCTTTTTCGAATTCGAAATCGGCCGGGTTGCGAAGCCCTCTAAGGATGAATTGCGCACCCAGTTTGTGGCACAAATCAATAGTCAGGCCTTCATAAGTGATTACGGAAACCTTTGGTTCGTCTTTAAAAGATTCTTCGATAAATTTTTGACGGTCTTCCAAAGAAAACATATATTTTTTTTCGGCATTGATACCGATGGCCACGACGATTTCATCAAATAAAGGCAAAGCTCTTTTGATGATGTCGAAATGTCCTAAGGTTATCGGATCGAACGAACCCGGAAAGATTGCTTTTCTCATCTAATCTCTTTTAACAGAATAAATTGTATCTTTTTTAAATAACTCGGTTATTCTTTCTCTGGAAATCCCGTAAGACTCTTTTTCGTAATTTTTTGCGATATCGATATCTGAAATTCCGGTCTCCTGATTGATCTCATAAGTGTTAAATGAAAGATAAACACTGTCTTTGTCTACATTGGTAACTTTTGCCGAGGTAAAAAAACCGTTCTCAGTTTTCAAATGGTAGACGTCGTTAACTTTTGGATCGTTTAAATAGGCTTTATCGTTCTCATCATCAACATTACTCTGGTAGATTCCGAATCCTGAAATTAACGCTACGATTGCTATTCCGGAAAACATCCATACTGGGAAAAAAAGTTTACCGTTTTTGTTCTTTTCGTGCTCTAATTTTTGAGTTATTTCGGGGGTAAAATCGTTTTTCTCAAATGTTCTTTTACAATTGCCGCATTCAACGAAAGTTAATTTGGTGTAAGGGAAAAAAGGAATCCAGTAAACATGGGCGTATTTCCCAAATATACTATAGTCCATCGTTGATTTTGTATTGCAGTTCGGACATTCGGTATTAATGATTTGCCCGTTTTTAATGTTTGAACCTTTTGTGCCGTAAATGATCATGATTTAATTGTTGGTTTTTTTGGTATTTGGTTATTTTGTTATTGCCAATTCGATGGCATTGCTGAACAAATCCGTTAATGAAATTCCTGCTTCTTTTGCCTGTTGTGGTAAAATACTTTCGGTGGTTAAACCTGGAATAGTGTTCATTTCCAGCATGTATGGCTCGCCGTTTACAATGATGAATTCGCTTCTTGAGAAACCTTTCATTTTTAAAACTTCATACGCTTTTTTAGCTACGGTTTCAACTTTTACTTTGATTCCTTCCGAAAGTCGGGCAGGAGTGATTTCCTGGGATTTTCCTAAATATTTGGCTTCGTAATCGAAAAAGTCGTTTTCCGAAACGATTTCCGTAATCGGTAAAACCGTGGTTTGTCCTTTGTAATTGATTACACCTACCGAAACTTCTGTTCCGTCAAGGAAACTTTCAATGATGATTTCGCTGTCTTCTTTATAAGCGTTTTCAATGGCCGGAAGTAATTCTTCTCTTGATTTTACTTTTGAAATTCCGAAGCTGGAACCGGATTTGTTCGGTTTTACAAATAATGGCAATCCTAAGGTTTTTATGATTTCCTCTTCGTTGATAACGTCGCCTTTATCAAGATAGAAAGAAGTAGCTGTTTTGATTCCGTATGGTTTTAAAACCGAAAGCAAATCGCGTTTGTTGAAGGTTAATGCGGCCTGATAATAATCGCAGGAAGTTTGCGGGATTCCCAACAATTCAAAATAAGCCTGCATTAAGCCGTCTTCGCCCGGAGTACCGTGAATTGCGTTGAATACCACGTCGAAAGTAAGTTTGATCCCGGCATAATCCACAGAGAAATCATGGCGGTTTACCGGGAATTCGTTTTCGCTTTCATCCACCATTACCCATTTTTCCTTGAAAATATGAATGCGGTAGGCGTTGTATTTCGATTTGTCCAGAAAGTTATATACTACGTTTCCACTCTTCAGAGATATTTGATACTCACTGGAATAGCCTCCCATAATGATGGCAACATTTTTCATATGTTTTACGTTATTTGATAAGTATTAGTTCTTACAAAATTATCACTATTTGTTGAAACCCACATCAAAAATCTTTTTCTTCCGATAAAAATGAAAAAGTGGGTTGCTGACGACCTTAGGAAAACAATTACTTTTTCAGAAGAAACAAAAAATCTTTAGTATTTTATATCTTTGCCCAAAACCCAAAACCATGAGTTGGAAAAAATTTTTAACAAGCCCTACCTTTTTTAAGCATCTTGCTTTAGCGTTAGTGATTACAATCGTATTTGTTGTCGGAGTGATGAAGTTCCTTAGCGTAGCTACCAATCATGGTGAGGAAATCCCGGTTCCGAATCTTGCTAAAATGAGTGTTGAAAAAGCTGAGGAGCGTTTAAACGATATTGACTTAGAATTCCATTTGCTGGATACAATGGATTATAATCCTGCTTTTCCGCCTTATTCCATTGTAGAACAAGATCCGTTGGCCGGTGTTACGGTTAAGGACGGACGAAAAGTATACGTGAAAATCAATTCAGGCGGTTATGCGAAAGTGGATATGCCGGATCTGGTTCAGAAAACGTACAGACAAGCCTTGTCTACTTTACGGGCTTTAGGTTTACAGGAAGGCAATGTGAAATATGTGGAGTACATGGCTAAAGACGTGGTTTTGGAAGTAAAACAAAACGGTAAAAAACTGAAAGCCGGAGACAGAATCCTTAAGAATTCAAAAATTGATTTCGTATTGGGTGACGGAAAAACAGGTTTCCAGGAAGAAGAAATGGACAGTGTAAACGATCAGGAGATTTTAGTGCCTACCGAGGAAGATTTGAACAATGCAGAATAATATAGATTTAGAGCAGGACGAATTTGATGATGATGATGTGCTATTTGAACACCATCGGTTTGAAGTGTCTAAAGGACAGCAGGCGTTGCGAATCGATAAGTTTCTGATGAACCTTATTGAGAACACCACACGAAACAAAATACAGAAAGCTGCCGATTCAGGGAATATTTTTGTTAACGAAGTTGCCGTAAAATCCAATTACAAAGTAAGACCTAACGATGTCGTAACGGTGATGTTGGAACATCCGCCGTATGAACATTTGCTTAAGGGTGAAAATATTCCGTTAAACATAGTTTACGAAGACGATCAACTGATTGTTGTGAACAAACCGGCGGGCATGGTCGTGCATCCCGGTCATGGAAATTATTCGGGAACTTTGGTGAATGCGCTTGCGTATCATTTCGATAATTTACCGATGAACAGCAGCGAACGTCCGGGCTTGGTACATCGTATTGATAAAGATACTTCCGGGTTATTGGTCGTAGCCAAAACAGAACTGGCTATGGATTATCTGACCAAACAATTTGCTGAGAAAACCTCTGAAAGAGAATATGTTGCCTTAGTTTGGGGAAATATTGAAGCTGATAGCGGAACTATTGAAGGTAATATCGACCGTCATCCTGTAAACCGTATGCAGATGGCCGTTTTTCCCAATGGAGACAAAGGCAAACCCGCTGTAACCCATTTCAAAGTTTTAGAGCGATTAGGTTATGTAACCTTGATTTCCTGTAGGCTGGAAACCGGTCGTACGCACCAAATCCGTGTACACATGAAACACATCGGTCATACTTTATTCAATGATGAACGTTACGGAGGAGATGCAATTCTGAAAGGAACCACATTTACGAAATACAAGCAGTTTGTAGATAATTGTTTTAAAGTGATGCCACGACAGGCTTTACATGCAAGAACATTAGGTTTTGAACATCCGATAACCAAAGAATTTATGCGCTTTGAATCTGAAGTGCCAAAGGATATTACAGATTGTGTGGAGAAATGGAGAGTGTACTCCAAGTCACATACTGCAGAAGAAGAAAATTAATAAAACATCCCTTGAAAGAGGGATTTTTTATTGAAGACTCATATCGCGTTTTCCAACCCAAATATTATTTATCTTTTTAACATCCATAATACCTGAACCACCCTGGTAAGAAAACCTGTTTTGTTCTTTTTTAGGTAAATAGGGATCGTCTTTGAACAGAAAATCGTTGATGTAAAACGGTTTCGGATCATTCGGAAGTTTTACTGCGGCATGTATATGTGCGGGAGCCGTGCTGTTTGGGTACGACGCGGGTCTTATGGTATGAATCTGATAGTTACCGTTTTGATCGGTTTTGCACCAGCCGTGGTGGTAGCCATGCCATTTCTGGACACCTTTTTCGTTTCCATTTTTAGAATATTCCCCTTTAGCGTCTGTGTGATATGCGTATAGAATTACATCAGGATAAGGGGTTTTTCCGTCTTTTCTGTAAATGGTGCCGCTAACGGTCAATTTTTCACTGTTTTTATCATCATCTGCAATCACCATTGTCGAAGTTAATTTGCTCGGTATATTTGCAAAGCAGCAAGTAATGTCGGCATCGGGATTGTCACAATCATCAGTATTTACGGAATTGCCTGCTTGAGACTGTGATATTTCCCCGGGTACTTCTTTTTGTTTACAGCAAACCAACAGTAATGCTATAAAAACAATTTTGATTGAATAAGACATGATGTGTAGTTTTTTGAATGACAGATTGTTGTCTTAAATTTACAAAATAGCATTTGATCATCCTGTTTGAATTGTGTTAAGGTTTTTTGTAGACGATTGATTTTAAATATTTTGTTTTTTATTGATAGTTGAATAAATATAAAAATCCGTCCTGTTTTCACAAAACGGATTGCAAGTTATGGTGTGTTATTTTAAAGAATTCGGTTGATCAACTCGATTTTTAGTGATCGTGTTCTGCTAAATGTCCGGTGTACATATAGTGTAACGGGGTTATAGTCGGTTGCATTTCTGAAACTCCATTTTTTTCTAAAATTGGAAAAAGTATTTTCCCGAATTCATTAAAATGTTCTTCAGATTCCCATACATCAACTACCGTAAAGCCATTTGCTGTAGGTCCTCCTACGTGATGCAGTAATCCATTTGGTTCGGATTGGCCTGCGGCACGTAAATCGTCCCATATTTTATCATATTTTTGGGCGTTGATGCTATCACTTTGAAATAAAACAATTATATTTTTCATAGTTGTATAAGTTTAGTTTTTCTGCGTTTTACTCCTCATGTATGAGGTTTTTAAAATTATTTAAAGATGTAACGATGCTGGAGATGTCTAAAATTTAACAAAATGAAATGTTTTGTAGGCCATTTGTTAGTTAGCCGGAATACAATCCAAATATTTGTTTGCAAATTCACAAAAAAACACTGCAATGGAAGTTGTTTTTTGTACATGATCACTATTAGTGAGTGATTTTTCGAGGTACTAAATTACGAAAATTTGACTTCAAAAACGTTAGAAATTTAATTATTTTAAATTTCAAATATTTGATAATCAATTTGTTGTTATTTGTAAATGTAAAAATCCGTCCTGTTTTCACAAAACGGATTCCTGTCCGAATTTATAGTTTGATGTTATTTCTTAGGCAATGCTGTATTTGAATTGTAACAGTCACGATGTAATTTCCATACACCATCTTCCATTTTGTAAACCTCCAGCGCTTTTCCTGAATCGACCAGTTTTCCGTCTTTGTCTTTCATGAACCAGTTTTCTTCGGCAGCAAGTACGGATTCATTTCCCCAAACTTCTATTGTTTCAATTGAAAAAGTGGGCCATTCCTCTTTAAGCCATTGGCTGAATAGTTTCTGAATGTTTTGTTTGCCTACAATTGCTTCACCGTTGGGCTGCATGAATTTAGCGTCGGTTGTGTAACAATTTGCCAAACCAACAGAATCCCGCTTGTTTAAAGCGTCAACGTATATTTTGCTACGGGCTTCAATTGCACTTTTGGCTGCTGCCAGATCAAAAGCAGGTTTTTCTTCTTTAGTCGCTGCTTCTGCTTCTTTTTTACAACCGGTAAAACACAGTGAACCGATTGCTATAAACATAACGAATATGATTATTTTTTTCATAATTGAAAGTTATTTTATACGCTGTGCCAATTTATTTGGCCTCTTTTGTCATCATCGGCTTTTTCCCGCCTTTGGATTTGATTTCTGTTATGACAAGCTTAATCGTAGAAGTTCCGATATTTTTAGCCATATGAGTTACAGCAGTAAGATACAATGCTTCACCGGCTTTAATATCGACAATAACTCCAGCTTTGCCTTTGTCTGTGATTTCAATTTTCCCATCGGTCAATGCATAAGCAATGTGGTCGGGATGACTATGCCATGGTACAACATCTCCCGGTGCAATTTCCGCATCGATAACTCTTACTTTATCGTTATCAAGCAGAATTTTTTTATAAATGTTGGGAGCCACTTTAACCGGGTCTTGTGCATGTAAGTTTGTGTACATTGAAGAAAGTAAACAAAATACCAGCATCATGAAAATTAATTTAACTGTTTTCATACATCAAAGTTTTTAATATTGATTTGTTTGTGTGGTATTTGTTTGGATTACACACCTTGTTTAAGAAACAAGTTCACGTTCTGCACTCTTACAGTGAAAGACTAAAATTGTTTTAGATCCGGGGATTGGAAAATCATTCTGCAAAGTTACAATGAAAACTGTAATAATTTGATTATTAATGTGATAAAAAAATCCGCCTTGTTTTTACAAAGCGGATTTTCGATATTTTAAACATTGAGATTTTAGTCTCTCATTGTTACTAAATTACAAGTGGATTACTTCTCCGTAAGCATCAGCTACAGCTTCCATAACTGCTTCACTCATGGTAGGGTGAGGGTGAACTGCTTTTAGGATTTCGTGACCGGTAGTTTCCAATTTACGGGCAACAACTGCTTCCGCAATCATATCTGTAACTCCTGCACCAATCATGTGGCATCCTAACCATTCTCCGTATTTAGCATCGAAAATTACTTTTACGAAACCGTCCGGTGTTCCGGCAGCCTTAGCTTTACCTGAAGCTGAGAACGGGAATTTACCGATTTTCAATTCGTATCCTTTTTCTTTTGCCTGTTTTTCAGTTAAACCAACAGATGCGATTTCAGGTGTTGCATATGTACAACCCGGAATGTTTCCGTAATCTAACGGTTCAACATGTAAACCTGCGATTTTCTCCACACATAAAATTCCTTCCGCTGAAGCAACGTGCGCTAAAGCTTGTCCTGGAGTTACGTCACCAATAGCATAGTAACCTGGAACATTAGTCTGATAATATGAATTTACAAGGATTTTGTCTCTGTCGGTAGCGATACCTACTTCTTCCAATCCGATGTTTTCAATGTTTGTTTTGATTCCAACTGCAGAAAGTACGATGTCCGCTTCAAGGATTTCTTCTCCTTTTGCTGTTTTAACCGTAGCTTTTACACCTTTTCCTGAAGTATCCACTTTCTCTACAGAAGCATTCGTCATAATGTTGATACCTGCTTTTTTCAAAGAACGCTCAAATTGTTTTGAGATGTCTTCGTCTTCCACAGGAACAACGTTCGGCATGAATTCAACGATAGTAACCTGAGTTCCCATTGCGTTGTAAAAATGTGCAAATTCCACGCCAATAGCACCAGAACCAACAACAATCATACTTTTTGGCTGCTCCGGTAATACCATCGCCTGACGGTATCCGATTACTTTTTTACCATCTTGAGGTAAGTTTGGCAATTCTCTTGAACGCGCTCCGGTTGCGATGATGATATGGTCTGCAGTATATTCGGTAACTTTTCCATCAGCAGCCGTAACGTCTACTTTTTTGCCCGGTTTTACTTTTCCGAATCCGTCGATAACGTCGATTTTGTTTTTCTTCATCAAGAACTGAACACCTTTGCTCATTCCTTCGGCTACACCACGGGAACGCGCGATAACCGCTCCAAAATCTTTATCGGCATTTTCTACTTTCAAACCATAGTCTGAAGCATGTTTTAGGTAATCAAAAACCTGAGCCGATTTTAATAAGGCTTTCGTTGGAATACATCCCCAGTTAAGGCAGATTCCACCTAGGTTTTCTTTCTCGATAACGGCTACTTTAAAGCCTAATTGCGATGCTCTGATGGCAGTTACATACCCACCAGGACCACTTCCTAAAACAATAACATCGTATTTCATTTTCTAATCTTTTATTTGTTTTTTTAAGTGAAAATCAATGTTTTACAACATTTCATTTTCTAAATAAATTATTTAAATTAAGTTGAAAATTAATGCCTTAAGCGATTAAAATTCTAATTTCTCAGTTTAATTTCAGCGTACGAAAATAGGGATTAATTTGCTTTTTAAGAAAGGTATTCCCTAAAAATCTTCGTATTAATTTAAAATAGCAACCACACGTGCCGGACCAGCAGAAGCTCCTTTAATTTTCAAAGGAAAAGCTGCTACTTGAAATCCGCTGTAGGGCAAAGCATCAAGGTTTACCAATTGTTCCATATGGCAGTATTCGTGTTCTCTGCCTACCAAATGGGCTTCCCAGAACAACTCAGGATTATTGGATTCTTTAGCTTTTTGGATAAGATAGGGAAGTGGTAAATCCCAGCCCCATTGGTCAATACCCATTACTTTGATCCCATGATTGATTAGCCAAAGCGTAGCTTCTGCTGTCATTCCGGTTCCTTTTTTGTAGTAGTTTTTTGTGTTGATGAATTTATCGCGTCCGGTTTTGATCAATACAATCATTCCGGGAGTAATAGTCAGGTTTTCTTTAGCGACGAAATCTTCCAAATCAGAAACTGTAATCGGGTCGAAATCCTGCTTGTGTGACATATCCAAAACAATGCCCGGACCGTAACACCATTCCAAAGGTACTTCGTCTATGGTTTTCGCTTTTTTGCCTTCCGATAAAGGAGCATAATGATAAGGAGCATCCAAATGGGTTGTGGAATGAACCCCCATCTTTTTAATGGTATCATCTGCCCAACCGTTGAAATTTTTAGGAAAAAGACGAAACGGCAAACCAAAAATACGGATCAGCCATTTTGCTTTATTGTGGGGTTTGTGTTTGATTTTTACCTTCATGAAGAAGGGGTCTTCCGCGTTGTATTGGATGGTTTTGGAGAGGTCAATGATTTTCATGAAATTTCATTGGATAAAAATTGCGACTCGTATAAATTCTTGTAAAAGCCTTCCGTTTTAGCAATCAATTCGTAATGTTTGCCTTCTTCCACAATCTGTCCTTTGTCCATTACGATGATTTTATCGGCATTGATTACCGTAGCCAGTCGGTGGGCAATTACTATGGAAGTTCTTCCCTGGGTAATCGTTTCCGTTGCTTTCTGGATCAATTCTTCCGAATAGGTATCGATGGAAGAAGTGGCTTCATCCAAAATAAGAATACTCGGATTGCTTACATACGCCCGTAAGAAAGCAATCAGCTGTCTTTGTCCCGAAGATAACATCACACCGCGTTCTTTCACATTATAGTTGTAACCGTGCGGTAAACTCATGATAAAATCGTGGGCTCCGATTTTTTTAGCTGCCGCAATTATGTCTTCCTGGGAAATATCCGGATTGTTGAGTGCAATGTTGTTGGTAATCGTATCGGCGAAAAGAAAAACATCCTGTAAAACAATAGCGATTTGTCTGCGTAAACTGTCTAAATCAAAATCATTGATGTTGCTTCCGTCGATTAAAATTTCACCGCTGTCAATTTCGTAAAAACGGTTTAATAAGTTGATGATAGTCGATTTTCCGGCACCGGTTGCCCCGACAATTGCAATGGTTTCGCCGGCTTTTACTTTCAGGTTGATGCCTTTCAGTACTTCTTCATCTTTAACGTAACTGAAACGAACGTCTTTAAAATCAATATCGCCTTTGAAATGACCGGCCACAATTTCACCGGATTCCTGAACCAGATCTTCTTTGTCCAATACTTCAAAAACACGTTCGGCTGCAATGATTCCCATCTGCATCACGTTGAATTTATCCGCAATCTGACGCAATGGGTTGAACAGCATACCGATTAACATGGTGTAGGCAAATAAATCCCCGAAGGTAGTCATGGTGTCGCCGTTCATGATGTTCCAGCCGCCGTACCAAACCACCAATCCTAAGGTTAGCGATGATAAAATATCGGCAATAGGGAAGAAGATGGAGTTGTATAAGATGTTTTTTAACCAGGCTTTGTTGTGCAATTCATTGATTTTTTTGAATTTTTCCAATTCGATATCTTCACGGTTGAACAACTGAACGATTTTCATACCGGTTACACGCTCCTGTACAAAAGTGTTTAAAGCGGCTACCTGATTACGTACTTCTTCGAAAGCGACTTTCATTTTTTGCTGGAAAATCCTTGTGGCGTAAACCAAAATCGGCATTCCTAAAACTACAATGAAACTCAACTTCCAGTTCATGTAAAACATGATGCCCAACACGACTACCATTTTCATTAAATCACTGACGATCATGAACAAGCCCTGGCTGAAAATACTGGCTATCGATTCAATATCCGTTACGGATCGGGTAACTAATTTTCCAACCGGCTCGTGGTCGAAATATTTCATTCGGAATTTGGTGATATGACTGAAAAGCTTTTCACGGATGTCTTTTACAATGTCTTGCCCTAACCAGCTCGCCCAATAGGTGAAATAAAATTGTGACAGTACCTCCAAAATCAGAATTACTCCCATTAAAACAATGTAGTACAGAAAACCGGTTTCATTATGAGGCTTCAGATAACCATCTACGGTTTGCTTTAAAAGATAAGGGCGAAGTGCAGCAAACACGGAAAGTGTTACCGCAAATAAAACTACCATGTAAAACCTTGATTGATAAGGTTTCGCATAGTGCATTACTTTTTTTAATGATATGGATTGAAGGGCTTTCATGGCTGTTGGTGAAGATAGGGATAAATTACTTTGGTTAAATATAAACCATGGGCAGGAACTGAAAACCCGGCTTTGCCTCTGTCTTTGCTTTCAATAATTTTTCGGAAATCATCAAAGGATAACTTCCCGGAACCAACTCCGATCAGCGTTCCCACGATAGCGCGGACCATGTTGCGTAAAAAACGATCTGCCGAAACGGTAAAAACCATACGCGTTCCGTTTTGCTCCCAGTAGGCTTCTTTGATAACACAATTAAAAGTTCTCACATCGGTATGTACTTTGGAAAAACATTCAAAATCCGTGTATTCGAATAATATTTTGGCCGCCTCATTCATTTTTTCAACATCAAGCGCATGAAAATGGTACCAGCTTCCTTCGTGTTCAAAGGCATCTTTGAAAGTGTGGATGTGGTATTCATAAGTTCGGCTTGTGGCATCGAATCTGGCGTGAGCCTCTTCGTGTAAAGGAATCAGACGGTAAACCACTATGTCTTTCGGTAGAAATGAATTGAGTTTTTGTGTCCAGTATTCCGAATCCAGCGGTTCTTCGTGATCGAAATGGGCATACATCTGCTTAGCATGAACGCCTGTATCGGTTCGTCCTGCTCCCACAACATCAATTTCTTTTCTGAGTAAAACAGATAAGGCTTTGTTCAGGGTTTCTTGTACGGATACGGATTGCGGCTGGTATTGCCAACCGTGATAGTTTTTTCCGTTGTATGCAAATTCGATGAAATATCTCAAGATTGTTAGGCTCAAAGTTTAAGAGAAACAAAGTTACAAAGATTTTATGTTGTGAAAAGGTTAAAGTTGTAAGGGGAAAGAGAAAACATCTGGAAACATAATAGGAATTATATGTTTTTAAAAACTATAGTAAAATTCTTAGTAACTTAGCACTTCAGAAATTCAGCTACTGAAAAAAGAAAATGAAAAAAATCCTTTTGCTTTCCGATACGCACAGTCATATTGACGAGAAGGTTTTGAAATACGTAAAACTGGCGGATGAAGTATGGCATGCAGGGGACATCGGCGATTTGTCAGTTACCGATACCATAAAGAATCTTAAGCCTTTACGGGCGGTTTACGGAAACATTGATGATGCTAAAGCGCGCATGGAATTTCCATTGCACAATCGTTTTATGTGTGAAGGTGTAGACGTCTGGATTACACATATTGGCGGCTATCCGGGGAAATACAATCTGGAGATTCGGGCTGAAATCAGGCAAAACCCGCCGAAATTATTTATTTGCGGGCATTCCCATATCCTGAAAGTACAGTTTGATAAAGATTTGGATTTGCTGCACATGAATCCGGGTGCGGCTGGAATACACGGGTTTCATCAGGTGCGAACCATGCTGCAGTTTGAAATCGATGGAGATAAAATCCAGAATTTAAGCATTGTAGAACTGGGGAACCGCGTTTGATTGCTCCTCTCTTGGAATTTCCACTTTAATGTAAATCAGGGTCCCGGATTTCTCTTTGGAATTGATGCTGATACTTCCGTTAAGACTTTTGATTCTCGTTTTGATTTGCGATAAACCTAAACCTTCTTTGGCCTTTCCTTCTTTGATTTCAAAACCTTTTCCGTTGTCTTCAATGTTTATGGAAATCTGATTGTCAGACCTATCCAGTGTTAAAAAGGCTTTGGAAGCATTACTGTGTTTGATGATGTTGTTAAAAAGCTCTGCCACGATGAAATACAGTTTCATTTCGAAATCGTTTTGGAAACGGGTTTCTCTTTCAATGAAATTAGTGAATTCAAAGTCGATCAGTGAGTTAGAATTCTTCTCGCATAAATCTTCCAGAGCGGTAACCAGTCCTAATTTTTCCAAAACCGGCGGAATCAGGTCGTGCGATAAGTCGCGTACTTTGTCATGCGCTTCTTTTAAAATGGTTTTGGTTTTTTTCAACTCGTCTTTCATGTCAGGATAATTGGCTTCAAATGCCGAAATGTGTAATCCTGCAGAAGACAATAATGCGCTGATGTTGTCATGCAACACCCCTGAAAGTCTTTTACGTTCTTCTTCCTGACCGTCAATAGTCGCGTTGATAATGTTTTGCTGCGTTTTCTGGTAAACGTCTTTGAGTTTGTTCTTCTGACGCAATTTTAAATTCTGATAGAAGAAATAGAACAATATCCCCAGGAACAATAAAACAGCTATAAGCAAATACAGCATCTTCTCGTTTTTGAGTTGTTTCTGCTGCAGAAGCATTTCTTTTTCCTTGTAAGTATTTTCCGCTTTGTCTAATTCGTATTGGGTACGAATTTGTTCAAGTTCGATGTCATTTTTATTAAAGATAAGTGAATCGGCAAAATCAACATAATGGTTTTGGTAATCGTATGCCTTTTTATAGTTGCCTAATTTTTCATAAGCAAAAGCAAGATTTAAATAATATGAGCCATAATCAATTGTTACTGGGTTATTTTTGCGACTTTCAATTAAATCTAAATATGTTTTTATAGCTTTATCATAATCTTTTTCAATAGTAAGATAATGAACTCCTAAGTTAGCTTTAGCTGTAGTTATAGTACTGTAGCTTTTAGATTTTAATGCATAAACAAGAGAGGAGTCTAAATATTTTTTAGCAATGTCGCGTTCTTCTATAGATGAGTAGAAGTAAAAGTGTGTATTATATGCTTTTGCAATGAGTTCGTTGTCGTTTATTTTTTGAGCACTTTTAAGTGCTGGTTCAAGGTGTTTGAATGCGCTATCTGTTTTACCATTACTGAGGTAACATAAGAGCATAATGTCATTCAACTTGGCAACAATAGTGTCATTCTTTGATGCATAAGCAATTTTTAATGCTTTTTTTGAAACATCGATAGCTTGTGGGTACTTTTTAAGTCGAAGATTAATTCGGGCTAAGTATTCCGATAATTTGACTCTGTTGTATTCAGATGCTTTGTTTTCAGTTTTGTTTAGTGTATTTAATATTAATTTATAGGCTCGCTTTTCGTCTTTTATAAATTGTGAGAGTAATTTAGCTTTTTCAAGAGTCTGATTTATGAATTTAGGATAATCTTCTTTTTTTAAATAATAATTCGCTTTGTTGTCAGAAAAATTAAATGCTTTGATATATTGCCTTTTTTCCTTGTAATATTCAAAAGAATCTTTTACTGCCTTTTCTTGGGAAAAAGCAGTAAAAGAAAAAAGTGTTATTAAAAGCCAGTACTTTGACATTATTGTGCATTAGAATCAATAAAAACTCTTGGTTTTTTGGAAGTAGAGCCATTCAAAGTTTGTTGGAAACGAACATCCAATATACCGGCTGAATCACTAAAAGTGTAATATTGTGTAACATAAGTGTTTGAGGGAGATGATTGCCCTGAATTCAACTGTATGGAAACTGTGTAGTAATTTTTTGTAGCATCGTACGCTACGTTGAAATTGCAATTATTTGGGATGTCAAATGAAAAATCAAAATCCCCTAAATCCAATTCGGTCTGAAAACCGTAGTTTTTGATTAAAGCCATAATTTTTTTGTGTTTGAGAGTTTGTGTTTAGGTTATATTTATAAGGTTGTTCTTGTATGCGAATTTTACCAAACCGATGGTCGATTTGACTTTTAGTTTTTTCATCAGGTTCTTACGATGGGTTTCCACAGTATTCACACTGATATAAAGGGCATCGCTGATTTCTTTTCCACTGTATTCCATGGAAATTAACTTAAGGATTTCCATTTCGCGTTCAGAGATGTGTTTTAGGATTTCTTCCGTATTAACTTCTTCGGGTTCTTTTTCACGTCCGGCAAAGGACTGGAAGATTTTCTCGCGGATGGATTTGGAATAAAACTCTTCGCCGTTATGAACGGTGTTGATGGCTTCCATAAGATGTTCCCCGGCAGATTGTTTGGTCAGGTATCCTTTTGCGCCTAACTGAAGCACTTCTTTGATGAGTTTGATATCATCGAAACTTGAAAACACGATTACTTCACACGGGAAACCTTTCTCGTCGAATTCTTTAAGGACTTCAATTCCGTTCTTTTCCGGCATGTTGATGTCCATGATAAGGATATCGGCATTTTTGGTTGTTACTTTTTCAAACAGATTTTCACCTGAAAGGGAGAAGCCAACCACTTCAAAAGATTTATTGGTTTTTAAAACGGCGATGAGTCCGTCTATAAGTACCTGATGGTCATCGGCAAGATAGATGCGTATTTTTTCTGTCATTCGGGAAATCGGTTTAATCAAATATAAGACAAAAAAAGCTACAACTACTCACCTGAAATGGTGATTTTGCATCACTAAATTTGGTGATATTGGAAAATAAAAAATCCGACTCAATGAATCGGATTTTTTCGCGCACTAATAAACTAAGATGATAGGTTTATCGTAATCGGTCCACAGATTTTACGAGATCTTCGTCCTTCTTGATGGCTTTGTTGGCAAATACCAGCAAAACGATAGAAACAATAGGAAGAAACATCCCAATACCCTTCTCTGAAACTTGCGTCTCTCCGGATAAGTTTAGTGAGCGATACACAAATAATCCTAGTAATATAACGTTCAATATCATGTTCAGTCTGTTCATTACAAACTGGTTTTGTCTTTTTTTGTAGCCTAGAATACTAACTAAGGCTAATGTTGTGCTCAAACCAAATACTACAGAATACAATGTGTTTGCCATGAAAAAGAAATCGGCTCCGGCTCCATCTTTCCACAAAGGAAAAACAAACGGCAAAACCCCTGAACAGACAAAGGCAAGAAAAAGGTAAACAGTTTGTATTCTCTGAATCATTTTCGGTTTTATTGTAGCACAAAAATACTATTCTTTTTCATTAAAATGCCATTGTTTATTAAATTAAATTCGTATTATTGCAGTATAAAATCGTAAGTACTTCATTCTACGATTGTTTCGATTCAAAAAAAATCACCACAAAATTTATTTCTACAAGTACGACTAATTAAACTCACAGTATATACATGTTTGATATCGATGTGTTAAAAGAAATGAAGCTGTCTGAGCTTCAGGAAATTGCCAAAGTTGCTAAAATCAATAAATTCAGGAATCTTAAGAAAGAGGAGCTTATTTACCAGATTTTAGATCTTCAGGCAGCGAATCCCAATGTTATTGAGCCAGCAAAACCTGCGCAGGAAGTTAAACAGACGCCTAAATCTGAAAAACAGAAAAGAGCACGTATAACAAATAGCCCGGAAGCACCGGCCACGGCACGAACTGCTCCAAAAGAAGTTCCGACTCCAATTGTTCCAAAAGAAGTTCCGGCCGAACCAAAAGCGGAAGAGAAAGAAATTGAAAAAGAAAAAGAAAAAGAGGTTAAGGACGTTAAAGATAATAAGCGTGAACCTTTTGTGAAGAAGAAAGATTTTCAGCAGAAGCCGCGTTTCAACAAGGAAAACAATCCGAATTTCCAGCCCCGTACCCAAAATACGGATACTGTAGAAGAACCTGCAGCTGAAAAAGCTGAAACACCGGTACCGGTTCAAAACCAACAGAACCAGAACCAGAATCAGAACCCCAATCAAAATCAAAACCCAAACCAGAAAAACAAAAAACAGAATTTCAGAGAACCTGATTATGAGTTCGACGGAATTATTGAAAGTGAAGGCGTTTTGGAAATGATGCCTGACGGTTACGGATTTTTACGTTCCTCAGATTACAATTACTTAGCTTCTCCGGATGATATTTACCTGTCGCAATCCCAAATTCGTTTGTTCGGTCTGAAGACTGGAGATACCGTAAAAGGGGTGGTACGTCCGCCAAAAGAAGGTGAGAAATACTTCCCATTGGTAAAAGTGTTGAAAATCAACGGACACGACCCTCAGGTTGTTCGTGATCGTATTTCCTTCGAGCATTTGACTCCGCTTTTCCCGGAAGAAAAATTCAAATTAGCTGAAAAGCAAAGTACTATATCTACCCGAATCATCGATTTGTTCTCTCCAATTGGTAAAGGACAACGTGGTATGATCGTGGCACAGCCGAAAACCGGTAAAACGATGTTGTTGAAAGATATCGCCAACACCATTGCGGCCAACCATCCGGAAGTTTATCTTATAGTTTTATTGATTGACGAGCGTCCGGAAGAGGTAACCGACATGCAGCGAAGCGTTAGAGGGGAAGTTATTGCTTCCACTTTTGATGAACCTGCGGAAAGACACGTAAAAGTTGCCAATATCGTTCTGGAAAAAGCAAAACGTTTGGTGGAATGCGGTCACGATGTAGTGATTTTATTAGACTCGATTACGCGTTTGGCGAGAGCTTATAATACTGTTCAGCCGGCATCCGGTAAAGTATTGAGTGGGGGTGTGGATGCTAATGCATTACAAAAACCAAAACGTTTCTTCGGAGCGGCCCGTAATATTGAGAACGGTGGTTCCTTGAGTATCATAGCAACAGCATTAACCGAAACCGGTTCAAAAATGGACGAGGTTATCTTCGAAGAATTCAAAGGAACAGGAAACATGGAATTACAGTTGGACAGAAAGATTGCCAACCGTCGTATTTTCCCTGCGATCGACCTTACGTCTTCAAGTACGCGTCGTGATGATTTGTTGTTAGATGATAATACCATCCAGCGTATGTGGATCATGCGTAAATATTTAGCCGATATGAACCCGGTTGAAGCAATGGAATTCATCAACGACCGCTTTAAGAAAACCAGAAACAACGAAGAGTTCCTGATTTCAATGAACGATTAAATAACAGAATTGAATAATTAGAGAGAGGCTTTTGGTCTCTCTTTTTTTATGGCAATAATGAGCAGTGCCGCGAAGAAAAGAAAGGGAACTGTGGAAAGAATCATTTTTGTATTTGAAGATAAAGAGCCTCCAAGGATAATTAACAGCATAATAAGGCTTAACAAAATCAATCCGGCAATATTGGTTTTTTTAGAAGAGTTGTTTTTTATGGCACAGTGCAAAATCAAGAGTTGTCCGCTTATACTGAACAGAATAATTGGATGCGTTATAGATTCAATAAAATTATGGTGCCCAAATAGTATTTCATATTGTGCCTCAAAAAGAAAAGAATCGTTGTTGGCTCCCCATTCCATATAGCCGAATAAGGATGTGATTAAAATACCTATGTTGGAAAGTCGTCTCATGGTAACAGATATAAAAAAATCCACCGAAATGGTGGATTTTAAAAAGTTTGGAATCTAATTAACCAATATTTTTTTAGTAGTTGTCTGATTGTCGATCGAAGTAAGTTTTACAAAAAAGAAACCTTGTGGTAAGCTCTCAAGTGTGTAAGTGCCTTGAATGTTGTTCGGTTTGCTGATGTGCTGAATAACCTGCCCGTTAATGTTGATCAATTCGATTTCGTCTAACTCAACTTCAGTGCTGATGGTGATTTTGTTGTTGGAAGTCGGGTTAGGATAAATAGAAATATCAGCTAAACTATTAAATGAATCTGTTGCAAGAACATCTACAGTTGCGCATTGCGAAGGCCAGATTGCGCAAATGTATTCCGGATGGTCAATGAATGGATTTCTATTGTTTTGATAAGCGTAAATAGCATTGTTTTGAGCAATTTCTTTAGCTGAAACCGGATCTGCTCTATGCCATTTAATTAAAAGCAGAATAAAGTTGTCTGAGAAAACTTTGTTTATAGAGCCGTCAAACATATTTTTTGCTTCACAGGTGGAAGCGTTTGCTGTGTTGTAGAAGTCATCCATTGAATCTTCGTAACGTGTGGCAAAATAGAAAAATGCTCTGGCCACATCACCTTTAAATTCATTGATTGGTTCAAAAACAGTGGCGCTGTATGCAGAATATCCATTCACGGTATTTGCACCTCTTTTAGATCCGTTTGATGAAGTGTAACTTGCGGAAGCAACTACTCCAAAAGGTAAATTATTCCTGTCGCCGTTTACTTTTCCATCTGTTGGGAAAACATGAAAAGGATCGTTTTTCATAGGGTCAACAGCGAAATTATCAAAATAGGACTGTGGTACTAAGTGTTCTCTGTTGTAGCAATCACCTTCGCCTGAATAGGATCCGCATTGCTGACTGGTTGATGTGTATTCGTAACTGTCTGCTCCGGCTGGTTTTTCAGAATAAATGTCTAACAAAGAACTGTTGTTCTCATAATAATTGTCTCTCCAGGCCGACTGGGTATATAAATTCCATAAAGCAGGATATCCTTGATCGCTATGTAAATGTTCTGAGGCTAAACCGTCGTTAACATTATCGATGATCTTTTTTAACTGGGTTTTAAGCGCATAACCAGACCCGTTTGCCGAGGTGTAATATCCGGACGGGATTTGAGCAAAGCCGGCGACAACGCTCAATATTGAAAATATTGTAAAGATTTTTTTCATATTAAATTGGGGTTTAATTGAAAGTATTTGGGTTACATTTTACGTTCTAATAAAGCCATGTAAAATCCGTCAAATCCGGATTCTGACGCCAGTACTTTTATGTCCTTAACAAAGTTAAAGTTTTTTCCGCTTTCGGTGTTTAAGAATTTCTTAATTTGTTCCTGATTTTCAGAGGGTAAGACTGAACAGGTGGCGTACACAAGTTTGCCTCCCGGCTTCACAATTTTGGAGTAGTTTTCCAAAACTTCCGCCTGAACTTTTTTGATGTTTTCAATGAATTCCGGCTGTAGTTTCCATTTGCTGTCCGGATTACGTTTTAGAACTCCTAAACCGCTGCAGGGTGCGTCAATTAAAACCCTGTCTGCCTTTTCGTGAAGTTTTTTAATCGTTTTGGTACCTTCAATAACACGCGGTTCAATGTTGAATGCTCCGTTACGTTTTGCGCGAAGTTTTAACTGTTTTAGCTTGCTTTCGTACAAATCCATTGCGATTAATTGGCCTTTGTTTTCCATTAAAGAAGCAATGTGTAATGTTTTTCCGCCTGCACCGGCACAAGTGTCTACAACACGCATTCCGGGTTTCACGTCCAGAAAACGAGCTACCAATTGGGAAGAAGCATCCTGTACTTCAAACAAACCGTCTTTGAAAGCATCGGTCAAAAATACGTTGGCTCTTTCTTTTAAAATTAAAGCATCCGGGTATTCTTTATTGAAATCGGTTTCGATGTTCAGATCCATCAAAATCGCACGTAATTTTTCTTTGGTGGTTTTTAAAGTATTTACACGAAGAATTACCCTTGCCTGTTCGTTTTGAGCTGCGATTTCCTTATTCCAAAGGTCTTCACCTAATTCTTTTACACCCAATTCGTCCATCCAATCCGGAATGGATTCCCTGAACTTTCTGATTCTTGACAATTCGTCAAAACGTCCTTTGATTTTACGGGCCGGCGTGCTTTCGAAGTATTTCCAGTCCGGTAAAGTATAGCCGCGTAAAACCGCCCAAACCGCAAACATTCTCCAGATGTTGTCACGGTCGTAAGGTTCTTTTACTTCGGCAATTTCGGCATATAGTCGTTTCCAACGAACGATTTCGTAGATGGTTTCGGCAACGAATTTTCGGTCGTGGCTTCCCCAGCGTTTGTCTTTTTTCAAAGCAAAGGCTACTACTTTATCGGCATATTGTTCTTCATTGAAAATCGCCATAAGCGAATCAATAACGGTAAAAACTAAATTACGGTGTAATCTCATTGTGTAAAAAAATAAGCCCGCAAAGATAGTAAATTATTTGGCAAAAGCTTATTTATAGCGTTTTATAAATTCGGACGGTGTTTCGTTACATTTTTTCTTGAAAAGCCTTGAGAAATAAGCATAATCGTCATAGCCTAAATCTGTTGCGATCTGATTGAAATTGAATTGCCTGCTGATGAGTTCCCGTTTGGCTTCCAGAAAAACCCTTTCCAGGATCATATCCGTTGAAGTTTTGCCTACCATGTTTTGGGTGATCCGGTTAAGGTGCTTTGCCGAAATGTTCAGCCAATCTGCGTATTGGGAAGGTGATTTTTCGGTTTTGTAGTGTTGCTCAATGAGTTGTTCCAATTTCTGAAACGTGTTGGAATAGCTGTTTTGTGCAATTACTTCCGATTCGTTGGTTTGAAGGTACAATCGCGTACTTTCAATATAAACCAAATCGATTAAGGAAATCAGTTTTTGGTTTTTGAAGAGTGCTTCGGATTGATTTTCAGTGTTAATCTGCCTGAACAACTGACTGAAATAACCAATTTGAGTTTCTTCCAGTTGCAATAAAGGTGAATTCTGCACACTGTAATAAAACGGAAAGTGGTTCACACGGTTTTGAGAATAATGCAGATCATAAAACGATTGGGTGTGAAAAAAGATAAACCCTTGAATATCATCCGATAATTCCCAATGGTGCATTTGTCCCGGATTCAGAAAAAACAAACTTCCTGATTTTACTTCGTAACGTGTAAAATCGATTTCATGAAAACCTTGTCCATGAGTAAAAAGTACAGTTAAATAAAAATTGTGCTTGTGTGGTTTATGGATGTTTTTGTGGGCTGTAATTAAATGATTTTCAATCGTATTTGTGTAGAATTCTTTTCTTTTCTTTATAGATTCAAAGTGCTGAATGTCTAAAACGGCAAAATTCTTCATGACAATTGAATATTTAAATATGTCCTAAAAGTACAAATATTTGCGTAAATCGTTTATAGCATTAAACCGAAATCTGCCGAAATTTGTATAAAAAAATAGTTATGTCAGTTTTAGTAAATGTTTTAGGAGAAAAATGTCCGAAGTGTGGTGAAGGAAAAGTGTTTGCAGAAAAAGGAAACATCTTCCTGCTGAGATTGCCGAAAATGAATACGCACTGCTCACATTGTCAGCACAAATTTGAAAAAGAGCCAGGATATTTCTTCGGATCGATGTTTGTGAGTTATGCCGTGACGGTAGCTGAAATGGTTGTATTCTTTCTGATTGCTAATCAGTTCATAGACAGTTATCTCACCATAGTGGTTTTAATCGGAATGCTGTCCATTGTAATGAGTACTTTCAATTTCCGTTTTTCAAGAATGATCTGGATTTACATGCTCGACGGAAAAGACAAGAAAATCTAAAGCAAATTCGTACTTTAGCTTTTCTAAATTCCTTTCGAATGCGAAGAGTCGTTGTCGTAATCAGCTTTTTTTTATGTTTTTCCTGTAACGTGAAATCGGTATTCGGTTCCAAAAAAGAAACCGTTTCTGCTGCAGAACAACCACAAGCGGTGTTGAAACCAAGTTTTACTTCGGTTGAAATCGATACGTTATTGGCTGAAAAATTAAGCATCAGAGCCTTGGAAATCGATAACGATAAAGTCTGGTATGCTGCCAATAACGGAAATTACGGCAGTATCAATCTGTCCAACGGTAAACAATTTGTGGGTAATATCAAAAAAGACAGCCTGAAGTTGGAATTCCGAAGCATGGCTCAGAATAAAGACAATGTTTTCGTATTAGGCATAGCGAATCCGGGTTTATTGTACCGTATTTCCAAAGATGGTAAGGAAACCCAATTGGTGTATGAAGAAAAAGGCGAGAAGGTATTTTACGATGCCATTCAGTTTTGGAACGATAACGAAGGAATTGCCGTAGGGGATCCGACCGAAGATTGTTTTTCGCTGATCATCACCAGAGACGGCGGCCAAACCTGGAAAAAAACAATCTGTGATCATTTACCGAAATTAGACGAAGGAGAAGCATTTTTTGCGGCCAGTAATACTAATATTAATATCCAAGGCGATAAAACCTGGATAGTTTCCGGAGGGAAAAAGTCCCGTGTTTTTTATTCGGAAGATAAGGGAAAATCATGGAGCGTAATCGACACCCCGATTCTTCAGGGAAGTACCATGACCGGAATATTTTCAGCCGATTTTTACAATGAGACTATCGGTTTTGCTACCGGTGGCGATTATGAAAAACCACAACAGAATTTCGGCAACAAAATCATAACCCTAGACGGCGGAAAAACCTGGAGCAAGGTTGGTGAAAACGAAGGTTACGGTTACGGTTCCTGTGTGCAGTTCGTGCCGGGAAGTAATGGAAATGAGTTGGTTACCGTTGGTGCATCCGGTGTTTTTTATTCGTTTGATAAGGGAAAAACCTGGAGTAAAATTGCCGATTACAAAGATTTGTTCACTATCCGTTTCGTAGACAATAAAACTGCGATTGTGGCAGGTAATAAAAAAATCTTACGTTTTAGGTTTAAATAAAAAAAGGAGCATTCAGCTCCTTTTCTATTATTTCATTCTCTCTTTTTTGTTTTTCATCTGCTGTAGCAATTTTTCTTTGAATTCGATTTCCAATTGTTTCAGCATCAGTATTTTTTGACTCGGGATTACACCTTGTAAATCCTTGGTAAGTTTTCTTTTGTTGTTCTGCATGTCGGTTTCCAGCTGATCGTCCTGTTCCATAAGTGCAGCCGTTTCCTTATCGGATAAGCCGGTTGTGTTTTCCGGACGAAGTTTGTGCATCAACTGTCTTTTCTGTTTGTGAAGTTCCATCTGACGTTCTTCATATTGATTGAAAACAGGCCAGAATTTTTCAGCTTCTTCCGGTTTTAAATCCAGACGATCTGAAATAAAAGCCACTTTAAGCGCTTTGATGCGGTCGATGCGTTCCTGTCTTCGGTTTTGTGCAAAAACACTCACGGTGATTACAAGTAACAGTATGGTGATAATTTTTTTCATATTATTCGGGGTATTCATTAATATAAGTTTCGGATTCGGTTCCGTAAAGGCCAAGGTCTTTTTCAATCGAAGAAATGTCTTCGTCGGTTAATTGCATGGCTATGTCTTCGGTGGTAATATCGCTTTGATACGCAAGATATTGTTCGGTACTGATGCTCATTTCAGTACTTTGATAAGTATTGTACATCCAAATGCCAAAACTCACTACAAATACAGCGGCAACGGCCGAAATCCAGGTGGTTCTTTTTTGCCATAGCGAAACCACACGAACTTCTTTTTCGGGAAGCTGTTGCATCAATCGGTCTTCGAAATTCTCGAAATAATTCTCGGGAATTTTAAAACCGGTTTCGATTTTCGGGTCGTTATGTAAATCAAACTTCTTCATATCCATAAGACAAAAATACATTCAAAAGGTTTAATTCGTATTTAAAAATTCTTCAATCTTCTTCACGGCATGGAAATAGGAGGCTTTCAAAGCACCAACCGTTGTTTCCAGTATTTCCGACATTTCTTCGTATTTCATTTCTTCGAAATACTTCATTTTGAAAACCAACTGTTGTTTTTCCGGAAGTGTCGCGACGGCGTTTTGGAGTTTCAACTGAATTTCGTCTCCGTCATAATCCACATCGGCCTGTAAACTGTTAATCGCTTTTTCCTGAACTTCTTCGCTGGAAACGCCCTGTTTTTTAGCCCGTTGGTTGATAAACGTTATCGCTTCATTGGTGGCAATTCGGTACATCCAGGAAAACAGTTTACTTTCACCTTTAAAATTTTTCAGGTTCTGAAACACTTTCACAAAGGTATTCTGCAGCACATCATCGGTATCGTCATGATTCAGAACAATAGTCCGGATGTGATTGTACAACGGACGCTGGTATTCGCGCACTAACTTCCGAAACGCGTCATTCTGCGTTTTAGGGTTGAGTAATTCAGCGATAAAGGCTTTTTCGTCCTGCAAGTGAAATCGATTTGTTGGTAAGACTAAAGATAAGGGAAATGGTTTAATGGAATTATAAATTATGAATTATAAGTTATGAATTATGAGTTAAAGAGTTGGAGCGAATGGTTGTTTTGTGTCGGGAATGGTAAATCCTGCTGTCCGCTTTATCTCGTTACAAATAACGAGACCGCTCCCATCAGGGCTAGGGAGGAAGCCATTTTTGTATTTGCCAACATCACTTCTTCCAAATAACCAAAACCCAAATAACCAAATCCCCAAATTTTCAAATCCACAAATATGTTTACCTTTGCAACTTTACAACACAACAACAATGATTAAAACAGTAATTTTCGACATGGACGGCGTAATCGTCGATACAGAACCCGTTCATAAATACGCTTACTTCCAGCATTTTAATGAATTAGGGATTGAAGTTTCCGAGCAGTTATATGCTTCTTTTACAGGGAATTCCACCCGTAATGTTTTTCAGAAGATTAAAGATACTTTCAGTCTTGATCATGATGTAGAAGAACTGGTGCTGCGCAAGCGCCATTTGTTCAACGAGGCTTTCGATACCAAACCTGATTTAGAACTTATATCCGGCGTGGAAGCTTTAATCAAAAACCTTCATGCCAACGGAATGCAGCTTATTTTAGCGTCATCGGCTTCGAAAAGTACGATTAACCGTGTTTTCACCCGTTTCGATTTGTACCAATATTTCACCCATACGGTAAGTGGCGAAGATTTCCCAAAATCCAAACCGGATCCGACAATTTTTCTTCATGCAGCTTCTTTGTCTGAAGCACCAAAAGAACACTGTATCGTTATCGAAGACAGTACTAACGGCGTAAAAGCTGCAAAAGCTGCCGACATTTTCTGCATTGGGTATCACAGTGACAATTCCAAACACCAGGATTTGACCCTAGCGGATTATCTTATCCACGATTTTGATGAAATCGATTTTGAAAAGATAAAAGGTCTGGTTTAAGCTTTCCCCTCCTTTGGAGGGGTGCCTGAAAGGTGGGGTGGTTTATGGATAAAGTTGCGTTAACATCGATTAGTACTATTATTATTTACAGAAATTTTGTTGAAAATTTGCCATATAATCCTAGTTTGAAAGAAAGAGCAAGGAATTTACGCAAAATCGGTAATTTTTCAGAAGTTGTTTTTTGGAAAGAAGTTCACAGAAAAAAGTTTCATAATATAGATTTTGATCGCCAAAGAATCATTGGTAATTATATAGTAGATTTTTATGTGAAAGCTCTTGGATTAGTAGTGGAAATTGATGGGACAAGTCATAATGGTAAAGAGGATTATGATAAGAGTCGTGAAGAATTTTTAATTTCATGTGGTCTTAAAGTTTTTAGAACTACAGACTTTAGAGTACTGCATGATTTAGAAAATGTTTTAAAAAATTTAGAAGATTTTATCATCAAAGAATATTCTTAAACCACCCCGACCTACGGCCACCCCTCCAAAGGAGGGGAATGTTTACCCAACAGCTCTTTTATAAGCCTGTAGACATTTTTCACGGGCTTCCTTATGATCGACAATAGGTTTCGGGTATTCTGCCGTTTCAAGCTCCGGAACCCATTTTTTGATGTATGCCAAATCCTTATCAAACTTTTTAATCTGTTCCGTTGGGTTGAAAATCCGGAAATAAGGTGCAGCGTCTACACCTGATCCGGCAGCCCATTGCCAGTTGCCGACATTGCTGGATTGTTCGTAATCCAATAGTTTTTGCGCAAAGTAGGTTTCGCCCCAGCGCCAGTCTATCAGTAAATGTTTGCAAAGAAAACTTGCCACGATCATGCGTACACGGTTGTGCATGTGCCCGGTCGTGTTGAGTTCGCGCATGCCTGCATCCACGAAAGGATATCCGGTTTTGCCTTCGCACCATTTTTGGAATAATGTTTCATCGTTACTCCATTGGATTGCATCGTATTTATCTTTGAAACTTCGGTTGACCGTATGCGGAAAATGCCATAAGATTTGCATAAAAAATTCCCGCCAAATCAGTTCGTTTAAAAAGGTTTCGTTTTGGGATGTTCTGGCCAGATTTACCAGTTTACGGACGGAAACCGTTCCAAACCTAAGATATACACCAAGCATAGAAGTCCCCGGAATTTCCGGAAAGTTTCTGGTTTCCTCGTAATGAGCAATCAGTTTTTCAGATATGTCGAAAGGCTTTGGTTCAATAGCTGATTCCGTAAAACCAATAGCTTCCAAATTTAAAAAGGGATAAGAATGTTCTGTAATCTTCTGAAGCAAATCTTCCGAAGGATACGAAACCAATTGAATTTTACTCAGTTTTTCTTTCCATTTTCTGGAATAGGGAGTGAAAACCACATACGGGCTGCCATCGTCTTTAACTACATCACTTTTTTCAAAAATCACCTGATCCTTACAGGTTTTGAAAGCTATTTCTTTTTCTTTTAAAAGCTGATGAATTGCTTTGTCGCGCTTACGGGCTCCAGGTTCATAATCGTGATTGGTATAAATAGTAGTGATTTTGTTTTCGGTAATCAGTTTTTGGAAAACTGTCTCCGGCGTTCCATGGAAAACCGCTAGTGATTTTCCTGTTTCCTGTAATTTTGCCTGAATGGTTTGTAATTGTTTATGGATGAAGGTAACGCGGGCGTCATTGTTTTCCAATTCGGAGAGTATGGTGGTGTCGAAAATAAAAACAGGCAAGACGGCTTCATTCTCATTTAAAGCATGGAAAAGTGCCGTATTATCTTCAAGGCGCAAATCTCTTCGGAACCAGAATAGTGTCATGTCGTTACGGTTTAAATTCCCCGAAAAGTTCGGTAAGTTTTTGTTTTCTGTATTTGAAGATTTCATCGAGTTTCGGTTTTACCAGTATCGGATGAAAAAGTTTGCCGAGAAACCCAAATGGTAATTTGTAATGTACCAGGTCTTCCATTTCCACGCCACCGTCAACAGTTTTAAAAAAATGTTTGTGATGCCAGAATTTATAAGGCCCGAAGCGTTGTTCGTCTACAAAATAATCCTTCTCCTTCAGGTGTTTGATTTCGGTTACCCATTCCATTGTGACGCCCCAAAAAGGTGAGATTTTATAATGGATAATCTGTCCTTCGAACATTTTCCTCTCATCACCGGATAATGTTTTAAACTTCATGTTTTCAGGTGTAATGGTATTGAGGTTTTTGGGATCGGAAAAAAAGGCCCACGCTTCTTCAAGGGTAATCGGTAATTTTTGACGTGTTGTTATGGAAAACATCTTTTTTTTTGTAAAGTTACATAATGTTGGATTGTTATTTAATTTGTATTTATGCTATTCTTAACATTTAGCAGTCGGATTTTTTTCTATTTTCGTTTCAAATCAAATTAACGATATTATCTTATGAAAAAAATAGTGCTTACAGCTGTTTTTGCATTTGCCACACTGGCGATGCAGGCTCAGGTAAAGACACCGCAGGCGAGTCCTGTTTCCAAGGTTGAACAGACCGTTGGTTTAACTAATGTAGACATTGAATATTCCCGTCCGAGTATCAAAGGCAGAACCGTTTTCGGAGAATTGGTGCCTTATGGTAAATTATGGAGAACAGGAGCTAATGCCAATACAATAATTGCTTTCAGTGAAGATGTAACGATTGATGGTAAAATCCTTAAAAAAGGGAAGTATGCTTTGTATACGTTGCCAAAAGCAGACAGTTGGGAAGTTATTTTTTACAGCAACACGGATAACTGGGGATTACCTGAAAAATGGGACGAGGCAAATGTTGCCGTAAGAACCATTGTAAAACCTGAAAATTTAAGCCGAAAAGTAGAAACGTTTACTATCGGAGTTAATAACGTTGATAACGATTACGCTTATTTAGAATTGTCATGGGAAAAAACCCTAATTCCCGTGAAATTTGAAGTTCCTACACAAAAGGTGGCTTTAAAGAGTATTGAAGCTACTTTGGCTGGACCGACAGCAAACGATTATTTCGCTTCTGCACAGTATTTGTACCAATCTAACGGCGATATGAAGAAAGCCTTGGTTTGGGTTAACAAAGCTTGTGATATGACTAAAGAAAAAGAAACACCTTTCTGGTATTTACGTTTAAAATCACTTGTTCTGGCTAAAAACGGCGATAAAGTAGGAGCGGTTGAAACAGCAAAATTATCATTGGCTGCTGCTGAAAAAGTAAACAACCAGGATTATGTAAAAATGAACAAAGATTCCATCTCAGAATGGACTAAAAAATAATAGTTATTTTTTCAAAAAAGGCTGTCATGATTTTTGTGACAGCCTTTTTTATTTACTCTTTGGTCTTTAAAAAACTCTGGAACAGAATTCCTATAATAATGGTCATCATAGCTCCGATGAAGTTTAGCCATAAGAAACTCACAATGTCCAGGTAGTAAATATAAAAGATGGTAAGTTGGGTTAACACTGCGCTCCAGAAAACCGCTTTTGCTTTTACAAATTTTACATAGAAAGCCACAAGGAAAATCCCCAACACAGTTCCGTAGAATATGGAACCTACAATATTTACCAACTGAATCAGGTTTTCAAAAAGTGTTCCCACACAGGCAAATAAAATAGCGATGATACCCCACATTAAAGTGAAAAGTTTGGTGGCCGTTACAAAGTGTTTTTCTGATTTATCAGCTTTGACGTTTCTTTTGTAGATATCGATGGTAGTCGTGGAAGCCAATGCATTTAAACCCGAAGCAGAGGAAGACATCGCTGCCGAGAAGATTACCGCTAACAATAATCCAATTAATCCTTTAGGTAAAAAGTTAAGGATGAAATATAGGAAAACATAGTCTTTGTCATTGGTCTCGGATTTTTCGTCCACTTTGCTGATCACTTCTTTGGCCTGCTCTCGCAAATCTTTTTCCTTACCGGAAAGTGAAACCATTTTCTGTTGCAGGATGGGATTGTCAAAATCCTGGTTTAACTGGCCAACATACAACATACTGATTTCTTTCTTTTCATTCTGAACGGCTTCCAGTTGCTTTTCCAGTTTTTCGTATGCAGCTTTGTGTGCCGATTTTTTTACCAATTCGTTATTGGTCGGGTTAAAATGCAACGGCGAATTATGAAACTGAAAGAACACAAATACCATTATCCCGGTAAGCAATATGAAAAACTGCATCGGTACTTTCAACAAGCCGTTCATGATAAGCCCCATCTGGCTTTCTCTTATGTTTTTCCCGGTCAGATAACGTCCAACCTGTGATTGATCGGTTCCGAAATAGGAGAGGGCCAAAAAGAATCCACCGGTGATTCCGCTCCAAAACGTGTAGCGGGTTTCCGGATCGAAAGAGAAGTCCACGATGTTCATTTTATCGTTGGCGCCAGCAATTCCTAAGGCGTTGCTGAAACTTAATTCTTCAGGTAAGTAGCTTAAAATAAGAAAGAAGGTGATGAACATTCCGGTCATGATCACGAACATCTGTTGTTTTTGGGTAACGTTTACCGCTTTGGTTCCGCCGGAAAAAGTATAAATGATTACCATGATTCCGATAACAACATTCATCAGGGTAAGGTTCCAGCCCAATAAAGCCGACATGATGATCGCCGGAGCATAAATGGTCAAACCGGTTCCCAATCCGCGCTGAATCAGGAATAGGATGGAAGCCAGCGAGCGGGTTTTAACATCAAAACGCTGTTCCAGAAATTCGTAAGCGGTAAAAACCCTGAGTTTATGGTAAATCGGAATAAAAGTGATGCAAATGACTACCATCGCAATAGGCAATCCGAAGTAAAACTGCACGAAGCCCATTCCGTCATGATACGCCTGTCCGGGTGTGGAAAGGAACGTAATGGCACTGGCCTGTGTAGCCATAACGGAAAGCCCGACGGTCCACCATGGGGTTTCGTTGTTGCCGAGGATGAATTCTTCTACGTTTTTACTGCCTTTGGTTTTCCAGGCTCCGTATATTACGATGAAAAGTAGTGTTACCGATAGAACGATCCAGTCAATTAGCTGCATATCTTAAGCGTACATTTGCATTAGAAAATAGAACAACAAAATGTAGAAAGCGTTGAGCAGCAACACTATCGTATAACTTCTTTTCCACTTGAATTCCTGTTCTTTCATAGTTTTGTTTTTAAAGTTGCTGAGTTTCAAAATTGAAGATATAAAATCTTTCTCTTGTCTCTTGCTTCTATTCTCTTTACTTCCCAATCGCAATCAAATTAGCCATCAGACGGAAAGCTCCCGGTACACCTTCGGGCAATTCCCTGAAGAAACTCAATCCGGTATAAATATAATGCCCTTTGCCGTATTTTGCGATTAGTAAACTGCTGTCTTTTGGTGTTTCTCCTTTGTCGTGGGAAGAAATAACGGTTTCAAATTCTTTTGCCCATTTGTTAGGATAGTACAAGCCCTGTTCCTGAATCCAGCATTCAAAGTCTTTTTCGGTTATCTTGTTCGGAAAGTTTAAAACAGGATGTTTCGGGTTTGTAAAGGTCACGTTTGCGTTTTCCTCAGTAACCCTGTCCTGGGAAAGTTTCAGTTCGTAAGGCGCAAAATCGTTGGTCACTAATTTTCCGGTGGTGTTGTATTGTACAATCATTGTTCCGCCGTTTTTTACATAATCCAACAAAGTTTTTTGCTTGAATTTCAAGGCTTCAACAGTATTGTAAGCGCGGATGCCCACCAGAACCGCATCATAGTTTTGAAGGTTTTCCGGAGTGATTTTTTCCGGTTCAAGAATCGTTACTGTATAATCCATCTGGCGTAAACTTTCCGGAACTTCGTCGCCGGCCCCCATGATATAAGCGATATTACTGCCTCGGGTTTCGATTTCAATTTTATTGAATTTAGCTTCGGCCGGTAATAAAATCTGTTGCAACGGAATGTGTGGATAATCTATAGTTACCAGTTTTTTATTGTAACGGATGCCGTTGATAACCGCAATACTTTTTGCAATAGCTTCAGTAGGATAGGATGGAGGCGTCACTTCAAACGAAACGGTTTTCTCACTGCCTTTTTGCGGTAATTCAAACGCTATGGTTTTAGGATAGACTTTCCAGTCGGCTGGTAAATCCAGGAGCACTTCACCTTTACAGTTGTCTTTTCCGGCTCTTACTTTAACTGATATTTTGTGTTTACGGTTGTTAGGGAAAAGTTCAACTTTGTTCAGGATCTCGGTAGTAACTTCAGGTAATATCGCGAAAGGCTGATACATTTCGCCTTTAACCGGATCGTTGAATTTGTAAACGATGTTTTTGTAAAGCGTAATCGGGATGTCACAGATTTTTACTTTCCATTGCAGTTTCAGGTAATCGGATTCCGGTTTTCCGATGTTGTTTTTATCGGCTACCGCAAACAAACCAATAGTTCCTTGATTGTTAAGCCAATACGGTGTTGTAAATAAATTATCCGATGGAATCTGAATTTGCTTTTCGGTTTTGAAAGCTACGTTAGCTTCTAATTTTTTATCGGCAACAATCAAGGTATTCAAAAAGTTAACCGATTCGATTTCGATGGCTTCATTACTCCTGTTGATCGCTTCAAGTTTTAAAGTGATTTCTCCGTTAGGGTTTGTGTTTTGTGCCGATGCCACGCCTTCAAGATATAAACCGCAGCACGCGCTGATGATGTTTTCCAGTTCCTGTTTTTTCAGCGTTCTCCAGTGTTCGTCTTCTAATTGACAGATTAGCTGATAAGCTTCCATCAGTTTGGTTAAATGAACTTCCGGATTTCTGAAATTGAAATTCTTTTGAACGTCATACAGTATTTTTCCTATAGCTTCACCACCTTTAACTCTTGACCAGGTTGTGTTGATGCCGTCAAAAATATTGGTCTTGTCTTTTAGAATATCACCTTTAAGAAATTCCAAGTATTCCGGCTCGTTTCCTCGTGTTCCGGTACTTCCGAAACCTTGGCATTGGTGCTGGCTTCTGCTCAAAGCGGCTATTTCGCCATTGCTTTTTCCTTTCAACGGATAAAAAACACCGGTATTGATACTTGTTAAATTGCTTTTATCGGCTTTTTTGAAGTTCTCCTCACTACCGTAAAACCACCAGGAAGTATTGAAAAATAAACGTTTTGGCTGCCAAACGGAAGTCATGGTAAGTTGCTCAGGAAAAACGGAAGCATCATTGGTTTTGTCAAAAGCTTCCATGCTTAAAATGGCCGAAGCGGTATGATGTCCGTGCGTTGTGCCCGGTGTTCTGTGGTTGAATCTGTTGATGATAACATCGGGTTTGAATTTTCGGATGGCCAGAATCACATCGCTTAAAATCTCTTCTTTGTTCCAGATTTCAAAGGTTTCTTCCGGTTCTTTGGAATAGCCGAAATCATTGGCTCTGCTGAAAAACTGCTCGCCACCGTCGATTCTTCTTGCTGCCAAAAGTTCCTGTGTCCGTAAAATCCCTAAAAGTTCGCGTAATTCCGTACCGATAAGGTTTTGGCCGCCGTCACCTCGGGTTAAGGATAAATAACCGGTTCTGGCTTTGGTTTCGTTGGAGAGGTAGGAAATAAGCCTGGTGTTTTCATCATCGGGATGTGCCGCCACATACAATACGGAACCTAAGAAATTCAATTTTTCAAGCTGATGGTAAATGTCCGCAGTGCTTGGTTTTTGAGGCTGCTGGGCAAACCCTTGTGAAGATATAAATAAAGTAATCGTATAGAAAAGTAAGCTAAGCTTCTTCATAGTGAATTGTAGTGTTATTCCTGTCTTTCAAAGATAATCAAATAGGTTGTTGCTGTGCTTTATTTAACAGTAAATTAAAAAAGGCAGGAACTGTTTAAGTCCTGCCTTACTAAGGTGATAATTAGTTTTAACCTCTTTTTCCGTGGCCTCTGCCGTTTCCGTTTCCGTTGTTTCCGTTTCCGCGTCCTGGGTTATGCCCTCCGCCATTTCCATTCTCGCGCCCGCCTCGGTAATCGTTTCTGTAATCGTTGTTTTGTCTTTCGTTTCGATTATCGTTTCTGTAGTAATCACGTCTGTTGTCGTCTCTTCTGTCATCACGGTCTCTGTAATAATCTCTTCTGTTATCATCACGGTCTCCGTCACGGTCTCTGTAATAACCTTCTCTCGGGCCGTTGTATACTACTTGAGGGCGAACCCCTACGGTTCTTTGATATGCTCCTCTGTACCCGTGATAGTATGTTACTCTATGTCTTTTATAGTAAACATATGGGTTTGGGCCGTAGTCGTGTAAACAAACCTTGTAAGCACCATATAAATCATAATGTCTGTATCGGTACGGTAAGTAAGCTGCTCTTATCCATCCGCCTCCATCAAAATAGATAAACATTGCTGATGGGATATCATAGTATACTTCAATGTCCGGCAGGTAATAATATCTTGTTTCGGCATAACCAACAGGACCCCATGCCGGAGGCGCCCCTATATTTATGTTAACCGATACTTGAGCTTTTGCACTTAATGTCATTAAAAATAAACCTGCGAGTAAAAATCTGATAGCTTTCATAATCGTATATTTTAATTAAACCTTTCTGTGTTGTTGTTTAGCTAAATCCAAGGACCGTGCCAAAAATGAATTTTGAATGAAAATAATATTCAATTAAATGTTTAAAATACTTTCTTTTACCTTTGTTTACAGTGCTTGTCGTTTTTTTGTTAAATAAAAAAAAAGCAAGGTGGTTAGCCTTGCTCTTTCATTTAATGGGTTATTTGTCTATTTATTTTTTCCTTTTCCGTGGCCGTCACCATGACCTTTTCCATGTTTTCCACCTCCATGGTCCTGATGTCCGCCGTCACCGATTCTTATTCCAGGTCCAGGATTGTTTTTATGATGTCCGGAGTGGTAACCCTGGTCGCCTTTCATTTTGTATGGCTTTTGATGGTATTTTTTATAGCCTTTCGGATATTTTACTTTGTGTACACTATAGTAGCGGTAAGGTCTGTCTCCTCTGTAATCCAATACTACTTTATAGCCTCCGTACAAATCATAATAGGCGTAACGGCTGGGCAAAGTGTGTACATGAATCCAACCTCGTGGTCCCATATAAATAAACATCGATGTACTGACGTCATAATATACCTGAATATCCGGTATGTAATAATAACGTGCTTCCACATAGCCAACCGGTCCCCATGGCGGAGGTGTACCGATATTTACATTAACCGATACCTGTCCGATGGATTGGAATGAGAAAAACAAAATTAAGCCGAGAATTACTTTTTTAATTGATTTCATGATCTTTGTTTTTAATGAATTGAATAGTGCGTATTCTTGTTAAAACGACGAAAGTCTTATTAAAAGTATTAAAGAAATCATAATAAAGGTTAATAAAATGTTACAGCATTTAAAGTAATTGATGTGGTGGTTAATATATTGTATTGATAATCAATCTTTTTAATTTTGATTAGATAATATCACTTCAATAAATTCTTTAATTTGTTTTGTTTCGTTTTTTGCTATGAAATTGATAAACGAGCTGCCAATAATAGCGCCTTTCTGATGTTCAGTTGCTTGTAAAAATGTCTCACGGTTGGATATTCCAAAACCTATAATCTGTGGATTTTTCAAGTTCATATTTGCCACTCGTTCGAAGTAGTTTTTATGGGTTTCTCCAAATGAATTTTGACTTCCGGTTGTACTGGCGCTGCTCACCATATAGATAAAACTATCCGTTATTTCATCAATTTTCCGGATGCGCTCTTCGGAGGTTTGGGGTGTGATTAAGCAAATGTTTTTAAGGTTATACTTATCGAAAATGCTTTTGAAATCCTGCTCAAAAACTTCTGTTGGAAGGTCCGGAACGATGAGTCCGTCGATACCGGTTTCGGCACATTTCCGGCAAAATTGCTCCACGCCGAATTGCAGAATAGGGTTAAAATAGCCCATGATTATCAAAGGGATTTTAACTGTTTTTCTAATGTCTTTCAACTGTTCGAAGAGTAATTTTGTGGTCATGCCACTCTGTATGGCGATGGTCGAGCTCTCCTGAATGGTTGGCCCGTCAGCTAACGGATCACTGAAAGGCAATCCGATTTCTATCAGATCCACACCATTTTTTTCCAGTGTTTCAATAATGGAAACGGTGTCGTTAAGGTTCGGAAAGCCGGCCGTGAAATAAATGGAAAGCAGCTTTTTGTTTTCGTTTAATTTGGTGTTTATTCGATTCATTTTTTTGAGTTTTAGAGTAGGACTATTTACTAACCACTAATTACTGATTACTAAAAATTGAAATAGTCAATATAGGTGTTCAAATCTTTGTCGCCTCGCCCTGATAAATTGATTACCACAATGTCGTTTTTGTCAAAGGTTTTCTGCTCCAAAACCGCGAGTGCATGCGAACTTTCTATAGCCGGAATGATGCCTTCTGTTTTGCATAAATTTAATCCGGCGTTCATGGCTTCGTCGTCTGTAATGGCAACGAAATCAGCACGTTTTGTGGTATGTAAATGGGCATGCAATGGACCAACTCCAGGATAATCCAGCCCGGCCGAAATAGAATAGGGTTCGGTGATCTGACCGTCTTCGGACTGCATTAAAAGCGTTTTGCTTCCGTGGATAATTCCTATTTTTCCCAGCACAGAAGTTGCGGCGCTTTCCCCTGAATCAATGCCTTTTCCGGCTGCTTCAACGGCAATCAGTTTTACGGTTTCTTCGTCTAAAAAGTGATAAAAAGCACCCGCTGCATTGCTTCCGCCACCCACACAGGCGATTACATAATTAGGGTTTTTACGACCTTCTTTTTCCAGTAATTGCTTTTTAATTTCCTCAGATATAATGCTTTGGAACCTGGCAACCATGTCCGGATAAGGGTGCGGCCCAACTACCGAACCGATGATATAAAACGTATCGACCGGGTTGTTGATCCAGTCTCTAATAGCTTCATTAGTAGCGTCTTTCAGGGTTTTGGAGCCGGATGTTGCCGGACGAACTTCAGTACCTAACATTTTCATTCTTGCTACATTCGGGGCTTGTCGCTTGATATCGATTTCGCCCATATAAACGATGCACTGTAAACCCATTAAAGCACAGACGGTTGCGGTAGCTACACCGTGTTGACCCGCTCCGGTTTCGGCTATGATTCTGGTCTTACCTAAGCGTTTGGCTAAAAGGATTTGTCCTATTGTATTGTTGATTTTATGTGCACCGGTATGGCATAAATCTTCGCGTTTCAGGTAGATTTTGGTGTTGTATTTGGCAGATAAACGTTCGGCAAAATATAGCGGTGTCGGACGTCCGACGTAGTCTTTCAGCAGTTGTTGAAATTCGTTTTGAAAGCTTTCGGTTTTGGTGATTTCTAAATACTGACGACGCAACTCTTCCACATTCGGATAGAGCATTTCGGGGATGAAAGCGCCTCCGAATTCGCCGTAAAACCCTTTTTCGTTAATTTGATATTGCATTTTATTGAATTTAAAGATTATGGATTGAAGATGAACTTATAAAGTTTTATCAGTTGGATTAGTTTTCCGCATTCTTTTACGTTTTTTAACCCGGGTTTGATTTCCAGTTTGCTGTTTACATCGACTGCGTGAATCGGTAAATTAAGCAGGTTTATTTCGCTGATTTCATCCAAACCAATGCCGCCGCTTAGAAAGAAAGGTTTTTGGGATGGATAGTTTTTGAGAATCTGCCAGTTGAAAGTGGTTCCGTTACCACCGGGATTATTTCCTTTTGTATCGAAAAGAAAATAATCGCAAACGGTTTCGTATGGCTTAATGGTTTGAAAATCAAAGCTGTCATCTATAGAAAATGTTTTGATGACTTTGATATCCAATTGTTTAAAAAGCTTACAAAATTCAGGGCTTTCATTCCCATGCAATTGAACGAGTTGTAAGTTGTATCGGGTAATTTTGCCAATAATATCGTCTAGATATGCATCTACAAAAACCCCTACTTTCTGTGTTGATTTTGGTAGTAACGGTAGATTTCCACTAAAATATCTTGGGGATTTTTCATAGAAGATAAAGCCCAAATAGTCAGGCTGAAACATTACAACTTGCTGAATGTTAGCCGGATATTTCATGCCACAGATCTTTAGTTTCATGATTTCACCAGTATTGTGTTAATAAAATCGGCTGCTGCTTTTCCCGGATTTTCAGTTTTCATAAAATGTTCTCCGATTAAAAAACCCTGATAACCAAATTGCTGTAAATCAAGAATGGTTGCAGTGGAACTGATGCCGCTTTCCGAAACTTTTACGAATTCATCAGGGATATGTTGAGCCAATTGTTTACTGTACTCGAGACTGACTTCGAAGGTTTTCAAATTGCGGTTGTTTACCCCAATCATGTCCAGACTTGGCATAATGGCTTTGTCCAGTTCTTCTTTGTTGTGAACTTCCAACAACACTTCAAGGCCTAACGAATGTGCAAATTCAGAAAGTTGTTTAATTTCCTTACGGGTTAAAACGGCTGCAATCAATAAGATAACATCAGCACCATGAGCTTTAGATTCCAAAATCTGGTATTCGTCGATGATGAATTCTTTTCGAAGTAATGGCACATTAACGGAGGCTTTTGCGAGTAACAAATCTTCGAGTGAGCCGCCAAAATACTTCCCGTCAGTTAGAACGGAAATTCCTGAAACACCTGCATTTTGATAGCCAACTGTAACTTCTTCCACGGAATAATTGTTATTGATTACGGATTTTGAAGGTGAACGTCGCTTGTGTTCGGCAATGATTCCGACCGGATTGTTTCGCAGATTCTTGCTTAGCGAATAGGTTCGGCTTCCAAACAAAGCTGAATTTTCCAATTGTGATGTTGAAATCAACTTTTTTTTGAGTTCGACTTCCCGTTTTTTATCGATGATGATTTTATCTAAAATGGTCATTTGAGTTATGAATTATAAGTTATGAGTTATGAATTGCTCAAAAGTTGTAGTTTTTTAAGCTTTTCAAGAGCTTTTCCGCTTAGTAAACTTTCTTTGGCCAGTTCGAATCCATCGGAAATGGAACAGTTTTTTACCGTGGAAATTGCCATTCCGGCGTTGGCACACACAACATTGTTCTGGGCTTGTGTGCCGTTTCCTTTTAGGATGTTCAGGAAGATTTCGGCTGATTTTTCAACGGTAATTCCGCCTAAAATATCTGTTTCCTGTAGTTTCTGTACCTGAAAATCTTCTGGCTTTAAAATCTGCTCGTAGTTTTTGGAAATGATTTTCGTATTTCCGGTCAAAGAGATTTCGTCATAACCTTCCAAGCTGTGTAGAATCGTAAAATTCGTTTCGGTATTCTGATACAGATAGGCGTACATCCGGGCTAATTCCAAACTGAAAACACCTACTAACTGATGCTTCGGAAAACTCGGATTCACCATCGGGCCTAACATATTGAAGAAGGTTTTTACGGCAAGTTCTTTACGAATCGGAGCCACATTTTTCATGGCCGGGTGAAAGAGCGGCGCGTGTAAAACACAAATGTTAGCCTCTTCAATAGATTTCTTTAAAAAAACTTCATCATTACTGAATTTAATACCCAAAGTTTCCATCACATTGCTTGAACCTGATATGGAAGAAACGCCGTAGTTTCCGTGTTTCGCCACTTGAATTCCTGCTCCGGCTGCCACAAACGAAGCCAAAGTGGAAATGTTAAAGGTGTTTTTTCCGTCACCGCCTGTTCCGCATAAATCGATGGTATTGTAATCGGTTAAATCAATAGCGATGCAGAGTTCCAGTAAGGCTTCACGAAACCCCGCTAATTCTTCAATGGTAATGCTTCGCATCATATAAACGGTCAGGAAACTCGCAATCTGACTCGGGTTGTACAATCCGTTGGAAATGTTTTTCAACACCGTTTTAGCTTCCTCTTTGGAAAGTGTTTCGTGTTGGATTAATCTGTTTAATATCGTCTTCATGTTTATAGTAATTAGTGATTAGTGATGTTTGTTAATTGATTTAGGCATGCGAAGTCCTTAGGGTAGTACTTTTTACTATCCTGACATTTGTTTTGGCGAAGTGGCTGACTAATTACTAACCACTAATTACTAAGGACTTAACTATTTACCCAATTCTCAAGAATCTTCTTTCCGTTGGGAGTAAGAACGCTTTCCGGATGGTATTGCACCCCGCGGACATCGTAGGTTTTATGACGCAGTGACATAATTTCTCCGTTTGCATCTACTGAAGTGATTTCCAAGACTTCCGGGAAATTTTCGTTGGAAACCACCCAGGAATGGTAACGACCGACTTCGATTTCATCGGCTAAACCTTTAAAAAGGGTTTCATCGGGAACGGTGATTTTGACTTGGGTTGCCACACCATGATAGACTTTTTCAAGATTAGTTAAACTCCCGCCAAAAACTTCCCCGATCGCTTGCTGGCCAAGACAAACGCCGAGTATACTTTTGGTAGGCGCATAGGTTTTAATGACTTCTTTCAGTAATCCGGCTTCATCAGGGATTCCCGGTCCCGGTGAAAGCAGGATTTTATCAAACGGTTTTACTTCATCAATGTAAAATTCATCGTTGCGGTAAACGGTCACTTCGCAGTTCAAATCTTCCAGATAATGAACCAGGTTGTAGGTGAAACTATCGTAATTGTCTATGACTAAGATCTTTTTCATGAGTTATAAATTTTTCTGTTAACTGTGACTGTGACTGAAAACTATAATGTTTCCGCTAAATCCAACGCTTTGTTTAACGCTCCTAATTTATTGTACACTTCCTGTAATTCGTTTTCTTCACTGGAATTGATAGTTATACCGGCTCCCGCCTGATAATGCAACTGATGATTTTTGCTTAAAAAAGTCCGTATCATAATTGCATGGTTAAAATTACCATCAAAATCCATAAAACCAATGGCACCTCCGTAGAAATTTCTGTTGGTGTTTTCAATGGTTTCGATGAGTTGTAAAGCCTTGTGTTTAGGCGCTCCCGAAAGTGTTCCAGCCGGAAACGTATCGGCTACAACCTGCATGGTGGTTGCTTTTTCGTGTAATTGCCCGCTTACTTTGGAAACCAAATGGATCACATGCGAGAAAAACTGAACTTCACGGTATTTTTCCACTTGTACTTTATGTCCGTTTCGGCTTAAATCGTTTCGGGCCAAATCTACCAGCATCACGTGTTCACTGTTTTCTTTAGGATCTTCAGTTAATTGTTTGGCTAAAAGGGCATCATTTTGATCATTTCCTGTTCGTTTGAAAGTACCTGCGATGGGATGGATTTCTGCTTTTCGGTTTTTGATGACTAATTGTGCTTCAGGGGAAGAACCCATGATTTTGAAATTTCCGTAATCGAAAAAGAACAAATATGGTGATGGATTAACACTTCGCAAAGCCCTGTAAACGTTGAATTCATCACCCTTGAAACCTTGTGTAAACCGTCTGGATAAAACCAATTGGAATACATCACCACGCTGGCAGTGTTTTTTGGCCAAAGCAACATTTGTTTTGAAGTCATCATCCGATAAATTGGAAGCAGATCCACCTTCTTTGGTAAACGAATAAGAAGCAAAGTTTTTCGATTGTATCAGTTGTTCGATTTCGGTAATATTGTTTTGATTATCAAAGCTGTGGCTGAAAATAAAAGCCTCGTTTTTAAAATGATTAATAGCGATTATGTTTTGATAAACAGCATAATATAAATCGGGAATCTGTAAATCGGAAGTTTTCTTTTCGATGGAAACATTTTCAAAATAGCGAACGGCATCGTAACTGGTAAATCCGAACAAACCGTTGGTAATGAATTTGAAATCGTTCTTTTCCGTTTCAAACCGCGAGGTAAATTCCTGAACAGCTTCCACAACATCATTTTGACTTTGAATGGGTTTGTTGGTTGTATTTCCGTCCGGGAAGGTTGTGGTGATCGCACCGTTTTCCACTTTAATATTTGCAGTTGGGTTGCAGCAGATATAGGAAAAGCTGTTCTCATTGCTGTGATAGTCATTACTTTCCAGCAAAAGACTGTTCGGGAATTTATCACGGATTTTTAAATAAATGCTCACCGGCGTGATGGTGTCAGCAAGGATTTGTTTGTAGTGTGTGTGTAATTTATAGTTGTTCATGATCTTAAATTTTGGAAATAAAAAAAGGCTTGTCGTGATTGACAAGCCTTTTATCTATTTTGGTTTTAAAAATACAGATAGGAGGATTCGCTCACGACGTTCGACGTAAGTTGTTCCACCACCAAGTATTGTTTAAAATGTTGTTCATTTCGTAATTTTGTATGGTACAAAGTTATAGAAATGATTTTCGAATACGCAAACTTTTTTACTAAAATATTTTTTCTTCTAAAAATCCTATTTTCACAAATTATAAAAATTTGATAAATAATTATTGTTTTACGATAATTAATTATTACATTTGCTCTGTTGAACTTAAATTTAGAATCCATGAAAGTAGTTCGGATTATAGCTTCTTTTTTATATGTGTTGGTACGAATTGCCGCATTTTTTTATTTGCTAACAGCAATTTATGCTCTGATCAACTGTGTTTTTGAAGGTCCTTTTTTCGAAAAAATGGAAAACAACCGCTTTGCTATCAACCTGGCGTTTACGAATCAGCATTTTCTTTTAGGTTCTGAATATACCTTGGCCTATGTGGCGGAAATGGTTTTAGGTTTAGCACTATACGGTTTGTTCTTTTGGGTGTTGAGCAATGTCTTCAAAACTTTCAAGCAAGAACGTTTGTTTACAAGAGAAGGTTTGAAAAACTTAAAGCAGTTTTATCAGTTTAATTTGTTGCTGTACCCGGTTGCGATTATAATCTGGTCGCTATTCAGTATTGAAGATTTTCCTTTTTTTGCGATGATTGTCGCGCATGCTATAATGGGAATTTTTATCTTCTTCATGGCAGCGATTTTTCAGCAGGGCGTGAACCTGCAAAACGAACAGGATTTATATATTTAGAACTATGCCAATTATAGTAAATGTTGATGTAATGCTGGCCAAGCGCAAAATGCAGTCCAAAGAATTGGCGGAAATTCTGGGTATCACTCCGGCAAATCTTTCGATTCTGAAAACGGGCAAGGCAAAAGGTATCCGGTTTGAAACACTTGAGGCGATTTGCAAAGCTCTGGATTGTCAGCCCGGAGATGTTTTAGAGTATATCAGCGAATAATCAACAGTTTTTTAATGAGCTAAATACTATCGGTTTTTTGACCGACAGGGCTTCTTTTGCCTAAATTTTTCAAAACAGAATTATGTGGTTTTTAATCAATAATCATCAATATTCAATCAAAATGAACAGTTTAATTATCAAAAATCTCCAAAAAACCTATGGAAATGGAGTAAAAGCAATTGACGGCATTTCGCTGGAAATCCATAACGGAATGTTTGGTTTGTTAGGTCCGAACGGAGCCGGAAAATCTTCTTTAATGAGAACCCTTGTTGGCTTGCAATCGGCAGACAGCGGACAGATTTTATTTAACGGTGTCAATGTTTTGGAAAATCCAGACTTTATCAAGAAACAACTCGGTTTTTTGCCACAGGATTTTGGTGTGTATCCTAAAGTTTCGGCTTACGATTTGCTGAATCATCTTGCTGTTTTAAAAGGAGTTACAGATTCAAAGGAGCGAAAAGACCAAATCCTTTCGTTACTCGAAAAAGTGAACCTGTTTACGCATAGAAAAAAAGAAGTGCATACGTTTTCAGGAGGAATGCGTCAGCGTTTTGGAGTGGCTCAGTCATTATTGGGTAATCCCAAAATTATTATTGTGGACGAACCTACTGCCGGTCTGGATCCTGAAGAGCGAAACCGTTTCAACAGCCTTTTAAGTGAAATAGGGGAAGACCGAATCGTAATCCTGTCAACTCATTTGGTGGAAGATGTACGCAATTTATGTTCAAAAATGGCAATTATGAACGAAGGAAAAGTGCTGCTTCAAGGCAATCCAACTGATTTAATTCAACGACTGGAAGGGAAAATATGGAGAAAACAAATTCAGAAGCAGGAACTTACCTATTTCAAAAATGAATATTCCGTGATTTCATCACAGTTCACAGCCGGAAAAATGAATATCAATGTGTTTTCCGGCCAACCGTTATTCGATTTTCAAAGTGTAAATCCGGGGCTGGAAGATGTCTATTTTTCAACGTTGAATCAAAAAAATCTTGTGCTATGAAAACAGTTTTCAGATTCGATCTTCAAGGATATTTCAAAAGATGGGGTTTTTACACTGTACTGCTTTTGATTGTTGCTTTCGGGATTTTCGCAGGCGGTAACGCTCGTTTTTCAATCAGTGAAAATGTATTTTACAATTCATCGTATCAAGTCGGTTTTATTACAGCTTTCAATAGTTTGGCGACGATTTTTTTCAGTACGTTGTTTACGGCACAACTGGCAATTAAAGAATTGGATCATCGTTTTGAACAGATTTATTTCAGTACCCCGATTCTTAAAAAGCAATTTCTGAAAGGGAGATTTACTTCGGTTTTGACTTTGAGTCTTTTGTGTATAGTTCTTTTGACTATCAGTTTTTTTATCGGGCAAACGACTAATACACGACAAGCATTGGAAACTGGTGAATTTAACCTGATATACTATGTGGTTCCAATGCTGTATTTTACATTCATCAATACATTTTTTGTAACTGCAGTGCTGTTTGTGGTGGCTTGGTTTACCAAAACTAAAATGCACATTTATGTGAGTGGCTTGCTGCTGTATATCTTTTATATGGTAAGTCTTGTGTTTTCAAGCTCTCCTTTTATGGCGCAGAGTTTACCGCAATCGGAACAAACGAAATTTATTTCCGGCATTTTGGATCCTTTCGGGTTGTCGGCTTTTTTTAATCAGACGGCTCAATGGAGTGTTGTTCAAAGAAATACTGAAATAATTGGTCTTGACGGTATTTTCCTTTGGAACCGATTGGGCGTTGTTTTGCTGTCAATACTTCTGCTTTGTACCGCTTTCAGAAACTATTCTTTTACAAAAAAAAGCAAGCATAAAAAAACTGTTTTGTCAGATGAAAATGAAATTTCAGACAGCTTCCCTTTTAAATTTACAGCAACTAATGAAGGATTTATGATGAAAACAAAAGCAATGTTTTCATTCGTTAAAATCAACCTGACTTACATTTTTAAAAGCGTCCCGTTTGTATTGATTGTTTTGGCATTGCTTTTCGCGGTTGGTATGGAAATGTATGCTGAAATTGAAAAAGGGATCCGGATTCCACAGAAATATGCTTCTTCAGGATTAATGACTTCTACGATAATTCAGAATTTTTATGTGCTGGGTGTTATTGTGGTTTTGTTTTACACTCATGATGTGTACTGGCGCAGCAGAAATGTAAATTTTAATTTGATAGAAGGTAGCACGCCAACCGTTAAAACACAGTTTTGGACACATTGGCTGACAATGTTGTTGGTGATTACAAGTTTTTCAGTTGCTTTGATTGCCGAAGGAATTGTGTTTCAGTTTTGCTATGGTTATCCTGTTTTGGAAGGATTTATTTATGCTAAAGTGGTATTGTTTAATACATTACCGTTGTTTTTGTTGAGTGGTTTTCTACTGTTAATTCAAAAGTTGGTCAATCAGAAATACGTCGCTTTGGGACTTACTTCACTATTTGCCTTTGTCATGGCAACGCCTTTGGGAAGAAACTTAGTTTCGTTTCCGTTGTTCAAGTTTTTGTACAGCATCAATTTTGATTACAGTGACATGAACGGTTTTGGAAGTTATCAGACTGCTTTTGTGTACCGATTGCTTTTCGGTGCGATTTTGCTGTTGTTTTTGCTCTATGTTGCCCATCTTCGAAAGCCTCATTTCAGGAAAGTGTATGCCTATGTGACATTGCTTTTATTAGGTTTAAGTGCCTGTGGTTTAGGCAATAAAGTCATGGAAGATTATTTGCCAAAAGATGAAAATTCGCAATTACAATCGCAGGCGGATTATGAAAAACAGTTCCGCCGCTATCAGAATTTGTCCCATCCAATAATTACCGATGTGAAAACTACTGTAGCATTATTCCCTGAAAGAAATGCTTATACAATTGTAGGAAAGTATATTCTTGAGAATAAAACAAATGAAAAAATAGATAGCATTCTTGTTGGTTTTCCGGATGGTTTTGAAATTAAAAATGCTGATTTTCAGTTTAAAGATGATGTGAAACCCGTTCAAAATCAAACTGAAGTGCTGAAATTGAAACAGTCAATGCTCCCAAATGAAAAGGCAAGTTTCACGTTCAGAATTACTTATCAGTGGAAAGCGGTAAACAGTCATCAGCCCTTCAATGCAATAGTTGAAAATGGGGCTTTTATGCGAATCAGCCGTTATTACCCGCAATTTGGATATAATCCGGATAATGAAATTCAGGAAGAGGGTGTCCGAAAGCAATTCGGTTTAGGCGTAAAAACTCATGCCAAAGCTTTTGATGCAGCCAAAGAGCCTAATAATGATTTTATAAATCTTGATATGAAGATTGCTACATCGGATAACCAAACTGTAATTGGTATGGGGGAATTGGTGAAACAATGGAAAGCCGGTAATAGAAATTGGTTTCATTATCAGGTCAGGCAGATTCCTTTCCGTTTTGCTGTTTCTTCGGCTAAATATGCTGTAAAAAAAGAGCATTACAAAGGCAAGGGTTTTGAAGTGTATTATCATCCTTCCCACGTTGAAAATGTGGAGCATCTGCTTAAAAATGCCAAATTGACAATGGATTACTGTGAAACTAATTTCGGGGCATATCCTTATAAAACCATTCGTTTTGCGGAAGTTTCAAGTTTTACCAAGGGTTTTGCGGCAACAGCCTATCCGGCAACGGTTTACATGACGGAAGATATGATTTTTCACTGCAATATCAAAGCCGATAAACAACAGGATGTAATCAACGAGCTTGCAGGGCATGAACTGGCACATTTGTGGTGGGGCGGCAATCAGATAAATCCAGATCAGCGGGATGGCGCTGTAATGCTTACCGAAAGCCTTGCCATGTATACAGAAATGATGCTTTTAAAGAAAATGTACGGGAAAAAAGAAATGCTGAAACGTGTTGAAATGCATCTCGACATTTATAATAACGAAAGAGGTTTTTCCAAGGAAATGCCTTTGTATAAAGTAAAACCGGATGATAGGCATATTGCATATTCCAAAGGAACTGTCGTGATGTATCTTTTAAGTGAAATGATTGGGGAGAGCAAGGTGAATCTGGCTTTAAAACGATTTTTAGAAAAGAACAAATTCCCTAATCCGAAACCCGTTACCGAAGATTTGATAAAGGAGTTTTATGAAGTTACCGATTTGAAACAACATCCTAAGATAAAAGCCTTGTTCATGGAGGTTATTCCTTTACACCAATCGGATTTGAACATAAAATGATACGATGATTTTTATCAAAAGATAGGTGAATAGATTTTGACATTTGTCAAAATTTGGGATGAAAGTGCAGTTTAGCGGGATGAAATTGGGACGTTTTTTTAAAAATGTAATCGATTGATTAATAGTATTTTGTAATATTGTCTTCCAAACCTACTTAACTGACGGACTATGAAACTAAAATTACTATTCACTTTTTTAGTGCTGCTTTTTATCAATATTGCTGCAACAGCACAAAATCCTCAAAAGAAAATATTGTTTATTGGTAACAGTATTACCTATTTCAATGATATGCCGATCCTGTTCCGCGATATAGCCAACAGCAAAGGCAAGAATGTAACCACTCAAATGTATGCTCCCGGAGGGACTGGATTTGTTAACCATGTAGATGATGCTAACGTATACAGTCTCTTCAGGAACAACGTTTGGGATGCGGTGGTACTGCAACCCGGCAGTGGAGAATCCGCAGGCGCTTCATGGCCTGTAAACACGACTATTCAGCGTGGTCAGAAATTAATGGATTCCATAAAAAGATACAGCCCTTGTGCCAAAATCCTACTGTATCAGATTCCTTACGGTGTGCCATCTTCGACTACGTATAACACTTATTTTCAGGTGCAGACCCAAATCAGGGATTCTATCACCAAAATGGCGGATAATCTGCATGTACCTTTTGTGCCGGCAGGAGAATGCGCCCGTATGCATTACAATGCGCAACAGGATTTATTGCTTCACGGAAGTTACAACGACATCCACCCGAATTTAAACGGTTCCTATTTGGTGGCTTGTGCGATGTATGCAGCGCTTTTTCAGGAGCCTGTAACCGGAACAACGTCCTATGGTGGGGTACCACAGGCAACCGCGACCTATTTTCACGGAATAGCCGATCAGGTTGTTTTGCCGAATAAAGCACAATGGCGAATCAATACCTATAATCTGCATTCGGATTTCAGTTATCAGATTAATTCGAATACGGTCAATTTTACCAACCTTTCAGCCAATTTCACCGCCTTGGAATGGGATTTCGGTGACGGAACGACTTCAACCGAACCTAACCCTTCACATGTTTATACATCCGGAGGAATTAAAATAGTTAAGCTGAAAGCCATACGTAATGGGTGTGAAGAAACCATCGAAAAGCAAATCGATTTAGGAACTTTGAGTACATCGGAATTCTTAAACTCAGGCATTATATTATATCCGAATCCTGCAAAATCAGTCCTTATCATAGAACTTCCTTTTGAAAGCAGAGTGGAAATCGTAAATGCTTTAGGGCAAAAAGTAATTTCTAAACCGAATGCACAAAAGAATTGGAGTATTGATGTAAGCGGACTAAGCGCCGGTGTTTATTATGTCAGACTGGGTGAAAAACAGCTGAAATTTATTAAGGACTAAAGGTAATCACATGCTGAACATCTTAACAGCCATAAACCGTTATGTCAATCTGATGATTAATGATGACGATACTAACACGGCGGAAACAAATATAAACCTGAGCACAGACAGTATCGTTGCCCTGATGAATTCTTTCAAAAGGCTGAATTTGCCAAAAGGACATCTTCTGGTAAAGCCAAATGATATTTGCAGGGATATTTATTTTGTCGAAAAAGGAGCGGCCCGGATTTTCTATTATAAAGATGATAAAGATGTTACTGACGGTTTTCGTGGTGACGAAACCTTATTGCTTTCCATGGTAAGTTTTATCAAGCAAAAGCCTGACAAGAGAGGGATTGAACTGTTGGATGACTGTATTTTATGGAGTATCAGTAAGAATGAATTAGAAGCCATCTGCGATAAACACCCAGATGTGGAACGACTCTTCAGAATGGTTATGAGCAGTGCTGTAATCATGGGGCAAAACCGTATCGACCTAATGCTTTTCCAAACTGCGGAAGAACGTTACGCGGATTTCATCCGAACCAATAAAAGAGCGCACGAATTGCTTACCTTGGGAATGATTGCCTCCTTTTTGGGAATTACCCAGGAAACCTTAAGCAGAATCAGGGCAAAAGCCAAATAATTGACAAATGTCAAACAATTAGTTTTCTTTTTTAATATATGTCATAATCAATTGGATAGCATAAAAATACATTTGCTATAACTAAAAAACGAATTGATTATGAAACGCAAAACTACTTTTTTCTTACTTGCTTTACTGCTGTCTTTTTCAGCCTTTTCGCAATGGCAGAATCAAACGTTAAACCATGCCTCGGGAAACCGTCAGTACAGGATTTATATCCCGACGAATTATAACGCGGCCAACCCGGCTTCGTTAGTATTGACTTTGCACGGACTTGGTGACAACATGACCAATTTCAGCGGAATAGGTTTTGCTCAATTAGCTGAAACCAACAACATTATTGTGGTTTGCCCGCAGGCTTTGAGTGATCCGTTGGCGGGAACGGCATGGAATTCAGGAGCAGGACCATCTTATTATATTCCGAATGCAAATGTGGATGATGTTGGGTTTATCAGCAGTTTAATTGATGTGGTTTCAGCACAATACGCCATAAATCCGAACAAAGTTTTTTCCTGTGGTTTTTCGATGGGCGGTTTCATGACTGAAAAATTAGCATTACGATTGAATAATAAAATCAAAGCGTTTGCTTCCGTAGCCGGAACTTTTGGTAACGGTATCATGCCTGTAGCAGCCGGAACACCGGGACGACCTGTATCCATTGCACATTTCCACGGTACCAGTGACGGAACCATTGCTTACACCGGCAACACTTACGGAAACGATGTTAGTGCTTTGATCAATTATTGGGTTACCAACAACCAAAGTAATCCGGTACCGGTTCAAACCGCTTTGCCCAATACGGCTAACGACGGCTATACGATTGATCATTACAAATATACCAGCCCGAATAATAATTCCGTAATCGAATTGTTTAAAGTGAATGGGGCAGACCACGTTTGGTTGACCGCAGCCAATGATATTTCGTATACTACGGAAATCTGGAATTTCTTTAACCGATATATCGTGACTACGCTTTCTTCAGCAGATTTTGGAGTTTCTAAAGATGGACTGGCGGTTTATCCGAATCCAGTTGTAAATGAAATCAATTTCAATTTGAGCGGAAGTGTTCAGGATGAAGTGTTTACACTTGCTGTTTTTGATATATCAGGAAGAAATATAGTGTCGAAGCAAGTTCAGTTTTCCAACGGAAGTTATCGCTTATCTGTGGATAACCTAAACCTGAACAGCGGAACGTATTTTGCCAAATTAACCGGTAAAAACAATGAATTCTGCCAAAAAATAATTATTCAATAAAAAAATAAAATTGCTGTTTTTTTGATATAGAGGAAAATCATTGTCTACACACCTTAAAATTGAAGTTAGATTTTAGTTTACCTGTGTTTTGATTGTTTCTTGAATATTTTGCATTTAATCATATGTTAAGTTAGTTTATGTGTATAAAGAAGCTGGGGAATTAAGCAAAAAATAATAATTTGATAAATTTTGTTTTGATTAATAAAAAAAACTTTATACGTTTGCAGTGTTCAAAAGAGACAAAAAAATGAAAAACCAAACTGTAAACATGATGATGTGTATGTGCTGCTCAGAAACTGAGGGGTTATATGCTGCATGTTAATGTTTGGATCATTATCAAGATACAGTTAAAACTCCTCAAGCAATTGGGGAGTTTTTTTTTTGCACTAGTTTTAGAAAAAAAGAAGCAAAAGACAAGAAGCAAGAATAAGAGTAACTCAAGATGAAGTTGAAAATCCGCTTAATCTCTATTATCTGAATGAAAATTTAAAAAAACAACTATGAATACGCTTACGACCATAACGACAATTTTAGCATCTGCAGCTTGTATGATGATGATGTGTTGTATGCGAAACTTCGCAAGAGGCCGTCTGTTGTATTATTGCTGTAAATAATAAAAACCAAAACGTAAGCCTCTTGATTTCAAGGGGCTTTTTTTATATCCAAATGTCAAAATATTACCAATGAACACTGAAATTATCAACCAATTAACCGAAAGTCAGGACCTGACGAAAAACCTGAAACTACTGTCTGAAAAAACAACTGGAAAGATTGTGTTTTCAACCAGTTTCGGGATTGAAGACCAGTTGATCACTGATGTGGTTTTCTCTCAAGGACTTGCCAATATAGAAGTTTTTACGCTGGACACCGGCCGTCTGTTTTCCGAAACCTACAGTACATGGCACAAAACCGAGTTGCAGTACAAACAGAAAGTGAAAACGTATTACCCGGATCATAAAGCGCTCGAAAGTTTCATTGATACAAAAGGAATCAACCCTTTTTACGAAAGTCAGGAACTTAGGAAACAGTGCTGTCACATCCGAAAAGTTGAGCCCTTGCAAAGAGCTTTACAGGGAGCAAATGTCTGGATAACAGGTTTAAGAGCCGAACATTCGCCTAACAGAAATTCACTCGAGGTTGTACAATGGGACGAACAATATCAACTTTACAAATACAACCCGCTTTTGCATTGGACAACCGAAGAAGTCAAAGCCATAGTATCGCAAAAAGGTGTTCCGTACAACCCGCTTCACGACAAAGGTTTTATCAGTATCGGATGCGCACCTTGTACACGAGCTGTAAAAGAAGGTGAAGATTTCAGAGCCGGGCGCTGGTGGTGGGAAGATGCTTCCAAAAAAGAATGTGGATTGCATAAATAGTTATCAGTCATAGTCACAGTTTTCAGTTAATAACTCATAATTCATAACTTAAATGAGCACAACAAATTATTTAAATCAGTTAGAAGACGAAGCGATTTACATTCTTCGGGAGACGGCAGCGCAGTTCGAGAAACCGGCTTTGCTTTTTTCCGGCGGAAAAGATTCGATTGTCTTGGTACATCTGGCGTTGAAAGCCTTTCGTCCGGGGAAATTCCCGTTCCCGTTAGTGCATGTGGATACAGGTCACAATTTTCCGGAAGCGATTGCCTTCAGAGATTATCTGGTAGAGAAAATCGGTGAAAAACTAATCGTGGCTTCCGTAGAAGAGAGCATCAAAAAATACAATCTGAAAGAAACCCAAGGCCGATTTCCTTCCCGCAACACTTTACAAACCTATGCTTTGTTGGATGTCATTCAGGAAAACGAATTTGATGCCTGCATAGGCGGAGCCCGTCGTGATGAAGAAAAAGCAAGAGCCAAAGAACGTATTTTTTCCGTTCGGGACGATTTCGGACAATGGGATCCAAAATTACAACGCCCGGAACTTTGGGATATCCTAAACGGGAAAATTGAAAAAGGTCATAATGTTCGTGTCTTCCCGATCAGTAATTGGACGGAACTGGACGTGTGGAATTACATTCAGCAGAACAACATCGAATTGCCGAGCCTGTACTTCGCCCACGAAAGAGAATGTATTGTGCATCAAGACAAATTGGTAGCCACTTCAGATTTCATAAAACCCTTACCGACAGACGAAGTAGTGGTGGAAAAAGTACGCTACCGAACCGTAGGCGATATGACCTGTACCGCCGCCGTTCCTTCCCAAGCTGCTACCATTCAGGATATTATTGATGATATCATCCAAACCAAAATCAGTGAGCGGGGGCAAACCCGATTGGACGATCAACTTTCCGAAGCTGCGATGGAGGATCGTAAAAAACAAGGGTATTTCTAAAAATTTTAAATGATGAATTTTAAATTTAATAAGTGGTGTAACATCATAATTAAATTCTAAAATATTGGCCTCTATTCATAATTCATTTAAAATCTATAATTCAAAATTTAAAATAGTAAAGAATGAACACATTAAAATTTATAACCGCAGGAAATGTAGACGATGGCAAAAGCACGCTAATCGGTCGTTTACTCTATGATTCCGACAGCATACATACCGATCAGTTGGGGGTTTTACAAAAACAGACCAAACAGGAAGGCGTTGAAATAGATCTGTCCTTGATTACCGATGGATTACGTGCCGAGCGGGAACAAGGTATCACTATCGATGTGGCGTACAAATATTTCTCTACCAAGAAAAGAAAGTTTATCATAGCCGATGCTCCAGGGCACGAGCAATATACGCGCAACATGATAACCGGAGCTTCGAATTCCGACTTGATTATCATTTTGGTTGATGCGCGAAAAGGAATCACCACCCAGACCAAAAGACATGCGAGTGTCGGTTCTTTAATGGGGATTAAAAAAGCGATACTTGCTGTGAATAAAATCGATTTGGTTGATTATTCAGAAGAAGTTTTCAATACCATTACATCGGATTTTGAAGCGTTAAAAGCTAATCTGAAGTACGATGAAATCGCTTATATCCCTGTGAGTGCCTTGGTTGGTGACAATATCGTAGACAAATCGGACAACACACCTTGGTTCGAAGGGGATACTTTACTGAGCACTTTGGAACATATCGAAATCCCAACTAAAGAAAATTTAGCTTCCCGCTTTCAGGTGCAATGGGTAATCCGTCCGAAAGATGAAGACAATCATGATTACAGAGGTTACGCAGGGCAGGTTTTAAGCGGAAGTTATCAGGTGGGTGATACTGTAAAAATACTGCCTTCAGGAATTGAATCAACGATTTCGAAAATAGAAAAACATCAGCTGTCCATTGAAAAAGCGATCGCCGGTGACAACATCGTTTTGCATTTAGCGGGCAACATCGACATCAGCCGAGGTGACAGTATTGTACAATCGGAAAGTGCTCCCGCGGTGACTAACAATCTTAAAACCTGGGTATGCTGGCTGGATAATAATCCGTTGCAAATCGGAAAAACGTATTTGTTGCAGCATCGGTTCCGAACGGTTCGCGTTAAAATCCAATCGGTCGATCAGACCTGGGACATTAACCAATGGCAATTCAACAGTGCAGACAATATAAAGTTAAACGACATCGGACAGATTTCCCTGCGCACGAATCAACCTTTGTTTTTTGATGCTTTTGAGGAAAACCCGAAAAACGGAAACGCGATTCTGGTTGATGAAACGACTTTTAATACCGTAGGCGCTTTAATGTTTTTGTAATGGGACAACTGATTTTTGAACGCAACAAACAGAAAATCCGTAAACTTCCCGATAAACAGAAAACGGAAGCATGGACAGAGGCTGTTTTTAACTGGTTATTCTCAACAGGGGATGAATACGACGATTACGATTTTTTTCTGAGCAAAGAAGAAGAGCTTAAAAAGGAATTAATCGAATTATTAAAAAATGTTCTTGAAAATACTGATGAAGCCCAAACCCTTGGCATTTTGCTTTTTGGAAGATTAACCGAAATACATGCCAAACTGGAAAAAGACCTTGAAGCTGTTTTTGAGTTTGACCCCGCGGCAAAGTCACGAAGTGAAGTCCTGATTTCTTATCCCGGTTTTTTTGCCATTGCCATTTACAGAATAGCGCATGAACTCTGGAAAAGTAAAGTACCAATTCTGCCACGACTGATTTCGGAATATGTACACAGCAAGACCGGAATCGATATTCATCCGGGGGCGAAAATAGGGGAAAGGTTTTTTATCGATCACGGAACCGGAATTGTAATCGGAGAAACCTCGGTAATCGGAAACGATGTGAAAGTGTATCAGGGGGTGACATTCGGAGCTTTAACAGTAAGCAAAGACAAAGCAGAAACCAAACGGCATCCGACCATCGGGAACAATGTAACGATTTATGCCAACGCAACCATTTTGGGAGGACAGACCATAATCGGGGATGATTCGGTAATAGGCGGAAATGTCTGGATAACCAACTCGATACCGGAGAAATCATTGGTGTATCATAAGAGTGAAATCATCATTAAGAATAAGAATCCTTTTCCGGAGCCTTTGAATTTTGTGATTTAGAGAGAAAAGAAGCAAGAGACAAGAGACAAGAGACAAGAATACATAGATAATAGAGTAAAGAATTAAAACCAACAACACAAATCAAATACAATGAAAAAAAGCAACATCTTAGAAACCATAGGAAATACTCCTGTTGTTAAAATAAACAAGCTTTTCGGAGCGAATAAAAATGTTTGGATCAAACTGGAAAGAAGCAATCCCGGGAACAGTATTAAAGACCGTATTGCATTGGCGATGATTGAAGATGCCGAACGCAAAGGAATCCTGAATCCAAATAGTGTAATCATAGAACCAACCTCGGGTAACACCGGAATCGGTTTGGCATTGGTAGCCGCGGTGAAAGGCTATAAAGTAATTCTGGTTATGCCGGAATCGATGAGTGTGGAGCGTAGAAAACTAATGGAAATCTACGGGGCACAATTCGAACTGACACCAAGGGAAAAAGGAATGAAAGGAGCCATAGAAAAAGCAAACGAATTGGTAAGTCAAATCCCGAACGCCTGGTCACCGCAACAGTTTGACAATCCCGCCAATGTGGAAGTACACGAGTTAACCACCGCTCAGGAAATCATAGCCGATTTCCCGGAAGGCTTGGATTATCTGATAACCGGAGTAGGAACGGGAGGTCACATCACCGGAACGGCAAAAGTCCTTAAAAAGAAATTCCCTAACCTGAAGGTAATCGCCGTAGAACCGGAATTATCACCGGTATTAAGCGGAGGCACACCATCACCACACCCGTTGCAAGGAATCGGAGCAGGATTTATTCCGTCTATTTATGGTAATGATTTAATCGATGAGGTAATCCAGGTAGGCCGTGACGAAGCGTTTGAAAATGCCCGAAACATCGCTAAAGAGGAAGGGATACTGGTTGGGATTTCCACCGGGGCTTCACTATCTGCAGTAGCTAAAAAGATTGCTGAAATCCCCGATGATGCTACGGTACTGACCTTCAATTACGATACGGGCGAACGCTACCTTTCCATAGAAGGACTGTTCTAAAAACTAATAACAGATCGTATGATTTTTCCTTGCTTTTACAAGCGAGTCAGGGATTTTCATGCCAAAAATTAAGAAGAAAGATGAAAATAAGAAACATAGGAAAAGTAATTCTGGCCGGTGCCGGACCGGGTGATCCTGAACTGATCAGCCTTAAAGCCCTGAAGTATCTCCAAAAAGCCGAGGTGATTTTAACGGATCGTTTGGTGTCACCGGAACTTATTGAAGAATACGCCAATAAAGAAGCCACAGTAATTTATGTTGGGAAGCAATGTTCCAAAGGCATCCACACCCCGCAGGAAGACATCAACGAACTGATGGTGGAATTCGCCAGGTTAGGAAAATTGGTTTTACGTTTAAAAGGCGGTGATTCCATGCTGTTTTCCAATATTTTGGATGAATTGGAAGTATTAAAAGCCAACGAAATCGAATATGAAATCATACCGGGAATTTCGGCTGCTTTTGGTGCGGCTTCGTATACAGGCATTCCGTTAACGGCAAGAGGTTTTTCGCGTGGTGTCCGTTTTTTAACGCTTTATGACTTAAAGAATGTACTGCCAAGTCAGTGGAAAGATTGGGCGACCACTTCCGATACCTTGGTGTTTTACATGAGCGGACAACGTTTGAACACTTTAGCCGATGTGCTTTTGGAAAACGGCTTGACAACTTCCAAAGGAATTGCTGTTGTACAACAAGCCACGACTCCGAATCAGAAAACCACCGTGTTCTCTTATGAAGATATGAAAACCAATGTGTTACCTGAATTTGAATACGTTCCAACGTTGATTATCGTGGGGAATGTGGTGCAGCTTCACGAACAATTTAACTGGATAAAGGAACAGAGTACTTCCGAATCTTATTTCGATAACCATAAAACTATTTTTCAACATGTTATCTGATACTAAACTAACATTACTGCAACAATTGGTGCAACAATCCACCAAAGAAGAAATCCTCTGGACCAAAGGTTATTTGGCAGGTTTTCTGGCAGGTCAACACAATATCATTCCAATCAGAGCATCCGTAACGGCAGCTGTTACAGTGAAACCACTGCTTGTTTATGGCACGGAAACCGGTAACGCTAAAAAGATAGCCACACAATTGCTCGGTAATTTCAAAAAGAAGAAGATTCAGGCGAAATCCACAGATATTTTTCAGTTTGATGCCGCCAAATTGGAGAAGGAAACTCTGGTGCTTTTCATTGTAAGTACGCAGGGAGAAGGGGAGTTCCCGCAGAATGCCGTAGGTTTTTATGAAAAGTTGAAAGCTTCCGAAACGAGTTTGAGCCAGTTGAAATATGCTGTATTAGGTTTAGGTGATTCTTCCTATCCGTTATTCTGTAACGCCGGAGTTTTGTTGGATGAGGTTTTGGAGGAAAAAGGAGCAAATCGTTTGTTGCCCTTAGTAAAAGCCGATGTTGATTATGCCGAAACCGTAACCAGTTGGGAATCCGATTTAGAGCAGGTGTTTTCTAAAAATGCCGAATCAGTGACAGTAGTTTCAAAGAGTGCTTCATCATCCGTAAATCACAAGAAAAATTTCAAAGGAATTGTTTCGCATAAAATAGTTTTAAACGACCGGGGTTCAAACAAGGAAACCTATCACATCGAAATTACTCCGAATGAAGAAGTCGTGTATGAACCTGGTGATGCCATCGGTTTTTATCCGAAAAACAGCGGAAGCGAAATTGATGAAATCGTGTCGTTTTTTGATGAAAATGCTAAAAAAGAACTTCTTTTTGATAAAAATATACGCGGGTTAAGTAAAAAATCACTTGAAATACTTTCAGGGTTATTCGGAATTTCCATTACAGAAGAAAAAGCCGATTTAGTCGATATTCTTAAAAAATATACCAAACCCGAAACCGTTTCATTCGACGATGTCCTTGCGATTCTCCATCCGGTTGCCCCGCGTTTGTATTCGATTTCATCGGCGGTGAATGCCCATGATGGTGAAGTGCATATTACGGTGAACAAGAATACCTTTTCCATCGAAGGCAACACCAAAACCGGTTTGTGTTCTCAATTTCTGGCTGATTTTCCGAAAGACGAAGAAATCGAGTTTTACATCCATAAGAACAACAATTTCAAATTGCCTTCCGATGCAACCGATATCATCTTGATTGGCCCCGGAACTGGAATAGCTCCTTTTCGAAGTTTCCTTGCCCATCGCGATGCCGAAGGAGCCGAAGGTCAAAACTGGTTGTTCTTTGGCGAACAGCATTTTGCCCTTGATTTTTATTATCAGACGGAAATTCAGCAATGGATTGCTTCCGGTTTATTAACCCGTTTCGATACCGCCTTTTCCAGGGATCAGGAACGAAAAATCTATGTGCAGGACAGAATCCGCGAGAAAGCAAATGAGTTTAACGAATGGCTTGAAAACGGTGCATCCCTTTACATCTGTGGTCAAAAAAATCCAATGAGTACCGATGTTGAAAATACGATAATCGAGGTGATTGCTACCGAAAGAAATATCAGTACAGCCGAAGCAAAACAGATTTTAGATGATCTGGAAATCGCCGGAAAATATCAAAAAGACGTGTATTAATCAGCAATATGCAGTAAGCCGTAAGCAATATGCCTAAAGCTTAAAGCGTAATGCCTAAAGCAAAAATAATGAGCGAAAAATTATCACCCATAGAAGCCATAAAAACCAAAAGTGACGGTTTGCGAGGCACCTTAAAAGAAAGTATCGATGTAGACAATTTCACCGGGAATGTGCGCCCGGATGATGAAACCTTAGTGAAATTCCACGGAATGTATGTGCAGGATGACCGTGACCGCAGAGCTGAAAGAGCTGCCAAAAAACTGGATAAGCTCTATTCCTTCATGATTCGTTTACGCATTCCGGGCGGTGTGATCAATGCCGATCAATGGCTGGCAACACATGATATTTCCGAGCAGTACGGAACCGGGACTTTAAAGATTACAACCCGACAGACATTGCAGTTGCACGGTTTGTTGAAGCATCAGTTACGACCAACGATTCAGGCGTTTAATGTAGCCCAACTGGATTCGATTGCGGCCTGCGGTGATGTGAACCGAAACGTGATTGCCAGCTCGCATCCGCAGTTGTCACCCTTGCACAAGGAAATCCATGCGTATGCGGATAAGATTTCAACTTTATTATTACCGAAGACGCAATCGTATTACGAAGTTTTCATCGACGGTGAAAAGATTTATGAGCGTTCTGCAGAAGCCGATCCGTTGTATGAAGACCGTTATCTGCCAAGGAAATTCAAAATAGCCGTAGCCATTCCGCCGAGCAATGATGTAGATGTATTTGCTAACGACATCGGGCTGATTGCAATTATCGAAGACAATAAATTAAAAGGATTCAACATTGCAGTAGGAGGTGGTTTGGCCACCACGCACGGGAATCCGAACACTTATGCGCGTTTGGCCACCATTATTGGTTTTACGGATACGGAAGAAAAAACATTGAAGGCCGTTTACGAGATTCTTACGGTACAGCGCGACTTCGGAAACCGCTCCGATCGTAAGTTCTCCCGATTGAAATATACCGTAGATAAAATGACGGTGGAAGGTTTCAAAAAAGAACTGGAAAACCGCATTGGGTTTGAATTACTTCCGGAACAACCGTATCAGTTTACCGAACGGAACGACCGCTTCGGCTGGCAGAAGAACCAGGAAGGAACCTGGTTTTATACCTTGTTTGTAGAGCATGGTGTGATCAAACCGTATCAGAAACAGTTTTTGTATGAAGTAGCACAATTGCAGGTGTCGAACTTCATTTTCAGTGGTAACCAAAACCTGATTTTAGGGGACATCTCAGCTTCGGATAAAGCAAAAGTAGAAAACCTGATTGCACAATTCGAAATTGAGAAACACGACAGTGCTTTACGCAAAAGTTCGATGGCGTGTGTTGCTTTACCAACCTGCCCGTTAGCCTTGGCGGAAGCACAACGTTATTTACCGGAATTAGTAACGAAGATTGAGCCTATACTCGAAAAATACAATCTTCAGGATGATGAGATTTCCATTCGTATGACGGGTTGTCCAAACGGCTGTGGTCGTCCGTACGTAGCTGAATTAGGCTTCATCGGAACCGGTCCCGGGCAATACAATTTCATGTTAGGCGGCGACCGATTTGGCGAAAGGCTGAACAAACTCTATAAAGAGAAACAAACCGAAGCAGAAATTTTATCCGAAGTCGACCAATTGTTGGGGCTTTACATTAATGAAAAACATGAAAACGAAACCTTTGGAGATTTTGCCTTCCGAAGGTATTTTAATTAGAATAAGAAATGAAAACGATTAAACATACAGTACCATTTAGAAACGATAGTTTAAAGAAAGGATTTATCAGGAATGTTTTCTTTTTAAGAATGTGTTGTAAGTAACTATTTGAATGACAAAATCTTAATTACATACAGCCTATTTTAAAATTAAAATGAAAACACAATTAAATACGTATTATATAAAAATCGCCTTGTTGGCTTTAGGTTTGATCATCAGCCAAAACAGCAGGGCGCAGGATCAGTTTGTGGAAATCTCCGGAATTGTAAACGACAAAGAAGGAGGATTACCGCTTAAAGATGTAACCGTAACCATAAAAGGAACCGAGATTTCGGGGATTACAGACCAGACAGGGAAATTCAGTATCAAGACCAAAACGAGTTTTCCGTTCGTACTCTTGTTTTCCAGTGCAGGTTTCAATCCGAAAGAATTTGAAGTAACATCGCTTCAAAGCAAAATTGCCGTAGCGCTTAATTCAAGCAGTACTATACTGAATGATGTGGTAATCTCTGCTTCCCGTGTTGAAGAAAAAATACTGGAATCTCCTGTCGCTATTGAGAAAATAAGTATCAAAGCATTAAAAGAAAACCCGGCACCAACTTTTTATGAGGCGCTGGATAATGTGAAAGGCGTACAGTTGTTAACTTCGAGTTTAACGCTGAAAGTACCTAATGCCAGAGGTTTCAATGCACCCAACAATTTCCGTTTTATGCAATTGGTGGATGGGGTAGATGTTCAGGCAGCAACTTTAGGGGTTCCGCTTGGAAATGCGATTGGGCCAACGGAATTAGACATTCAAAGTGTGGAAATTACACCTGGCGCTGCATCGGCTTTATACGGCATGAATGCTATTAACGGATTGGCAAGTTTACAGACCAAAAATCCATTTGTACACAAAGGAATCAGTGTTTACAGCAGAACCGGTGTAAATCATGTGGACGGGATCGATCACGGGACATCGACTTTTTCTGAAACAGCTATTCGTGTTGCCCATGTTTTCGGGAAGAAATTTGCCGTAAAAGTTAACGGCTCGTATCTTGACGGAACCGATTGGGTGTCCAATAATTTAACCGATCAGAATCCGTACACGCTTAAAACCGGTAACCAGAATTTTCCTGAGTTGTCCGGTGAAGATAATCCGGCCGCTGATCTATGGAACAATTACGGAGATGAACGAAACAACCGTGTGGCTGTAAGAGCAACTGTTAATGGGGTTCAGAAAACATTTAATGTGTCGAGAACGGGGTATCGTGAAAAGGATTTGATCGATCCGAAAATTAAAAATACAAAATTTGATGCCGGTGGTTTTTATAAGTTCAACGATAACCTGGAATTGTCATACACCTATCGCTATGGGCAGATGGACGGAACCTTTCAGCGAGGCAACAAAATCAGATTGCAGGATGCCACGGTTCAGAATCATAAAATTGAATTGAAAGGCAAAGACTTTTTAGTTCGTTCGTATCTGTCAATCGAAAACACGGGTAACTCCTATAATCTGAAGCCATTAGCGGATAATTTGGATTTAACACACGCGTCCAATACCAACTGGAAAAACACTTTTCAGACAGCTTTGCAAACCGCTATTGATAATGGTGTGCCTTTAACGGAAGCCTTTCACAATGCTCGCGTAGCTGCGGATAACGGAAGAGCCGTACCGGGAACACCGGAATTTGAAGCGTTGAAAAATACGATTACCGGAATCAATAATTGGGATCATGCCAATGCCGGAATTGCCGGAGCACCGGTAACCGGAGGCGCTTGGTTAAAGCAAAAATCGAGAATGTATCACACTGATTTTCAATACGATTTGTCCCAATATGTAAAAGTAGCCGATGTTTTGGTTGGTGCCGATTATCGTTTGTATTCCGTAATTCCGGACGGTAATAATTTCGTGGATTTCTCAAGACCGGTTGGAGAACGCAATCAGCCTTTACCGGACGGTTCATTCGGGGAAAACCAGCATTATCAGAAATATGGTGTGTTCGCGCAGGTTACCAAAAAAGTGCTTAACGATAAACTGAAAATCAGCGGTTCGGTTCGTGCGGACAGAAACCCGGAGTTTGAAACCAAATTCAATCCCAGGATTGCCTTGGTGTATTCACCGGTTAAAGAACATAACATCAGAGGTTCTTTCCAGAACGGGTACCGTTTTCCGTCACTTTTTGAAGCGCTGTCTTTCGTAAATAACGGAAATGTTCGCCGCGTAGGAGGCTTACCAAGAGTGAATGAAGGGATTGGTTTCCTTGAGAATTCCTATACACTTGCTTCCATTGATGTTTTTACCGCTGCGGTTAATGCTGCCGTTGATGCCGGTGCCAATCAGAATGATGCTGCTTTGGCGAATCGTAATTTATTGGTTATAGCAAACTTACCGGAATTAAAACCGGAACGAATCAATTCTTTTGAAGTGGGATATAAAGGGCTATTGGACCATAACAGGATTTTCATTGATTTAGATGCTTATCTGAATGTTTATGATGGCTTTTTAGGACAAGTTGAAGTTGCAGTTCCCAAAACCGATAGAGTAGGTACCGATGCTTCCGTATTAGACATGTTAACCCGAAGCAAACAGGATCGTTACCGTGTATTTACCAACAGCAGAAGTACGTACAGAAGTTTTGGATCTGCTTTAGGCGTGAAGTATAATTTCGTTCAGGATTATACACTTGGCGTTAACGTGAGCTATAATGAGTTGCTTTCGGATAACCGATCGGATATTTTCATCACCTCGTTCAATACCCCGAAATGGGTGGTAAACGCGTCCTTCGGCAACAAGAGAATCTTTAAGAATGTAGGTTTTAATGTGGTGGGAAGATGGCAGGATGCTTTTATTTGGGAAAGCCCATTGGCAAACGGCGATGTCCCGGCGTATTTTACACTGGATTCACAGGTAACGGTCAAATTGCCGGTTTTGAATGCCAGCCTGAAAGTGGGAGGAACTAACTTATTGAACCACCGTTACTATCAATATGCTGCAGGACCAACCATTGGTGGGTTGTATTATGCGTCTTTTACGGTCGATTTGATTAATCCGAATGCAAAACCTTCTAAAAATTAATCCGATGGGAAAGCAATTTTTATTTTGGGTGAATTTGGCAAGCGTTTCGATCGGCTATGCCCAAAAAGACAGCGTAGCAGTAAATTTTCCTCAAATAAAAGGATATTTCAGTGCAGTACACCCGATTGTTACAATTGATAAACAACATACCAAATTCAATTTTACAGAAGATTATGTTGTTGGTTTCCCTACCGGAATCAATATTATTAAGAATGAATATTTTGGTTACAGCTTTGAAGTTGTGCCATTTATTAAGGCCGAAAACGGGAAAGACAAAGTGAGTAATGTGCTTTTTCATCCCGGTTTACTGTTTCGGTATAAACACGGATTTACATTTATAACCAGACTTGCATTTGAAACAGCCGGACGCTATGGTTTTACAGTTGTATTCAACAAAGTTGTCGTCAAATCTAAAAATGTAAATTACTTTATAGCGACACCAATACCGATACGATTTGGTAATGAAAAACCGGTATCTATTGGAGCTGGCTTGCAGTTTGGAGCTACTTTTTAATAAATGGTTTGTCGGATGTCATCGTTTTATAATTAACAAACAAAACAAATGAGTAATACTTTATTTCCTATTTTTCTTAAAACCGATGCGTTCCGCTTCCTGATTGTTGGGGGCGGGAATGTCGGTTTGGAGAAAACCAATACTTTGCTGAAACAAAACCCTTCGGCACAGCTTAAAATTGTTGCAAAAGAAATCAGCGTTGCACTGAAAAAGGTTTTGGAACAGCACACTCATATCGTTTGGGAAGAACGTTCTTATAGCCATGAAGATTTAAAAACAGCTGATTTTGTTATCATTGCAACTGCCGATTCAATCCTGAACAGAGAAATAAAACACGCCGCCAATGCTGAAGGAATATTGGTCAATGCCGCCGATCAGCCTGATTTGTGTGATTTCTATTTGGGCTCCATAGTACAGAAAGGTCATCTGAAAATCGCAATTTCCACCAACGGAAAGTCTCCGGTTTTAGCCAGAAGATTACGCGAACATCTTGAAGAAGCCATTCCGGAGAATATTAACGAAACCATCGAAAACCTGAATGCGTTCCGAGAGCAGCACAAGGGTGACCTGCAAACGAAACTGAAGTCCCTGAACAGTGTTACAGAAGGTCTTGTCCGTAAAAAGGAATCAAAAAAAGCAGCAAAGAAATACAAGCGGTTGACCTTTGATATTGCGGCAGTTTTCCTTTCCGTATTTTTTGGCTACGGATTGGCTACGGTGTTTTCTTATGATGAGCTTCATTCTTTTGTGAGTGAAATTCCAATTGCATTTTTTGCCATGATTGCCGTTGGTTTTTTTGCACAATTGGTTGATGGGGCTTTAGGGTTGGGCTATGGTGTTACCTGCGCAACGAGCATGATGCTTTTCGGGGTAAAATTGCCGGCCATCAGCGGAAGCATTCACACGGCCGAAATGTTTTCCAGCGGGATAACCGGTTTTTCCCATTATAAATTTGGAAACGTAAATAGGAAACTGTTGCTCTGGTTGGCTATTCCGGGTGTAATCGGGGCAGTTAGTGGTGCTTTGTTATTGGTTTATTTCGGAGCGAAGTATGAAAAAATCACCTATGCTGTTTTGGCGACGTATACCATGCTTTTGGGAATTCGTTTGCTTCTGATCGCTTTCAGAAGGAAAATCGAAAAACAGAAAATTAAAAGAGCCGGAGTTTTAGGATTTTCCGGTGGCTTTTTGGATGCGTTTGGTGGAGGAGGCTGGGGACCGATTGTAACGTCAACCTTGTTGGGGAAAGGAAGAAAATCAAGCTATGTAATCGGTACGGTTAGTTTAGCGGAATTTTTTGTGACGCTGGCGGCTTCGGTTACTTTTTTTGCTTCTCTTGGCGTAAGCCATTGGTACATAGTGGCTGGCTTGATTTTGGGAGGTTCTTTAGCGGCTCCGCTCGCGGTTCGACTGGCAGGAAAACTTCCGCAAAGGACTGCGATACTTCTGGTAGCCTTTTTGGTGATTGTATTCAGTATCCGGATGTTGTTTAAAATACTTTAAATAAAAAAAGCCGCTCTATTGAGCGGCTTTTTTATGCTTTGGAAATTAGAATTTCAAGTTTACGTTTAATTCGAATTCGTCGTTGATTGCTTTGTCTCCAATGCTTTCAAAGAAAGATTTTGAACCGTATTTGATATCGTATTTCGTTCTGTCTACCATTACTTTAGTTGTAGCAATATTTTTGTTTACTACCATGTCAAAGCTAACTGGATTTGTAATTCCTTTGATCGTTAAATCAGCAACTACTGTATAGCTGTTTGTAGATTTTTTAGAGATAGTTTTGAATACCAAAGTTGCAGTCGGGTGGTTTTCAACACCAAAGAAATCGTCCGCTTTTAAGTGTCCGTCAAGACTTGTTTTTCCTTTACCTTGTAAATCTGTTGTATTGATTGAAGTCATGTCAACTGTAAAGTTACCACCTGCCAGTTTTTTGCTTTTGAACACTAAAGCGCCATCTTTCAAATTGATAGTACCATTGTGCTGACCGGTAACTTTTTTACCAACCCATTCGATTTTACTTTGAGCAACGTCAACTTTTTTTGTGGTTTGCGCTGTAGCGGATAATGTTCCTAAAGCTACTACTAATGCTAATGCAATTGATTTTAATTGTTTCATGATTTTAAATTGAATTTTAACGGTTATAAATTTATAAATAATTCTTTTTTTGATTTACGTACTTTAACATTATGTTGATTAGCGTCTTCTTCATGACGATAGCCAACGGTTGCTATTAATGAGGCATTTAAACCTAAAGCGGACAGCCCTAAAATCTCGTTTACTTTTTCCGGTTCGAAACCTTCCATCGGAGTGGCGTCAATTTGTAATTCTGCAGCGGCATTTAAAAGATTGCCAAGTGCTAAATACGTTTGTTTTGCCGTCCAGTTGTTTTTTGCATCTTCCGGTAAGGAAGTGATTTTCGACTTCATAAAATCGCCGTACCCTGAAATGTTTTCTACAGGAATACCTCTTGTTTCTGCTATGTTTTTAATGTAGCTGTCGATGTCTTTTTCGCCAAGATTTACCATGTTGGCAAATACAAAAAGGTGAGAAGCATCCACAATTTGGGATTGGCCCCAAGCCACCGGTTGAAGTTTAGCACGCAATTCCGGATTTTCAATGATGATTACTTTATAAGGTTGTAATCCGTAAGATGAAGAACTCAAGCGAATGGCCTCCTTCAGGATTTCCAAATCTTCGTTTGAGATTTTTTTGGTGGCGTCGAATTTTTTGGTTGCATAACGCCAGTTTTGATGTTTTATGAAGTTGCTCATGTTTTTTAACTTCTGTATTTTTCTAATAAATTATTTAATTCCTCCAGTTCCGATTCCGTCAGTTTTTTGGCAAAAGAGTTTTCGTGTTCAATAACTTTAGAATCGAGTTCAGCCAATACGTCTAATCCTTTTTGTGTGATTTGAACCTCCATTTTTCTTCTGTTTTCAGAACAAACTTCTCGGGTAACCAATTCTTTAAGCAATAATTTATCTACTAAACGAGTCGTATTGCTTGTTTTTGCGATCATGCGCTCCTGTATCAGGCACATATTGGCAGGCTTTCCTTTTTGCCCTCTCAATATTCGCAGTACGTTATATTGTTCACCGGATAAATCGTAAGGCTTTAAAATTTCCATAAATTTATCACCTACAACATTTCTTGTAAACGAAAGATTCAGCAGTACTTTCTTCGCAAGGGTCAGTTGCACCGTACTTTTTATTTCGTCTTCGATTTTCATTCCTTGTCAAATTTGTTGATACAAATGTAGTAATGTTTTTAATTGTATATACAAATGTGATATTAAAAGTTTGTTAATTTTTGAACTGCAATTTTCTTAATCCTTAATTTTAGTCAATAAATAAAAGGAGATGAGCAAGTTTGTCTGGATTATATTTTTTTATGCAACAACGGTTTTAGCGCAGAACAACGGTGCTGATTTAACACAAAATGTTCCTTTAAAGGTATACGAAGATGGTGAACTGAAAATCAAATCGTACGACTTTAATGGCTTTGAACCTTTTTTGCATCAAAATGATGATGTAACCTACGTGGTTAATTTCTGGGCTACCTGGTGTTTGCCTTGTGTAAAGGAACTTCCTTATTTTGAACAGTTGAATGAGAAATACAAAAACCAGAAAGTAAAAGTTATTCTGGTAAGTATGGATTTACCCAAAAAGGTAGAAACAAGTTTGCTGCCGTTTATGAAAAAACGAAAGCTGCAATCCGAAGTAGTTCATCTGGACGATCCCGATGCCAACGCCTGGATAGAAAAAGTTGATAAAAACTGGAGTGGTGCGATACCGGCCACAGTCATCTATAACAGTAAGGAAAGGAAGTTTTACGAACGTTCTTTCACTTACGAAGCATTGGAAAAAGAATTACTATCAATCATCAATAACTAAATTATGAAAACACTTAAAATTACCGCAATGGTTGTGCTTGTTTGTGTAATGAGCGCTTTTACCCTGGTTAAATCTGATTCGGGTTATCAGGTTGGCGATATCGCGACGGATTTCAGCTTAAAGAATGTCAACAATAAAAAAGTTTCCTTAGCTGATTTCAAAGATGCGAAAGGATTCATCGTGATTTTCACCTGTAATCATTGTCCGTATGCCAAAGCGTATGAAGACCGCATTATTGCGTTAGACAAGAAATACAAGAAATTGGGTTATCCGGTCATCGCCATCAATCCGAACAATCCGGAAGTACAGCCGGCCGACAGTTTTGTACTGATGCAGGAACGCGCAAAGGAAAAAGGATTTACTTTCCCGTATTTATTCGACGAAGGACAGAAAATCTATCCGCAATATGGTGCTACCAAAACACCTCATGTGTATATTTTAGAGAAAACCAAAGCCGGAAATATGGTGAAATACATCGGAGCTATCGATGATAATTACGGAGATGAAGCCGCTGTTAAAACCAAATATGTGGAAAATGCCGTAGATGCGTTGTTGAAAAATCAGGAAGTTCCTGTAAAAACTACAAAAGCTATTGGCTGTTCCATCAAAGCATAGTATTTTTGCCAAAAATACAACTATGAACATTTCACAAGAACAATGGTGGCAAGGTATTCAGGAAGATGAAAATGCCGTGATCCTAGATGTAAGAACAGAAGGAGAATGGAACGAAGGCATCATTCCGGGCGCATTGCATATCGATATTTATAAAGGTCAAGGGTTTATCTATCAGGTAGATGAACTGGATAAATCGAAAAATTATTACATCTATTGCCGTTCCGGAGCACGTAGCGGTCAGGCCTGCAACATCATGCAGCAGATGGGTTTTACCAATACCTATAACCTGATGGGTGGTATTATGGAATGGGAGGGGCCGGTAGTTATACCAGAACAATAAAAAAAGGAGCAATTTGCTCCTTTTTTTATTCTGACATCTTTTGCAGTTCTTTTATATTTTTAAGGATGATTTTCTTTCCGTTGATTTCAATCAGTCCGCTTTTATTGAATTCGGATAACAAACGGATGCAGCTTTCCGTAGCCGTTCCGATGATACTCGAAATCTCTTCTCTTGACAAATGTAATTTAAGTGATTGGTCCTCATTAACACCAAAAGTATCGTGCAGATAGAGTAGTGTGGAAGCCAGTCGCTCCTTAACGCTTTTTTGTGCCAGATTTACCAGGACATTGTCGGCTTCTTTCAAATCATGGCAAACATTTTTCATTACGTTTAAAGAGAACTTATTGTTGTCGTTAAAAAAAGCCATAACCTGACTTTTAGGCACAAAACAAACCGTCATGTCCTCCAGGGCAATTGCGCTCAAATTGGTTGGTTCCTCACTTATTAAGGAACGTTGCCCCAATAATTCACCTCGGGTAACCAATTTCACGATATGATCTTTTCCGTTGGAACTCAGTTTGGTTAGTTTGCAAACGCCGTCTTTCACACAGAAAATCCCGTCCAGATGATCGCCTTCGTCAAAAATGATTTCTCCTTTTTTTACTACGTATGACGTTTTACAATCGGCGAGTTTCAGCAATTCGTCTTTGTTCAAGGCCTTTAAAGCGCTGAATTCCCTAACGATACATTGTTCACATTTACTCATTTTCTTCCGATTTGTTTCTACAAAGGTACTAAAGTATGACAAAAATCATATTTTAAGAAATCATAGTGATGGAATTTTGCTTCAGGTAAAATGAGCAAATTATGAGTACACAGAATTGTTTCCATTGCGGTAACGATGTTCTTAAAACGGACGAGATTCTGTTCGATGAAAAATCCTTTTGTTGTACCGGATGTAAAACCGTGTATGAAATTTTCAGTCTGAACGGTTTAACCTGTTATTACGATTTCGAAAACGCGCCCGGAGCCACTCCACAGGATAGTAAAGGAAAATATGATTTTCTTGATAATGTTGATATCGTAGAAAAGTTATTGGAATTCAACGAAGAAAAAACGCAGATTGTTTCGCTGTATATTCCGCATATCCATTGTAGTTCCTGCATTTGGATTTTGGAAAATATGAATAAATTGAACAAAGGAATATCGGTTTCCCAAGTTAATTTTCATGAAAAGAAAGTTCGAATTACCTTCAATCCTGAAAGCACTTCGCTTAAAGAAATCATCTTGTTGTTAAGCTCCATTGGCTATGAACCTTACATTAGTTTGGAGAATTTCGAAAGCAAGAAAAAAGAAGTAGACAGAAGTTTGTATTACAAAATAGGCGTGGCTTTTTTCAGCTTTGGGAACATTATGCTTTTGTCGTTTCCGGAGTATTTCGAAGTAGGTGAATTCTGGATAGAACAATACAAAGATTTTTTTAGGTGGTTGGTTTTTGCCTTGGCATTACCGCCGTTTTTTTATTCGGCTTGGGGTTACTACGTTTCGGCCTTGAAAAGCATCCAATCCAAAATGCTCAACATCGATATTCCAATCGCTTTGGGTATTGTGGTGATGTTCGTCCGTAGTACATTCGACATTGTTATGGGCTATGGTCAAGGCTTCTTCGACAGTATGTGCGGACTGATTTTCTTTATGCTTTTAGGAAAGATGTTTCAGCAGAAAACCTATAATTTTCTTTCGTTCGAACGCGATTACAAATCCTATTTTCCAATAGCCGTAACCAAAATTTTAAGCGATAAATCCGAAGAAGCAATTCAGGTGTACGCTATTCAGAAAGGTGACCGTTTGTTAATCCGCAACCAGGAACTAATCCCTGTAGACGGCATTCTGATTTCCGAAAAAACAGCTATCGATTACAGTTTCGTAACAGGAGAAGCAGTCGCGATTGAAAAAAAATCAGGCGACAAAATCTTCGCAGGCGGAAAACAAATTGGTAATGTGATTGAAATGGAAGTGCTTCAAACGGTTTCCCAAAGTTATTTAACACAATTGTGGAGTAATGATGTGTTCCAGAAACATATCGACAGAAAATATAAAAATATTACCGATACCATAAGCCGTTATTTTACGCCCGCTTTGTTGCTTTTGGCTGTTGTTTTTTTCTGTTATTGGATTTTTATCGATGCCAATACCGCGTTCAATGTGTTTACCGCAATTCTGATTGTGGCCTGTCCTTGTGCTTTAGCCTTAACAGCGCCTTTTACTTTAGGAAATGTACTTCGTATTATGGGGTACCGAAAGTTTTATCTGAAAAATGCAACAGTTATTGAACAATTAGCCAAAGTGGATACAGTGGTTTTTGATAAAACTGGAACGATTACCACCAATAAAAAAACCGCCATTACCTATGAAGGAACCCTTTTAAATGCTTTTGAACTTGCATTGCTGAAGAGCGTTTTGCGTGGTTCCAACCATCCGTTAAGCCGAAGACTTTATGATTTTATTCCGAATCAGGAAAAATTAGAGACGACTCATTTTGAAGAAATCATTGGTAAAGGAATTTTTGCCCATATAGGCGGTCATTCGGTCAAGTTAGGTTCGTCTCAATTTCTACAGCACATGAGTGAAAACACCCATAAGAAAACCAAAGTTCACGTAGAAATCAACGGAATTTACAAAGGAAGTTATGTGTTTAACAATCAGTACCGGGAAGGGTTGGAGCAATTGTTTGAAAACCTTTCCAAACGATATGATTTAATGGTTTTATCAGGAGATAATGACGGTGAACGAAAGATTTTAGAGAAGATGCTGCCGACGGAAACCACTTTAGTTTTTAACCAAAAACCGGAAGAAAAACTTGCTTTTATAGAAAGTCTCCAGAAGAATGGCAAAAATGTCATGATGGTGGGGGATGGCTTAAACGATGCAGGAGCTTTGGCACAAGCCAATGTAGGAATTTCAATTTCAGAAAATGTAAACGTGTTTTCTCCTGCCTGTGACGGAATTTTAGATGCAACCCAGTTTTTCAAAATCAATTATTTCCTGCAATACTCCAAGCATGCGATGCAGACTATTTATATGAGTTTTGGACTTTCCCTGTTGTACAATGTTGTTGGGTTAAGCTATGCAGTTACTGGGAATCTGCTTCCAATTGTCGCGGCTGTCATTATGCCTTTAAGCACCGTAACCATTATAAGTTTCGTGACTATTATGAGTAATTATTTCGCAAGAAAATAAATATCGGAGCATGATAAAAATCATGTTTTATCCACAATCGCTAAAGTAATTTTGAACTATAAATTTTAAGGTATGAGTGTTATTTATCTCCTAATCGCCATCAGTATCATTGTCGCGCTGGCATTTCTGTATATTTTCATAACAGCAGTTAAAAACGGTCAGTTTGATGATGATTACACACCATCGGTTCGCATGTTGTTCGAAGATGAGCTCAAAGACAAAAACCAGAACAAATCCCAAATCCAAACAGAAAAACAAAACTAATTATGGAAGTGCAACAATTTTATTACGATAACAAAATTGTAAAGAAGTTTCTCTATGCTTCAATCCTTTTTGGAGTGGTCGGAATGTTGGTAGGGCTGCTTATTGCAGTGATGTATATTTTCCCGAATATAACCGACGGAATTTCGTGGTTAAGCTATGGTCGTTTGCGTCCTTTACATACTAATGCGGTGATTTTTGCTTTCGTTGGAAATGCGATTTTTGCTGGAATCTATTACTCTTTACAACGATTACTGAAAACCAGAATGTACAGCGATGTGCTCAGTAATATCAACTTCTGGGGTTGGCAGTTAATCATAGTGGCTGCAGCAATTTCGTTGCCCATGGGGTATACCAGTTCAAAAGAATATGCCGAGCTGGAATGGCCTATTGATATCGCCATTGCTATCATTTGGGTAACTTTCGGTATCAATATGGTTATGACGATTTTACGCCGAAGAGAACGCCATTTGTATGTGGCCATCTGGTTTTACATCGCCACATTTGTAACCGTAGCGGTACTGCATATTTTCAACAGTTTGGCCTTACCGGTAAGTGGCTTGAAAAGTTACTCTGTATATGCAGGGGTTCAGGATGCTCTGGTGCAATGGTGGTACGGTCACAATGCCGTAGCGTTCTTTTTGACCACACCGTTTTTAGGGCTGATGTATTACTTTATTCCTAAAGCGGCAAATCGTCCTGTATATTCGTATCGTTTATCAATTATCCACTTTTGGTCTTTGATTTTCTTATACATCTGGGCAGGCCCTCACCACTTATTATACACCGCTTTGCCGGATTGGGCACAAAATTTAGGAGTTGTTTTCTCCGTAATGCTGATTGCACCGTCCTGGGGTGGTATGATCAACGGATTATTGACCTTGCGTGGTGTTTGGGATAAAGTGAGAACCGAACCGATTTTAAAGTTCTTCGTAGTGGCCATCACAGGGTATGGAATGGCCACTTTTGAAGGCCCGATGCTATCGCTTAAAAACGTAAATGCCATCGCACACTTCACGGATTGGATCGTAGCGCACGTACACGTTGGCGCTTTGGCCTGGAACGGATTCATGACTTTCGGGATGATTTACTGGCTGGTTCCGAGAATGACCAAAACTGAGTTGTACTCTAAAAAATTAGCCAATTTCCACTTCTGGATTGGGACATTAGGAATCATTTTATATGCCTTGCCGATGTACGTTGCCGGATTCGTTCAGGCACAGATGTGGAAACAATTCAACCCGGATGGTTCTTTGGTTTATGGAAATTTTCTCGAAACCGTAAAAGAAATCATGCCAATGTATGCAATGCGAGCCATCGGAGGAACCATGTTCATTATCGGTATGTTAGTTTTGGTGTACAACATTATCATGACGGTTAAAAACGGGAAACCGGTTGAAGATGAATTAGCCGAAGCACCAGAGCTAGTAAAAATCTCTCCAAACCGATTAAAAGGTGAGAAATTCCACGGATGGTTAGAAAGAAAACCAATTCAGTTGACAGTTTTAGCAACCGTTGCCATCCTAATAGGAGGAATTATCCAGATTGTACCTACGTTGGTAGTAAAATCCAATATCCCAACAATTACAAGTGTAAAACCTTATACTCCGCTTGAGTTGGAAGGTCGTGATTTGTACATACGTGAAGGTTGTGTGGGCTGTCATTCGCAAATGGTGCGTCCGTTCCGATCTGAAGTTTCTAGATACGGAGAATATTCAAAATCAGGGGAATATGTATATGATCATCCATTCTTATGGGGGTCAAAACGAACAGGTCCGGATTTGATGCGCGTAGGAGGAAAATACAACGACAACTGGCATTTCAACCATATGTGGGATCCGCAAAGTACATCAGCCGGTTCGATTATGCCAGGTTACAAATGGTTGTTCGATAACAAGCCGATGGATTATTCCGATACGGAAGCTAAAATGAAAGCTATGGTAAGTTTAGGCGTTCCTTATACCGATGAAGAGATCGCCAACGCAAAAAAAAGCATAGCAGAGCAATCGGCTAAAATCGAGGAGAACCTTAAAAACGATCCCGATTTTGTAAAAAGTTACGAGGAAAGCATGAAAAACGCCAAGGTTAGAGGTGAGCAGTTCATACCAATGAAAGATCGTGAAATTACAGCTATAATAGCTTATTTGCAGCGTTTGGGAACCGACATCAAAATAAAACAAGCGGAATAATTTAAAGTATCAGTTATGTTAAAATTCATCAAACACAATATGGAAACCATCTCCGGAATAGAGATTTATCCGATTATATCGTTACTGATTTTCTTCATCTTTTTTGTTGCACTTTATGCTTGGGTATTTACCTATAGGAAAGAAAAAATTGCAGAAATGAGCAATATTCCTTTTGCCGACGGGCATTCCAATGAATTTCTAAATCCATAAGCTATGAAGAAGTATTTTCCAATGTATGTAAGGATTCCGGTTTTATTTGCCTTGTTTTTCATCGCAATGGAGTTCTTTATCGATTCCGGTGACCGTCCTGCATTTATCAAGTATCCGATTGTTTTATTAATACTGTTGTTTTTTCTTTTTATCCTGATCGTTATTGAAGTGGTGGTAAAAGCAACAAACAATATTCTGTACAATCTTTTAACCGAAGAACAACGAAAACAGCAGGAAATTGAAGACGAATTACCATTCACGGAATCCGCTTTCTATAAAAAATGGATGCAGAAGTTAACCTGTTCCCGTAAAATCGAAGAGGAAGGCGAATTGCTTCTGCACCACGATTACGATGGTATAAAAGAGTTGGACAATGTATTACCGCCATGGTGGGTGTATTTGTTCTATGCTTGTATCGCATTCTCCTTCATTTACATGGTTCGTTTCCACATTTTAGGACACGATGACCAAACCATGGAATTTGAAAAAGAAATGGCCGAAGCTAAAATAGCAGTTGAAGAATACAAGAAGACCGCTCCGGATTTAATGGACAAGGAAAAAGTAACGCTTTTAACCGATGCTTCAGAAATAGCAGCCGGAAAAACTATTTTCGAAACCAACTGTGTAGCGTGTCACCGTGCGGATGCAGGAGGAGCGATCGGGCCGAACTTAACAGATAGTCAATGGATTAACGGAGGCGGAATTAAAAACGTGTTCAATACCATCATGGAAGGCGGTCGCGCCGGAAAAGGAATGGTGCCCTGGAAAGAAATTATCAAACCTACAGATATTCAAAAGGTTGCAAGTTACGTATTGAGTTTGCAAGGAAGCAATCCAAAAGCTGGAAAGGCTCCGGAAGGTGAAGTCTGGGTTGATGAAAATGCTTCGAAACCTGAATCCGGAAAAGCAGATGAAAAAGCCTCAAATGCAGCTCCCAACAGTACCATGTTAAAATAGAATGCCATGCCCAATCTGCCGGATGAAAGTTTTAGAGATAGTATCGCGACCATCGATAAAGAAGGAAAGCGCGCCTGGATTTTTCCTAAAATTCCAAAAGGGAAGTTTTATGAGAGAAGAAAACTGTTAAGTTATTTTTTGTTAACCTTTCTGTTTTCGGCACCGTTTATCAAAATCAACGGGAATCAGTTCTTACTGTTTAATATCATGGAGCGGAAATTCTCGATTTTCGGGTTTCCGTTTTGGCCACAGGATTTTCATTTGGTGGTAATCTCGATGATTATCGGAGTAGTGGGACTGGCTTTGTTTACGGTAGCTTTCGGACGTATTTTCTGCGGATGGTTTTGCCCACAAACGATTTTCATGGAAATGCTTTTCCGAAGAATCGAATTCTGGATTGAAGGCGATCGTGGTGCTCAGATGAAGCTTAATAAACAGGAATGGAACGCGGAAAAAATCAGAAAGAAATCCGCAAAATGGTTTTTGTTTTTCGTTGCATCATTTGTGATTGCGAATGTGTTTTTGTCCTATTTAACAGGAAGTGATCGGGTTTTGGATATGGTTAGGCAAGGGCCGTTTCATAATATAAGCACGTTCATAGCCTTATTGATTTTTACGGCGGTTTTCTATTTTATTTATGCATGGTTTCGCGAGCAGGTATGCATTATTGCCTGTCCGTACGGAAGGATGCAAGGTGTTTTGCTCGATAATAAAACAATAAATGTTGCATACGATCACAGGCGTGGGGAAGGCGCATCGGGCAGAGCTAAATTCAAGAAAAATGAAGACCGTAAAATGTTGGGGAAAGGTGATTGTATTGATTGTCATCAATGTGTGAACGTTTGCCCGACAGGTATTGATATCCGTAACGGTATTCAGTTGGAGTGTATCAATTGTACGGCATGTATTGATGAATGCGACCATATTATGGAAAGCGTGAACCTGCCGAAAGGCTTGATTCGATATGCTTCAGAAAACGAAATCGTAAAAAAAGAGAAGTTCGTTTTTACCACAAGAATGAAAGGTTATGTGGCGGTTTTAACGATTTTGATTGGTGTTTTAATTGGAATGCTGTTTCTGAGAAATGATGTGGAAGCTACGGTATTACGACTTCCGGGGCAGTTGTTTCAGCATAAGGGCGAGAACATCAGCAATGTGTTTACCTATAAATTGGTCAATAAAACGATGCGGGATTTTGACAACATCCATTTCAAATTGGCTAAACCCAAAGGAGAAATCAAAATGGTCGGAAAAGAAAGTTTTAAAGTGGAAAAAGAAGACATGGCGCAAGGTACCTTGTTTGTGGAAATCCATCCTGCATTTTTAAAAGGCGATAAAACGAAAATTACTATTGAAGTATATAATGATAAGGAACTTCTGGAAACCACAACAACGAATTTTTTAGGACCGAGAAGTTTTGATTAAAATAATAATTATGAAAATAAATTGGGGAACAGGAATTGTCATTGCTTTCGGGCTGTTCATGACATTCATATTGTACTTCGTGTTTAAGGTACAATCCGATTCGCAGTACGACCACGAAATGGTTACTGAAGAATATTATAAAAAGGAATCAGGGTTTCAGCAGCAGTTGGACAAATCGCAACACGCTTACGATTTAAAAGACAAACTGACAATAACTTCCCAAAACGGAGGCTTACTGATAAGCTTTCCAAAAACGTTCGATTATACTAAAATTAAAGGTAAAGTGTCCTTTTACAGACAGTCCAACCAGAAACTGGATTTTGAGAAAACCATCTCATTGTCCGATTCAAATTTGCTCATACCTAAAACAGATTTGGTGGGCGGTCGTTGGGACATTACTATTGATTGGGAATACGAAGGTGTTGGGTATTTGAACAAACAACAGGTGAATTTATAAGATGCTTTTTTCAGGGTTCATACTAGGATTAATAAGCAGTTTGCATTGCATTGGGATGTGTGGTCCCATCGCGATGCTGCTACCGCTTGACCATAAAAACCCTGCAAAAAAGATAGTACAGCTTTTAACGTATCATTCCGGAAGGGTAGTAGCTTATATGACTTTCGGGTTGGTTTTTGGTATGTTGGGTAAAGGACTTTTTCTGGCCGGAATGCAGCAACAATTGTCTGTTGTCATTGGCTTTTTGATGATTGCATTCGTGCTTATACCGGAGAAAGTTCTCGCCCAATATAATTTTTCCAAACCTATTTACCGATTGATCTCGAAAGTGAAAACTTCTTTAGGGAATCAATTTAAAAATAGAAGTTATAAGGCGCTATTTACCATTGGATTATTGAACGGATTTTTACCTTGCGGATTGGTGTATGTCGCTTTATTCGGAGCGATTGCCATGCAAAATGAATTACTTGGAGTAGGGTATATGATGCTTTACGGATTAGGTACTATTCCGATGATGAGCACTGTGGTTTATGTTTCCAATTTATTGACAGTTCCAATGCGTAACAGGATTCAGAAAGTCATTCCAATGGTGACCGTTTTTATCGGAATATTGTTCATTATGCGCGGTTTAGGACTTGGGATTCCTTATGTTTCTCCTAGTGATATAAGCCTTTTTGTGCAAAACAATCCAGTTTGCCGCTAATTACTTTTTAAGTGTTTCCCGGACAATTTTTCTGAGTTCAGGAACGACTTCTTCTTCAAACCACGGGTTTTTCTTCTGCCATAATTTGTTTCTCGGTGACGGATGTACCAAGGGTAGGAACTTCGGTAGAAATTCTTTATAATGCTGAACGTTTTCGGTTAGATTCTTATACGATTTGTCCTTGAGATAGTATTTATGCGCATAATTTCCGATGAGCAATATCAGTTTTACATCGGTAATTTGCTCCAAAAGCAACTGATGCCAAAGTGGGGCACATTCCGGTCTTGGCGGAAGATCACCGGATTTTCCTTTTCCCGGATAACAGAACCCCATCGGCATAATTCCAAAAATAGAAGTATCATAAAACTGATTGCGGTCTACATTGAGCCAACGTCGTAATTCTTCGCCACTGGCATCATTCCAGGGAATTCCGCTTTGGTGGGCTTTAGTGCCCGGAGCCTGGCCAATAATGATGATTTTAGATTCGCTGCTGATGGACAAAACCGGTTTCGGATGATTCGGCAGAAAATCTTTGCAGACGGTACATTGTTCTATTTTATGAAGTAATTCTTCCACTACTAAAGGGTTTGAAATAACGGAGTAACTGAATTTGATATTGACTCAAATATAAAGAAAATAGAGCCTTGAAGTTTGATTCAAAGCTCTGTTAGTATAAAAATACGATTTAAAATACTTGTTGATTTGTTCAACTTTCGATTGTTCTTGCGGCCTCTAAAATCAATTCGGTTATTTCTTTCGGACGGGAAGCTAATGAGGCGTGACTTGCATCTAAATGGACTATTTTTTTCGGATTCATTCTTTCGGCCATTTCTTTTTGGGTTGCCGGCGGAATCATACGGTCGTTATCTGATACCTGATACCAGCTCGGTTTGTTTTTCCAGGCAGGTTCTCCGGCTTCTTCACCAAAACATTTTCCGTGAATTGGTTTTTGTGCCAATGACATGACCAGAGTTTCATCTTCATTTAAATCTTGGCAGAAACTTTTGTGGTATTCATCGTATTTGATCCATAAATATCCTTTACTGTCCGGATAAATGCTTGCTCCTCCGGCAGGTTGTTCCCTTCGGGCAAATATACTTCCTAAGCTTTCTCCTTTGTCGGGAGCAAATGCTGCAATGTAAACCAGCCCGGCTACTTTGTCGTGATTACCTGCTCCTGAAATTACCGAGCCACCGTACGAATGTCCTACCAATAAAACTTTCCCTTCCTGAGCATCCAGTAAATCTTTGGTTTTTTGAATATCATCTTCCAAAGAAGTTAATGGATTTTGAGCACTCCGAACTTTGTACCCTTCTTTATGTAAAGCCGGAATAATGTGTTGCCAATGCGAGCCATCTCCCCAAGCACCATGTACTAATACAATGTTTAAATCTTTTGTTGCCATAATGATGATTTTAAAATTAGGATTGACAGGTGGATTCAGGCATTAATATATCCCATAGAAAGTTACCTTAAAATTACAGCTTTTAATTTGGAATCAGGGTGAAATGAAGATGATTTTACTATTAAGTTTTTGTTTGTCAGGCGTTTGTGTTTTTTAAACCGTCATCGAGAACAATTGTGTTAGCGGCGCTTTTCGTTTTAAACGTAAATCAAAGGCCATACAAATGTTCCGTACGAAAGGTTTGCCTTGTTCGGTAACGGTGATGGCATTGTGTTGAATAATGAGTAAATCGTCGTTTTCCATTTCAGTTAATTGTGCTAAAACTTCCGGTAATTCTTCAAAATACAAATGACTTTCATCCCAGGAAGTCGTGAATTGGCACATCAGATTTAGAATGTGTTTGCGGATTATCAAATCTTCGTTGTTTAAAATATGGCCTTTGAAAACCGGAATTTCATTGTTATCCAATCGTTTATAATAATCTTCCAAAGTCTTTTCGTTTTGGGCAAAACCATACCAGCTGTCACTGATGGAGGAAACGCCTAAACCAATCATTAACCGGGTTTTGGATGAAGTGTATCCCATGAAATTGCGATGCAGTGTCCCTTCCTGAAAAGCCTGGAACATGGTGTCTTTTTTCAATGCAAAATGATCCATGCCGATTTCCTGATACCCTTTTTTCGCCAGTAATTGTTTCCCGATTTCATACAAGCGCCTTTTTTCATCATCCTTTGGAACATCTTCATCATTAAAGCCGCGTTGTCCGTTGCCTTTTATCCACGGAACATGCGCATAACTGTAAAACGCTAATCGGTCTGGCGAGAGGGCTTTGGTTTTCTCAATAGTATCCACAACATTTTCAATTGATTGAAACGGTAAGCCAAAGATCAAATCGTGTGAAATCGAAGTATATCCAATCTCTTTTGCCCAGAATGTCACTTTTGCCACATTGTGAAAAGGCTGAACTCTGTGAATGGCGTGCTGTACTTTATCGGAGTAATCCTGGACGCCAAAACTCACTCTTCTGAAGCCTATATCGTATAATTTTTGAAGGTGTTCGCGAGTGGTATTGTTAGGATGCCCTTCAAAACTAAATTCGTATTCTTTTGCTCTTTCGGCTCGTTTGAATATTCCGTTGATGAGGTTTTCTAAATTTTCCGGTAAGAAAAACGTTGGTGTTCCGCCGCCCAGATGAATTTCTTTGATTAATGGTTTTTCCGGAAGCAGATCACAGTACAATTTCCATTCTTTTAAAACCGATTCGATGTAAGGATGCTCTACTTCATGCCTTTTTGTAATGCGTTTATGACAACCGCAAAAAGTGCACAAGCTTTCGCAAAACGGTAAATGAATGTACAAACTTATGCCTTCTGTAACATTGCTTTCTGTGAATGATTTTATAAAACTGTTTTTCCAGCCTTCCTTGGAAAAAGAACTTTCTTCCCAATAAGGAACTGTCGGATAGCTTGTATAGCGGGGCCCGGGAACGTTGTATTTTTGAATTAAAGACTTGTTCATAGCTTAGATTTTACAGTTTCAAAAGTACTTTTCACCTCAGAAAACGAAAATGATAATTGTCATGTTTACCGTTTTAATAAATATTGTTCCAATAACCTTTAATTCTTTTTTTATTACTAATATTGATGTCCGTAAGCGAAAAGCATCAACCGCTTGTTTTTATTATGAAAAAATTCAAAAACAGCTTTTTTTACTTCAGTATTGTCGGGGCTACTTCAGCCATCATGTATTGGACCGTTCAGCATGGTAAAGACCTGGAAGCAGGCAGAAATGTTGTTGTTGCCAATTCTGGGAATAGCCAATGGCAGGAATTTTTAAACTCATTAGGGCATAATCTTACCCATCCGCTCGCGATCTTATTGGCACAGATTGTAATGATCGTTTTTGTGGCGCGACTTTTTGGTGCTATCTTTAAACGAATAGGCCAGCCAAGTGTAATTGGTGAAATCCTTGCCGGTATTTTTTTAGGACCATCGGTGATTGGGCATTATTTTCCTGAATTTTCACAAGCTTTGTTTCCTTCAGCATCATTAGGCAATTTGCAGTTCCTTAGTCAGATAGGGTTGATATTGTTCATGTTTGTGGTAGGAATGGAACTGGATTTGAAAGTGCTTCAGAACAAAGCCAAAGAAGCTGTGGTTATCAGTCATGCCAGTATTGTAATTCCGTTTACTTTGGGATTGGTTCTGGCGTATTTCATTTACGTGGATTTTGCTCCGGAAGGCGTTGAGTTTCTTTCGTTTGCATTATTCACCGGAATTGCCATGAGTATTACCGCTTTCCCGGTTTTGGCAAGAATCGTTCAGGAGCGCGGACTGCACAAAACCAAATTAGGGGCCATGGTAATTACCTGTGCCGCAGCAGATGATATTACAGCCTGGTGTATTCTGGCTGCCGTAATTGCGATTGTAAAAGCAGGTTCGTTTCTTAGTTCGCTTTATATCATTGCTTTAGCGATTATTTATGTATTGCTGATGCTGAAAGTGGTAAAGCCGTTCTTAAAGCGTATCGGAGAGCTTTATGATGATCCGGTTAGCATAACCAAACCGGTAGTGGCTATTTTCTTTTTGACATTGCTTATTTCATCTTATGCAACGGAAATAATTGGTATCCACGCTTTATTCGGGGCTTTTATGGCCGGTGTAATCATGCCGGAAAGTATGCGTTTCCGTAATGTTTTCATCGAAAAAGTGGAAGATGTTTCCCAGGTAATGTTATTGCCGTTGTTCTTTGTGTTTACGGGACTTCGTACGCAGATAGGTTTGTTGGATGACGCTTATTTATGGGAAGTTTGCGGGTATATTGTTTTGGTGGCCGTAGTAGGTAAATTTGTCGGAAGTGCGCTGACTGCCAAATATGTTGGGCAGAACTGGAAAGACAGTTTAACCATCGGAGCCTTGATGAACACACGTGGTCTGATGGAACTTGTCGTGCTAAATATCGGTTACGATTTAGGTGTTCTGAAACCTGAAATCTTTGCCATGATGGTGATTATGGCTTTGGTGACGACTTTTATGACTGGACCGGCTTTGGATATCATCAACTTTGTATTTAAATCAAAAGCAGAGATTGTTCCGAAGGAAATTGTTCAGAACAACAAATTCAAAATATTGTTTTCGTTCCATAATGCCAATGAGAGTCAGTCCTTGTTGCGTTTGGCGAATAATTTCGTGAAGAAAATGAACAATAATGCCATCGTTACGGCAATGCATATTTTACCAAGTAACGAGTTGAATCCGTACAATATTGACCAATACGAAGAAGATAGTTTTAAACCGGTATTGCAGACTTCGGAAGAACTGAACCAAAAGTTAACAACCATTTTCAAGAGTTCCATCGAAGTGGAAAATGATGTTGTAGAGGTTTCCAATAAAGGCGATTTCGATTTGGTACTGATGAGTTTGAGCCAGTCCATTTTCGACGGAACCTTTTTGGGGAAAGTACTTGGATTTACGACCAGAATCATTAGCCCTGAGAGTTTAATCAGCAAATTTACCGGTAAGGAGAAATTGTTTGAAAGCGAGCATTTCGACGAAAGTACAGCCATGATTTTAGCCAAAACCGAAGTGCCTGTTGGTATTTTGGTGGATAAGAACTTCGAGAATGCAAATCAGGTTTTTGTCTTGTTGCTGGATGAAAGCGATTTATTCCTTTTAGATTACGCTAAACAATTGATTGAGAACTCAAGCGCTACTGTTACAATCCTTGATAAAGCAGGACATTTGAAAGGAAGTTCCGTTTTTAATGAGAAGATTGATAAAATCAGCAAGCAATATCCTAAGCACGTAAAATTGGCGGTAGAAAGAAAAATTGAAAAGGCTTTACTGGACGAACAGGATTTAATGATTATCAGTGTGGAAACCTGGAAAGAACTTTTGGACAAACAAAGTTCGTGGTTGAACAAAACCCCATCGTTGTTAATTATGAAACCGAAAGCATAATCAAAAGTATATAAAAAGAAAAAGGAGCTTATTCAAGCTCCTTTTTTATTGCAATTGGTTTGTATTACCAAATCTTCACTCTTTTGTTTTCAGGAAGGAACATTTTGTCACCTTCTTTCACATTGAATGTTTTATAGAATTCTGGGATGTTACTCAATGGTCCGTTGATTCGCCATTGTGCCGGAGCGTGAACATCGGTCATGATCTGGTTGGCTAACGATTCATCTTTCATGTTCACCATCCACGCATACCCGTAGGCTAAGAAGAAACGCTGATCCGGTGATAAACCACTTATTTTTTGTTGTTTTTTGTACTGTTCCGTTTTCTTGAACGCTTCGTAACCCATTACCACACCACCTAAATCGGCAATATTTTCACCTTGAGTGGCATCACCGTTTAAGTGTTTGGTTCCTAAAACCGTGTAGTTGTTGAATTGCTCTACAATCAGCTTGGTTTTTTCTTTGAATTTCTTCAAATCTTCCGCTGTCCACCAGTTGTTCAGGTTACCGTTTTCGTCGTATTGGCTTCCCTGATCGTCGAAACCGTGTGTGATTTCATGTCCGAAAGTCGATCCTCCGATGATTCCGTATAAGATGGCGTCATCCGGCATTCTTCCTTCAAATCCCGGAACGATAATATTACAAGCAGGAACTACAATTTCGTTATTACTCGGGTTGTAATACGCGTTATAGGTTTGCGGATACATGCTCCATTCGGTTCGGTCAACCGGTTTTCCGAATTTGGAAACCATATAGTTGTAACCCCAAATGTTTGCGTTGATCACGTTTTTGCAGTAAGAACTTCTGTCAATGGTTAAAGCGCTCATGTCTTTCCATTTGTCAGGATAACCTACTTTCATTACGATTTTGCTCAATTTGCTCAGCGCCTTTTTCTTGGTAGCTTCGCTCATCCAGTCCAATTGTTTGATGTGATCTGCATACACGGAACGGATGTTGTTTCCGATTTCCAGTAATTTCTCTTTTGAACCTTTCGGAAGGTATTCTGCTACATAAATCTGTCCGATCAATTCCCCTAAGGAACCGTCTGTTTGTTCCACGACTCTTTTCCAACGCGGTTTCTGTTCTTTAACGCCGTTCATTACGGTAGAATAGAAGTAGAAATTCTGTTTATCGATAGCTTTGTTCATATAAGAAGCGTAGGAATTCGTCAAATCCCATTTCAGGTATACTTTCCAGTCTTCGATAGTATATTGGCTTACCAAAGTATTCAGGGTTTTGAAGAATTCCGGCTGTCCGACAATTACTTCGCTGGCATTTTTAATTCCCATGGCCTGAAGCACCGGCGACCATTTCACGGCTGGCGTTGATTTATCCAGATCAGCTACTTTCATTTTGTTGTAGTTTTTGATCGGATCACGAAGCGCTTCCAGTTTTCTGGATGCTTTTGCCAATTCGGTTTCCATCTTCATGATTAAAGCGGCGTTCTTTTTGGCAGCTTCGGCATTTTGACCTGTAAGCTTTTGCATGGCTTCAAGGTGTTTTACATATTCCTCACGGATTTTAACGGTTTCCGCATCGGTATTGAAATAGTAATCACGGTTGCCCATTCCCAATCCGCCCTGCGATAAAAACAAAGCGTATTGTGTACTGATTTTATCATCCTGTCCCACATAAAAACTGAAAGCAGGACCGGCACCTTGTGTATGCAGATAACCGATGGTTGTCATTAAAGACGGGACATCTTTTATTGCATCGATTTTTTGCATGTTTCCGTTTAACGGTGTCAAACCTGCTTTTTCAATAGCGTTTTCGTCCATGCCGGAAGCATAGAAATCACCAATCTTCTGTTTGTTGCTGCCTTTTTCTGCTCCTGTATCTTCCGAAGCTTTTACGCAGATTTGTTTGATTTGTGAGTTGATGGTATCACCAATGGTTCTGAAAATACCGTTGCTGCGTTCCGATGCCGGAATCGGGTTTTTCTTGAACCATCCGCCGTTGGCATAATTAAAAAAGTCATTCGCCGGATTAACAGTCGTATCGCGATTGGTAACCAAAGGGTCGGTCAATTCGGCTAAATTCTCCTTGCCGTCTTTTTTGCAGCCTACCAACAAAGTGGCGGAAAGGCACAACGACAAAGCAATTGCATTTGTTTTCATATATGTAAAATTTATTTTTAAGAGGTCATATATGGTATGCTTCGCCAGTTCGCTACCGCTCGGGTCGCTTTTTTTTATTTGTGTTTGCTTGCGCAAACTCTGGGTTAATGGCGATTTCATATAGTTTGTTTGGTTAATGTTCGAATGAAATAAGTAGTAAATTAAGAAATTTGTTACACGGAAAGTGCTAAAAGCAACCAACCTGCAACCAGTAATAAACCGCCTAATGGTGTAATCGGCCCAAGAAAGCGCCATTTGTTGCCATTCATGGCTGTTAGGCACAATCCGTAAATACTGAAAGAGAATAAAAGTATACCAAAAATGAAGCACCAGCCAACCGCATTTTGCAAACCATTTTCAAAGGGCAGAAGCAAACTGACTAAAAGTAAAGCCAGCGCATGATACATTTGGTATTTCACTCCGGTTTCAAAGCTCTTCAGTAAGTCTTCGCTCATTCTTTTCTTCAAAGCATGTGCCCCAAACGCCCCAAAAATAACCGCCAAACCACCATATAAAGCACCAAAAGTCAATACAATTTCTTTCATGTAGAATAATATTTTTTCAAAGATAGGGAATTGAGTAAGGAATTATGAATTATAAATTATAAGTTATGAATGAGAAAAGGTAATAACAAAGATCAAATCGTCAATTAAAGCAACACGACCTAAAACGCGTAACCGTTAAGAAGAATCAGAACACTTGCGTTAAGAATTATCTGTTGTCTGACCGGAGGGAGTTCAGATAATTTAGTAAGTGTTCTGATTTTTTAGGTGGAGCGTTCCAGTCTTGATTTTTGGTACTTTGTATCAAGACAAAGTACATAATAGACAAAATCAGTACCTTTGACTATCACAAAAAATCATATGAAACAAAATAAAAAAACCGTTCAAGACTATATGGAAGCCTTCAAGGTTTTAAATCATGAAGCTATTTTAGCCTGTCTGACCGATGATGTTATCTGGCACATTCCCGGTTCGTTTACCATTTCCGGAAAAGAAGCATTTGATAAGGAAATCGAAAACGAGAACTTTGTTGGGAAGCCCAGTATTCAGGTTACGCGAATGGTGGAAGAAAACGATATAGTGGTGGCGGAAGGTGAGGTTCAGTGTCAGATGAAAACGGGGGAAATCCTGAATTTGGTTTTTTGTGATGTATTCCACATGCAGAGTGGGAAAATCAAGCAGCTTACTTCGTATTTGATGAATAAAGGCCAACACTAAAAGCATGCTGAAGAAATACAATAAATTCAATTTTCATAAACATACGTTTTGTGTTTTTAAACAAGTAGATGCCGGTGTGCTGGAACAATTGCAACCCAATCATAAAAGCGATTCCGGCAGTACTTATTATTTTACGGAAGAAGGCGTGTATCGGGTTTCCAATCATTGGGGCAGGGCGGCTAATTGCCGATGGCGTCTGGAATCCGATGAGCAATCGGTGAATCAGCGAATGAAAGTTGGGTATGCCAACTGGACTGACTTTTATCCGAATAACGAGCAGGAAAACCTTTTTTACATTGAGGTGAACTCGCAAACACAGGAAGTTACTTTTCAGCACAAATACAATCCTGCCTACGATGGAAAGGCACAATTGCGCAATGCTTCGGAAACAGCGAAAACCATCAGGACGCTTAATGAAGTTTTAACTACTGATAGCTGGGCAAAATACCTTATCTTTAAAGATATGAATCAATTACGTGAAGAAATAGTTAATCAGCTTATTACTTCAAATATTTCGTTTATAGAAATCAAACGTAAATATACTGCCAATGGGACGTCGTAACGAAACCAACAGACTTGCACATAAGAAGAAAGTCGATCAGAAGAAAAACCGGGAACAGGATGCTGAAAAACTCCGCAAGGAAAAGCTGAAGGCCATCACCAAAAAGTTTAACGAAGAGAACAACAGTGAATCGTAAGCCATATTTTTCTATTTGGTACTGAATGATTTAATGCTAACTTTACAAGATAACCAATCTTAAAAAGAATCAAAATGAACATTTTAATCATAGTTGCAATGGTTTTGGCGGGAATTATTACACTATTCCTGATTTTCGCACTTTTCGGTAAGAAAAGTTATGATGTGCATCGTTCCATAGTAATCAAAGCCACACAACAGGAAGTGTTTGATTATCTGAAACTGCTTAAAAACCAGGATAACTTCAACAAATGGGTAATGGTCGATCCAGGTATGAAAAGGGATTTCAGAGGAACCGACGGCACCGTAGGCTTCATTTACGCCTGGAACGGAAACAAAAAAGCCGGAGAAGGCGAATTGGAAATCAAAGCCCTTGAGGAAGGTAAAAAGATAGCAACCGAAGTCCGTTTTGTACGACCTTTTCCAGCCGTTGCCTATGCCGACTATGTAATGGAGCACGTATCCGACAAAGAAACAAGAGTAATATGGAACAACACTAGTACCATGAAATACCCTTTAAACATTATGGTATCCGTGGTGGAGAAAATGCTCGCCAAAGACATGGATATCAGTCTCAATAACCTCAAAAACATACTCGAGAAAGACAAAAGTTCAATCGACTTCGAGAACCTGAGCCACCATGTTCTTTAAGCAAAAAGTTGATTAGAGTCTTTACGACCTAAGAACGCGTAACCGTTAAGAATTATAAGTTATGAGTTATGAGTTATGAGTTATGAGTGAGGATAGGTTATAACAAAGACATAACGTTCATTAAAGCACTACGACATAGAATGCGGAGCCGTTAAGAAAATTTCGAAGGTTTCCGTTAAGAATTATCCGCTGTCTGATCTCGTTGTGTGCAACGAGAGAGTTCGGAGAATTTTGGGAACCTTTGAAATTTTTAGGTGCAGCGTTCCAGTCTTGACCTTTTGTTTCTTTTAACTCACTTAATATTATTTTGTTTTGGAGTTCGTTGAACCTAAAGGTTTGTGTCAAGACAAAAGAAAAGAAAAAGATTTTATCGTTCCAGTATTTAAGCAAAGTACATTTGAAGTTTAGTTCAAAACAAAAGATTATTGTAAAGAAAAAATCGTTAAATTTGAGAATAGACACATTCTCACATGATACCAAAAACCAAACTACGCGAAGCCATTTTCCGCCATTTAGACGGTATAACCCTTGCTCCGGTTGCCATTAATCTCAAAGACAAAGGAGTTTTGGATTATCTGCTGCAGCAAAAGAAAACCACTGTAACGGAAGTAACTGCACAATTCAAGGCCAATGAAGGCTATGTAAACGTGGCACTTCGCATGTTGGCCTCACAGGGATTTTTAACGTATCAGGTGGATAACCAAACCAATGTGGTTACGGTGGAAACCAACAGTAAAACGGAGTTCGCCTTTTCGTTGTTCCCATTGTATAATGATGTGGTGTTGCTGCTTAATACCACCGATGTTTTTACAGCCAATACCATAACGGCAGAAAGCATTGAAAAACTGGAACCGCTTTTTCAGAAGTATAGGAATCAGTATGGTTTGGTATTGGAAAATGATGAGGAAAAGAAAGCCATCCAGCAACAAATTCTGATGCATATTGAAGGCTATCTGGTAGCCCCGCTGATTGTGAGTTTGGGGATGAGCGGTATGTTTCACAAGTACTTCATGGAGACATCTTTCCGCGCGGAAGAATTTCATAAAGAACCGGAAGCTTTTACGGTGATGCTTAATTTCTTTACCCACTTAGGCTGGTTTATGGAGAAAAAAGGCAATTATCAATTTACCGAAGACGGTTTGTTTTTCGCCAAAAGAGCAAGTGCTTATGGTGTAACCGTATCGTATTTGCCGATGTTCAAGCATATGGAAAGCCTGTTGTTTGGTAATCCTAACGAGATGCGTGATATCGCGCCTAATCAGGATGAGATACATGTGAACCGTGAAATGAACGTTTGGGGCAGTGGAGGCGCGCATGCAACCTATTTTAAAGTCATAGACGATATTATCATCGAATTGTTCAATAAACCGATTCACGAGCAACCTAAAGGGATTCTGGACATGGGCTGCGGAAACGGAGCTTTTTTAGAGCATATTTTCAATGTAATCGAACGTCAAACCTTACGCGGTAAAATGTTGGATGAACATCCGTTGTTTTTGGTGGGCGCGGATTATAACCAGGCCGCATTAAAAGTCACCAGAGCCAATTTGATCAAAGCGGATATCTGGGCGAAAGTCATTTGGGGCGACATCGGTAATCCGGAAGGACTTGCTCAGGATCTGGAAGAAAGCTACAACATCGACTTAAAAGATTTGCTCAACGTCAGAACCTTTTTGGACCACAACCGCATCTGGGAAGAACCTAAAACCACTACATCAGGCAGAGTGAGTACTTCAACCGGTTCCTTTGCGCATCGCGGGAAACATTTAACCAACAATGAAGTGGAAGATAATCTGTTGGAACACTTCAGAAAATGGTCGCCTTATGTACGTAAATACGGTTTGCTGATGATTGAACTGCATACCGTTGCACCAAACTTAACGGCTGCTAATCTGGGAAGTACCGCCGCAACGGCTTATGATGCCACCCATGGTTTTTCAGATCAGTATATAGTGGAAATTGACGTAATGCACAAAGTGGCTGCGGAAGCCGGTTTGTTCCCGGACATGCTTTATTTCAAAAAATACCCGCATACGGACTATGCCACGGTGAGTATCAACTTGCTTAGAGGATAATTAATTCCCTTTTAACCGCGTAAACATTTTGGATAGCAATGCTTTTGCATCACCTCTTTCTTTCGGGGCTTCAATGGCCTGTACACCATTTTTTCCTTTCACGAATTGATAACTGAAAGCGAATCGGGGTGCTTTCGGATTATCGTCTAACAAGCCAAAACGCAAGTCGTTTAAGTAGATGATGCCGTTTCTTTCGGTCATCAGGTACCAGCCTTCGCTTATTATTTTTAGCTTTTCGAAGTCGCTATTGCCTTTTAGCTGTGTTTCCAAATCAGGATTCTTGGGATAGGTTTGAAAGCGGATTGGTTTAGAATCAAATAGGGAATAATCGCCAATAAGGTATTCATTTGGTGTAGCGATGTTGGCGTTCCAGAGAATTAAATTGAAAGGCGTCGGTTTTACGATGATGTCGGTGCAATTGATATTTTGGGCAGCGGCGGCCTTTTCAAATTGATGCAAAGCATAGAGTTTCAATACACATGACAACAGCAGGTAACTACTACTGACAACAATGCCTCTTATCGCATGATTTCTTCTGATTACTATGTCTTTAGCCCTCCACACTTTAACCAAAAAGTAAATAAAAGGAACAGTGTACAACGGATCAATCACAAAGATGGTTTTAAGGGAATACCGGTTGTCTAACGGCCAAAGCAATTGCGTCCCCCAGGTAGTAAACCAATCCAAAAGCGGATGGGTAAACAAACAGCAAAAGGATAGAATGGCCGCCTGTTTAAAACCAATCCTGTTCTTCTCCAGTTTGGAAATCAGCCAGCCTAAAATGGGCGCCAGTAACAGATGGAACAGGAGTGAATGGCTTAACCCGCGATGAATCATAACACTGTCAACATCGTTCAGGAATAACTTGCCTACCAATACATCCAAATCCGGAATAGTACCTAATACTGCTCCATAAAGAAAAACACGGTTCTTGAGTTTGTCACCGGCACATACTTCCGCAACGGCTATTCCTAAGACTATTTGGGTTAGTGAATCCATGAATACAAAAATAGAGGTTTTTGAATTATGAATTTTGAATTATAAGTTATGAGTGAGAATAGGTTATAACAAAGACAAAACGTTCATCAAAGCCCTTATGACATAGAACGCGTAGCCGTTAAGAAAATTTAAAGAGATTCCGTTAAGAAATATCCGCTGTTTGATCTCGTTGTGTGCAACGAGAGAGTTCGGAGATTTTAGGAAGCGCTTTAAATTTTTTGGTGAAGCGTTCAAGTCTTGATTTTTTGTTTCTTTTAACTCATAGATTTTATTTTGTTTTGGTATTGCTTCGCCAGTTCGCTTACGCTCGGGTCGTTGAACCTAAAGGTTTGTGTCAAGACAAAAGAAAAAGAAATAGAATTTATAGTACTTGTTGAACTTTCTATTTCACTAGGACAAAAGAAAAATAATACCTTTACAAAAAATAAACTATGGACATCAACTTCACTGAACTTCAAATAACGATTCAACAGGTAATCGACTTAATTGCGGCTAAGGATCTTAAAGCGGCTAATAATAAATTGGTGGATGCCAGTGAATTGCTGGACGAGTTGTTAGACCATGCCGAAGAAGATGAGCATTTGATTGAAATCAGTAAATATCAGGTGTTGCTGAATCAGTTGCATCAGAAGATTAACTAAGGCAATTCTAAAATAGATACTTCGATATTTATTTGTTAGCGGGAACCTTCAATAATCTATTTCCGGAAGGATTGTTTAGCAATAGCAATAAAAGCAGCAATGGCAAACACCAGTTGGCTGATCGTTCCACGCATTCTATAATCGGTTCACCGGATAAAGGTCTGCTCAGGGCGGCCATAAAAGCCCAAAATGTTGCCCAGACTAGAACACTACGAATAGGGTAGAGCAGGGCAATAAAAGCCACCGTAATATCCATGATGCCGATGTAAGGCATTAAAGTAACTGCCTGACTTTCCGAAAAACCAGTCCAGGTGAGTAACGGTACCCATTTTAAATTTACGTTGTACGCTACAATACCATGGCCAAGGAAGGTGCCGAAAACACCTATGCGGGCAATCCATTCCAGTTTGTTTAGGTATTGTGTGTTAGTTTTTACCGCCATAATTCTTTTCAATAGGAAAACCTCTGAGAGCAAATCCCAGAGGTTTTTTGATAGTAAATTAGTTTATTTTACTACGATTAACGAAGTGTCTTTTTGTTTTCCAACTGTGATTTCCAGGTTGTAAACGCCCTTTTGGAATTTAGACATGTTGTATCGGAACGTAAAATTGGTTTGTTGCTTTTGTGCTTTTTCTTCGGCTACCAATCTTCCGTTCATATCGTAAATTCTGATGTTAACTTCTCCTAAGTCTGCAGATTGATAATCTAAAGTGAATATGTCTGTTACCGGGTTTGGAACAACTTTGATCGGATTGAATGTCTGACCCGTTGCGGTTCCTAAAGTAGTTTTGTTGATACAGAAAGAGTCTATTGTTACATCGTTCTGATCTACCGAAGTCACACAAAGACTGTTGTCGGTAACGTCCATTTTACAGAAGTTGTATTTACTTTGGTACGATTGGATGAACCAGGTTGGAGTACCTGCGTATAGCGGCGCACCGGCACCACCGCATACAATCTGACATCTTCCGTCTGTAGCGCCACTACCATAATTTGTAACCGCGGCAGTTGTACTTACGTTACGGTTGATTGGCTTGGTTCTTTCGTACATGTGGTCGTGTCCGTTTACCACTAAATCCACTCCGTAATCATCAAAGGCTTTCCACCAAGTGTTAAAGTAAGAATTCATTTCACCTGCGTGGCTTCCGATAGTGTAGAAAGGTTTGTGGAAGAATACCACTTTCCAACGTTTGTTTACATTCGCCTGTAACGTACTGATTAACCAATTGTATTGAGCAGTATCGTTAGGGCTTTCTGAGTTTAGGGAGATGAAAACTGCATTGCCATAATCAACAGCGTAATATAAAGTTGTCCCGGTTGTAGGAACCGATTTTGGTAATTCGAAATTATTCTGATAATCCGGAACGCTGGCAGCATCATGATTTCCTAAAGAATGAAACACTAAGTTGTTTTCCACAAAGGTTTTACCGTTATCAAACCAACTGTCCCAGTCACTAATGGAACCTCCGTCGTTTACAATGTCTCCGTTAAAGATGGTAAAAGCCGCATTTTTGGAATGTGCCAAAGTCGATACCTGATTCCAGATGCTCATACCCGAACGGCTGTCTCCAATAGCTAAAAAGCTGAAGTTAGTTGTGTTTACCGGCGGTGCTGTTCTGTAGGTTTTTTGTGCTGTCCAAACCGCAGCTTGTGAATCGTATAATTGGTAGTAAATTGTTGCATCAGCTGTTACAGTCGGGAAGGTGTATTTGAAAAACTTATCAGCATAACCAGTACGCATTACGCCATTGAATTCGCCTTGTTCATAAGATGTAGTATAACCCCATTTGATTTTATCTGCTGTACCGGTATTGCGCCAGTTGATGGTTAAACCTTCCAATGGGTTTTTGTTACTTCCCCATCTTATGTGTTTGATTGTAGTGGCAGCAGTTGTATTGCCTTCCAAAGAAAGGTCGAAACTTACATCCGAACTGCTTCCGTTGTTCTGGTGAATCTCCACAGCGATTGTATTGGTTCCGGCAACAAAGGCACTTTGCGTTAGGGTAGCAGTTAAGAAAGATCCGCCATCATCACTACAAGCCGTTGAAGCCCCTGTATTATAGGCGATTGTTCCTGTTGGCATGTTGTTTCGGTATACTTCCGTTCCGTTGATATACACTACCACACCGTCATCACGTCTTACTTTTAAAGTGTAATTCACATAATCAGTCGGGTTGGTAAGGGTAAATGTTTTTCGGAAATAAGTAGTAATGTATTTGTTGGTTGAACTCGGTCCGTAGCTTACCACAGTTGCTTCATCGCCATCGCCATAACCAAGCTGAGCATTACCGCTGGCCCATGAAGCATCATCAAAAGTTGTTGCTGTCCAGTTGGTTCCCTGGTTGCTTCCGTTATCCAGATATTTCCAGCTGGAACCCGTAGGAATTAGGGTGGTTTGTGCCGTAATACCTTGGATAACCATTAGCATTAAGGCAATTAAGTAGTGTTGTTTGGTTTTCATAGTTTTTAGTTTGTGCAAAGCTAATTTATGAATTTTAACAAATTTTAACATGAATTTTATTAAATAGTTTAGTCAGCGTTAATTTAAATGAAGATTGAAGATTGAAGATTGAAGATTGAAGATTGAAGATTGCAGAAAATAGAAAATAGAAAGGACTTAAAAGAATATCTTTGCAAAAGGAAGTAAATTAAAACAATGGACAACAAAACAAATTGCTATTGCGGCTCCGAAAAGTTATTTAGTGACTGCTGCGAACCATTCATTTTAGGGAAAGAAAAAGCTCCAACTGCGGAAGCTTTGATGCGTTCACGGTATTCGGCGTATTGTCTGCAGCAGGCGGATTATCTTATGGCGACTACGCATCTTTCTACCCGTAAATATCATAATAAGAAAGATATTTTAGCCTTTGCTTCCGAAAATCATTGGGTGAGACTGGAAATAGTAAAAGCGACAGATAATGTTGTGGAATTCAAAGCATATTATCTGGACAGTAGCCTAGTACCGCACACGCATCATGAGAAGTCATCCTTCAAAAAAGAAGGGGAGCGGTGGTATTATGTGGACGGAAAATGGTATTGATTGCAGAATGTTGATTGCAGATTGCAGAATATTGAATAAAGAGAATAGAATATAGAAAGGGGCTTAAAAGAATCTTCCTTGTAAACCTACCAACAGGTTTTACATTTAATCTACTTTTTTCATTACCACCAATACGCCATTCGGATTGGACAATACCAGACGCAGGTCTTTGAACTCGTATCGGGTTACTTTGCTTAAGGTTTCAAACAACTCGTTTTCTTTGTTGTAATCTCCGCAGTACATCAACGTACTTATGCCTCTTTCAAAGCGCAATACCCCGGGTTCATAAAACAGTTTGCCACTCATGCCGTTGCATCCTCCATAACCGCTGTACGTATTGGTTTTTGAATCTATTTCGAAAAAAGGCATTTGTCTTGTAAAATCATTCAGGGTAACTTTCCGGCCGTTAAGTTCTTCCAAAGCCCAGATGTCATGAAAACGTATTGGTAACTGATAGCTTCCACAGCCTTTATAGCGGGTTGTTGCTGCATTCTTCTTTTCAAAAGTCAACGTAACGGTATACGGTGATTTGTCCCCGGACATATCGTTAATGCATTCCGCCTGCTGGATAACGATTTCGAGTTTGCCTTCCGCGTTTTCGGTGCGATAGGTTTTTACATTGGCATCCATCGCTTTAATAGGCGCCTTATGCGGGAAAGTATAGGTTTTATCATCTGCCAGCGATTTTAATTGTATCTCGGCTTCTGAAATGCTCAATCCCCAAAACGGTTCATTGCCGGTTGCTTTGAAATAAATGTGGTCAGTTGGTGTTGCTGTTGCTGTATCCTGAGTTTGTCTTGCAGGTTTGCATCCGATAATGATTACCGTAAACAGCGATAACAGTATATGTTTTCTCATACTAATTGGGTATTAGGATAATGGTTTCGGTTTAAAACAATCTGCCCTGGGTATAACTGGGTTTGTTTTTGAAAGGAAACCGGTCTATGATTTCGAATTGTTTCAAATCAGGGTTAAACTGGCGAATCACCACATGGTCGCAAAGAAAATTAATATCGACTTGTTCAAACATTTCCTGTGCTTTTCCCAAGGCCTCCGGTGTTAAACGACGGGCAATGGACATATGCGGATCGTTGTTTGTTTTCTTCTCGGCGATACAAAGGGAATTGTTCACATGGCTCATAATGGCTTTCAAACCCATTTTTGAACAGGGGTCCGGCGCTATGTAAAAAGCACCGTTGTTGTAACTCCCAAAACTGTTCATGTGTACTTTAATAGGCTCAAAACCATTGCAGATGTAGGTGAGTTGTTTTTTGATGTTTTCCAGCTGGAGTTCAGACGATTTGAACTCGTTGATGGTAATGTGTGCCTTCGAGTTCTTACTGTTGAACCAGCCTACCTCCTTGTTCAGGTCTTCCTTCATGTGCTTCACAGAAGTAATTACCTCGTCAGGCGGCGAAATTGCTATGGAATACAGGTTTTGCATAACACGTTTTTGGAAAATACAAAGTTACGGAATATTGGTTTTTTATTCTTTTACTTTAACGGTTCTTTAAGGGAGGTTATTGTTTTGTGGTGGATATGTTTTTCTTTGTACTTTGTCTTGATACAAAAGAAACAAAAAATACTCAAGTGTTATTTTGCCTAAGGATTTCGTGAACCTAAAGGTTTCAAGACTTGAACGCTCCGCCTAAAAAATAAAGCCAAGCCCTAAATTCTCCGAACTCTCTCGTTGCACACAACGAGATCAAACAGCGGATAATTCTTAACGGTCTGGGCTTTATTTTTCTTAACGGCTACGCGTTTTTAGGTCGGGGTGGTTTGATGGGCGTTTTGATCTTTGTTATTGTCTTATTTCATTCATAATTCATAACTCATAATTCTTTTAGGTCGGGTGGTTTGATGGGTGTTTTGGTCTTTGTTATTACCTTGTTTCATTCATAACTTATAATTTATAACTGAGGGTTAAGTCTTTTTTGAAAATCACCATATTTAGTGATTGTCTGTTTGCTTATTTATGTTTTTCTTTGCAATGGATTATAAAACAACTATTTATGAGAAAAATCTACTCTTTTCTTTTGTTTATTTTAAGCTTAACTTCTTCAAATTTATATGCACAGGCAGATCCTCAGTTGGATTGGGTTTTTAGTGCTGTCGGTACGCCGATGGGAGGAAACAGCGAAGGACGCAGTATTGCAGTGGATGCTGCCGGAAACAGATATGTTATCGGGAATTTTAAAAATACTGCAGATTTTGATCCATCCCCGGCTGCCGCTAATTTAACTTCAACAGGAGGTAGTCAGGACTTTTTCATTGCTAAGTATGATGCAAGCGGAAATTATGTTTGGGCAAAAGCAATAGGAGGAATCAGCAACAATGAGAACGGAATGTCTATTGCCATAGATGCCACAGGACAGCTATATGTTGTTGGAAATTTTGAAGGAACAACGGATTTTGACCCTTCAGCTTCCACGGCCAATCTTGTTTCCACTGTAAATACAGATTTTTACATTGCAAAATATGATAATAATGGAAATTACCTTTGGGCTAAATCATTAGAAGGAGGTAATTCAGAAGATTATATTTCTATAGCCCTTAACAGTGTTGGTGAAATATTTATTACAGGTTATTATAATAGTTCTCCTGATTTTGATCCTTCTGCGGGTACAGGCTATCCAGTTGGAGGAGGTGCCGGAAATAATTCATTTATTGCTAAGTACGATAACAACGGGAGCTATTTATGGGTGAAAGCTATGGGTGGAACCGGTAATGTTTATTCTTATGATCTTGCTATAGACAGTAGTGGCCAAGTGCATATTACAGGAGGTTTTTTAGGTACAGGTGATTTTGATCCGTCAGGAGCTACAGCAAATTTAACAACGGCAGGAGATTGGGGTGGTTTTTTTGCTAAATATGACTCAAACGGTAATTATATTTGGGCCAAAGCTATTGGAGGCACCAGTATGGATATTGCTAATTCAATAGCTTTAGATGCTACAGGACAAGTTTATATTGCCGGACAATTTCAGGGGACTGCCGATTTTAACCCGGCAGCAGCTGCAGCTAACCTTACTTCTGTAGGAGGTGTTGATATTTTCTTCGCTAAGTATGATACAAGTGGAAATTATGTATGGGCGAAATCAGTGGGAAGCGTTGGTGAAGATATTGCCAGATCAATCGCTTTAAACAGTTCCGGTCAGGTACACGTTGCAGGATATTTTAGTGCCACTGCGGATTTTAACCCTGCGGCTGCAACTAATAATTTAGTCCCGGTTGGGGGTGGCCAGGATATTTTTATTGCCAAATATGATAACAACGGAAATTACCTTTGGGCGAAAGTAGTGGGAGGAAACAGCCCTGACGATGTCAATTCAATGGCTATTGATAGTAGTGGTAATGTACATATTACAGGATATTTTCAGCTCACTGCAGATTTTGATCCGTCAGCTGCAACCTCAAACTTAGTAGCAGGAACCAGCACCAGAAGCTGTTTTGTAGCGGCTTACAGTACGGCAGGGGCTTATTCAAATGCTTTAAATATTGGTGGTTATCCAAATCAATTTTTTAGTGACCATGGAGTGGCCGTAAAGACGGACAATCTTGGAAATGTTTACATAGTGGGAACTTTACAAGGAACAGCTGACTTTGACCCTTCAGCAACTGTAGCGAATTTAACATCAGCAGGTTCGCGCGATATTGTAATTGCGAAGTATGATGCTAACGGGAATTATCTTTGGGCAAAGGCAATTGGAGGAGTCAGTGATGATTTAGCCGGAGGGATGACTATTGATAATAACGGCCAAGTTTATGTGGTGGGAACATTTCAGGCAACAGCTGATTTTGACCCTTCCGGAGCTACTGCTTCGCTAACATCTGTTGGAGGTGTAGATGCTTTTTTTGCTAAATACGACACCAACGGAAATTACATTTGGGCTAAGAGTATAAGTGGAGGATCAAATGAAAATGGCCTTTCTATAGCCGTAGACAACAGTAATCAGGTTTTTGTTACCGGCTTTTTTTACGGAACAGCTGATTTTGACCCTTCAGGTGTTACAGCTAACATGAGTCCAACTGGTGGGTATGATACTTATATAGCTAAGTATGATGCTAACGGGAACTATATATGGGCCAAAAAAATAGGGGGTATGAATGACGATTATGCTACTTATTTAACACTGGACAATAGTGGACAAATTCATATTACAGGTTACTTTAACGCTACCGCCGATTTCGATCCCTCAGTAGCAGTTGCTAACCTGACTTCATTTGGTGTTAATGATATTTTTATCGCGAAATATGATACCAACGGGAACTACATTTGGGCCCGTAACATGGGAGGTACGAGTAATGATAATGCTAATTGTATAGCGGTTAACACTAATGGTGACGTATTTATTACGGGTTATTTTCAGAATACAGCTGATTTTGATCCATCAGGAGCTACGGCAAACTTGAGTACTTTTGGAGGCCAGGATATTTTTATTGCCAAATATGATTCTGCAGGTAGTTATCTTTGGGCAAAAAATATGGGAGGCGCTTCCAATGAATATGGAAATTCCATTGCATTAGACAGCAGCAGTCAGTTATTCATTACCGGATTTTTAGGAGGATCTGCAGATTTTGATCCATCAGCAGCAACAGACAATCTAACAACATTTGGAAATTCAGATGTTTTTATTGCTAAATACGACACTAACGGAAACTATTTATGGGCTAAAAATGGAGGGGGTACCGGGAGCGACAGTGGATATTCGATTGCTTTAAATGCAAATGGTGATCTAAACGTTACCGGATTTTTTAATGATACTGCTGATTTTGAACCTTTAAACGGAACGGGTAATGTAACATCATTAAATGCAAATGACATATTTGTTGCTAAATATCATGAATGTTTTTCAGCGAGTGTCCCTACTGTATCAGCTACTTCTACAACCATTTGTGCAAGTGGCTCATCAACGCTTTCCATTACAGCAGGAAGTTTAAATAGCGCTACCCAATGGCAATGGTACAGTACATCTTGCGGAGGAAGCAGTATAGGAAGCGGTACTTCTGTAACGGTAAGTCCGGGAACTACTACCACGTATTATGTTCGCGGTGAAGGAGGTTGTGCAACGTCAGGAAGTTGTGCAACTATAACAATTACGGTTGCGGATACAACAGCGCCTGTAGTTCCAACACTTTCTGATGTAACAGGACAATGTTCGGCTACACCATCGGCACCAACCACTACTGATAACTGTGCGGGAACGGTAACCGGAACTACTGCAACAGCATTCCCAATCACAACTCAGGGTACAACGATAGTAACATGGACTTTTGCAGACGGTAACGGTAACACGAGTACGGCTACACAAAACGTAATCATCAACGACAGTACAGCACCTGTAGTACCAACACTTTCTGATGTAACGGGACAATGTTCGGCTACACCATCGGCACCTACCACTACTGATAACTGTGCGGGAACGGTAACCGGAACTACTGCAACGGCATTTCCAATCACAACTCAGGGTACAACGGTAGTAACGTGGACTTTTACGGATGGTAATGGTAACACCAGTACGGCTACACAAAACGTAATCATCAACGATAGTACAGCACCTGTAGTACCAACACTTTCTGATGTAACAGGACAATGTTCGGTTACACCAATGGCACCAACCACTACTGATAACTGTGCGGGAACGGTAACCGGAACTACTGCAACGGCATTCCCAATTACAACTCAGGGTAC